>NZ_JBKFFO010000011.1:0-304427 GCF_046506645.1 Streptomyces sp. 5K101 | reverse complement strand
TGGCTGGGCGGCTGCCGCCGCTTGCACCGCCGCTACGAACGCAAGCCCGAACACTTCCTGGCCTTCACCGCCATCGCCTGCAGCCTCATCTGCTACCGCAGACTCACCAAATGAGACGACGTCTTAGGCGCCCCGGTGGGGGTCCAGGGTTCCCCCGGCGCAGCCAGGGGGAGAACCGAGCCCTAAAACAGGCAGCGTGCGCCGTGGTCGGGGAGGAGGGGGTGCGACTACCGTCGAGAACGACGGAAAAGGGCGCACACCGTCGTGCGTCCGCTCGGATGCGTACATCCCCTGCGAAGGTGGGACCTGTGAAGGCCATTCGTCGATTCACCGTCCGCCCCGTCCTCCCCGAACCACTGCAACCGCTCAGCGGCCTGGCACGCAATCTGCGCTGGTCCTGGCATGCCGAGACCCAGGAGCTGTTCCGCTCCGTCGATCCCGAGGGGTGGCAGGCCGTCGCCGGCGATCCCGTGCGGCTCCTCGGGAACGTGTCCGCCGCCCGGATGGCGGAACTGGCCAAGGACCGGCGCTTCCTGCGCCGGCTGGCCGCGGCCGCCGACGACCTGGACGACTACCTGCACGGACGCAGGTGGTACCAGGCGGGGGACGGCGATCCCGGGACCTCCGAATTCCCGGCCGCCATCGCCTACTTCTCGCCGGAGTTCGGTGTCACCGCCGCCCTGCCCCAGTACTCGGGCGGCCTCGGCATCCTCGCCGGCGACCACCTCAAGGCCGCCAGCGACCTCGGCGTGCCGCTGATCGGAGTCGGCCTGCTCTACCGGCACGGCTACTTCCGCCAGTCGCTGTCCCGCGACGGCTGGCAGCAGGAGCACTATCCCGTGCTCGACCCGAACGAACTGCCGCTGACCCTGCTGCGCGAGGCCGACGGGTCCCCGGCCGGGGTGTCCCTGGCCCTGCCCGGCGGCCGGCTGCTGCACGCCCACATCTGGGTCGCCCGGGTCGGCCGCGTCCCCCTGCTGATGCTCGACTCCGACATCGAGGGCAACGGGCCCGGCGCCCGCGACGTCACCGACCGCCTCTACGGCGGCGGCAGCGAACACCGCCTGCTCCAGGAGATGCTGCTCGGCATCGGTGGCGTCCGGGCGGTCCGCGCGTACTGCCGGATCACCGGGCACGAGGCGCCCGAGGTGTTCCACACCAACGAGGGGCACGCCGGCTTCCTCGGCCTGGAACGCATCCGCGAACTGGGGGAGAGCGCCGGCCTCGGCTTCGACGCGGCCCTCGAAGCCGTGCGCGCGGGCACGGTGTTCACCACCCACACACCGGTGCCCGCGGGCATCGACCGCTTCGACCGCGAGCTCGTCGCCCGCCATTTCGCGGACGGGGCCGAGCTGCCCGGGGTGCCCGTCGACCGGGTGCTCCAGCTGGGCACCGAGAGCTATCCCGGCGGCGAACCGGGCTTGTTCAACATGGCGGTGATGGGCCTGCGGCTCGCCCAGCGCGCCAACGGCGTCTCCCGGCTCCACGGAGCCGTCAGCCGCGAGATGTTCGCCGGCCTGTGGCCGGGCTTCGACGCGGCCGAGGTGCCCATCACCTCGATCACCAACGGCGTGCACGCGCCGACGTGGGTCGCGCCCGAGGTCTTCCGGCTGGGGGCGCGCCAAATCGGCGCGGGCCGCGCGGAGGACGCCCTGTCGGTCGGCGGGTCCTCGCGCTGGGACGCCGTCGCGAACATCCCCGACGCCGACATCTGGGAGCTGCGCCGCTCGCTGCGCGAGCAGCTGGTGCAGGAGGTGCGGGAGAGGCTGCGCGCCTCCTGGCGCCAGCGCGGGGCCGGCGCCGCCGAACTGGGCTGGATCGACGGGGTGCTCGACCCCGACGTGCTCACCATCGGGTTCGCGCGGCGGGTGCCGTCGTACAAGCGGCTCACACTGATGTTGCGCGACCGCCGCAAACTCACCGAGCTGCTGCTGCACCCCACTCAGCCGATCCAGATCGTCGTCGCGGGCAAGGCCCACCCGGCCGACGACGGGGGCAAGCGACTCGTCCGCGAACTGGTGCGCTTCGCCGACGACCCGAAGGTGCGCCACCGCATCGTCTTCCTGCCCGACTACGGCATGGCGATGGCGAAGAAGCTCTACCCGGGCTGCGACGTGTGGCTCAACAATCCGCTCCGTCCGCTGGAGGCGTGCGGCACGAGCGGCATGAAGGCCGCGCTGAACGGATCGCTCAACCTGTCGGTGCTCGACGGCTGGTGGGACGAGTGGTACGAGCCGGACTTCGGCTGGGCGATCCCCACCGCCGACGGCGCGGCAACCGACGAGGACCGCCGCGACGAACTGGAGGCCGCGGCGCTGTACTCGCTGATCGAGGACCGGGTCGCGCCCCGCTTCTACGAGCAGGGCTCGGGCGGACTGCCCGACCGCTGGATCGCGATGGTGCGCCGCACGCTGACGACGCTCGGCCCCAAGGTGCTCGCGGGCCGCATGGTGCGCGAGTACGTCGAGCGCCTCTACGCCCCCGCTGCGAAGGCCCACCGGGCCCTGGACGCGTCCGCCGCCGAGGAGCTCGCGGCCTGGAAGGCGCGCGTGCGGGCGGATTGGCCGCGGGTCGCCGTGGACCACGTGGAGGCCGTGGACCAGGACGCGGGTGCGGGTGCCGGCGCGACGGCGGGTCTCGGGTCCACGCTGACCCTGCGGGTGCAGGCCCGGCTCGGGGAACTGCGGCCGGACGACGTGGAGGTGCAGGCGGTGGCGGGCCGGGTCGACTCCGACGACGCGATCCGTGACGCCCGGACCTTCCCGCTGAAGCCGTCGGGCGGCCCGGATCTGGAGGGCCGCTGGGTGTACGAGGGGCCGCTGGCGCTGGACCGCACCGGACCGTTCGGCTACACGGTGCGGGTGCTGCCCGCCCACCGGCTGATCCCGTCGGGCGCGGACATGGGCCTGGTGGCGCTGCCCCCGGAGGCCGCGGGCCGGGACGCGGGAGTCCTGCTGCGCTGAGCTGTTCCGCCGTACGGGGCACGGCCCTTCCGGATCCGGAAGGGCCGTGCCCTCTGCGCTGCCCCCTGGCAGGGGCGCGGCTGGACGCCGCGAAACCATCGTCTTGACGTGTCCATGGAATGCCCCTAGTTTCCTCATGCATCAGGGCGTTCACCCTCCAGCTCAATGTTCATCAACATGAACCGAGTTGGTGTCCCCCAACCGGAAGGCACCCCCCATGCGCACCGGAAACCGCAGGCACGCCCTGCGCCGGCCGAGAGCCCTCCTCGTCGCCCTGTCCACCGTCGTCGCCGGCATCCTCACCGGCGCCCTCGTCGCGCCCGCGTCCGCCGAGAAGGCGCCGGCCGACGCCAGGCCCGCCGTCGCCGCCGCGCCGGCGGCCTTCACCCACCCCGGCGTCCTCGTCAGCAGCCCCCAGCTGGACTTCGTGAAGTCCCGCGTGCAGGCCGGGGCGCAGCCCTGGAAGGCCGCCTGGGACCAGATGGCGGCGAGCTCGTACGCCTCGCTCTCCCGCGTCCCGAAGCCCCGCGCCGTCGTCGAGTGCGGCTCGTACTCGAACCCCAATTACGGTTGTACGGACGAGCGCGAGGACGCCATCGCCGCGTACACCACCGCGCTCGCCTGGTACATCACCGGCGACAGCCGCTACGCGAAGAAGTCCATCGAGCTCATGGACGCCTGGTCGGCCGTGATCAAGGACCACACCAACAGCAACGCCCGGCTCCAGACCGGCTGGGCCGGCTCCTCCTGGCCACGAGCGGCGGAGATCATCAAGTACACCTACCCGGCCGGCTGGCCGAACTCCGGCCGCTTCGCCACCATGCTGCGCGACGTCTACCTTCCCGAGGTCGCGGGCGGCTCCCACGCGAACGGCAACTGGGAACTGAGCATGACCGAGGCCGCCATCGGCATCGCGGTCTTCCTGGAGGACCGGGCCGCGTACGACAGGGCCGTCGCCACGTTCCGTGGACGTGTGCCCGCGTACATCTACCTGACCAGCGACGGCTCCCTGCCGATGACCGCGCCCGGCAGCGGCCTCGACACCCGGGAGGAGATCATCCGCTACTGGCACGGCCAGTCGTCCTACACCATGAACGGGATCGGCCAGGAGACCTGCCGCGACCTCACCCACGCCGGCTACGGCTTCTCGGCCATCGCGCACATCGCCGAGACCAGCCGTATCCAGGGCCAGGACCTCTACCCGGAGATCGCCGACCGCCTGCGGCACACGCTCGGCCTGCACGCCAAGTACCAGCTCGGCGTCGAGCCGGTGCCCGGCAGCCTGTGCGGCGGCACCCTCAAGGCGAGACTCGGCCCGATCACCGAGGTGGGCTACAACGCCCTGGCCAACCGCATGGGGTACGGCATGACCAACACCCGGCGCCTGACGGAGCAGCAGCGCCCCGCGGGCTCCAACAACCTCTTCGTGGCGTGGGAGACCCTGACGCACGCGAACAACCCGGCCTAGCCCGGGGCGGGCGCGGTCGGCGGTGCTCCTCGTCGTCGACGACGGCTTGGGAGGCGAGCCGACCGTTCTTGCCCGCCGGGCTCTACGGTGGGCCGGAGCGAGGGTCGGCTACGTCGGCCCCACCGCTGGATGGAAGGCGCCATGATCACAGGCGGTGACACGGTCCTCGTGGTCTGCGGGCCCGTACCGGCGGCGGTCGAGCGGTTCCTGGACCGCTGGTCCGCGCGGTGGCCGCAGCTCAGGGTCGCCTCGGTGGACGAGGACGCCGACGCGTTCGCGCCGTGGGCGCCCGGCGTGCTGCAGCTGGGCGAGCGCTCGGGCCATGTCCTCGTCGCGCGCGACGAGGACATGGTGGCGGGCTGGGACGACTCCGGCCATGTGCTCGACTCGCGGCAGGAGGGCCCTTTCTCGGTGGCGTACGAGCCGGCGGGCCGGCAGTCCCTGAAGGTCATGGCCCTCGAGGATCCCTATGTCCGCACCGGGTTCGGCTACGAGCCCTACGAGATCTCCCTCGTCGGCTCGGGGCTGTACATGATCACTGTGGTCGCCCCTGAGGAGGGGCCGTTCGGCCAGGCCGTCGTCGACGCACTGGCGGCGTGCCTCGGCCCGGCTCCGGTGGAAGGCGGCACCGCCCGCTGATCCCGCCGGCCCGGCACCGGGCGAGGCACTGCCGTCGGAGGACCGTCCCCGCCTCAGCGGGGGCGGTCCTCCTCGTCGTCCGGCCCTCTGGCGAAGTGGGGACGGGCTACTGCTCCTTGGGGGCCAGGAACGGGGCGAGCGCCTCCGTCACGTACCGCTCGACGGCGCCCTTGTCGATGCCGAGCGACGAGAGCGGGCCCTTGCCGTCCTCGGCCTCCAGCAGGGCCAGCAGGATGTGCTCGGTGCCGATGTAGTTGTGGCCCAGCCGCAGGGCCTCGCGGAACGTGAGCTCCAGGGCCTTGCGGGCGCGGGCGTCGTACGGCGGGACCACGGGGAGTTCGTCGGCGGCCGGGGGCAGCGCCGCCGTCACTGCGGCGCGGACCCGGTCGGCGTCCGCACCCCGGGCGGTGAGCGCCTGGCCGGCGAGGCCCTCGGGCTCGGCGAGGAGGCCGAGGGTCAGGTGCTCGGTGCCGACGTGCGTGTTGCGGGCCTCGCGGGCCTCGTTGGCGGCCGCCGCGACGACGTTCCTGGCACGCGGGGTGAACCGGTTGAAGCCCTGGCTCGGGTCCAGGTCGAGCGGCTGGTCGGACTCCTTGGTGACGAAGCGCTTCTGGGCGGCCTGCTTGGAGACGCCCATGGACCTGCCGATCTCGGTCCACGAGGCGCCGGAGCGGCGGGCCTGGTCCACGAAGTGGCCGATGAGGTGGTCGGCGATGTCGCCGAGGTGGTCCGCCGCGATGACCGCGTCGGACAGCTGGTCGAGGGCGTCGGAGTGGGATTTCTTGATGGCGTCGATCAGATCGTCGAGCCGCACGGGATGGGTCAGACGCACAGGATCGGTCATGCGACAACCTTAGGTTGACGCTGCCCGGATCGTCAACCCTGAGTTGACGATCACGGTGTCTGTGACGGAGCCGCCCGAGCTGCGGGGCACCCCGGGCGGCGGTGGGACAGTGACGCGGCGTCGGCTCAGAAGGTGAGCTTCCAGCTGTTGATGTAGCCCGTGTCGTACCGCGCCACGTCCTGCACCCGCAGCTTCCAGGTGCCGTTCGCCACCTCGCTGGAGGCGTTGACCGTGTACGTGGTCTGGACGTTGTCCGCCGAGTCCGAACCGCTCGAGTTCTTCAGGCGGTACGCGGTCCCGTCCGGGGCGAGCAGGTCGATGACCAGGTCACCGCGCCAGGTGTGGACGATGTCCACGCCGACCTTGAGGGTCGAGGGCGCGTTGCCCGTGCGGCCCGTGACGTCGATCGAGGAGGTCACGGCCGCGCCCGGGGAGTCCGGGATGGACACGTCGGCCGTGTTCTCGAAGACCGTGCCGTCGCCCGGGTCGCCGCCGGGCCGGGAGCCGACGTTGATGCCGGCCCAGGCGTCGGTGACCGACTTGACCTCGGCGCTGGTCGCTCCGTACAGCTCCGTCGCCACCGCGATGGTGCCGGTGCGGGCGCCCGCGTAGTCGGTGCGGGAGTTGAACTTCGTGGTGAGCGCCTTGAACCAGATCAGCGCGGCCTTCTCGCGGCCGATACCGGTCACCGGCAGGCCGTCCGAGGTCGGCGAGTCGTAATTGACGCCGTTGACGGTCTTGGCGCCGCTGCCCTCGGAGAGCAGGTAGAACCAGTGGTTCGCCGGGCCCGATGAGTAGTGGACGTCGATGTTGCCGATACCGGAGTACCAGTAGTCCTTGGACGAGCCGTCCTTGCTGGGCTTGTCCATGTAGCGCAGCGGGGTGCCGTTGCCGCGGATGTCGATCTTCTCGCCGACGAGGTAGTCGCCGACGTCCTTGGAGTTGTTGGCGTAGAACTCGACGGCCGCGGCGAAGATGTCGGAGGTGGCCTCGTTGAGGCCGCCGGACTCGCCGCTGTAGATGAGGCCCGCAGTGTTGGACGTGAGGCCGTGCGTCATCTCGTGCGCGGCCACGTCGATGGACGTGAGCGGCTTGGTGTTGTTCGCGCCGTCGCCGTAGGTCATGCAGAAGCAGGAGTCCGACCAGAACGCGTTGACGTACGCGTTGCCGTAGTGGACCCGGGAGTACGCGCCGACGCCGTCGCCGCGGATGCCGCTGCGGCCGTACACGTTCTTGTAGTAGTCCCAGGTGAGCGCCGCGCCGTAGTGGGCGTCGGCGCCCGCGGTCTCGGCGTTCTGCGGGGTGCCGTCGCCCCAGATGTCGTCCGGGCCCGAGAACAGCGTGCCGGTGCCCGACGTACCCCGGTTCAGGTTGTACGTCTTGTGGTTGCCGCGCCCGGTGTCGGTCAGCGTGTACGACGGGGCCGTGCCGAGCGTGACCTGGCCGCTGTACTGGGTGTTGCCCGTGCCGTTGTGGACGGCCTGGCGCTCGAAGAGCTTCTCGCCCGTGGTGGCGTCGGTGATGACGTGCAGCTCGTTGGGCGTCCCGTCGTGCTGGAGTCCGCCGACGACCGTCTCGTACGCCAGCGTGGGCCTGCCGTCGGCCAGCCAGACGACCTTGCGCGGCGCGCGCTCGGCCTCGGTCTCGGCGGACCCCTCCGCCCTGGCCGCGCTCACCGCCTGCTTCTCGGCCGTGGCCGGAGCGATGTCGGCGCTGGTGTCGACGTTCTTCAGGGCGGCCCTCGACGCCTTGCTGACGGACTCGGTGGCTCCGGCCGCCGTCTGCGTCACCACGAGGTCGCCGCCGAGGACCGGCAGGCCCGCGTAGGTGCGCTCGTAGCGGGTGTGGGTGGTGCCGTCGCGGTCCTGGGTCACGTCCCGGACGACGAGCTTCTCCTGGGCCCCGAGGCCGAGTTCCTTCGCGGTGGCGGCCGTGGTGGCGGTCGCCTCGCGGATCAGCTCCGCGCGCTGGGCGGGGGAGAGGTTCTTGGGCAGGGCGCCGGCGTCGGCCTTGCCCGCCTTCGCCGCGGTGGGCGCCGCCATGGGCTGGGCGGCCGATGTGCCGGTCTGGAAGCCGACCGCCAGGAGAGCGGCCGTGGCGATGAGGGCTCCCGTCGCTGTGGCGCGACGGCGATGCGTGGGTCTCACGCGGACTCCTTCTGCGAGGGGGGTACCGGCCGGCTGGGTGGGACGGCCGGGTGGCGCATGCGAAGCAGTGGAGCTGTCGAACGGTGGTGCGTTCGAACGTGATTGCGCGGAACGGAGGAAGAGTGGCAGCCGGATACAGCCCTTGTCAGGAGCGCGACAAGAACTTGGCCGGAATTCGTCCGTTGCTTGAAAGGTCGTGTTCGTTAAGCGAACGTTTCACCGGCCGGGGTGGACCCTGGCGGGACCGGCCGGCCCGACCGGACCAGCCGGACCGGCGACCCCGGCCGCCGCCGGTGGAGCCCACGCCGGACCGGAAGCTGTGGTCAGCCCACCACGCTCTCGCGCCACGCCTTGTGCAGACCCGCGAACCGGCCTGTACCGCCGACCAGTTCGGCGGGCGGCCCGTCCTCCACGATGCGGCCCCGCTCCATCACCAGCACCCGGTCCGCGATCTCCACCGTGGACAGCCGGTGCGCGATCACCACGGCCGTACGCCCCTCCAGGACGGTGTCCATCGCGCGCTGCACCGCCCGCTCACCGGGGATGTCCAGCGAACTTGTCGCCTCGTCGAGGATCAGCACCGCCGGGTCGGCGAGCAGCGCACGTGCGAAGGCGACCAGTTGGCGCTGTCCCGCGGAAATGCGCCCGCCCCGCTTGCGCACGTCCGTGTCGTAGCCCTCGGGCAGCGAGGCGATGAAGTCGTGCGCCCCGATCGCCTTCGCCGCCTGCTCGATCTCCGCGCGGGTCGCATCGGGACGGCCGATCGCGATGTTCTCCGCGACCGTGCCGGAGAACAGGAACGCCTCCTGAGTCACCATCACCACCCCGCGGCGCAGCTCGCGTGCGGACAGCTCCCGCAGATCCGTCCCGTCCAGCAGCACGCGGCCCTCGGTCGGGTCGTAGAACCGGGCCAGCAGCTTGGCCAGGGTCGACTTGCCCGCGCCCGTCGAGCCGACGACGGCGACGGTCTGTCCGGCCGGGATCGTCAGGTCGAAGCGCGGCAGGACCTCACCGCCCGTGCGGTACCGGAAGCCGACTCGCTCGAAGACCACCTCGCGCCCGGGCCGGTCGCCGTCGCGCACCGGCAGCTCGCGTGGTCGCGCGGCCTCCGGCACGGACGGGACCTGGGCCAGCAGGCCGGCGATCTTCTCCAGCGACGCGGCCGCCGACTGGTACGAGTTGAGGAACATGCCCAGCCGGTCGATCGGGTCGTACAGCCGCCGCAGGTACAGCACGGCCGCCGCCAGCACACCCAGCGCAAGCGTCCCGGAGGCGACCCGGTAGGCGCCCCACAGCACGATCCCGGCGACCGCCGTGTTGGCCACCAGCCGGGAACCGACCACGTAGCGCGCCATCTCCAGCAGCGCGTCGCCGTTTCTGCGGGCGTGACGCTCGTTCAGCGCGCGGAAGGCGGCGTCGTTGACCCGCTCACGGCGGAAGGCGCGGACCGGCCGGATGCCGTTCATCGTCTCCGCGAACTTCACGATGACCGCGGCGATCGCCGTCGAACGCCGCATGAACACCGACTTCGCACGCCGCTGGTAGAGCCGCACCAGCAGGTACAGCGGCACGAAGGACAGCACCGCGAGACCGCCGAGACCCACGTCGAGCCAGAGCAGCATGACCGAGATGTAGACGAACGCGAGGACGACGCCGATCAGTTCCTGCAGCCCCTCGCTGAGCAGCTCCCGCAGGGACTCGACGTCCGTGGTTGAGCGGGAGATCAGGCGGCCGGAGGTGTAGCGCTCGTGGAAGTCCACGCTCAGCGCCTGGGCATGACGGAAGATCCGTCCCCGCAGGTCGAGCAGCACGTCCTGGTTGACGCGGGCGGACGCGCGGATGAAGGCGTACTGGAGGAAGCCGGCCCCGAGGGCGCACAGCGCGTATCCGGCGCCGACGGCGATCAGGGGGCCGTGGTCGTCCGCCCGGAAGGCGGGTACGCCGTGGTCGATGGCGTACGCGACGAGAAGCGGACCCGCCTGGACGGTCGCCTGCTGGAGCAGCAGGAGCACGGCGGCGAGCACCACGCGCGCGCGGCGGGGCGCGAGCAGCGAACGCAGCAGGGCGCCGGTCGCGCCCTTGGGCGCGGGCAGCGCGTCCCGATCGAACGGGTCGCCCCCGCCGCGCCCGTCCTGCGCCGTGTCCGCCGCCGCGCCCGCGCGGGCCGCCGGACCGGCGGCCGTGTCGGCATGCGCCGCGGCCCCCGCGGCGTCCGGGGCCGAGTGCGTCGGCCCGGCGCGGGAGGTGCCGGTGTCGTGCGGGACGGCCGACCGGCCCGCCTCGGTGGCCGTCGCGGCGTCGCCCGCGCGGGCCGCCGGACCGGCGGCCGTGTCGGCATGCGCCGCGGTCCCGGCGGCGTCCGTGGGCGAATCCGGTGTCCCGTCCGGGCCCGGTGTCGCGTCGGTCGGTGAGCCCGTCGTCGAACCCGTCGTCACCGGGCCCTCCCTTCCGCGCCCGTGGCGCTCTTCGCGGCCGTCCCCGGCGCGCGGGCAGGCCCCGGTCCGTCATGCCCCACGCCCGCGGCTCCCGGGCCCGCATGCTTCGCATCCGCGGCGTCCGCGTCTCCAGCCCCCGCCCCGGCGGTCTCCAGACCGTCAGGCGTCGCCGTGCCCGACATCAGCCAGGCGTACTCCGCGTTCGTCCGCAGCAGTTCGTGGTGCGTGCCCACCGCCGTGATCCGGCCGCCCGACAGCAGCGCGACCCGGTCGGCGAGCATGACCGTCGACGGGCGGTGCGCCACCACCAGGGCCGTCGTGCCCTCCAGGACGCGGCGCAGCGCCGCCTCCACCAGCGCCTCGGTGTGCACGTCGAGCGCCGACAGGGGGTCGTCGAGCACCAGGAAGCGCGGCCGCCCGACGACCGCGCGGGCGAGCGCCAGCCGCTGGCGCTGGCCGCCGGACAGGCTCAGGCCCTGCTCGCCGACCTGCGTGTCCGCGCCCTGCGGCAGGTCGTCGACGAAGCCCGCCTGTGCGACGTCCAGCGAGCGCCGCAGGTCCGCGTCCGTCGCGTCCTGGGCCCCCATCAGCACGTTCTCGCCGACGCTCGCCGAGAACAGCGTCGGCTCCTCGAAGGCCACCGACACCAGCTCGCGCAGACGCTCGCGGGGCAGCGCGGCGATGTCCTGCCCGTCGAGCGTGACGCGCCCCGCCGTCACGTCGTACAGCCGCGGCACCAGCGCCGTGAGCGTGGTCTTGCCGCTGCCGGTGCCGCCGATTAGCGCCATCGTCTCGCCGGGGCGCACGTGCAGGTCGACCCGGGCGAGGACGGGCGGCGCGTCCTCGGGGGCGTCGGGGTAGCGGAACTCGACGCCCTCGAAGCGCAGTCCGCCCCCTTCGGCCGGTGCCTTCGCCGGGACGTCCCCGGACGTCTCCTGCTCCTCGGGAGCGTCCAGCACCTCGAAGTACCGGTCGGCCGCCGTGGCCGCCTCCTGGCTCATCGCCAGCAGGAAGCCGATCGACTCCACCGGCCAGCGCAGCGCCAGCGCGGTCGACAGGAACGCCACCAGCGTGCCCGCCGACAGCCCGCCGTCCGCGACCTGCACGGTGCCCAGCACCAGCGCCGCGCCGATCGCCAGCTCGGGGACGACCGTGATGAGCGCCCAGACGCCGCCGAGCAGCCGGGCCTTGCCCAGCTCCGTGCCGCGCAGCCGCTCCGACAGGGCCCGGAACGCCTCCGCCTGACTGCGGTGCCGGCCGAAGCCCTTGACGACGCGGATGCCGAGGACGCTCTCCTCCACCACCGTGGTCAGATCGCCGACCTGGTCCTGCGCGCGGCGCGCCACCAGCGCGTACCGCGTCTCGAAGACGGAGCACGCGACGACGAGCGGCACGATCGGCGCGAGCAGCACCAGCCCCAGCGTCCACTCCTGCTGGAGCAGGAGCACGAAACCGACCAGGATCGTCGTCCCGTTGACGAGGAGGAACGTGAGCGGGAAGGCGAGGAACATCCGCAGCAGCATCAGATCCGTGGTGCCCCGCGAGAGCAGCTGCCCCGACGCCCACCGGTCGTGGAAGGCGACGGGCAGGCGCTGGAGATGCCGGAAGAGATCGGCCCGCATCGCCGCCTCCACGCCGGCCAGCGGCCGGGCGACCAGCCACCGCCGGAAGCCGAACAGCGCGGCCTCCGCGATGCCGAGCAGCAGCAGCACCAGCGCCCCGAGCCACACCCCGCCCGGATCGCCGCCGGCCACCGGGCCGTCCACGATCCACTTGAGGACCAGCGGAATGACCAGGCTCAGGCAGGAGGCCACTATCGCGACGAACGCTGCGCTGAACAGCCGGGTGCGCACCGGCCGTACGTAGGGCCACAGGCGAAGGAGCGACCGCACGGCGGAGCGGTCCTCGGGGTCCGAAGGTGTCGTGGGCATCAGGAGCGAGCCTACGAGTCACCACTGACAGCCCTCATGTGGTTTTCCGCCGACGCCGAGCCGGTGCGGACGCTCACCCCAGGACGTTCACCCGGCAGGCCTACGTCCGCACGCGCAGCAACAGCACGCAGCGCGCCGGCACCCGTACCACCGCACCCCCCTCGTGCACCGTCCCCGGCGCCTCCGCCTGGTCCTCCAGCGAGGTGTCCACCACCACCTCGTACGCCTCCGCCCACGGCGGTCCCGGCAGCCGGAAGTGCACCGGCTCGTCGGCCGCGTGCAGGACCGTCAGGAAGCTGTCGTCCGTCACCTGCGCCCCCCGGGCGTCCCGCCCGGGGATGTCGCGGCCGGACAGGTAGAGCGCGAGCGTCGCCGAGGGGGCGTACCAGTCGCCCTCGGTCATCTCCCTGCCCTGCGGGGTGAACCACGCCAGGTCCCGCAGCCCGTCCGGTGCCTGCGGACGGCCCGAGAAGAACGCGCGGCGGCGCAGCACCGGATGGGCGTGCCGCAGGGCGAGCAGCCGCCGCGTCAGCTCCAGCAGCCCGCGCCCGGCCGGCTGCGCCGGCAGCGTCCAGTCCACCCAGCTGACCTCGTTGTCCTGGCAGTACGCGTTGTTGCTGCCGCCCTGGGTGCGGCCCATCTCGTCGCCCGCCACCAGCATCGGCACACCCGTGGACAGCAGCAGCGTCGTCAGCAAATTCCGCAGTTGCCTGCGGCGCAGCGCGTTGACCCGCGGGTCGTCCGTCTCGCCCTCGACGCCGCAGTTCCAGGACCGGTTGTCGTTCGTCCCGTCCCTGTTGCCCTCGCCGTTGGCCTCGTTGTGCTTGTGTTCGTAGCTGACCAGGTCGCGCAGGGTGAAACCGTCGTGCGCGGTGACGAAGTTGATCGACGCGTACGGGCGGCGCCCGCCCCACGCGTACAGGTCGCTGGAGCCCGACAGCCGGTAGCCGAGGTCCCGCACGTCGTGCAGCGCACCGCGCCAGAAGTCCCGTACGGCGTCGCGGTATCGGTCGTTCCACTCCGTCCACAGCGGGGGGAACGCGCCCACCTGGTACCCGCCGTTGCCGACGTCCCACGGCTCGGCGATCAGCTTCACCCGCCGCAGCACCGGGTCCTGGGCGATGACGGCGAGGAAGGGGGACAGCATGTCGACGTCGTGCATCGAGCGGGCCAGCGCCGCCGCCAGGTCGAAACGGAAGCCGTCCACACCCATCTCGGTGACCCAGTATCGCAGCGAGTCGGTGATCAGCCGCAGCACATGGGGCTGCACCACGTGCAGGGTGTTGCCGCAGCCCGTGTAGTCGGCGTATCTGCGGGCATCGTGCTGGAGGCGGTAGTAGCCGCGGTTGTCGATGCCGCGCAGGGACAGCATGGGGCCCAACTCGTCCGCTTCCGCCGTGTGGTTGTAGACCACGTCGAGGATGACCTCGATCCCGGCGGCGTGCAGCGCCCGCACCATCCGCTTGAACTCGCCGACCTGCTGCCCGGCCGTGCCGGCGGCCGCGTACGCGGCGTGCGGGGCGAAGTAGCCGATGGAGTTGTAGCCCCAGTAGTTGACGAGCCCCCGCCGCAGCAGATGGTCCTCGTGCGCGAACTGGTGCACGGGCAGCAGCTCCACCGCCGTCACCCCGAGGCCCACCAGGTGCTCGATCGCGGCCGGATGCGCGAGCCCCGCGTACGTGCCGCGCAGGTGCTCGGGGATGCCGGGGTGCAGCCTGGTGAAGCCGCGTACGTGCAGCTCGTAGATGACCGAGTCCGCCCACGGCGTCTTGGGCCTGCGGTCGTCCATCCACTCGTCGCCGTCGGCGTCGTCGTGGACCACGACGCCCTTCGGTACGAACGGAGCCGAGTCCCGGTCGTCGCGCACGGTGTCGGCGACGTGCTGCTGCGGCCAGTCCCGCACGTGCCCGTAGACCTCCGGCGGCAGCCCGAAGTCGGCGTAGTCCCCGTCGACCGCGCGGGCGTATGGATCGAGCAGCAGCTTCGCCGGGTTCCAGCGGGCTCCCGTCCACGGGTCCCAGCGGCCGTGCACGCGGTAGCCGTACCGGTGACCGGGCCCCACACCGGGCACGAAACCGTGCCAGATCTCGTGCGTCAGCTCCGTCAGCGGCACCCGCGTCTCGGCGGCCGACGGGCCGGGCCCGTCGAACAGGCACAGCTCGACGGCCTCGGCCCCGCCCGCCCACAGCGCGAAGTTGGTGCCCGCGACCCCGTCGGGCCCGACCCGGTACCGCGCCCCCAGCGGGGTCGGGGTCCCCGGCCAGGCCGGCGCGGCGCGCACCGCCGCCCGGCGGCCCTCCGCGCCGGCCGCCGCCGAAGGCGCACGCGGCGGCCCGCCCCGTACACCCTCGTCCACCGTCTCCTGCTCGGCTGCGCTCGACACCTGTCGGCCTCCCGCGGCTCGTCGGGGCCTGCCGGGAGGGCCCCTCCCGGCACGAGACCGTCCCGCCGGCACGGCCGGACAGCCCCATCGGGCCGCCCCGGCGTCCCTTCCGCGGCGGCCCTCGTACGGTCTTTCACCATGTCTGCCCGCGCGGCGCTCGTCCCAACATCGGCCCACCCCCACGTTGCCCGCGGAGGGGGGTGGTCGTTGGTCGGTACGTGAGACATGTACTGAAGCGGGCAGGGCGGTGCGCGGCCCTCGCCGTGGCCGGGGCAGGACTCGTCGTGGGGCTCGCCGGCTGCACCGGCCGGACGCTGGACGTCGGCAACAAGCCACGGGCACCCGAGGACACGATCCGGGTGACCCCCGAGGACGGCGCCAAGGGCGTCGGTCCCGAAGCGCCCTTGGAGGTCGAGCTGCCCGGCGGCCGCCTGGAGCGGGTGAAGGTGACCCGGGTCGAGGCGGCGGGCCGCACCGAGGTGCCGGGCGCCGTCTCGGCGGACGGACTGCGCTGGACCCTCAAGGAGGGGACCCGGCTGGAACTCGCCGCCAAATACAGCGTCGACGTCGTCGCGCTCGACGGCCACGGCCGCCGCATGGCGCGCCACACCACGTTCACCACGGCGGTCCCGGAGCACCACTTCACCGCCTACTTCAAACCGGAGCACCGTTCGACCGTCGGCACCGGAATGATCGTCTCCTTCACCTTCAACCAGACGATCGAGAACCGCGCCGCCGTCGAGCGCGCCATCCGCGTCACCTCCTCGCCCCCGGTCGAGATCGTGGGCCACTGGTTCGAGTACGGGCGGCTCGACTTCCGGCCGCAGACGTACTGGAAGCCGGGCACACGCGTCACCATCGACATCGGGCTGAGGGACGTGGAGGCCGCACCCGGGGTGTACGGCATCCAGCAGAAGAAGATCACCTTCACCGTGGGCCGTTCGCAGGTCTCCACGGTCGACGCGGCAGCGCACACCATGCGGGTCGTACGGGACGGGCGGCTGCTGGCGACGGTGCCGATCACGGCCGGGGCGCCCAAGACGACGACGTACAACGGCAAGATGGTCGTGACCGAGATGTACGACGTGACCCGGATGAACGGCGCGACGGTCGGCTTCAAGAAGAAGGACGGCCGGGGCGAGTACGACATCAAGGACGTGCCGCACGCGATCCGCCTGACGACCTCGGGCACCTTCCTGCACGGGAACTACTGGGTCGCGGGCGAGACGTTCGGCTCGGCGAACGTCAGTCACGGCTGTGTGGGGCTGCGCGACGAGAAGGGCGGCAGCAGCGAGTCCCCCGCCGGGTGGTTCTTCGACCGCACCCTGATCGGCGACGTGGTCGAGGTGGTCAACTCCAAGGACAGGACGGTCGCGCCGGACAACGGGCTCGGCGGCTGGAACATGGACTGGCGGAAGTGGAAGGAGGGTTCGGCCCTGGAGTGACGCGCGGCTCCCCTCCGTGCGGCACGGACATGGCCCCCGGATCGCCGCCGCTGCCCGGCCCCACCCCTGTGGCAGGTGTTCCGTGCCCGGCCGATGGACAGGTTGGGACTGAACGGTGACATTCGTGGGGAGTTTCGGTGACCAGCCGTGTGATTTTCTGTCTGTGTGCGTGCGTGAGGCACGCGGGGGTGCGGGGCCGTGGCGTGGCCAGGCCGTGCTGAGGGGAGAACACAACAGTGAACGGGCAGCCGATATCGGGGGCATCGGCCGGGGCGGGCCACAGGGCGTACGGGCGCGGGGGCGCCCGGGTGTCCGCGCTGGCGCTGGGGGCGTTGCTGGTGCTCACGGCCTGCGCAGGCGGGGGATCCGGCAACGGCGACGACGGTGCCGGCAAGAAGGACGGCGGCCGGGTCGAGAACGCGGCCTCCCGGGCCGTGGTGACGATCGCGCCCAAGGACGGCGCCGACGCCGTCGCCACGAGCGGTGCCCTGAACGTCACCGCGGCCGGCGGGAAGCTGACCACCGTCACCGTGCAGGACGACAAGGGCACGACGATAGACGGCCGGATCTCCGGCGACGGCGCCTCGTGGGAGCCGTCGCAGCACCTGGCGGGCTCCACCAAGTACAAGGTGCACGCGGTCGCGAAGGACTCCGACGGCCGTGAGTCGGCCAAGGACACCACGTTCACCACCCTCGTTCCCAAGAACACCTTCATCGGCCACTACACGCCCGAGGCCGGTTCGACGGTCGGCGTGGGCATGCCGGTGTCCATCAACTTCACCCGGGGCATCACGAACCCCGAGGCGGTCGAGAAGGCCATCAAGGTGACCGCGGAGCCGTCCGTGCCGATCGAGGGCCACTGGTTCGGCAACGACCGCCTCGACTTCCGCCCCGAGAAGTACTGGGCCGCGGGCACCAAGGTCACGGTCAAGCTGAACCTGGACGGCGTCGAGGGCCGCCCCGGCGTCTACGGCAAGCAGGCGAAAAGCTTCTCCTTCACCATCGGCCGCTCGCAGGTCTCCACGGTCGACGCGTCCGCGCACACCATGCGGGTCGTCCGTGACGGCAAGGAGATCAAGAACATCCCGATCACCGCGGGCGCGCCGTCGACCACCACGTACAACGGGCAGATGGTCATCAGCGAGAAGTACAAGGTGACCCGGATGAACGGCGCCACGGTGGGCTTCGGCGGCGAGTACGACATCAAGGACGTGCCGCACGCGATGCGCCTGTCCACCTCGGGCACGTTCATCCACGGCAACTACTGGGCCCCGGCGGGCACGTTCGGCTCGGCGAACGTCAGCCACGGCTGCGTCGGCCTGCGCGACGTGCGCGGCGCGTACGACAAGGGCACCCCGGCGGCCTGGCTCTACAACAACTCGATCATCGGCGACGTGGTGATCGTGAAGAACTCCAAGGACAAGCAGATCGCCCCGGAGAACGGCCTGAACGGCTGGAACATGCCGTGGTCGGAGTGGATCGCGTAACGCGGACATCCGCGGGGCCCGGCGCTGTGAGGCTGTGCTTTTTGGGGGATCCCCCCAAACCCTCATGCGCCGGGCCCCGCGCCGTTAACGGCGGCTAACCTTCCCTCCATGACCGTTTCCCTCGAAGTCTCCGAAGGCGTCGGCACCATCCGCCTGGACCGGCCCCCGATGAACGCCCTCGACATCGCCGTGCAGGACCGGCTGCGGGAGCTCGCCGAAGAGGCGACCCGCCGCGAGGACGTCCGCGCCGTCATCCTCTACGGCGGTGAGAAGGTGTTCGCGGCCGGCGCGGACATCAAGGAGATGCAGGCGATGGACCACACGGCGATGATCGTGCGCTCCCGTGCCCTGCAGGACTCCTTCACCGCCGTCGCCCGCATCCCCAAGCCCGTCGTCGCCGCGGTCACCGGATACGCGCTCGGCGGCGGCTGCGAACTCGCGCTCTGCGCCGACTACCGGATCGCCGCCGACAACGCCAAGCTCGGCCAGCCCGAGATCCTGCTCGGCCTGATCCCGGGCGCGGGCGGCACCCAGCGGCTGTCCCGGCTGATCGGCCCGTCCCGGGCCAAGGACCTGATCTTCACCGGCCGGATGGTCGCGGCGGACGAGGCGCTCACGGTCGGCCTGGTCGACCGTGTCGTCCCGGCCGCCGAGGTCTACGAGCAGGCTCGCGCATGGGCGGCGAAGCTGGCCAAGGGCCCGGCGCTGGCGCTGCGCGCCGCGAAGGAGTCGGTGGACGCGGGCCTGGAGACGGACATCGAGACGGGCCTCGCCGTCGAACGGAACTGGTTCGCGGGCCTGTTCGCGACCGAGGACCGCGAGCGCGGCATGCGCAGCTTCGTCGAGGAGGGCCCGGGAAAGGCCAAGTTCCTCTGAACCGCCAGCAGTTGAGATCCGTGGCACGCCCGCGTCAATCGCGTGCCCGGATCGTCCCGGCCGGGGGAGGGAATCCGTGAGGATGCCCGGCCGAGTGCGCCGAACACCTTCACAGAAGTGCCATCGGTGCAGGTCACGCCGGGTATGGAGAGCTGGATGACGTCAGTGGCATATGCCGGGCCGGCCCCCTGGAACCGAGTGTTCCGGGGGGCCTGTTCCCCGGGAGCGGCCACGTGAACGTCTCATTGCGGCCATGATGGAGACATGGCGGGCCTGGAGGGTGTGGGACAACCGCGGCAGCGCGCCGGCGCGACCGCCGCGCGGTGGATGCCGGCCGTGGACGACGAACAGGCGCTCAAGGCGCTGGAGTTGTACGGCAATCCGACGGAGGAGGAAGTCCGGCTGCCGTCGCGCCCGGAATCCGCGGGCACGGCGCGTCGGCTCACCCAGTGCGTGGTGCTGCGCCAGTGGGCGCTGCCGGCCCAGACCTGTGAGCACGCGGTGCTGCTCGTCTCGGAGTTGGTGGGCAACGCGGTCCGTCACACCGGGGCGCGCGTCTTCGGCCTGCGGATGCTGCGCCGCCGGGGCTGGGTCCGGGTGGAGGTGCGCGACCCGTCGCGCGGACTGCCCTGTCTCATGCCGGTCCACGACCTCGACACCAGCGGCCGCGGCCTGTTCCTCGTCGACACCCTCTCCGACCGCTGGGGCGTCGATCTGCTGCCGCGCGGCAAGACCACGTGGTTCGAGATGCGCGTCGTCGACCGCTGAGGCGTGCCTGCGGCCGATGGTCCGGCCGCGAGAACGCACAGAAGCCCCCGTGCGCCGTCGTGCGGCGCGTCGGGGGCTTCCGTGGGGAGCGCCGTGGATCGGGGGGGTGTCATCCACGGCGGCTGGTGACGACCTGGCCCGGGTCAATGGGGGTCGTGTCGTCGACTATGACAGACGGACGCCTCGTCGCCAAAACTCCAGATGCCGTCAAAAACAGTAATTAATCGGATGTTCCGCGCGTGAATCGTAGGTGAAACAGGGCGCCGTCCTTGTGATGGCCGTATAGATATCGACATCAGGGCGTATTTCATCGGCCGTCGCCGCTACTGGTGGGCGTGTGCCCCGCGACCCGTGGTGCGAGTGAATTGGGTCAATCATTACCTTTTGCCTCATCCACCCCTACTGTGCATCTCCGTGACCCCGAACCGCCGCGGATCGCCTGCGGTGATCACCACGGAGCTGCCGATGCATCCGACGACCTCCCTCACCCAGCGGACCACGGCGCTCCTCGTCGGCGCCCTCCTCCTTCTGCTCGCCGGCTGCGGCTCGGGCGGCGAGAAGGCCGGGGCACGCGGCACCGAGCAGGCCGCCCCGCCCGTCGAGCAGAAGAAGATCGCGGCCACCCCGGCCGGGCTGCCCGGCATGCCACCGGTCCAGGACCCCGAGGACATCTACGCCGCCGACCGGCCCGGCATGCTCTCGCCGGTCGTCAAGGGCTTCCCCTCGCGGGTGTACGTCCCCAACACCAACTCCAACACGGTCTCGGTCATCGACCCCGCGACGTACGAGGTCATCGACACCATCCCGGTCGGCGTGCAGCCGCAGCACGTCGTCCCCTCCTGGGATCTGAAGACGCTGTGGGTCAACAACAACCGCGGCCACACGCTCACGCCGATCGACCCCGCCACGGGGAAGGCGGGCAAGCCGGTCGACGTCCACGACCCGTACAACCTGTACTTCACACCCAACGGCAAGTACGCCGTCGTCATGGCCTCCCTCGACCGCGAACTCGTCTTCCGCGATCCGCACACCATGGCGACCAGGCACACCGAGCCCGTCTCCTGCTACGGCGTCAACCACGCGGACTTCTCCGCCGACGGCCGGTACTTCATCGTCTCCTGCGAGTTCTCCGCCGAACTGCTCAAGGTCGACACGGAGAAGATGAAGGTCGTCGGCCAGCAGCGGCTGCCCTACGAGGGCGCCATGCCGCAGGACGTCAAGCTCTCCCCGGACGGCAAGACCTTCTACATCGCCGACATGGTGGCGCACGGCGTGTGGGTCCTCGACGGAGAGAAGTTCACCGAGCCCGCGCTGCTGCCCACCGGCAAGGGCGCCCACGGCCTCTACGTCAGCCGCGACTCCAAGGAGATGTACATCTCCAACCGCGGCGAGGGCTCGATCTCCGTCTTCGACTTCGCCCGCAACAAGGTGACGAAGAAGTGGCAGTTGCCGGACGGCGGCAGCCCGGACATGGGCGGCGTGTCCGCCGACGGCAAGGTGCTGTGGCTCTCGGGGCGTTACGACGCCGAGGTGTACGCCATCGACACGAGGACCGGCGAGCAGCTCGCCCGCATCCCCGTCGGCAGCGGCCCCCACGGGCTCGCCGTCTACCCGCAGCCCGGCCGCTACTCCCTCGGCCACACCGGCGTCTTCCGGTAGGCCCGCGAACTCGGCCACGGGCGGGTGACGTTGCACGGGCGGTGCCACGGGGACCATGAGCAGCCGGGGCGGGGCTGCGTCCCCGCTCAGTACGCCGCGAGGACCGCCTCCGAGCCGACGGGCCGGTACCCGGCCGCCTGGAACGCCCGTACGCTGCGGGCGTTGCCCGGCGCCTGCTGCGACCACACCACCGGCCCCGGCACCAGATGACGGGCGGCACGGGCCAGTGCCTGGCCGAGGCCCTTGCCGCGCGCCTCCTCGTCGACCTCGACCGACACCTCCCAGCGGTCCGCCACCCCGCGGCCGAGGATCAGCACTCCCGCGTCGGCGGCCCACACCCGCACGTCCCGGCGGCGCTTGAGGGCACTCGCCACGCGGGGATGGTCCGGGTCCACCAGCTCACGCAGCCGGAGGCCGGGGTCGCCGGGCAGCGAGCCGGCGACGGTCACCAGGTCGATGGTGTCCATACGGCGGCCCGTTCGGGCCATCAGGGCCCACAGGAACCCCGGATTCATCGCCGCCGCGAGCGGATCGGCCGCCGTCGCCGCCAACTGCTCCCGTACCCATGCCGGATCCTCGTCGGTGAAGACCACCGAGTGGGCGGTGAAGGCCACCACGCCCGCGTCCCGGGCGTCCGGTTGCCCGACCACCGTCACCGATCCGTCCGGCGGCGGAAACCGTCCCTCCGCCGCGGCTTTGAGAATCTCCGCCAGTGTCCCGCTCATCGCACGCCTCCCCGTGCCCGTGGTCCCGGGCTCCCCTCCATGATCACCCGAACGGGCCGATAATCTGACCCCCGTCAGTAATGCACCAAGAAGGGGTGGACTGTGGCGGACATCGAGGAAGCACGCAAGGCGTTCGACCGTTACGACGCGGACGGCGACGGCTTCATCACTGCGGCCGAGTACAAGACGGCGATGGCTCAGATGGGTGACTGGAACGTCACCGAGTCGGTCGCCGAGGCCGTGATCGCCGCGCAGGACACCGACAAGGACAAGCTCCTGTCGTTCGACGAGTTCTGGGACCACCTGAACAAGGCCTGAGGCTGCGGCGCGGGGCCCGTCGGCGGCACCCGCGCGTAGGTCCGCAGAAACGACGAGGCGCCCCCCGGGATCCCGGGGGGCGCCTCGCCCGTGTCGGACGCTCAGCACTCGATGATGTTCACCGCGAGACCGCCGCGCGCCGTCTCCTTGTACTTCACCGACATGTCCGCGCCGGTGTCCTTCATGGTCTTGATGACCTTGTCCAGGGACACCTTGTGGGTGCCGTCGCCGCGCATGGCCATCCGGGCGGCGGTGACGGCCTTGACCGCCGCCATGCCGTTGCGCTCGATGCACGGGATCTGGACGAGGCCGCCGACCGGGTCGCAGGTCAGGCCCAGGTTGTGCTCCATGCCGATCTCCGCGGCGTTCTCGACCTGCTCCGGAGAGCCGCCGAGCACCTCCGCGAACGCGCCCGCGGCCATCGAGCAGGCGGAGCCGACCTCGCCCTGGCAGCCGACCTCGGCGCCGGAGATGGAGGCGTTCTCCTTGAAGAGCATGCCGATCGCGCCCGCCGCGAGCAGGAAGCGGACCACACCCTCCTCGTCGGCGCCGGGCACGAAGTTCACGTAGTAGTGCAGGACCGCCGGGATGATGCCGGCCGCGCCGTTCGTCGGGGCGGTGACGACCCGGCCGCCGGCCGCGTTCTCCTCGTTCACGGCCATCGCGTACAGCGTGATCCACTCCATGGCGAGCGCCTGCGGGTCGCCCTCGGAGCGCAGCTTGCGGGCCGTGGTGGCCGCGCGGCGGCGGACCTTGAGGCCGCCGGGCAGGATGCCCTCGCGGGACATGCCGCGCGCCACGCACGCCTCCATGACCCGCCAGATGTCCAGCAGTCCGGTGCGGATCTCCTCCTCGGTGCGCCAGGCCTTCTCGTTCTCCAGCATCAGCGCGGAGATCGACAGGCCGGTCTCCCTGGTGAGGCGCAGCAGCTCGTCACCGGTGCGGAAGGGGTACTTCAGCACGGTGTCGTCGAGCTTGATCCGGTCCTCGCCGACCGCGTCCTCGTCGACCACGAAACCGCCGCCGACCGAGTAGTACGTCTTCTCCAGCAGCGTCGTGCCCTCGGCGTCGTGGGCCCGCAGCGTCATGCCGTTGGCGTGGTAGGGCAGGGCCTTGCGGCGGTGCAGGACCAGGTCCTTGCCGAAGTCGAAGCCGATCTCGTGCATGCCCAGCAGAGAGATCCGCTTGTCGTGCTTGATCCGCTCGACCCGGTCGTCGGCGGTCTCGACGTCGACCGTGCGCGGCGAGTCGCCCTCCAGGCCCAGCAGGACGGCCTTGGGCGTGCCGTGGCCGTGGCCGGTCGCGCCGAGGGAGCCGTACAGCTCGGCGCGTATCGAGGCGGTCGGGGCCAGCAGGCCCTCGTTCTTCAGCCGCCGGGCGAACATCCGGGCGGCACGCATCGGGCCCACCGTGTGGGAGCTGGAGGGGCCGATGCCGATCGAGAACAGGTCGAAGACCGAAAGGGCCACGGAAAACTCCTTGTGGGGTGGTAGACGCCGGTGTCTGCCAGGTGGTGCAGAGCGATGCGGTGGAAACGTGGTGCGGGGCACCGCGCTCACTGTCCAGTGTGCGCGGTGCCCCATTTGTTTGGCTCCGGGCCGTTACGGGAGATCCGTCACAGTCCGGGGTAGAGGGGGTGCTTGTCGGCGAGGGCGGTGACCCGGGCGCGCAGGGCCTGCGCGTCGTAGGTGGGCTTGAGGGCCTCGGCGATGATGTCGGCGACCTCGCGGAAGTCCTCGGCCGCGAAGCCGCGGGTGGCGAGGGCCGGGGTGCCGATCCGCAGGCCCGAGGTGACCATCGGGGGCCTCGGGTCGTTCGGGACGGCGTTGCGGTTGACGGTGATGCCGACCTCGTGGAGGCGGTCCTCGGCCTGCTGTCCGTCGAGCTCGCTGTTGCGCAGGTCGACCAGGACGAGGTGCACGTCGGTGCCGCCGGACAGGACGGAGACGCCGTGCTCGGTGACGTCCGCCCGGACCAGGCGCTCGGCGAGGATCCTGGCGCCTTCGAGGGTGCGCTGCTGGCGCTCCTTGAACTCGTCGCTCGCGGCGACCTTGAAGGAGACGGCCTTGGCGGCGATGACGTGCTCCAGCGGGCCGCCCTGCTGGCCGGGGAAGACCGCGGAGTTGATCTTCTTGGCGAGCTCGGCGGTGGACAGGATGACGCCGCCGCGGGGGCCGCCGAGGGTCTTGTGCGTCGTGGTGGTGACCACGTGGGCGTGCGGCACCGGGTTGGGGTGCAGACCCGCGGCGACCAGGCCCGCGAAGTGGGCCATGTCGACCATGAGGTAGGCGCCGACCTCGTCCGCGATCCGGCGGAAGGCGGCGAAGTCGAGCTGCCGGGGGTACGCGGACCAGCCGGCGACGATGAGCTTGGGCTTGGACTCCTTGGCCAGGCGCTCGACCTCGGCCATGTCGACCTGCCCGGTGGCGTCGTCGACGTGGTAGGCGACCACGTTGTAGAGCTTGCCGGAGAAGTTGATCTTCATGCCGTGGGTCAGGTGACCGCCGTGGGCCAGGTTCAGACCCATGATCGTGTCGCCCGGCTTGAGCAGCGCGAACATGGCGGCGGCGTTGGCCTGCGCGCCGGAGTGGGGCTGCACGTTGGCGTGCTCGGCGCCGAACAGCTCCTTGATGCGGTCGATCGCGATCTGCTCGACCACGTCGACGTGCTCGCAGCCGCCGTAGTAGCGGCGGCCGGGGTAGCCCTCGGCGTACTTGTTGGTCAGGACGGAGCCCTGGGCCTCCATGACCGCGACCGGGGCGAAGTTCTCCGACGCGATCATTTCCAGGGTGGACTGCTGACGGTGGAGCTCGGCGTCGACAGCGGCGGCGACATCCGGGTCCAGCTCGTGAAGAGGGGTGTTGAGAAGCGACATCACTCGGTCCCTAACGTCGTGGGTCAGCCCGCGAAATCGGTGTACTCGTCGGCGGAGAGCAGGTCCTTCGGCTCCTCGGCGACGCGCACCTTGAAGAGCCAACCGCCCTCGAAGGGCGCGGAGTTCACCAGCGACGGGTCGTTGACGACATCCTCGTTGGTCTCGGTGACCTCACCGCTGACCGGCGAGTACAGGTCGCTGACCGACTTGGTGGACTCCAGCTCGCCGCAGGTCTCGCCCGCGGTCACCGTGTCACCCACCTCGGGGAGCTGGACGTACACCACGTCGCCGAGCGCGTTCGCCGCGTGCTCCGTGATGCCGACCGTCGACACGCCGTCCTCGGCGGCCGACAGCCACTCGTGCTCCTTGCTGTAGCGCAGCTGCTGGGGGTTGCTCATGACCTGAATTCTCCTGTACGCGGGGGAGTGGTGGTGAACGAAGAGGGGGTGCGGACGATCACTTCTGGCGCTTGTAGAAGGGCAGCGCCACGACCTCGTACGGCTCGTGCGTGCCGCGGATGTCGACGCCGACGCCCGGCGTGCCCGGCGCGGCATGGGCAGCGTCCACGTACGCCATGGCGATCGGCTTGCCGAGGGTCGGGCTCGGCGCGCCCGAGGTGACCGTGCCGATGACCTTGCCCTCGGCGACCACGTCCATGCCGGCCCGCGGCACCCGGCGGCCCTCGGCGACCAGGCCGACGAGCTTGCGCGGCGGCGCCGTCTGGGCGCGCTCGGCGGCGGCCGCGAGCGCCTCGCGGCCGACGAAGTCGCCGTCCTTCTCGAACTTCACGACCCGGCCGAGACCCGCGTCGAACGGGGTGAGCGCCGTGGTCAGCTCGT
Source organism: Streptomyces sp. 5K101 (assembly GCF_046506645.1). Lineage (NCBI taxonomy): Bacteria > Bacillati > Actinomycetota > Actinomycetes > Kitasatosporales > Streptomycetaceae > Streptomyces > Streptomyces sp. 5K101. The sequence goes on along the minus strand of NZ_JBKFFO010000011.1, from coordinate 278,625 downwards.
GCCCGTACAGCGGCATGCCCGCCTCCAGGCGCAGCGTGTCGCGGCAGGACAGGCCGCAGGGGATCAGCCCGGCCGGGGCACCCGCCTCGGTCAGCGCCTGCCACAGCTTCTCGGCGTGCTGCGGCTCGACGAACAGCTCGAAGCCGTCCTCGCCGGTGTAGCCCGTACGGGCGATGAGCGCCGGGACGCCCGCGACGGTGCCCGGCAGGCCCGCGTAGTACTTCAGGCCGTCGAGGTCGGCGTCGGTGAGCGAGGCGAGGATGCCGGGGGACTGGGGACCCTGGACCGCGATCAGCGCGTACGCGTCGCGGTCGTCGCGCACCTGCGCGTCGAAGCCGGCCGCGCGCTCGGTGAGCGCGTCGAGGACGATCTGGGCGTTGCCGGCGTTGGCCACGACCATGTACTCGGTGTCACCGAGGCGGTAGACGATCAGGTCGTCGACGATGCCGCCGTTCTCCTGGCAGATCATCGTGTAGCGGGCCCGGCCGGGGCCCACCGTGTCGATGTTGCCGACGAGCGCGTAGTTCAGCACGTCGACGGCCTGCGGGCCCGTGACGGTGATCTCGCCCATGTGCGAGAGGTCGAAAAGACCGGCGGTCGTGCGGACGGCGTGGTGCTCGTCGCGCTCGCTGGCGTAACGCAGCGGCATGTCCCAGCCGGCGAAGTCGGTCATGGTCGCGCCCAGCGAACGATGCAGGGCATCGAGCGCTGTACGACGGGGGGCGTTGCTCATAGGTAGGGCTCCCAGGGCATGGCTGCGAGGACAATCCTCCCCATCTGTCATCGGAACCTGAGAGGTTCGCCGCGACCCCGCGTATGGATGGTCGTGGCTTGCACCTTGGGTGGAGCCGTCCGGGCGACTCTCTTTTCAGATCTGCCTCATCGCACGCGGTACGGGGCCTGAGAGATTCAAGGGAGGAACTTGCTCCTTCGGCGCCCCGCCACACCAGGTGGCCGGGACTCTCCCGCGCGGATTCAAGCGGCCGGTATGCAGTTGGCGCGCACATCATTGCACGCCTGCGGCGGGAGTGGGGCGCGCGGACCGTGGCAAAGTCGGTTGTCCTGTATTACCAGTTCTTTACACTTCATGGGCAAGGGTGGGGTGACCCGACTTGGGGGAGCGTGATGATGTTGCAGCGGTCCGGCGCATACGCCGCCACAGCTGCGGGGATGCCCGTCCAGCAGGGCGCCTCCGTCAGTGGCCTGCTCGGGGCGCCCGCGCCCGTCCTGCGCGACCTGCGGGCCCGCGCGGGCCGCGGCCCGCGCGCCCTGGAGTTCGCGGCCGGTGACGTGGTGGTCGTCTCGGGGCTGCCCGGGAGCGGCAAGACGACGATGATGAAGCGCGCGGTGACCGGGCGCGGGATCGACTCGCAGGACACCCGTGACCGGTGGGACGCGCGCACGCCCCGCCTTCTGCCCTACGCCGTCTACCGCCCCCTCGTGCGCCTCGCGCACTACGCGGGCCTGTGGCGCGCCCTGCGCTCGGGCGAGAGCGTGGTGGTGCACGACTGCGGCACCCAGGCCTGGGTGCGGCGCTGGCTGGCGCGGGAGGCGCGGCGGCGCGGGGCGTCGCTGCATCTGGTGCTGCTGGACGTGCCGCCGCGGGTGGCGCGACAGGGCCAGCGGGAGCGGGGGCGCGGGGTGTCGGGGTACGCCTTCGCCCGCCACCGCCGGGCGGTGGGCCGCCTGATCGCCGACGCCGAGTCGGGCCGCCTGCCGCGAGGCTGCACGTCGGCGGTCCTTCTGGACCGGGAGGCTGCGGGCCGCCTCCACGTCCTCGGCTTCACGTCCCGCTGACCCTGGGGGCGGGTGAGGTCGGGGGCTCCGCCCCCACGGGTCGCCGGCGGCGCCGGTCGGCAGGGGCCGACGGCCCCGTGAGGTGCGCGCCTGTCGGGGCCCTGCCCCGCGCCCCCATGGCGCGCTTGTCGGGGCACTGCCCCGGGCCCCCATGGCGTGGGCTTGTCGGGGCGCTGCCCCGAGTCTCAAGCGCCGGCGGGGCTGGTTGTGGCGGGCGGCGCCGGTTGACCGTGCGGGCCCGGGCGCAGTACGCGGCAGGGGCGGACGGCCATGAGGCCCGGCGCACTCACCGGGGCTCCGGCCCCCGTGCCCCGCGGGTCGGGGCGGACGGCCCGGTGTGGTGGGCGCGCTTGTCGGGGCGCTGCCCCGAGCCCCGCGCCTCAATCGCCGGCGGGGCTGGTTTGTGGTCGGCGGCGCCGGTTGGCCGTGCGCGGCGGGGGCCGACGGCCCGGTGAGATGAGCGCGCTCATCGGGGACCCGCCCCCGGGCCCTCGTGGGGCATCGACGGCCCTCGCGCCCGCAGCGCGCATTCCCGGGCGCTGCCCCGACCCCCGCGCCTCAAGCGCCGGCGGGCAACGGGGGCCGGGGCGGAGGCCCGGGGTCGGGGAGGGGCGGGGTGGGGGAGGCCCCGCGCAGCGGTCCCGAGGCCCGGCCACTATCGTCGACGCCGCGAACACGCACGGCGCCGGGGCGCGCGCCCCGGGGAGGAAGAGACGAGCGCATGGAGAATCCGTACCGCGGCTGGCCCGGGAACGAGCTGGAGGAGGTCCTCGGCGCATCCGTCGGCACCCCCTCCGCCGGAGCCCGCATCGTCGAGGTGCTCGGCCGCAGCAGTGTCTGGGTCCCCCTGCCCAACGGCGGCGGGCCCGACAGCCTCGATCTCGACCTGCCCACCATGGAGATCGAGGGCGCCGCCTACGTACCCGTCTTCAGCTCCGAGCACCAGTTCCTGACCGTCGTGGGCTCCCACATGTCGTTCACCGTCGCCCCCGCGCGCGAGTTCGCCCGCGGGCTGCCCCCGCAGCTCGGCATCGCCGTGAACCCCGGCGGCACCGTCGGCGTCCCCCTGCCGCCCCCCGCCGTCGCCGAGCTGTGCCGCGTGGGGCGCACCCCGCTGGATGGTGCCGCGTCCGGCGGGCGGGTGCGGCTCTTCGAGCCGGACTGGCAGGAGGAGCCCGTCGACTTCCTCGCCGCCGCGGCCGGCGAGTTCGAGGCCACCGGCGTCGTGCTCACGGCGCGCCGGGCGCTCGCCTCCGTCGAGGGCGAGGCGCCGGTCCTCTTCGTGGGCGTCCAGCTCTCCTCGTGGGAGGGCGACCGCAACGCCCCCATGGACGCGCTCGGTCGCGCGCTCAGTCGCGTCCACGTCCCCTGGCCGGTGAATCTCGTCCTGCTGGACGTCGCGCAGGATCCCGTGGGCGACTGGATGCTGGAGCGCGTACGCCCCTTCTATCAACGACATCACGCGTAGAAGTCAAGCCGGTGCCAGGACGGCCGCTTAAGCTGGTTTGATGGCCTGGCCGGAGGTCCCCTGACACAGGGACGGACCACTCGGGCACGGGTACGGATCGAAGAGGGGCGGAATCCAGGGTGAGCGCGTCAGGCACCGCGGCGACCGGGCAGGTCGAGCACATGCTGCGCCAGGTGACTCCCGGGCGCTACGACGCGTACGAGGCACTGCTGCACGCCCTCGCCGACCCCGCCGGTGGCCGGATCTGGATGCTGCTGTGGCACGGGCAGCCCGGTTCCCCCGACGCGCAGTACGGGCACATGGAGGTCGACGGCGTCGGCTACGCCCCGTGCGTGACCTCGGCGCAGGAGCTCGCCGTCTCCGGCTGGAGCCGCGCGTACGAGGTCGTCACCGGCCGGGACATCGCCCGCGCCCTGTATCCCGAGCGCTGCGGCATCTGGCTCAATCCGCACGCCCAGGGCGGCGGCGTCGGCATCCCGTGGCTGGACCTGCGCCGTATCGCCACCGGCCTCGACCGGATGCCCGCGGGACCGCTGCGGCTGTCGGACCCGGCCGTCGAGATCCCCCAGTTCTACGCGCTGCTCACGCAGAACGCGCACCGCACGCCGGCCGTGCGCTCACTGCGCCGCGCCTGGGTGCAGCCCACCGTCGGTCCCGCGTACCTCGCCATCGGGCTCGATCTGTACGACACCGGACCGCAGGCGGTCGACGCGGCGCGGGCGATGATGCAGCAGTCGATCGGCGCGGTCCCGGACGGGCTGCCGGTCTCCACGGTCGCGCTGTCGGACGAGTACGACCCGGTGACGATGTGGATGCGGGCGAACGCCCGGCCCTTCTACGACCGGGAGGCGCACGGCGGGGCCCAGCCGGCCGGCGGTTACGGCTACCCGCCGGTGGGCGCTCGCTGACCGTTCGTCGACTGCCGCGGATGCCGGGGAGGTTCGGCCCCCGGCGTGGGGATGCCCCGTATCAGTCCGGTTTGTTGAGCGTCCGGGTCTCGACTAGGTATCACCGTTATCCGGACCGTTCTCCCTGGTGTCTCCCGTCTGTAGTGTTCGGCCGGTCAAGACTCCACATGGTGAACCAGGGGTGGACCCATGCGAATTTTCAAGTCCGGGCCTGTCCGGGCGATCACGGCGGCGGTCGCCGTCGGGCTGATCGCGACAGGTTGCGCCAGCGAGCGGGACAAGGGCGGTGACAAGACGGCGAAGGACACCTTCGTCTTCGCCGGCGCCGGCGACCCTGGTTCTCTGGATCCCGCTCTCGCGAGTGACGGTGAGACCTTCCGCGTCACGCGCCAGGCCTTCGAGGCGCTGCTCGAGCACGAGTCGGGCGGCAGCAAGCTCGTCGGCGGGCTCGCGGAGAAGTGGTCCAGCAACCCGGCCGGCACCGTATGGACGTTCAACCTCCGGAAGAACGTGAAGTTCCACGACGGCGAGGCGTTCAACGCCGCCGCCGTCTGCGCGAACTACGACCACTGGTTCAACTGGAAGGGCACGTACCAGTCCAGCGCGGTCTCCTACTACTGGCAGACCATCATGGGCGGGTTCGCGAAGAACGAGGACCCCGAGGCTCCGAAGGCGAACTACAAGTCCTGCACCGCCAAGGACGAGAACACCGCCGTCATCGAGGTCAACGAGCCCTCCGCCAACCTGCCCGGCGGCTTCTCCCTCCAGGCCCTGGCGATCCACTCGCCGAAGGCGATCAAGGAGTACGCGAAGCAGGACGCGACCGCCAAGGGCGACGCGATCACGTACCCGAAGTACAGCCAGGAGGCCGGCACGGTCGCCGGCACCGGCCCGTACAAGATCGTGAAGTGGAACAAGGGCAACAAGGAAGTATCCCTCGAGCGCTTCGACGACTACTGGGGCGAGAAGGCCAAGATCAAGAACCTGGTCTTCCGCACGATCGACACCGAGGAAGGCCGTCGCCAGGCCCTGCAGGCCGGTGACATCAACGGCTACGACCTCGTCGCCCCGGCCGATGTGAAGACCCTGGAGGGCGAGGGCTACCAGGTCCCGACCCGTGACGTCTTCAACATCTTCTACGTCGGCATGACGCAGTCGAAGAACCCGGCGCTGAAGAAGCCCGAGGTCCGCCAGGCCCTCACGCACGCCATCGACCGCGAGCACCTGGTCAAGACGCAGCTGCCCGAGGGCGGCAAGGCCGCGTCCCAGTTCATGCCCGACACGGTCGCCGGCTTCTCGGACAAGGTGAAGACCTACCCGTTCGACACCAACAAGGCCAAGGAGCTCCTCAAGAAGGCGGGCGAGGAGAACCTCAAGATCGAGTTCTGCTACCCGACCGAGGTCACCCGCCCGTACATGCCCGCCCCGCAGGACATGTTCGAGCTGATGAAGGCCGACCTGGAGAAGGCCGGCATCACCGTCACCCCGAAGGCCATGAAGTGGGCCCCGGACTACCTGGACGCCACCGAGGCGGGCTCCTGCGCCCTGCACATGCTCGGCTGGACCGGTGACTTCAACGACGGCTTCAACTTCATCGGCACCTGGTTCGCCGGGCCCGACAAGCAGTGGGGCTTCGAGGACAAGAAGGTCTTCGACGCGGTCAACGCCGCCTCGAAGGTCACCGACCCCGCCGGCCGCGTCGACGCGTACAAGAAGGCCAACGAGGCGATCATGGAGTACGTCCCGGGCATCCCGATCTCGTCCTCCCCGCCGGCCATCGCCTTCGGCAAGAACATCAACCCGCCGAACGTCTCCCCGCTGACGCAGGAGAACTTCGCCGAGACCTCGTTCAAGTAATCGCACACCAGCGGGTCCGCCCGGCCACCGCTCCAGGTGGCCGGGCGGAGTCGCATCGACGCACGTAAGAAAGGGGCATGCGGGGTGCTGCGACTTGTCATACGACGACTGCTTCAGCTCATTCCCACCCTGCTCGGCCTGTCGGTTCTCCTCTTCCTCTGGCTGAACCGGCTGCCCGGCGGACCCGCCTCAGCGATCCTGGGCGAGCGGGCGACCGAAGCCGAAGTGGCACGCATCAACCGGGCGCTGGGACTCGACGAGCCCGTCCACATCCAGTACTGGCGCTTCCTCAAGCGCATCGTCGAACTGGACCTCGGCACCTCCACCCAGACCGGCCAGCCGGTGTGGGAGGAATTCACCCTGCGCTTCCCGGCCACGGTGGAACTCAGCATCGCCGCGATCCTCATCGCGGTCGCCGTCGGCATCCCGCTCGGCTACCTGGCGGCCAAGCGCCGCGGAGGCTGGCTCGACGTCGCCTCGGTGTCGGGATCGCTGGTCGGCATCTGTATCCCGGTGTTCTTCCTCGCCCTGCTCCTCAAGGGCGTCTTCGCCGTCCAACTGGGCATCTTCCCGAGCTACGGGCGGCTGTCGACGGGTATCGACGCCACGGACGTCACCGGATTCGCGGTTCTCGACGGTCTGCTGACCGGCGAACTCGACGCCAGCTGGGACGCGATCATGCACCTGGTGCTCCCCGCCGTCGCGCTCGCCTCCATCCCGCTCGCCGTCATCGTGCGCATGACCCGCGCCAGCGTCCTGGAGGTCCTCGGCGAGGACTACATCCGCACCGCCGAGTCCAAGGGTCTGGACAAGCGCGTCGTGCGCGGCCGGCACGTCCTGCGCAACGCGATGCTGCCGGTGGTCACCGCCGTCGGTCTGCTGACCGGCAGCCTGCTGTCGGGTGCGGTGCTGACCGAGTCGGTGTTCTCCTTCGGCGGCATCGGCTCCTTCATCCGCACCTCTATCGACGCCCGGGACTACCCGGTGCTCGTCGGGTTCATCCTCTTCATCGCGATGGTGTACGTCCTCATCAACCTGCTGGTCGACCTCGCGTACAGCATCATCGACCCGAGAGTGCGGGTGCACTGACGTGACGACCATGACCAAGAAAGTCGACAAGATCGACCGGCTCGCCGAGTTGATGCAGCAGACCGAGGTCACCTCGGGCGCCAGTCTCTGGCGCGAGGCGATGCGGCGCCTGAAGTCCAGCAAGATGGCCGTCATCGGTGTGGTCATCATCGCCGCGTTCGTCGTCCTGGCGGTCATCGGCCCGTGGATCGCCCCGCACGCTCCCACTGCCCAAACCTGGCGCGACGAAGTCCTGACCAACCAGGGCAAGTTCGTCGGCATGCGCGGCGAGAACTGGTTCGGCCTGGACCACCTCGGCCGTGACATGTTCTCCCGCATGCTCGTCGGAGCCCGGCAGACCCTGCTCGTCGGCGTCGTCTCGATGCTCATCGGCCTCGTCGTCGGCGCTGTCGTGGGTGTGCTGTCCGGTGCCGCGGCGACCCTCGGCGGCAGGCCCGGCCAGCGCCTCGACACCGTGATCATGCGGATCACCGACATCATGCTGTCGCTGCCGTCGCTGCTGCTCGCGGTCTCCATCGCCGCGGTGATGGGTCAGTCCCTGACGACCGTGATGATCGCCGTGGGTGTTGTCCAGATCCCCATCTTCGCCCGTCTGCTGCGTGGTTCGATGCTCGCCCAGGGCGGCGCCGACTACGTCCTCGCGGCGAAGGCGCTCGGCGTACGCCGCAAGCGGATCGTCCTCACCCAGATCCTGCCGAACTCGCTGAGCCCGGTCATCGTCCAGGCGACGCTCAGCCTCGCCACCGCGATCATCGAGGCCGCGGCCCTGTCGTACCTGGGCCTCGGCAACCCCGACCCGGCGATCCCGGAGTGGGGCGTCATGCTCTCGCAGGCGCAGCGCTTCTTCGACAACGAGCCGATGATGGCGGTCTATCCGGCGGTCGGCATCATCATCACCGCCCTTGGCTTCACCCTGCTCGGCGAGGCCATGCGCGAAGCCCTCGACCCGAAGCTGCGAGGCTGAAGTCCCATGGCACTGCTTACTGTTGACGAACTCAGCGTCACCTTCGGCGGCCGCGGCCGCAAGGAGTCCACGGCGGTCGACGGCGTCTCCTTCGACGTCGACCAGGGCCAGGTCGTGGGGCTGGTCGGCGAGTCGGGCTGCGGCAAGTCCGTGACCTCGCTCGCGCTGATGGGCCTGCTGCCGGCCAAGGGCGTGAAGATCGGCGGACGTGCCGACTTCGACGGCGAGAACCTGCTCACCATGAGCCCGCGCAAGCTGCGCGACATGCGCGGCAGCCGGCTGGCGATGATCTTCCAGGACCCGTTGTCCTCGCTGAACCCGGTGGTTCCCATCGGCGTCCAGGTCACCGAGATCCTCCAGCGCCACCGCGGACTGAAGGGGGAGGCCGCCCGCAAGGAGGCCGCTCACCTGCTGGACAGGGTCGGCATCCCCGACCCGAACCGGCGGCTGAAGGAGTACCCGCACCAGCTCTCCGGAGGCATGCGCCAGCGCGCGCTCATCGCCATGGCGGTGGCCTGCGCGCCCCGGCTGCTCATCGCCGACGAGCCGACGACCGCGCTCGACGTGACCATCCAGGCGCAGATCCTCGAACTGCTCAAGGAACTGGTCGACCAGGAGGGCACCGCCCTGCTGATGATCACCCACGACCTGGGTGTCGTCGCCGGCCTCTGCGACCAGGTCAACGTGCTGTACGCGGGCCGGGCGGTGGAGTCGGCGGGCCGCCGCGAGCTGTTCGCGCACCCCACCCACCCGTACGCGCACGGTCTGCTCGGCTCCATCCCGCGGCTCGACGCGCCGCGCGGCGAGCCGCTCAACCCGATCCGCGGATCCATCAACGACAGGATCGCCTGGGCCGACGGCTGCGCCTTCGCGCCCCGCTGCGACTTCTACACGATGGAGTGCCTGACCGGCACACCCGAACTGACCGAACCACGCGCGGCCGGCCACCAGGTGCGCTGCGTCAACCCGGTCCTTCCCAAGCCCAAGGCGGAGGTCTCGGCATGAGCTTGCTCGAACTCGACGATGTGAAGGTCCACTTCCCGGTCAGGAAGGGCGTCTTCTTCGACCGCACCGTGGGCCACGTGTACGCCGTCGACGGTGTCTCGCTCAAGGTCGAGGCGGGGCAGACGTACGGTCTGGTGGGCGAGTCGGGCTGCGGCAAGACGACGCTGGGCAGGGCGGTCCTGCGGCTGGTGGACATCACCGACGGCGAGGTCGTCTTCGACGGCACGGATCTGGCGAAGCTGCCGAACGAGGAGATGCGCGGCTTCCGCCGCCGGCTGCAGATGGTCTTCCAGGACCCGCTCGGCAGCCTCAACCCGCGGCAGAACATCGAGTCGATCCTGAGCGAGGGCATGGCCGCGCACGGGATCGGCAAGGACCAGAAGGAACGCCGCGAGAAGATCAAGGAGATCCTGGCCCAGGTCGGTCTCCCGGCCAACGCGCTCTCCCGTTACCCGCACGAGTTCTCCGGCGGCCAGCGCCAGCGCATCGGCATCGCGCGTGCGCTGGTCCTCGAACCGGACCTGATCATCTGCGACGAGCCGGTGTCGGCGCTGGACGTCTCCATCCAGGCGCAGGTCATCAACCTGCTGGAGGAACTGCAGGAGTCGCTCGGGCTGACGTACCTCGTCATCGCCCACGACCTCGCCGTCGTCCGGCACATCTCGGACGTCATCGGGGTCATGTACCTGGGCGGCCTGGTGGAGGAGGCGCCGAGCGACGCCCTCTACGCGGGACCCAAGCACCCGTACACCAAGGCGCTGATGTCCGCGGTGCCGGTGCCGGACCCGGAGGTGGAGGACCGGCGGGAGCGGATCCTGCTCCACGGCGACCTGCCCTCGCCCGCGAACCCGCCGGCCGGCTGCCGCTTCCACACGCGGTGCCCGTGGGCGCAGGACACGCTCTGCGCCACGGACCGGCCGAAGCTGACGGACCTGGGCGACGGGCACAAGGTGGCCTGCCACTTCGCGAAGGAGATCGAGGAGGGAACGGTCGCACAGACCCGCGCGACCGGGATCGAGGCGGTCGTGGGCACGGAGTCGGTCGCCGCCGAGGGCCCCGACGCGGTGGCCTCCGAGGAGGACGCTGCGCCGGAGCAGGCAGCGGCGGAGAAGCCGGCGACGACGCCGGGTGCCGTCGCCGTCGCCGCGTCCGACGAGGCGGCCGGTACCGAGCCGGTGGCCGGAGAGCCGGACGACGAGCCAGCCGCGGAGGCGGTGGGCGCGGAGGCGGACGACGAGCCGGCCGCTGAGGCGGTGGGCGCGGAGGCGGAGGGCTCTGCGGGCGAGGCGCCCGCGGAGCAGAAGCCGGTTGGGGACGAGCCCGCGGCGGATGACGCGGCCGCGCCCGCGGACGCGGTATTGCTCCCGGAACAGCCCGCGGACGACGACACGACCGCGCCCGCCGGTGACGACACGACCGCGCCCGCCGGGACCGCGGCGAAGGGGGCCAGCGCGTCCGACTGACGGGCGGGACCACCGGACACGGCACAATCGTCCGGTGTTCCAAGAACTGTTCACGCCCTCCGTCCAGCATGCTCTCGACCTCGCGGGGATCTTCGTCTTCGCGATCTCCGGGGCGCTGCTCGCCGTACGCAAGAACTTCGACGTGTTCGGCATCGCCGTGCTCGCCGAGGTCACGGCGCTGGGCGGAGGGCTGCTGCGTGACCTGATCATCGGGGCCGTTCCGCCCGCGGCCTTCACCGATCTCGGGTACTTCGTGATGCCGCTCGTGGCCACGGTCATCGTCTTCTTCCTGCATCCGCACGTGGAGCGTATCCAGGCCGGCGTCAACGTCTTCGACGCGGCGGGCCTCGGGCTGTTCTGCGTGTCCGGGGCGACCAAGGCGTACGAGTACGGTCTCGGCCTGACGTTCTCCGCGGCCCTCGGGCTGGCCACGGCGGTCGGCGGCGGTGTGCTGCGCGACGTGCTCGCCAACGAGGTTCCGTCGCTGCTGCGCTGGGACCGGGACCTGTACGCCGTGCCCGCGATGGTCGGGGCGACGATGGTCGTCGTGTGCATCGAGTTCAACGCCCTGAACGCGGTGACGAGCGGACTGGCGGCGGCGACCGCGTTCGTGCTGCGGCTGCTGGCGATGCGCTTCCACTGGCGGGCGCCACGCGCCTGGAACCGGCGGTCCGAGGCGACCGAGGAAAAAGCTACCGCTCAGTAATTGTTTGTTGTACGGTACCGCCATGGCTGAGGCAGTACAGACGGCGCGCGCGACCGTCGGGGACAGCGAGTTCGACCGCGACACCGCGGTCACCCTGCGCGAGACCGGTGTCTACGACGCCGAGCTCTCGGCGGGCTGGACGATCATCCACGCGGTGAACGGCGGCTACCTGCTGGCGATGCTGGGGCGGGCGCTCGGTGACGCGCTGCCGCACCCGGACCCGTTCACGGTGTCCGCGCACTACCTGACGGCGTCCCGGCCGGGCCCGGCGGTCATCCGTACCGAGGTGATCCGCGCCGGCCGCACGCTCTCCACCGGTCAGGCGTCGCTCTTCCAGTTCGAGGAGGACGGCACGGAGGTCGAGCGGATCCGGGTGCTCGCCTCGTACGGCGACCTGGACGCGCTCCCGGACGATGTACGCACCTCGGCGAAGCCGCCGGCGATCCCGCCGATGGAGCACTGCCTCGGCCCGTCGGACGGCCCTGCGCCCATCCCCGGCAGCTCGGCGATCACCGAGCGCCTGGACATCAGGCTGGACCCGGCGACGGTCGGCTGGGCGATCGGCGCGCCGTCGGGCAAGGGCGAGATGCGGGGCTGGTTCGGGCTGGCGGACGGGCGCGACGCGGACCCGCTGTCGCTGCTGCTGACGGTGGACGCGCTGCCGCCGACGTCGTTCGAGCTGGGTCTGACGGGCTGGACGCCGACTGTGGAACTGACGACGCACGTCCGCTGCCGCCCGGCCCCGGGCCCGCTCCGCGTGTCGATCACGACGCGCAACCTGGCGGGCGGGTTCCTGGAGGAGGACGCGGAGGTCTGGGACACCTCGGACCGCTTGGTGGCCCAATCCCGCCAACTGGCCAAGGCCCCGCGCGCCTGACGTCCCCGTCGTGCTGACTGGGCGCTGCGGCGCTCCGGGGCCGGGGCGCAGGCCCCCGGGGGCGCAACCGCGGCGCGGAGCTGCCGCTTGGGGGTGTAGGGGCGTCAGCCCCCACGTCCCACGGGGCCCGGGGCGGAGCCCCGGTTTCGGGAAGGGGCGGGGTGGGGGGAAAGCCACCCCCGCCAGCCGCACCGCACGCAGGAGCCCCGCACCCCCGCAACGCCTCGTAGAATCGAGGCCACCATGGCATACCTCGACCACGCCGCGACCACTCCGATGCTTCCGGAGGCGGTCGAGGCGATGACCGCCCACCTCGCCGTCACCGGCAACGCCTCCGCTCTGCACGCCGCCGGGCGACGAGCCCGCCGCACCGTCGAGGAGGCCCGCGAGACGCTCGCCGAAGCCCTCGGCGCACGGCCCAGCGAAGTCGTCTTCACCTCCGGCGGCACCGAGGCCGACAACCTCGCCGTCAAGGGCCTGTACTGGTCGAGGCGCGACACCGACCCGGCGCGGACCCGCGTGCTCGCCAGCCCCGTCGAGCACCACGCCGTCCTCGACGCCGTCGACTGGCTCGCCGAACACGAGGGCGCGACCGTCGAGTATCTGCCGGTCGACACGTACGGCAGGGTCCACCCCGAGGCACTGCGCGAGGCGATCGCGCGCAACCCGGACGACGTCGCGCTGGCCACCGTGATGTGGGCCAACAACGAGATCGGCACGGTCTTCCCCGTCGCCGAACTGGCCGAGGTGGCCGGTGAGTTCGACATCCCGCTGCACGCCGACGCCGTACAGGCAGTCGGCCAGCTCGACGTCGACTTCGCCGCCTCCGGGCTCGCCGCCATGACCGTCTCCGCCCACAAGATCGGCGGCCCGTACGGCATCGGGGCGCTGCTGCTGGGCCGCGAGTACAGCCCCGTTCCCGTCCTGCACGGCGGCGGCCAGGAGCGGCACGTGCGCTCCGGCACGCTCGACGCCCCCGCCATCGCGTCGTTCGCCGTCGCCGCACGGCTGGCCGCCGAGCGCCGCGAGGACTTCGCCCGGGACATCGGCGCGCTGCGCGACGAGCTGGTCCGCGCGGTGCGCGCGGCCGTGCCGGACGCGATCCTCGGCGGCGACCCGGTCGACCGGCTGCCCGCCAACGCCCACTTCACCTTCCCCGGTTGCGAGGGCGACTCCCTGCTCCTGCTCCTCGACGCGCAGGGCATCGCATGCTCCACGGGCTCGGCCTGCACGGCGGGCATCGCCCAGCCCAGCCACGTACTGCTGGCCGCCGGCATTGATCCGGACCTGGCCCGCGGGACGCTGCGCTTCAGCCTCGGCCACACCTCCACGAAGGCCGACGTGGACGCGGTGGCGGAGGCGATCGGACCGGCGGTCGAACGGGCCCGTACGGCGGGACTCAGCTAGCGGACCCAGCTGGCGTGACCCGACCGACGCGCGCCGGCGCGGGCGAACAGCGGGGCGCGCACGCTTCAAGCCGCGCTCCCGTCAGCCCGCGCACCCCTCAAGCCGCGCACCCCGCAGCCCGCGTACCCCTCACGCCGCGCCCTGCCCGGCCGCCGCCTCCCGCACCAGCTTCATGTAGCGCTTCCAGTCCCAGTGCGGGCCAGGGTCCGTGTGGTCGGTGCCCGGGACCTCGACGTGGCCGATGATGTGCTCGCGGTCGACAGGGATCCCGTACCGCGCGCAGATGCCCGCCGTCAGCCGGGCGGACCCCCGGTACATCGCGTCCGTGAAATCCTGCGGGCGGTCCACGAAGCCCTCGTGCTCGATGCCTATGCTGCGCTCGTTGAACGAGCGGTTGCCCGCGTGGTAGGCGACGTCCAGCTCGCGGATCATCTGCGCCACATGGCCGTCCTTGCGGACCACGTAGTGCGTCGCCGCCCCGTGCAGCGGATCCTTGAACACCTTCAGCGCCGTCGGATAGCTGCCCTGGACGACATGGATGATCACGCGGTCGATCGTGTAGTCGTCGGGGCGGTCGGCCAGCCGCCAGTTCGCCGCGTTGGCCGCGATCCACTGCGCCCCGGCGTGGTCGATCTCGCCCGGCTTGCGCGGCGTGCGCACCCACGGCATACCGCGCCAGATACGGCGAATCTCCTCGCCGGCCACCACGCCGCCGCCGACGATCACCGCCCCGCCCCCGATCAGCACGGCCCGCCGGCTCACGCTGCCCTTGCGCTTGCCGTGCTTCTTCTCACTCCCCATGACGACCACAACGCATACTCAGCAGTCATCGGTTCCCGGGGCCCGTACCCTGGTAGGGCTATGACTGAGACTTCCCCGCGCCCCCTCCGTGTGCTCGCCGCCATGTCCGGCGGTGTGGACTCCGCTGTCGCCGCCGCCCGCGCCGCCGAGGCCGGGCACGACGTCACCGGGGTCCACCTGGCGCTCTCCGCGAACCCGCAGTCGTTCCGCACGGGCGCACGCGGCTGCTGCACCATCGAGGACTCGCGCGACGCCCGCCGCGCCGCGGACGTGATCGGGATCCCGTTCTACGTGTGGGACCTCGCCGAGCGCTTCCGCGAGGACGTGGTCGAGGACTTCATCGCCGAGTACGAGGCGGGCCGGACGCCCAACCCGTGCCTGCGGTGCAACGAGAAGATCAAGTTTGCCGCGCTGCTCGACAAGGCGCTCGCGCTCGGCTTCGACGCGGTGTGCACGGGCCACTACGCGACCGTGGTGGTCAAGGAGGACGGCACCCGCGAGCTGCACCGCGCCAGTGACATGGCCAAGGACCAGTCGTATGTGCTCGGCGTCCTCGACGAGAAGCAGCTCGCCCACGCGATGTTCCCGCTCGGCGACACGCTCACCACCAAGGACGAGATCCGCGCCGAGGCCGAGCGGCGCGGGCTCGCGGTCGCGAAGAAGCCCGACAGCCACGACATCTGCTTCATCGCCGACGGCGACACCCAGGGCTTCCTGGCGGACCGCCTGGGCGCGGCGGAGGGCGACATCGTCGACGAGGCGGGCAACAGGCTGGGCAGCCACGACGGCGCGTTCGGCTTCACGATCGGCCAGCGCAAGGGCCTGCGCATCGGCCGGCCGGCCCCGGACGGCAAGCCGCGCTACGTGCTGGACATCTCCCCGGTGAACAATACGGTGACGGTCGGCCCGGCCGAGGCCCTGGACGTCACCGCCCTCACGGCGATCAAGCCCCGCTGGTGCGGAGCGGCCCCGTCCGGACCGGGCACGTACACGGCGCAGCTGCGGGCTCACGGCGGCGAGACGGAGGCGACGGCGGAGCTGGTGGACGGCGAGCTGCACGTCACCTTCACCGAGCCGGTCCGCGCGGTCGCGCCGGGCCAGGCGATCGTGCTCTACGACGGGACACGCGTGGTCGGCTCGGCAACGATCGCAACGACGCGCCGAGCGACAGCGGCCGCCTGACGCGGCGGCCGGCCGGCCCTGAGTATCCGGGACACCGCGGCTGAGTACGCGGACCCGTGTGCCCGGCCGGGCGGCGTTGTTGGATCAAGGGCATGAACCGGACTGATCCCCTGCCGCAGCCCGATACCACCGGAGCCACGGACCGCACCCGCTTCTGGTCCGTACTGGCCGCCGTTCTCTTCGTGCCGGCGGCGTTGCGGTCGGCGTCCTGACCCTTGCATCCGAAGGGGCGTCTCGCTGCCTGACGTACGGCGAGCAGTGCGGCACGCCGCTGCCGGGCCGGCTCTTCGGCTGGGGCATCGGCCTGGCGTTTGCGGCGTGGGTCGTCGCGCTGGCGGCACCTGCGGTACGCGTGCGGCGGATGGCGTTCGCCGTGCAGCTCCTGGCGGAGTGCGCGCCGCTGGCGGTGATCCTCAGCCACGCGTGACGCGCGGGGGGGCGCGAGATCAGCGCGCCGAATGAACCCGGCAGGTAAGGGTGTCAGGCGCCGGAGCGTGCTGGCCCGCCGCTGCGCCCCGTGCTCGCGACGAAGGCCGCGAAGGCACGGCGGCCGATGGTGAACATGCGGTGCGGGAACACGCTGTCCCGGATGGCTATGTCGGCGTCGGAGACGGCGACCTCGACGCAGTTGTTGCCGCCGCCACCGCAATAGGATGAGCGCTTCCAGTCGAGTGGCCCGTTCACCCGCAGTCCCCTCACAGTTCGCTTGCGATGGACCGGATGAGCTCCTGGGAATCGTCCGAAGAGAGCGCCGATGCTTCCATCAGGTCCAGCAGGGAACGATAGTTGGCCAGCGGAGTAGGCGCATCCACGAAGTTCGCGCCGAGTGCGGTGTCCAGCTGGACGGTGTCCAACTGGGGGACGGCACCTTCCGCGTACAGGACCGACTGCCCTGCGCCATGGAACCCTCCGACACTGAACGGGATGACGAGCAACGTGATGTGCGGCTGGTCCGCGGCATCCGCAAGACGCTCCAGTTGGGCGCGTGCGACGGAGCGACCACCGAACCTCAATCGAAGCGCTGCTTCATGGATGATGCCGACGTACGGCGTGGGATTCGGCCCCGTGAGTACGCTCTGCCGCTGCATCCGGTGCGCCACGCGCAGCTCGACCTCCAGGCGAGGCAGCTTGGGTACGGTGAGTTCGAAGATCGCTCGCGCGTGTTCCTCGGTTTGCAGGAGGCCGGGCAAGTGCACGGTCTGGGCCGTCCGGATGCGCGTGGCGTAGTGCTCCAACTCTGAAACGTCCAGGTGTCCTTCGGGGAGTTTTTCTCGGTACTCCGTCCACCAGTGACGTGCTCTCCGCCCGCCGGCAATGGCGGCGAGTGCATCCACAAGGGCTTCATCAGGACACCTGTAGTGACATGCGAGCTGCCGAACCCGGTCCTCGCTGACGCTCGTTCGTCCTGCCTCGATGTTGGACACCATGGTCCGGTCTGCGCCGAGCATCGCGGCCGCTTCCTGAATGGAGACGCCGGCGTGTTCACGCATGCGGCGCAGCTCTGTTGCCAGACGGCGCTGGCGACCGGTGGGGGCGCTCCGTGGGGCCATAAGTCCTCTCTCGTGGGCGCGCACATCTTGGCAGATGCGTTTTGGGCGGTCTACTGAGTCGACAGTTGGTTCACTCATTCGTGAAATGTGACTCACGTGTGAGTCAATATGCCCTACGGTGTGAGCTGAGCCACTCGCTGACCGGCCTCGTTAAAGCGCAGGAAGCGCACCGTCGCCCAAATGGGCCACCGTTACGGGCGAATCGGCAGGCCACCCGCATAAGAACGGCCCGACCCGGCGCGTGTCACCACAAGACCAACCCACACGCCGCACAAGGAGGTGCCCGCGTGAAGTCCGAACCACCCACCACCGCGCAGGACACGCAGAGCAGGTCCGTCCCTGCTCCGATTCCCTTCACCGACCCCTGGGAGTACGAACTCTGCTTTCCCCGCGACCCTCGCGGTCCCGGGATTGCCCGGACGACCTTGCGTACGATCCTCACCGCTCATGGACTCGACGAACTCACCGACCGGGCCGAGCTGTTGGCCTGCGAGCTGGCAACCAACTCCATCCGCTACACACCCGGCCCCGCGTCCGTCCGGCTGTGCTGGACGCACCCTGTGCTACGCGTGAGCGTCATGGACCCCAGTCCTGTCTTCCCCGTCCAACTCGTGCCGCCGGGGCCCGAGGACGACGGCGGGCGGGGGCTCCTGATCCTCGACATGGTCGCCGACCACTGGGGTGGCTGCTGCCTGGACGATACGCTGTTCGGCGAGGGCGGCAAGGTCATCTGGTTCGAGCTGTGCCTGGGGGCAGGCCCGCCGACACCGACCACGGCCACGCTGGTGGCCTGAGTCCCAGCCGCCCCCGCGCCTGGCGGCGTTCGCCCCCGTCACTGCCCAGGCGGGGAAGGGGCCGGCCGCCGGGCTCTGCCAGGCAATCTGGCTGAATGCGCGTGCACTTTGGCCGCGTTGTTCCTGTGAACCCTCATCGGCCCTCGGCTTAGAATGATCGCTGGGGTTTTGGCCGTACGGGGAGGGCGCTGTGGCGCACGGGGGAGACGGGCGGCTGCGTCGCCGGACACGGGGAAGTCGTTCGACAGTCTGTACGCGGTGAATCCGCAGCAGGCGCTGGCGATCGAAGCCCAGAAAATGAAGACCTTCAAGAAGAGGGTCGACGACCTGCTCGTCGTGCTCGACGGCTCGGAGGCCGCTCCGTCCCGGATGGGCAACGATCGTATGACACGAGGGCAGTTGGGATCGGCCGACTTCGGTGAGGCGCAGTTCCTGTACGACTCGTACACGATCGTGCATGACGAGCTGGAGAAGCTGTCGAAGGCGCTGGGAGCCCAGATCGAGGGCATGGGCCTGGCAGTGCACTCCTCCCAAGTGGGCTACGAGAACGTCGACCAGGACATCCGCGACCGCATGAAGGCGGTCAACGCCGAGGTGGAGTCGTACTACGACCGTGAGCGCGATCCGTTCGTGGAGGACGCACCGAAGGAGAAGAAGGCGGACAAGGAAGCCGGCTTCTGATGGGTGGGAAGAAGCCGCAGCCCCAGCACACGGACTTCGAGTCGATGTCGCATCAGCAGCTCGTCGCGCTGATCGCGTCGGCCAGCCCGGCAGGCGCGTCGACCCTGTCGACGAAGTTGTCCCAGGCCTCCTCGGCGATCACGAAGATCGGCGAGGACCTGAAGGAGTACGTGACGGGCCTGCCCTGGCACGGCGAGGGCGGCGACGCGTTCCGCGAGTGGGGCGGGCAGACGGCGAGCGCGACGCTGCACCTGGGGGAGTACAGCAAGGGTGCGTCGCGCTGGATGGAGCTGGTCGCGGAGGCGATCACCGAGGCGAAGGCGGCGATGCCGCCGGTCTCGGAGACGACGCGGGCGCAGGCGGACCTGCGCAAGGCGGAGTCGGCGTACGGGGTCGCCACGGACCCGGCCAACCGCAACGACCCGGACGCCCGCGGCGCAGCGCAGTCGGCGCAGTCCGACGCGGCGGCGGCACAGGGCCGGATCGACGCAGCGCGGTACGAGGCGGCGCAGCGGTTGCGGAAGCTGGCGCAGACGTACGAGTTCAGCGCGCAGCAGGTGAACGCGACGCCGCCGCCGACGTTTCCGCCGCCGGCGAAGTTCATGGGGGAGGGGTGGGTCAAAGAGGATTCGTACAAGTCGGTTCCGGGTGAGGGCGCGCCGGCGCCCGCGAGGCTGGTGACTGGCGTGGAATCCCCGACTCCCTCCGCCACTCCTGTACGCCCCGACACGGCGGCTGGTGTTCCGCAGCCAGGTTTGAGCACAACTCCGGCGCAGCCCCCGAGGGCAGAACCTCCAACGCGTATGGAGATTGACGGCCTCTCGGCCTTGCCGCCTTCCTCGCCATCGCCTCCGGCCGCGCCCCCGGTCGGTCCGCCGTTGGGCGGCAACCCTGATCCCCGGGGCATGCCGCCCGCGATGATCCCTCCTGCGTTTGGCAAGGGTGAGGTCAAGCCTTCCCTGCCGTCTGCGCCTCCCGTGACGGGGCGTCCGGGCCAGGGTGGCGTGCGGCCACCGGCGCTGCCCAATCAGGGGTTGCCGGGGTCCGGTGGCCCAGGGCACCTGCCGCGTGACAGCGGAATCATCGGCGGACGACCGGTCCCGCCGAGCACGACAGCGCCTGCGCGTGGGATCTCGCGTGGTCTGGTCGTGGGCGGGGAAGGGACGCCGACCGCCCGGGGCCCGATGGGCCACCAGCCTGCGATGGGGACAGGAAACGGCACCTCACGACCGGGTGCAGCTGCTGGTCGCCGTTACGCCGCCGAGGGGGGCGGAATCGTCGGGGGTAATCCCCAAGCCGGCCGGCCGGGTGCCCGTCCGATCGCACCGGGCGGTTCCGGCCCCGTACCCGGCTCCTCATCCCGGCCCGGTACGCCTGGTGCCGCTGCGAGTCGGGGAGGAGCGGCCACCATGCCCGCGGGCTCGAACCCGTCGGGAGGCCGCCATGACAGGCAGGCCGGCGACCGGCCCGACTACCTCGCCGAGGACGAGGACACCTGGAAGCAGAACGGACGCCGTATCGTCCCCCCGGTCGTCGAGTGACATCCATGCACCGAATCCGTAAGAGGTACGAGATGCACGCCAGCAGGCAGCCCGCCAGACTCCGGCACGCCCTGACGGCCGCCATGAGCCTGCTACTGGTAGGCATTGCGACGGTCCCCGCGCATGCCGAAACGGTCCGGGAACAGCAGTGGCACCTCGACGCGATGCACGCCGAGGAGATGTGGAAGGCCAGCACCGGAGAGGGCGTGACGGTCGCTGTGATCGACTCTGGCGTCGACAAGAGCATTGCTGACCTTCGTGGCCAGGTCCTGGACGGCGTGGACTACTCCGGCAAGGAAGGCGACGAACACACGGACCAGGAGGGACACGGCACCGGCATGGCCGCGCTGATCGCGGCAACTGGAGCCCGTGGCGAGAGCAGTGGATCTCACGGGTTGGCTCCCGGCACCAAGATCCTTCCCATCAAAATGCCATACGGGAAGCCGGGAACGCTGTGGACCAAGAGCCAGGCGAAGAAGTATGCAGCGGACATGGCCAAGGCTATCCGCTTCGCTGCTGGCTCCGACGCGAAGGTCATCAACATCTCCATGGCGAATCCGGATGCGGACTATCCAGAGTTGACCGCTGCCGTGAAGCACGCACTGGAGAAGGGTAAGTTGATCTTCGCGGGGGTTGGCAACAAGGGTGACGTCCACAACGAGAAGGAGTATCCGGCCGCGACCTCGGGTGTCGTCGGCGTATCGGGAGTGGACCAGGATGCCAAGCCGATCAAGGAGTCCCAGTGGGGTCCCCAAGTCGACATCGCTGCTCCTGCCAAGGACATCGTCAATGCCTGCTCCGGCGGGACGCAGCTCTGTGAAGGAACGGGCACCAGCGCGGCAACCGCCCTCGCCTCTGCCTCCGCCGCCCTCCTCTGGTCGAAGCACCCCGACTGGACCAACAACCAAGTCCTCCGCGTCCTGTTGCAGACGGCCAGCGGCAACGAGAAGGGCCTCAGCCGCGACGACGTCATCGGCTACGGCGTCGTGCGCCCCCGGATCGCGCTGAAGGACCCGGGCGATCCCGGCCCGGCCGACGAGTACCCGATCCCGGACTTCAGCTACGAGGATGCCGAGCCCGTGCAGCCTTCACCGACGCAGCCTGCGCCTTCAGCGGCAGAGGCGGCCCCTGCTGCATCTGGGAGTGAGGACTTGACCTCAGCCACTCTCTGGGGCGGAATCGGCGTTGCGTCTGCTGTGGTGGCCGGAGTGATCGCCACACTCTTCGTGTTCCGCCGTCGACGGCAGACATCTGCGTAGCCACTCGTGCCGCCGCTCGCGGTGACACAGCGTCAGGCGGTAGTCGGCGGTGCTGATGTACTCAAGAGGATCTGAGTACATCAGCACTCCTGTGGTCCGGGCAGGGTGACTTGGATGGTCACCATGCCTACGACACCCGCACCGGAGTGCCCGGCTCGCGCCCAGTCCCGTCACGACAGTCGAGCTGCGTTCCTGACGTTCACCGCCCTGGTCCTGGCCGTTGGGTGCATAGCCCTGCTCGCACGGGGATGTGAATCGATGGCCGGTGGTCCGGTGATGTCGGCTTCCGAGTACCGGCAGCACGTGAGCAAGACCCGGGAGTCGGGGGAGCAGGCGGTCGTTCAGCTGGGATTCCTGCCGGATGAGACGGCAGTGGGGGAGGACGAGGACACCTCGTCGTGCAAGGACGGGTTCGGCTTCGACGACGAGGGCATCACCCGTGATCAGCCCAGTGCCACGTGGCGGCTGCACTTCGACAGCCGCGCCGACTACAGGGCTTCGGTCGAGGACCTGCGGAGGGCATGGACGGCGAGCGGGCTGACAGTCGAGGACATTCCGGCACCGGGGAAGGGGGAACCGGGCGAGGGCATGCCCGGAATCAAGACCTCCGACGACGCCGGCATCGAGCTGTCGTTCGGGCCGGCCTGGCTCTCGGGTGACCCTGAGCTGGTCGCGGACGGGGGGTGCGTGCGGCACAGGTATTACTGAAGGCCGCAACGCTGAGGCCGGAATGATCCCGTAACCGCGGCACCTGACGCACGTTTTGATATCGCTTGCCGGGGAGGGGATCACGGCGGCGCCTCGGCTGAGGGGCGGCCGGAGAACACAGGCGCGGGGTTACGGACTTACGGGGTCAACGGGGAGGACACACGGGATGGCGTGGGACGAGTGGGAGCAGCTCAAGACCGAGGCTGCTGAGCGGCATTCGACGCAGATGCAGTTGAACCAGTACCCCGCCGAACAAGGTGGGGGCGAGCTAGGTGCGACTTCGGAAAATCTGAAGTCGGACAAGAGGGCCTGGGTGAAGGCGGGCGACGGCATCAAGCGTCTGGATGAGCCGATTGGTGGTGCACTGACCAAGCTGCAGGACGGACAAATGGGGCTGGGTGAGACTACCGGATGTCAGAGCGCAGCAGCTCAGCTGGAGTTGTACGACTCCTGGAGCAAGTACGTGAAGAACGTGCGCGGGCGCTGCAGGTCCCTGGGCGGAGCACTGGAGTCCTCGGGGCATGATCTGGCGAAGACCGACGAGTCGCTGAAGACCGAGTTGGACGCGCTCAAGGGTACGTACAAGGACACCGAGGCCGTTGGCGGCCAGGCGAAGGAGCGCTGATCCGGGGCATGGATCTTGCGACGTTAAAGACTTTCAAGCCGACGGAGTTCGAGGACGCCGCGGACGGGTACCGGGCGACGGGTGACATGGCCAGTGCGGCCAAGGACACGATCGACAATGTGATCTGCTCCGGGATCCGCAACCAGCTAAAAGGTGAGGCTGCGGACGCCGCGCTGCGCGAGCTGGAGGAGGTGTCGAAGAACTTCCACTACGTGCAGACCGAGTGCGGCCTGATCAGTACAGCGCTGAACGGTTTCGCCTTCGACATGGCGGTGGCCAAGAGGAAGCTGGACGCGGCCATCGCGGACGCGCAGGCGAACCACTGCACTGTGAATGCCAACGGCTCGGTCAACTACCCAGCAGGCAGAAAGCCCGGTGCCGAGAAGGATGCCGATGGCGGCACGGTGACCGGGAGCGCCGGCGGGAGCGCGACGTCCGACGCCTTGGAACGCCAGGCCGTGAACATCCATCCGAATCCGTACTACGGCGCGGCACTGGAATACGCCAACCGGATCGCGGACGCCGTTCAGGCGGCCACAGAGGCCGACGCGAAGTGGGCTCCGAAACTGCGGGCGCTGAAGGCGGACGACGACCTCGTGGTCTCCGGCCGGGACTGGTCCGATGCGCAGTCCGACATGCACGGTGTGCGTGACGCCGGCAAAGGTTATATGGATTCGCTGCCGGAGCTGCCCAAGAGCGGAAGCCCGGCGGACAACGCTGCCTGGTGGAAGGAACTCAGTCCGGAGGAACAGGCAGCGTGGGTCTCCCTCCACCCCGATGTCGTGGGCGCACTCGACGGAGTTCCATCCACGATCAGGGACGAGGCCAACCGCATCGTATTCAACGAGAAGCGGGGCCAGCTTCAGATGGAACTGGACTCCATCCCGAAGGCACCTGCCAACGAGTGGACGTGGATCACCGCAGGTATGTACCCGTCCAAGGTGCACACCGACGAATGGATGGAGTGGCACAACAAGTACGGCGACCGGTACGAGCAGCTCGACAAGTCCCTCAAGGGCATGCAGAGCATTCAGGACCGCTTCGACAGGACTGGTGTGCAAGGCCTGCCAGAGGCATATCTGCTGGGGTTCAACGCGGAGGGGAACGGCCGGGCGATCGTCGCCAACGGGAATCCGGACACGGCCGATCACCAGGCGGTCTATGTGCCGGGTACGACGTCGAACCTGGGCAGCATCGGTGAAAACATCGGCCGGATGGAGAATATGTGGCGCGTGGCCACCGACGAGGCGGATGGTAAGTCGGTTTCCACGATCACCTGGCTCGGGTACGACGCTCCGCAGGACATCGTCAAGGATTCACCGTTCAGCCACTACGCAGATGACGGCGCGCCCGCCTACAACCGGTTCATGGACGGACTCGAAGCATCGCACTCGGGTGAGGCGGACCCACACCGCACAGCGATCGGCCACTCATACGGCACGACCCTCATCGGCTCCGCCGCCCGGCAGGGGGACCTGAACGCCGACGACGTGATCCTGGCGGGCAGCCCGGGCGTGCAAGTGCCCAAGGCCGAGGACCTGGACTTGCCCAAGGGACATGTCTGGAATCTGGAGGCGGAGGGGGACGTCGTTCCGGACGTCGGCCGATTCGGTCACGGCGGAACCGACTGGGACGGCCCCTGGACGATCCCGAGCGACGAACGCTTCGGCGCCAATCAGATGGCCACTGGCAAGATCGAGGGCCACAGCGATTACTGGAAGATGGACACCAACAACACCAGCCTGCTGAATCAGGGCCTGGTCGTAGCGGGGCATGGCGACGAGGCGCAGCTGGAACAGCGGCGCCCCGCATACGAAAGGACGCGATAGCGGTGTCGACGGTCTCCGATGTGTGTCAGAGTCACCGGTCCACGAGACGCCCTGGTGACTGATCCAGTGAACGCCAGAAGAATTGACCGGCTCATGTCCCGGTCCGACCTATCGAGGCTCCTCGACTTGAAGATCAAAATCGGCGCACAGGCACTCTTCGTGTCCCTCGCTCTCACACTCACCGGATGCAGCATGACTGATTCGAGCAACAGCGACGAGATCCCCTCGGCAGGCACCAGCACCTCGCAGGACGCCGCCGATGAAGCGGAGAAGGTCTCCAGCGAGATCTATGACCTGATCGGCATCAAGGGGAAGGCTTCCGACACTGGCCCAGGGGTCAAGGAATGTGGGGACAAGGACCCGGAGAAGTACTTCCAGATCTTTCACAAATGGAGCTTCTACCCCGCGTCGGCGAGCCAGCTCAGTGGGGTCATGGAACGGCTCAAGGAGGTACTACCCAAGCACGGATGGAAGGTCGTCGACTACGGGCCTGACACGAGTAAGAACCAGAACCTCAACCTCACGGCGGACAACGACGAAAAGAAGCACAGCGTCAACATCGCCCACTTTGCCAAGCGAAATCCGCCGAAGTTGAGCCTGATGGTCGTTTCCGGCTGCTACCAGGTGCCGGAAGGCCAGAAGGTCGAGCGCTTCTGAACCTTACGCTCCGGGGGTTCCGGTGACGACCTGGACGTTGTGTCCAGGGCCTCCAGCCCGGGCGGAGGCGACATCCAGCGAAGGGGATCGTCAGGTCCGGCGGCGCCGGCGTTCTCCATGAGAGGGCAGACCGGACCCGCCGGGCACCGCTCATCGGTCGCGGCAAAGGAATTCCGGGAGACCTCCCGCGGCCCGTACGGTGGGGCGCATGAACATCTGCGTCTTCCTCTCCGCCGCCGATCTTGACGACCGCTACACGCGACCCGCCCGCGAGTTCGCCGAGCTCATCGGTAAGGGCGGCCACACCCTGGTGTGGGGCGGCTCCGACGTGGGGCTGATGAAGGTCGTCGCGGACGGCGTGGAGGAGGCGGGGGGCCGGCTGGTCGGTGTGTCCGTGGAGTTCCTGCAGTCCAAGGCGCGGGCCACCGCCGACGGGATGGTCGTCGCCAAGGACCTCGCCGAGCGCAAGGCGTTGCTTCTGGCCAAGTCCGACGCCGTCGTGATCATGGTCGGCGGCACCGGGACGCTGGACGAGGCCACCGAGATCCTGGAGCTCAAGAAGCACGGTCACCACACGAAGCCCGTGGTCCTGCTCAACGCGGCCGGCTTCTACGACGGGCTGAAGCAGCAGTTCCAGCGGATGGAGGACGAGGGTTTCCTGCCGCTGCCCCTGACCGACCTGGTGTTCTTCGCCGAGGATGGAGTGGCTGCCATGGCCTACCTGGAGGAGAGCCTGGGCATCCGCTAGTGCGAGCATGGCGGGCATGGCTACACATCTGATCACCGGCGCGGGATCCGGCATCGGCGCGGCGGTCACCCGCAGGCTGCACGAGCGGGGCGACGAGGTCATCCTCGTGGCACGGGACGCGGGCCGCGCCAAGGAGCTCACGGCGCGGTTCCCCCGTGCCCGCACCCTCGTCGCGGACCTGGCCGAGCCCGACCGCATCTCCTGGGCGCTCGGCCACCAGACCCTGCCCGAACGCATCGACTCACTGCTGCACATCGCCGGCGTCGTCGACCTCGGCCCGGTCGGGGAGCTGACCACCAAGACGTGGCGCCACCAGCTGAACGTCAACCTGATCGCGCCCGCCGAGCTGACCCGCCTCTTCCTGCCCCAGCTGCGCGTGGCCCGGGGCCACGTCGTCTTCGTCAACTCCGGCGCCGGCCTCAACGCCCACGCCCAATGGGGCGCCTACGCGGCCTCCAAGCACGGCCTCAAGGCGCTCGCCGACTCGCTGCGGCACGAGGAGCACGCGGCCGGGGTGCGGGTGACCTCGGTGTACCCGGGACGCACGGCGAGCCCGATGCAGGCCAAGGTCCACGCCCAGGAGGGCAAGGAGTACGACCCGGAGCGCTGGATCGACCCGGAGTCGGTCGCCACGACGATCCTCACGGCCCTCGACCTGCCGCGCGACGCCGAGATCAACGACCTGACCGTGCGGCCGGGCCGCTGACGGGGGCGGGCTTGCGCTCAGGCAGGGCCGCTGACGGGGGCGGGTCCGCGCCAGAAGCAAGCCGGGCCGCTGAGGGGACGGGGCCGCGCCGGGGTCCGGCCGGGCCACGTACGCTTCCCGGGTGAGCGAGAAACAGCACTTCACCTGGGGAGCGGCGACCGGCGTCGGGTCCATGCCCGGCTCGGACGCCCGCGAGAGCGCGCGGACCGTCACCGGGTCCTTCGAGGACTTCCCGTACCTCGCCGAGCTGCCCGCCCGCGGGCCCGGTGCCGACATGATCGGGCGCACCATCGGGCTGCTGGTCGAGATGTACGCCCATGTCGAGCCCAGCGGGTGGCGGGTCAGCGACCGGCCGGGGCGGGACACCCGCCGCGCGCACTCCTGGCTCGGCGAGGACCTGGACGCGCTGGAGGAGTTCACGCAGGGGTACGAAGGTCCGCTCAAGGTCCAGGCCGTCGGCCCCTGGACGCTCGCCGCCTCCCTCGAACTCCGCGGCGGCGAGGCCGCGCTGGGCGACCCCGGTGCCTGCCGCGATCTCGCGGCCTCGCTCGCCGAGGGACTGCGCGGGCACCTGGCCGACGTCCGCCGCAGGGTGCCCGGCGCGCAGGTCGTGCTCCAGCTCGACGAGCCGTCCCTGACCGCCGTGCTGCGCGGGCAGATCCGCACCGCGAGCGGCTACCGCACCCACCGCGCGGTGGACCGCCAGATCGTCGAGAGCGCGCTGCGCGACGTCGTCGCCGTCACGGACGGTCCGGTGGTCGTGCACTCCTGCGCCCCCGAGGTGCCGTTCGCGCTGCTGCGCCGCGCAGGGGTGCAGGGGATCTCGTTCGATTTCGGGCTGCTCACCGAGCGTGAGGAGGAGGCGATCGGCGAGGCCGTCGAGGGCGGCACCACGCTCCTCGCGGGCGTCGTCCCGTCCACCGATGCCGCGTCGGCCGCGTTGTCAGTGGGCGCCGATATCGTCAAGGGTGTACGGACACTGTGGCGCAGGCTGGGGCTGAATCCGGGGACTCTCGCCGAGTCGGTCGTGATCACCCCCGCCTGCGGCCTCGCAGGCGCGTCCCCCGCGTACGCACGCGCGGCGCTCGCCCACTGCGTCCGGGCCGCGAGATCGCTCGCGGACAACCCTGAGTAACGGGCGCACGGCAGACGGAAGGACGAAACGGTGGCTGGCGAACAGCAGACGGCACTGCCCGCCGATGTGCGGGAGCAGCACGCGGGGCTCGCCGAGCAGATCGAGGAGCACCGCTTCCGGTACTACGTGAAGGACGCCCCGATCGTCTCCGACGCGGAGTTCGACCGGCTCATGCGCGAGCTGGAGGCGATCGAGGAGCAGTATCCGGCGCTGCGCACCCCCGAGTCGCCGACCCAGAAGGTCGCGGGGGCCTATGAGACGGAGTTCACGGCCGTCCAGCACCGCGAGCGGATGCTGTCGCTGGACAACGCCTTCGACGACGAGGAGCTGGCCGCCTGGGCGGACCGCGTCGCCAAGGACGTCGGCACCTCGGCGTACCACTTCCTGTGCGAGCTCAAGGTCGACGGCCTCGCCGTCAACCTGACGTACGAGAAGGGGCGCCTCACGCGCGCGGCCACGCGCGGCGACGGCCGCACGGGCGAGGACATCACGCCGAACATCCGCACCATCTCGGACGTGCCCGACCGGCTGAAGGGCGACCGCATCCCGGACCTCGTCGAGGTCCGCGGCGAGGTCTACTTCCCGATGGAGAAGTTCGAGGAGCTCAACGCCCGCCTGGTGGAGGCCGGTGACAAGCCGTTCGCCAACCCGCGCAACGCGGCGGCCGGTTCGCTGCGCCAGAAGGACCCGAAGATCACCGCCACCCGACCGCTGCACATGGTGGTGCACGGCATCGGCGCGCGCGAGGGACTGGAGATCAGCCGGCTGTCGGAGGCGTACGGGCTGCTGCGCGAGTGGGGCCTGCCGACCGCCCGGCACAACAAAGTGGTCGACGGCATCGACGACGTACGGGAGTTCATCGCGTATTTCGGCGAGCACCGGCACTCGGTGGAGCACGAGATCGACGGCGTGGTCGTCAAGCTCGACGAGATCCCGCTCCAGGGCCGGCTCGGCTCCACCTCGCGGGCGCCGCGCTGGGCGATCGCGTGGAAGTACGCGCCGGAGGAGGTCAACACCAAGCTGGTCAACATCCGGGTGGGCGTGGGCCGGACGGGCCGGGTGACGCCCTACGCGCAGGTGGAGCCGGTCACGGTCGCGGGCTCGGAGGTCGAGTTCGCCACGCTGCACAACCAGGACGTGGTCAAGGCCAAGGGCGTCCTCATCGGGGACACCGTCGTGCTGCGCAAGGCCGGCGACGTCATCCCGGAGATCCTCGGGCCGGTCGCGGACCTGCGGGACGGCACGGAGCGGGAGTTCGTGATGCCCGCCGAGTGCCCCGAGTGCGGGACGCCGCTGCGGCCGATGAAGGAGGGCGACGTCGACCTGCGCTGCCCGAACGGCCGCACCTGCCCGGCGCAGCTGCGTGAACGTCTCTTCTACCTCGGCGGGCGCAAGTGCCTGGACATCGAGAATTTCGGCTATGTGGCCGCGGCCGCGCTGACCAAGCCCCTGGAGCCGGCGGAGCCGCCGCTGGTGGACGAGGGCGACCTCTTCGATCTCACCATCGAGCAGCTGCTGCCCATCAAGGCGTACGTCCTGGACCAGGACAGCGGCCTGCCCAAGCGTGACCCCAAGACGGGCGAGGAGAAGATCGCCACCGTCTTCGCCAACCAGCAGGGCGAGCCGCGCAAGAACGCCCTGTCCATGCTGGAGAACATCGCGGCGGCCAAGCAGCGGCCGCTCGCCCGGATCATCACCGGCCTGTCCATCCGGCATGTCGGCCCGGTGGCGGCGGAGGCGCTCGCGCGCGAGTTCCGCTCGATCGACCGCATCGAGCAGGCGAGCGAGGAGGAGCTGGCGGCGGTCGAGGGCGTCGGCCCGACCATCGCGGCCTCGCTCAAGCAGTGGTTCGAGGAAGACTGGCACCGCGAGATCCTGCGCAAGTGGCGTGCGGCGGGCGTCCGGCTGGAGGCGGAGACGACCGGCGAGGACGAAGGCCCGCGCCCGCTGGAGGGGTTGACGGTCGTCGTCACCGGCACTCTGGAGCACCACACGAGGGATGGCGCAAAAGAGGCGCTCCAGAGCCTCGGTGCGAAAGTGGCCGGTTCCGTTTCCAAGAAGACCAGCTTCGTCGTGGTCGGTGACAATCCCGGGTCGAAGTACGACAAGGCCGTGCAGCTGAAGGTGCCCGTGCTGGACGAAGCGGGCTTCGCGGTCCTCCTCGAACAGGGCCCGGATGCGGCCCGTGAGGCGGCTGTGACCCAAGTGGCGTGACACGCGGGGAAACGGGCGGTTTCTCCCGGGGGCGCACGAGGAGCCCGAAAGGGGCGCGCGGGGCCGGAAAGCGACGCGTGAAGCGCCGGTGGAACAGCCAGTACAGGTCACCCGTTCAGCGCATACCAGAGGGATGAGGATGGCCGGGTCTCATTCGGGCAAGAGCTGTAGAGCGCTGCCCGTTGGAGCCTCCTGCGGCCTACTGTTGAGATGTGCGCCTGTCGTGCACGGCTGCGTGGTGGGATTTCGGTCGTGGTGGCATGTCAACGGGAGCCATCGCCCGGCCCCGTCCTGTTCGAGCAGGCCCGGCAGGATCGACGGGGCAGGACCGCATCGGCACGCCGGCTGTGAGAGGGACGGGAATGAAACCGACCGAGAGCGCCGCCCCGGCCCCGCGTCCGCGTGCGTTCGCGGCCCTGGTGGGCCGGACTCCCGGGCTGCCCGCGGCCGTCGTCGCCGGCGCCGCGCTCGTGCTCGTCACCGGAGTCGTCACTACCGTACGAGAAGGACACGCCCTGTTCCCCGGTTCCACCGGGGGCTGGTCCCTCGCGCTGCTCACCGGGATCATCGTCGGCCATCTCGTCGCGCTCGGCCGCGACCGCTGGTGGGGCGGGACCGGCTCGGGCGCCGCGCTCACCCTGGCCGTCCTGCTCCTGTTCGGCTGGGTCCCCGCCGGGCTCGTCAGCCTCTCGGTCGTCGCCCTCGTCGGCGCCGCCTGCCGGGGCCGATGGCGCCAGGGCCTGGTGCACGGCGCCGTCGACATCCTGGGGATCGGCGCCGCGGCGCTCGCCCTCGCCGCCTTCGGGGTCGTCCCCACCGTCGAGGAGCCATGGGATCCGCTGGCCTGGGAGCTCGAGGCAGCGCCCGAGGTCATGCTCGCCGCCACCGCGTATCTCGCCGTCACCCGGCTGCTGTTGTGGTACGTGCTCGCCCCGCAGGGCGGCGGACTGCCCGCCGTCGCACGCACCGCCCTGCTTCGGCAGGGCCTGGTCGCGCTCGCCCTCGTCGGCATCGCCCCGCTCATCAGCGTCGTCACCGTGGCCATGCCGGTGCTGCTGCCGCTGTTCGCCGTGCCGCTGATCGCCCTCGACTACACCCTGTGGATCGCCAGGGCCCGGGCCGAGGAACAACTGCGGGACCCGCTCACCGGGCTGCCCAACCGTCAGTGGCTGCTGGAGCGCACCTGGTCCGCGCTGGAGGACGCCGAGAGCTCCGGAGCGCGCTCCGCCCTCGTCCTCATCGACCTCGACCGCTTCCGGGCGGTCAACGACACCCTCGGCCATCTAGCGGGGGACCGGCTGCTGCTCCAGATCGCCGAGCGGCTGCGGCTGGCGCTGCCGCGCGGGGCCGAGGCGGCACGGCTCGGCGGCGACGAGTTCGCCGTCCTGCTGCCCACGGCCGACTCCACGACCAGTGCCCAGCGCGTCGCCCGTCATCTCGTCGCCGAGCTGTCCTCGCCGCTCGACCTGGACGGGCTCACCCTCGTGCTGGAGGCGAGCGCCGGCCTCGCCGTCTTCCCCGACCACGCCCTCGACGCCGAGGGACTGCTGCGCCGCGCGGATGTCGCGATGTACCAGGCGAAGCGGGACCGGACGGGCGTCGAGGTGTACGAGTCCAAGCGCGACAGCAACACCCCCGACCGGCTCGGCCTCCTCGGCGACCTGCGCCGGGCGCTGGACGCCGGCGAGGTCGAGCTGCACTACCAGCCCAAGGTGCGCTTCGACGGGCACGTCTCGGGGCTGGAGGCGCTGGTGCGCTGGGTGCACCCGGAGCGGGGGCGGGTGCCTCCTGACGAGTTCATCGCCATAGCGGAGTCCTCGGGCCTGATGCCCCACCTGACGGAGTACGTCCTGGAGACGGCGCTCGCGCAGGTCGCGCAGTGGCGGGCGCAGGGGCTCACGGTCCCGGTCGCCGTCAACGTCTCGCCCCGCGACGTCCACACCCCCGGCTTCGCCGGGGCGGTCGCCGCGCGGCTCGCCCGGCACGGGGTCCCGCCGGGGGCGCTCCAGCTGGAGATAACGGAGCACGTGCTCCTGGAGGACCCGCAGCGGGCCGCCGACACGCTGGCCGGGCTCGCCGACCACGGCGTGAAGATGTCCCTCGACGACTTCGGCACGGGCTACTCCTCGCTGGTGCACCTGCGCCGGCTCCCGGTCAGCGAGCTCAAGATCGACCGGTCGTTCGTGGCGCGGCTCGCCGTGGACGCCGAGGACGCGGAGATCGTCCGCTGCACCGTGGACCTCGCCCACTCGCTCGGCCTGCTCGTCGTCGCGGAGGGCGTCGAGGACGACGAGACGTGGGAGCGGCTGCGGGACCTGGGCTGCGACGCGGTGCAGGGGTGGCTGGTGGCGGCGGCGATGCCGCCCCAGGAGACGACGGCGTGGCTGCTGGCCAGGGGCGAACGGGGCTGGCACCGCCCGGCACTCCCGGCGGGCGAACGCCCCCCTTCCCCGTCCCCGAACGGTGCGAACCGCACACCGGGCCACGCAATCCCGTAGCCCGCGGCGCGCGGGCCGCACGCGGCGGACGGCGGCCTGCCCCGCGTGGCGGTGGGCTGGGGTCACGCCACGTGGCGGGCAGCGGGACCCGCCGTGGCGGTGTCACGCCACGTGACGTGGCAGGACCCGGGCAGCCCCGCCGTGGCGGTGTGGCGTCGCGCCGCATGGCGCGGGAGCCGTCTACTGGCCGGCCCCACTGTGGTGGTGTCGTGTCATGCCACGTGCCGAGTGGGACTCGGCGGCCCTCGCCGTGGCAGTACGTGCGACTGGCCGTTGCCGTGGTGGCTGTACGCCGCAGGCGCGTGGCCCGTCCGCCGTGGCGGTGGGCTGCGGGCATGCCACGTGGCGGGGCAGCGGGACCCGCCGTGGCGATGTCACGCCAGGTGACGTGGCAGAGGAACCGGGCATGTCACGCCACCTGACGTGGCAGAGGGCCCGGGCAGCCCCCCGTGGCGGTGTGGCCTCGCGCCCCGTGGCGGCCCGGGCGCGCGGCCTGCCCCTGCGGCGGCGTCGTGTCGTGCCGTGTGACAGTCAGCCGGGTACTCGCCCGCCCCCGCCGCGTACGGCGCGCGCGACGGGCCGCGGCGTGACAGCCGTACGCCCCGGCGCGCAGCCCCCCACCCCCGCGACGGCGTCGCGCGGGCCAGGGGCGGGTGCCGTCCGAGGCAAACCGTTTCACGGTCACCCCGCCCCGCCCCATAGGATTGGGCCAAAACCATCACACTCACCCCTGAGGATCGCTGCATGCCTGGCATCACGCGCGAGGAGGTCGCCCACCTCGCCCGGCTGGCGCGTCTCGAGCTGAAGGACGAAGAGCTCGACCACTTCGCCGGACAGCTCGACGACATCATCGGCGCGGTCGCCCGCGTCTCCGAGGTCGCCGACCAAGACGTACCCCCGACCTCCCACCCGCTGCCGCTGACCAACGTCATGCGCGCGGACGAGGTCCGTCCGTCGCTCACCCCCGAGCAGGCGCTCTCCGGCGCCCCGGCCCAGGAGCAGCAGCGTTTCAAGGTGCCGCAGATCCTGGGGGAGGACTAATCACATGACGGACATCATCAAGCTCACCGCCGCCGAGACCGCCGAGAAGATCGCCGCGGGCGAGCTCACGGCCGTCGAGGTCACCGAGGCCCACCTGGCCCGTATCGACGCCGTCGACGAGAAGGTCAACGCCTTCCTCCACGTCGACCGCGAGGGTGCCCTCGCCCAGGCCCGCGCCGTCGACGAGAAGCGGGCGAAGGGCGAGAAGCTCGGCCCGCTCGCCGGCGTGCCGCTCGCGCTCAAGGACATCTTCACCACCGAGGGCATCCCGACCACCGTCGGGTCCAAGATCCTCGAGGGCTGGCTCCCGCCGTACGACGCGACGGTGACCAAGAAGCTCAAGGCCGCGGACGTCGTCATCATCGGCAAGACCAACATGGACGAGTTCGCCATGGGGTCCTCGACCGAGAACAGCGCGTACGGCCCGACGGGCAACCCCTGGGACCTGACCCGTATCCCGGGCGGCTCGGGCGGTGGTTCGGCCGCCGCGCTGGCCGCCTTCCAGGCCCCGCTCGCCATCGGCACGGACACCGGCGGATCGATCCGCCAGCCCGCAGCCGTCACCGCGACCGTCGGAGTCAAGCCGACCTACGGCGGTGTGTCGCGCTACGGCATGGTGGCGTTCTCCTCGTCCCTCGACCAGGGCGGCCCCTGCGCCCGTACGGTCCTGGACGCGGCCCTGCTGCACGAGGTCATCGCCGGTCACGACCCGCTCGACTCGACGTCCATCGACGCCCCGGTCCCGCCGGTCGTCGAGGCCGCCCGCAACGGCTCCGTCCAGGGCATGCGCGTCGGCATCGTCAAGCAGTTCCGCGGCGAGGGCTACCAGGCCGGTGTCCTGCAGCGCTTCGACGAGTCCGTCGAGCTGCTCAAGGAGCTCGGGGCCGAGGCCGTCGAGCTGGACTGCCCGTCGTTCGACCTGGCACTCGCCGCGTACTACCTGATCGCGCCCTCCGAGTGCTCCTCGAACCTCGCCCGCTTCGACGCGATGCGCTACGGCCTGCGCGTCGGCGACGACGGCACGAAGTCCGCCGAGGACGTCACCGCGCTCACCCGCGAGGCCGGCTTCGGCCCCGAGGTCAAGCGCCGCATCATGCTCGGCACGTACGCGCTCAGCTCCGGCTACTACGACGCGTACTACGGCTCCGCGCAGAAGGTCCGCACGCTCATCACGCGCGACTTCGAGAAGGCGTTCGAGAAGGTGGACGTCATCGTCTCCCCGACGACGCCGACCACGGCCTTCCCGATCGGCGAGCGCGCCGACGACCCGATGGCGATGTACCTCGCGGACCTGTGCACCATTCCGACCAACCTGGCCGGCAACGCGGCGATGTCCCTGCCGTGCGGTCTCGCGCCCGAGGACGGCCTGCCCGTCGGCCTGCAGATCATCGCCCCCGCCATGAAGGACGACCGGCTGTACAAGGTCGGTGCCGCCGTCGAGGCCGCCTTCGTGGAACGCTGGGGTCACCCGCTGCTGGAGGAGGCTCCGTCGCTGTGAGTGCCATGGCAAGGAAAGCCAAGAACTTCAAGAAGTCCAAGACCGGGCTGTACGTGTCGCTGGCAACCACCGCCTTCGGTGCGATCAGCGTCGCCAAGCAGGCCAAGCTGGCCCGCGAGGACGGTGACGTCCTGCGGCTCGTCGACGCCGCCGTGTCCGCCGCCGCCATCGTCACCGGCCTGGCCATCCTCTACCGCGAGCTGAAGCGGCTCGGCGACGACGACGTCCTGCTGGGCTGAGAGGGAAAGTTTCATCGTGACCGTCACTGAACTGGTGTCGTACGAGGACGCCCTCGCGTCCTACGACCCCGTCATGGGCCTGGAGGTCCATGTCGAGCTCGGCACAAAGACCAAGATGTTCTGCGGGTGCTCCACGGAGCTGGGCGCCGAGCCCAACTCGCAGACCTGCCCCACCTGTCTCGGCATGCCCGGCTCCCTCCCGGTCGTCAACGCGACCGCCGTCGAGTCGGCCGTCAAGATCGGCCTCGCGCTGCACTGCGAGATCGCCGAGTGGTGCCGCTTCGCCCGGAAGAACTACTTCTATCCGGACATGCCGAAGAACTTCCAGACCTCGCAGTACGACGAGCCGATCGCCTTCAACGGCTACCTGGACGTCCAGCTGGAGGACGGCGAGGTCTTCCGCGTCGAGATCGAGCGCGCGCACATGGAGGAGGACACCGGCAAGTCGACGCACGTCGGCGGGGCCACGGGCCGCATCCACGGCGCGTCCCACTCCCTGCTCGACTACAACCGCGCCGGCATCCCGCTGATCGAGATCGTCACCAAGCCGATCGTCGGCGCCGGTGAGCGTGCCCCCGAGGTCGCCAAGGCGTACGTCGCCGAGCTGCGTGAGCTCATCAAGGCGCTCGGCGTCTCCGAGGCCCGCATGGAGATGGGCCAGATGCGGTGCGACGTGAACCTGTCGCTGCGGCCGCACGGCACCGAGACGTTCGGTACGCGTTCGGAGACGAAGAACGTCAACTCGCTGCGCAGCGTGGAGCGGGCCGTACGGTACGAGATCAGCCGCCACGCGGGCGTGCTGAACGCGGGCGGCACGATCGTCCAGGAGACCCGCCACTTCCACGAGGACGACGGCTCCACCACGTCGGGCCGTGTGAAGGAGGAGGCGGAGGACTACCGCTACTTCCCCGAGCCGGACCTCGTGCCGGTGGCCCCGGCCCGCGAGTGGGTCGAGGAGCTGCGTGCCGCACTCCCCGAGCTGCCGCGCGTCCGCCGCAACCGGCTGCGCGAGGAGTGGGGCGTCTCCGAGCACGACATGCAGTCGATCCTCAACGCGGGCGCGGTCGACCTGATCGTCGCCACGACCGACGCGGGCGCCGACGCGGCCGCGGCGCGCAAGTGGTGGATGGGCGAGCTGGCGCGCAACGCCAACGAGCAGGGCGTGGACCTGTCCTCGCTCCCCATCACGCCGGCGCAGGTCGCCCGCGTGACGGCGCTGG
This sequence comes from Streptomyces sp. 5K101, assembly GCF_046506645.1. Classification (NCBI taxonomy): domain Bacteria; kingdom Bacillati; phylum Actinomycetota; class Actinomycetes; order Kitasatosporales; family Streptomycetaceae; genus Streptomyces; species Streptomyces sp. 5K101. The sequence continues at coordinate 242,158 of NZ_JBKFFO010000011.1, read as the reverse complement.
TCGCGGCCGGTGAACTCAATGACAAGCTGGCCCGCCAGGTCATCGAGGGCGTGCTCGCCGGCGAGGGCGACCCGGACCAGGTCGTCGAGAAGCGTGGTCTGAAGGTCGTCTCGGACGAGGGCGCGCTCGGCGCGGCCGTCGACGAGGCGATCGCGGGCAACGCAGCGATCGCGGACAAGATCCGCGGCGGCAAGGTCGCGGCGGTGGGCGCGCTGGTGGGCGCTGTCATGAAGACCACCCGCGGCCAGGCGGACGCGGCGCGCGTCAAGGAGCTGATCCTGGAGAAGCTGGGCGTCGAGGCCTGACGCCCCTGTCCACCGTGAGGGCGGCACGCACGGCGTGCCGTGCGTGCCGCACGCACGGCGTGCCGCCCTCACGCGTGCCTGGGCGCGGAGGCCCAGCCACCTCGCCGGCGCCCTCGAACTCGGGGCCGCCGCGCCGGGCCCGCCAGCCGCGCCGGGACGTTGTGGCCGCGGGCCGCGTCTCGGGGACTGGGGCCCGGAGCGCGGACCGGGGCCGTGCCCACGGGGGGCGAGCTGCGGACCGGTGGTCGCGGCACCGCCCTGCAGGCTGTGTCCTCAAGCGCCGGACGGGCTGGACATGCGCCCTCGTTCGGCGGTGGACCCGGTCCGGGAAAATGTCAGCCTCGCCGGCGTTTGAGGCGGGGGGTCCGGGGCGGAGCCCCGGCGGACCACGCAGCGGTCCGGTGTCGCGGCACCGCCTCGCAGTGGACCGCACTGAACGCCCTGGACACGCCCTCGCCGGAGCCGCACCGCACGGGTGAGCGGAGGGGCGGGCCGTGACCGATGGTCTCCCGTCGCGTTGCTCACGGCATGACCACCGCACACCGCGTACTCGCCGCCCTCGCCCTCGCCACCGGTGCCTCCGCCCTCGCCGCACCCGCCGCGAGCGCCGCTCCCCTCGACGGCCCGACGTCCCTCTCGGTGACGGACGAACTCGACGCCCTCGCCACGGACTCGGTCGCACCCGAGCACCGCCGGCACCTGCCCGCCCCCTCCGAGCAGCTCGCCGGGCTCAACCGGCTCGCCGGCGTGCCGAACGACCTCCAGCCGCTGACGGGCCGGCTCCACCCGGTCACCGGGCCTCTCGGCGCCTGAGGCCGCCGGGGCCCGTCAGTGACGTATGCCGAGGCCCGGCAGCCACATCTCGCCGCGGTCCTTGCAGCTGACGTCCCGGGCCCGCAACTCCTCCGGCTCCGTCGTGCCACGGGCCCGCAGCTCGGCCACCACCAGGTGGGCGAGCGCGGCCGCGTGCTCCCGCTCCGGCTCGGCGAACTCCGTCTGCCACCAGCCCCGGTCGCGGGACTGCCAGCCGCGGGCCCGCATCAGCCCGGCCCGCTGCTCGCCGTCCTCCCCGTCGCGGTCGTCGACCGACGCGTACAGCCCGTCCTCGATGCTGTACGACAGGAGGATCCGGCGGCCGCGGTCGGCGGAGCTGGTCACGCAGAAGCTGGCCCAGTCGGTGCCCACCTGCACCGGCAGCTGTTCCACCCATGCCGCGAGGAGCAGCTCGAGCCCGGTCCCGAAGTGCTCCAGGGTCGGGGCGAGCCGGCCGCCGGGCCGCGCGAGAGGGCGCTCGCCCGGGCCGCTGCGGTCCAACTGCCATACGTACGGCAGGAAGCCGAGCCCGTGCGGCTCGTCGCCCGACCAGGCGCCGCCCCACTCGAAGGCACGCTGCTCCTCGTCCTCCAGGGCCTCCGTCTCGTGGACCGACAGCCCCACCTGCCGGTGGTCCCCGGCCAGCAGCACCAACCGGTGGCTGTCCCGCCAGCGGACGCTCGGCCCCTGTGACGACCCGCCGTAGAGCGTCGGCTGGCCGATCCGGCCGGTGATCGCCTCGTACACCCCGCGGAACGCCTCCCGGCGCTCGGCGAGCGGGGCGCCGGGTCCGTGCACGAGCACCGGGACGGGGGCACGGCCCAGATGAGGGCCGGGCGCGTCGTGGAGCATGCGGGCGAACTCCGCCGCGTCCGCGGGCGTCAGTGCCGTCTGATCGATCCCCCTGTAGTCCATGTCGGCCATGGTGCCAGGGCCCACCGACAATTCCGGCGGTCTTGGCGACCGAGGCCGATTTCCGCCGCAGCCCCGAGACCAGGTGCCTGCGCGGTTCCTCGCGGACCGGTTCCCGCTGGCCGGATCTCGCTTGGACTCCCGGCGAGGCTTCTTGGACGTTCACCACGGGGTCGTCACCGGGTCTTCTCGCCGACACCCGTTCTCACTACCGTCCCCGCCGTAACCATTCAATGGATCGCAGCCGAACCATTGGTCGTCGACGAAGAGGTCGGGCATGTCACCGGAAATCTCACGCAGAAGGATGCTCGCGCTGGGGGGAGGCGCCGTCGGTGCCGCCGCCGTCGGCTCGTTGCTGCCGCCGTCCCTCCGGGCCGCACTGGCCGCCGAACCGCCGTCGGGTGGCCTGCGCGCCGTGAAGCACGTGGTGATCCTGATGCAGGAGAACCGTTCCTTCGACCACTACTTCGGCACCCTGCGCGGTGTGCGTGGCTTCGGTGACCGCAACGCCGTCGAACTGCCCTCCGGCAAGCCCGTCTTCGAGCAGCCGGGACCGAAGGGCACCGTCCTGCCCTTCCCCGTCCGCGACGCGGCCGAGGCGCAGAAGAAGGACCTCCAGTACATCGGCGACCTCGACCACTCGTGGACCGGTGGCGCGAAGGCGTGGCGGAGCGGCTGGATGGACGGCTGGATCACCGCCAAGACCGCGGCCACCATGGCGTACTACGACCGCCGTGACCTGCCGCTGCACTACGAGCTCGCGGACACCTTCACCATCTGCGACGCCTATCACTCCTCCACCCACACCTCGACGAGCCCCAACCGCAACCACCTGTGGAGCGGCTGGACCGGTTACGAGGCCGACGGCCGCCGCGCGGTGACGAACGCCGCGTACGCCGAGGGCACCCACCCCGGCTACCCGTGGCCGACGTACGCGGAACGGCTGGAGAAGGCGGGCCGCACCTGGAAGACGTACACGGAGTGGGAGAACTTCACCGACAACAACATCGAGTTCTTCACCACCTTCAAGAAGATCGCGCGCAAGGCGCTGGCGAAGGCCGGTGACTTCACCTACATGGAGGCCTTCTACGCGAAGGTGCGCGAGACCGAGGACGCCGCCGAGCGCGACCGGTTGCTCGCCGCGCTGGAGGAGGGCGTCACGACGCTCACCGACGCCGAGCGCTCCCTCTTCGAGCGCGGACTGCGCCGTGTGGAGAGGGGCCGGCTCGCCGACGCCTTCCGCGCCGACGTCGCCGCGGGCACCCTGCCCGAGGTCTCCTACCTCGTGCCGTCCGCCGTCGACTCCGAGCACCCGGGCTCCTCCTCGCCGATCGCCTCCGCCTCGCTCGTCTACAAGGTGCTCGACGCGCTCGCCTCGCACCCGGAGGTGTGGCGGCACACCGTCCTCCTGATCAACTACGACGAGAACGACGGCTTCTTCGACCACGTCCCGCCGCCCGTGCCGCCGGCCGACAACACCGAGGAGCGCTGGCAGGGGCTGCCCACCGGCCTCGGCATCCGGGTGCCGATGCTCGTCGTCTCGCCCTGGTCGGTCGGCGGTTACGTCTGCTCCGAGGTCTTCGACCACACGTCGGTCATCAGGCTGCTGGAGAAGTGGACCGGCATCATGGAGCCCAACATCACGCGCTGGCGGCGCACTGTCACCGGCGACCTCACGTCGGCGTTCGACTTCGGGCGCGGCAGGCCGCAGCCGGAGGTGGAGCAGCCGGGACCGATCCCGCCGTTCACCGGGCGCTGGCGTCCGGTGCCGCCGGCGGAGCAGCACATGCCGGTCCAGGAGCCGGGCACCCGCCCGGCGCGCCCGCTGCCCTACCAGCCCGACGCGCACGCGACGACGGACGGCACGGCGGTCACGGTGGCGCTGCGGAACACGGGGCGCGCGAGCGCGCACTTCGTGCTCTACCCGTACGCCGGTGAGTTCGACGTCCCGCAGCACAAGGACGTGAAGGGCGAGGCGCAGTGGAGCGTGCCCCTCACCGGTGACCACTACCGCTTCACCGTCACCGGCCCGAACGGCTTCCGCCGCGAGTTCGCCGGCCGGGCCCGCGGAGTAGCCGAGGTCACCTCGCACATCGACCACCACGACCGCGATGTGCACCTCACGTTCCGCAACCGCGGCAGCGAGCCGGTCACCTTCACCGTCCGCCCGCTCGGTTACGTCGACGAGGCCGACCTCCACACGTGGACCCGCAAGGTCACGGTCAAGGCGGGCCGCAGCCGTACGGTGGTGCACTCCGCCGCCGACGCGCACGGCTGGTACGACGTCGAGGTGACCGTCGACGGCGACGAGGGGTTCCGCCGCCGGCTGATGGGCCACATCGAGAACGGACGCGCCAGCGTCTCCGGCTGACCCTCATGGTCACGGGCCGCCAGGCCCGTGCGCGACAGGTTCATGCCGCGGCGGTGCGCGGGAGTGACGTGATCACCCGCCTCCGCGCACCAGGGTCTCCTCCGCCGACGAGGCCGGCATCGCCGTCGCCGAGCGGCTGGGGACGACGTACGAGGGCGTGCTGCGCGAGAGCTACGCCTGCCGCGGCGTCCGGCACGACAGGGAGAGCCGCTCGGTCCTGGCGCCCGAATGGCGTGCGCGGGCTTCCGCCGCGTAGCGGCCGAGCCGTCGTCCGGCGGGGTCGCCCGACCGCACCCCGCCGGGCCTCGTGGCGCGGTAAAAGCGTTGGCGGCCGCAGACGGCCCGGTGCTCGAATACGCGCATGGACCACACAGCCGTACGCGCGCTCTTCGACCGCCAGTTGCGCCGCCGCACCACCATGCCCCGCGCCGCAGGACCCCTGACCGAACGCTCCGGCCGCGTCGTCCGGCAGGTCGGTGCGGGCGGCGACTGGAGCGGCGTGCTCTGGTCGGACCTGACGGCGGACACGGCGGACGCCGAGATCGCCGAACAGGTGCGGTACTTCGCCGAGCGCGGTCTCGCCTTCGAATGGAAGCTCTACAGCCACGACGAACCGCGGGACCTCGCCGGCCGGCTCCTCGCCGCCGGCTTCAGGCCGGAGCCCGAGGAGACCCTGCTCGTCGCCGAGACGGCCGCTCTGTCCGCCGTTCCCGAACTCCCGGACGGCGTACGGCTGGAGACGGTCACCGGACCCGTGGGCGTCGAGCTGACGATGCGGGTCCACGACCAGGCGTTCGGCACGGACGGCAGCCGGTTGCGGCAGCAGCTCCTCGCCCAGCTCGCGCAGACGCCGGACTCGGTCCTCATGACCGTCGCGATGGCGGGCGACCTTCCGGTGTGCGCGGCCCGGATCGAGTTCATGCCGGGCGCCGACTTCGCCGGCCTGTGGGGCGGCGGCACCCACCCCGACTGGCGCGGCCGCGGCATCTACCGCGCCCTGGTCGCCCACCGGGCCGCGGCCGCGGCGCGGCGAGGTGTCCGCTACCTGCAGGTCGACGCGTCCGACGACAGCCGCCCCATCCTCGAACGCCTCGGCTTCGCCGCCCTGGCGACGACGACGCCGTACGTGTACGAGCCGTAGGCCCCGCCCCGGCCGCCCGGCCTGCCTAGGCCCCCCGCCGCGCCGCCGCGCACGTCTAAGGTCCCCCGGCCGCGCAACATGGGGCAGTCCCGATGTGCGGGAGCCACCTGGGAGACGAGAGTCGAGGGCAACGGCAGACGCCGTGAACCACCCCGGCACCACGTCCCGAAGGAGCACCCCGTGCTGCACTACGCGATCCAGGAACAGCACCGCGCCGAACTGATCCGCGAGGCCGAAGCCCAGCGCCTCGTCCACCGGGCCCGCGCCGCCCGCCGTGCGGCGAGGCGGCGGGCCAGGAACAGGGAGGAGGACCGGCCACGCGCGGCCGACAGCAGCCGCTGCACACACGCCACCTGAACCGCGGTGCGGAACACGGCAGTACACCGTCCCGAGGCACCGGACGGCTGTGCGATGCTCGGCGGTGTGGAGACCAGGTCCGTCAGCCCCGTGTTCGTCGGCCGAGCCGGCGAACTGGCGCGGCTCACCGATGCCCTCACCCGCGCGGCGGGCGGCGAGTCCCCCGAGGGCACGAACCCCGGGGGAGAGCCGCAGGCGCTCCTCATCGGGGGTGAGGCCGGTGTCGGCAAGACCCGCCTCGTCGAGGAGCTGCTCGGCGAGGCGTGTCGCAGGGACGCGGTCGTCGCCGTCGGCGCGTGCGTCGAGATCGGCGCGGACGGGCTGCCGTTCGCCGCCTTCTCCACCGCGCTGCGCACCCTGCACCGGTGCCTGCCCGGCGAGTTCGCCGAGGCGGCCGCCGGGCAGGAGGACGAACTGGCCCGGCTTGTGCCCGAACTGGGCACCGCAGCGCCGATCCCAGGAGGCGGCCGCCACGACGAGGAGAGCATGGCCCGCCTCTTCGAACTGACCGTGCGCCTGCTGGAACGCATCGCCCGCGATCGCACCGTCGTCCTGGTCCTCGAGGACCTGCACTGGGCCGACGCCTCCACCCGGCACCTGCTCGCCTACCTCTTCCGCACCCTGCGCAGGGGGCGCCTCCTGCTCGTGGCCACCTACCGTTCGGACGACGTCCACCGGCGCCATCCGCTGCGCCCGTTCCTCGCCGAACTCGACCGCGCCCGCAGCGTCCAGCGCATCGAAGTCACCCGGTTCAACCGTGCCGAGGTCGGCCGTCAGATGGCCGGCATCCTGGCTCAGGAACCGGCCCCCGCCCTCGTCGACCGCGTCTTCGAACGCTCCGACGGCAACGCCTTCTTCGTCGAGGAACTCGCCGCCAGCATCAGCGACGACTCCTGCTCCGGCCTGCCCGACTCGCTGCGCGACATTCTCCTCGTCCGGATCGAGGCCCTGACCGAGGACGCCCAGCGCGTCGTCCGCATCCTCGCCGAGGGCGGCTCCACCGTCGAACACGGCCTCCTTCACGCCGTCGCCGAGCTGCCCGACGACGACCTCGACCAGGCGCTGCGCACCGCCGTCGGCGCGAACATCGTCCTGGCCGCACCGGACGGCGACGGCTACCGCTTCCGCCACTCGCTGGCACGCGAGGCGGTCAGCGACGACCTGCTCCCCGGTGAACGCTCCCGGCTCAACCGCCGCTACGCCGAGGCCCTGGAGGCCGACCCCGGCCTCGTGCGCGAGGAGGAGCGCAGCGCGCGCCTGGCCACGTACTGGTACCACGCGAACGACGCGGCCAAGGCCCTGCCCGCCGTGCTCGCCGCCTCCGTCGCCGCCCGCAGACGTCACGCCTACGCCGAGCAACTGCGGCTGCTGGAGCGGGCCATGGAGCTGTGGGACGGCACACCCGAAGAGGTGCGCGACCGGCTGCGGCCCGTCGACCACGTGGAGGTCTACCCTCCGTGCGGCTGCGACCCGGCCACCACGCCGCTGCGCTACCTCGACCTGATGGCGGAGGCGTCGGTCGCCGGCCGGCTGGGCGGCGCACGCGAGAGGGCGCTGAAGATCACCAAGCGGGGGCAGCGCCTCGCCGAGGCCGAGGGCGACCCGCTGCGGGCCGCCTGGTTCTCCGTGCAGCGGTCGCTGCTGGTGTCGGGCCTCGGCCGGGGCGACGGCTGGGCCGAACTGGGCACCGCCCAGGACCTCGTCCGCGGGCTGCCGCCGTCCGCCGTCCACGCCGAGGTGCTCGCCGAGGCGGCCCGCTGGGGCATGACCCACGACCCCGGCCCGAACAGCCTCGCCACGGCCGAACGGGCCGTGGCCTACGCCCGCATGGTCGGCGAGGAGGACATCGAGCTGCGCGCCCGGCTCACCTTCGGCTGCCTCCTGGCCGACTCCGGCGACGTGGACGGCGGGCTCGCCGAGCTGTACGCGGTCAAGGAGCGGGTCACCGCCCTCGATGTCGCCCACGCCGGCCGCGTCCACGTGAACCTGCCCTCGGTCCTGGAGGGCGTCGGCCGCTCCCGCGAGGCCGTCGAGATCCTGGAGGAGGGCATCGGCATCGCGCAGCGGTACGGCCTGCTGGACAGCGAGGCGTGGATCCGCCAGAACCTCGCCGAGTCCTGCCAGTCGCTCGGGCGCTGGGATGAGGCGGCCGAACACGCCCGGGAGGCGCTGCGGATCGCCCAGAGCCCCCAGTCCCGCGGGTCCGCCTGCCTGCGCCTCGCCCTCCTCGCGCTCGGGCGCGGCGACGCCGCCGAGGCGGCGGGGCGACTCCGCCTCGCGCGGGACCACTACGGCGCGAACGTCCCCGTGCCGAAGAGGACCCTGCCGCTCACCACGGCGGCGCTGGAGATCGCCGCGGCGGAGGGACGGCTGGCGGACGCCAGGGCCGAGTTCGCGCACGCCGGCGCCAAGGGCTTCCCGCCCGGGACGCAGCGCTACGTGTGGCCCCTGCTGCGCGCAGCCGCCACCGCCGAGGCCGACGCCCGCGGCCTGCCCTCGGCTGAGGCGGGCCGCGCCGAGGCGCTCCGGCGCATCCGCGAAGCCGCCCGCAGCCTGGTGAGCGCCGCCCCCGTCTGGTCCGCCCACGAACGGTGGGTGCGCGCCGAACTCTTCCGCGCGGAGGGCGAGGACACCGTCGAGCACTGGGCCGAGGCGGCGCACGCCTTCGCGTCGCTGGAGCGGCCCTGCGAACTGGCCCGCGTACGCCACCGCTGGGCCGAGGCCCTGCTGCACACGGCGGGACCAGGCTCCGGAGACGAGCACCGCGCCCAGGCGGCCGAGCTGCTGCGCCAGGCCCGCGCGACGGCCGCCGACCTCGGCGCGCGCCTGCTGGCCGAGGACGTCGAACTCCTCGCCCGGCGCGCCCGTATCACCCTCACCGACCAGGCCCGGGCCACCGCCGCCACCCCGCAGTCCGCGCCGCCGCCCCCGGCGCTCGGCCTCACCCCCCGGGAACACGACGTACTGCGCCTGGTCGCGGTCGGGCACAGCAACCGCCGCATCGCCGAGGAGCTCTACATCTCACCCAAGACGGCGAGCGTCCACGTCTCCCACATCCTTGCCAAACTCGGCGTCTCCGGCCGTGGCGAGGCGGCAGCCATGGCGCACCGCCTGCGGCTGTTCACCGATCTCCTGGACGGCACGGAGCCTCGTCCGCAGGGGACGGCGGTCCCTGCGGAACCCGGATCGTGACCTGACCCGACGCGAGGTCTATGGGGCCGCTGCCCGGGTCGCTGTCCCCGACGTCGACCCGGGTCAGCGCCAGGCGGTGCCGCTCCTCGTCGGTATGCCTGCGGCCCGGGGCGAAGAGCTCGTCGAAACCGTGGAACACGGACCGTCCACCTCCTACTTCACCTCCAGCCGGAGGATCCTGTCGTCACCCGGCTCGGGCGTGCCCCGGGTGTCCGTCTCGCTGGTGACGAGCCAGAGCTGGTCCCCGCCCGCCGACAGCACGGTGCGCAGACGGCCGTACTCCTCCTCGAGGAACGGCTGGGGCTCCGCGGAAGGTTCCGCGCCGGACAGGGGGATCCGCCAGAGCCGCTCGCCCCGCAGACCGGCCATCCAGATCGACCCCTCGGCATAGGCGATGCCGCTCGGCGAGGACTCCGCCGTCCGCCACTGCGCCACCGGGTCGACGAAGCCCGCCCGGCCCGCCTTGCCCTCGACCGCGGGCCAGCCGTAGTTCTTCCCCGGCTCGACCAGATTGAGCTCGTCCCAGGTGTTCTGGCCGAACTCGGCCGCCCACAGCCGCTTCTCGGAGTCCCAGGCGAGGCCCTGCACATTGCGGTGCCCGTACGAATAGACCACCGAATCGGCCTCCGGATTGCCGTGGACCGGCTGGCCGTCCGGCGTCATCCGCAGGATCTTGCCGCCCAACGACTCCTTGTCCTGCGCGAGACCCGTCTCACCCGTCTCGCCCGTGCCCGCGTAGAGCATCTTGTCCGGGCCGAAGGCGATCCGCCCGCCGTTGTGGATCACCCCCTTGGGGATGCCCCGGAGCACCGTGTCCGGCGCGCCCAGCTGCTGACCGGGAGGCTTCCGCTCGTCGTACAGCATGCGGGCGATGCGGTTGTCGGACGCGGTGGTGAAGTACGCGTAGACCTGCTGGTCCGAGGCGAACGAGGGGGAGACCGCCAGCCCGAGCAGACCGCCTTCCCCGCCGGGGGCGACGCCCGGCACGGAACCGATCTCGGTCTGCTTGCCCCCGTCCGCCGACACACGGGTGATCGTGCCCTCGTCGCGCGAGGCCACCAGCAGATCCCCGCCGGGCAGCGCCGCCAGACCCCACGGGGACTGCAGCCCTTCCGTCAGGGTCGAGAGCACCTTCACCGAGCCCTTCGCCGGAGGCCCGGAAGGGGTGGGGGAGGCGCTGGGGGAGCCGCCGGTGGGCGAGGCGGCCCGGTCCGACGACGGCTTGGCACTGCCCGCCGGATGCCGCCCGTCGCCGGAGGAGCACCCGGCCGTGAGAAAGAGCACGGCGGCGGCCACGACGGCCGTCACTGCAGGACGGTGCACGGTGGTGATCCCTTCGACGGCTGCTTGCGCTGCCCGGCGAGCCGGGTGAACTGCCCTACTACTGTTCTTACACCGCGGCCCGCCCAGAGGTTCCCGATCTCCGCCAGAACCTTGCCGGCCTCAGTCCCAGGACCCCTGTGCCGGCGGGAGCGCCGCGATCTCGGCCAGGTCCCGGGGCGTCAGCTCCAGATCCGCCGCGCCCGCGTTCTCCGTCGCCCACCGCGGCCGCTTCGTCCCCGGCAGCGGCACCACGTGCCGCCCCTGCCCGAGCACCCACGCGAGCGCCACCCGCGCCGGCGTCGTCCCCGGCGCGTGCCGCTCCGCGATGCGCCGCAGCCCCGCCACCACCGGCTGGTTGGCGGCCATCATCTCCGCCGTGAACCGCGGATGGCTCGCCCGTACGTCGTCCCCCTCGAAGCCCTGCCCGGGCGTCAGCGTCCCCGTGAGGAACCCGTTCCCCAGCGGCATCGCCGCCAGGAACCCGATCCCGCGCGCCTCGCACCACGGCAGCAGCAGCCCCAGAGCCTCCGGCGACCACACCGACAGCTCCGCCTCCACCGCGCTCACCGGGAACACCTGCTGGATCCGTTCCAGCTGCCGAATCGTTTGCTCATGCACGTCCCCGCTCGAGCGCCGCCCGGCGCGCGCACCGACGGCACACAGCCCGAGCGCCCGCACCTTCCCCGCCGACACCAGGTCGGCCATCGCGCCCCAGGTCTCCTCGACGGGCACCTCGGGGTCGGCCCGGTGCAGCTGGTAGAGGTCGATCACCTCGGTCTGCAGGCGGCGCAGCGAGGCGTCGCAGGCACGTTTCACGTAGCCGGGGCGGCCGTTGGCGACGATGTGCTGGTCCCCGACGAGGAGGCCCGCCTTCGTCGACACGAAGGCCTCCGCGCGCCGTTCCTTCAGCGCCCTGCCGATCAGGAGTTCGTTGGTGAACGGGCCGTACATGTCGGCCGTGTCGAGCAGGGTCGAACCGGCGTCCAGCGCGGCGTGGACCGCGCGCAGCGAGCGCTCACCGCGTTGCTCGGAGCTCGTGTAGGCCCAGCTCATCGGCATGCAGCCGAGCCCGACGGCGCCCACCTCAAGGGCGGCCGCACCGATTGTCCTGCGCTCCAACTCCCCGTACCTTCCCGTTGGGCCCCTGGCCGTCGTCAAAACTAACCAATGGCCCGCGCCGCCCTTCGCATAGCCTCCTGACCATGACTGCTGATGTGTGGCTGCCCATCCCGGCCGACGAGATCGACGGCCTTCCCGCGCCCGCCGAGTCGGGCCTCACGTACCGGTTCTGGGACGGCGGACGGGACTTCCCGGCCGACCCCGCCGACTGCGTGTACTACGTCGTCCCGTACATGAAGGGCATGGAGGTCGCCATACGGCCCCTGCCCGCGATGCGGTCCGTACGCGTCGTGCAGACCCTGTCCGCCGGCATCGACCATGTGGAGCCGGGCCTGCCGCTGCTGCCCGAGGGCGTACGCCTGTGCAACGCCAAGGGCGTGCACGAGGCGTCGACCGCCGAGCTGACGCTCGCGCTGATCCTCGCCTCGCTCCGCGGCATCCCCGGTTTCGTGCGCGGGCAGGATGCCGAGGAGTGGCGGGACGGCTTCTATCCGGCGCTCGCCGACAAGTCGGTGCTCATCGTCGGTTACGGCTCCATCGGCGCGGCCATCGAGGACCGGCTCGCGCCCTTCGAGTGCGCGCGGGTGGCGCGCGTCGCGCGCTCTGCCCGGGCAACGGAGCGCGGCGAAGTGCGCGCACTCGCCGACCTGCCGGAGCTGCTGCCGGACGCGGACGTCGTGATCGTCTCCACGCCGCTCACGGAGCAGACGAAGGGCCTGGTGGGGGCCGACTTCCTGGCCCGGATGAAGGACGGCGCGCTGCTGGTGAACGTCGCGCGAGGCCCAGTCGTCGACACAAAAGCCCTGCTCGCGGAGGTGGATTGCGGGCGGCTCACCGCGGCACTGGATGTCACCGACCCCGAGCCGCTGCCCGCGGGCCACCCGCTGTGGCACGCGCCGGGCGTGCTGATCAGTCCCCATGTCGGCGGCTCGACCTCGGCGTTCATGCCGCGTGCCAAGCGGCTGCTGGTGGAGCAGCTCACTCGGTTCGCCGCGGGGGAGCCCCTGCGCAACGTGGTGGTGACCACCGGCCTCTGAGGACTGACGGTCGGACTCTTATCACTCTGTGAAGTCACTCGAATGCATGGCGTGCCTTCATCGTCGCAGGTCGTCACGGAGAGTAGAGGGACTATGTCCCTGAGTGACGATATTGGTGTATCGTCCCGACCTGGGGGCTGCACCGGACGCGAGGGGCGGTGCTGTGGCGCCAGCTGACTGCGGATCAGACCTGAGGGGGGCGACGGGCGATGCAGGGCCGATGGACCGAGAATCCGACGCGGCAGGGCCGCCGCCGACGGCTGCTGTGCGCCGCGGCGCACCGGCCCGGCCGGGCGCCGCGCATGCCGGCGAGCCGACCGCGGTCGGCGCACCCACCGCTCACCCACCCGGCGCGGCCCCAGCCGCCGACCACGCACCCGAGGACGGTCCGATGAGCGCCCCGGGGGCGGTGATGGCCCGGGACGCCGTCCCGGCCGGCGGCGCCTCGCTGCTTCCGCAGCTGACCCTGGCCGCCGTCTGCGCCGCCTACGGCGTGGGCGCGGCCCTCGGCTGGGGATCGCGCGAACTGGCCCTGATCATGGGCGACTTCGGCCTCAGTGTCGCCGCGCTCGTCGCCGCCCTGTCGTGCCTGCTCTACACGCGCACACGCCACTGCCGTTTCCGTCCCGCCTGGCTGCTCTTCGCGATCTCGTCGCTCATGGCGTCGGCGGGCAACGCCGTCTGGGGCTGGTACGAGGTGGTGCTCGGGCGCGAGGTGCCGAGTCCGTCCGTCGCCGACCTGTTCTTCCTCTGCTTCGCGCCCCCGGCCGTCGTCGGTCTGCTGGTGCTCGCCAAACGCCCGGCGACCAGGGCCGGCTGGGTCTGTCTCGGGCTCGACGCCTGGCTGATCGGCGGCTCGCTGCTCACCCTGTCGTGGAGCCTCGCCCTCGCCCACACCGCGCACACCCAGGGCGAGAGCGTGGCCCCGGCCGCGCTGGCCCTCGCCTATCCCATGCTGGACATCGTGCTGGTCAGCATGGTGCTCGCCCTCCACTTCCGGCGTTCGCCGACCAACCGGTCCGCCGTCAACACGGCGATCGCCGGTCTCGCGCTGACCTTGGTGTGCGACGCCCTGTTCACCTCGCCGCTGCTGCGCGAGAGCTACCAGTCGGGACAGCTGCTCGACGCGGGCTGGTTCGCCGGCTCGCTCCTGCTGGCGTACGCGCCCTGGGGCGCACGCCGCTCCGCCGAGACCGGGGCGCCGCCGCGCGGGCCCCGGCAGATCGGCCGCCCCCGCGTGGGTTCGCTGGCCGCCCTCACGCCGTACCTCGCGGCGGCGGTGTGCACGCTCGGCATTCTGTACAGCGTCACCGAGGGGCGCCGGGTCGACCGCGTCGTCGTGATCACCGCCTGTACGGTCGTGCTCGCCCTCGTCGTGCGCCAGGGGATCATGCTCCTGGACAACATCGCGCTGACCCACGAACTGGCCCAGAAGGAGAACCACTTCCGCTCCCTGGTCCAGGGCTCCAGCGACGTCATCATGATCGCGGCGCCCACGGGCGTCCTGCGCTACGTCTCGCCCGCGGCCACCAAGGTCTACGGGCGCGACGCCGAGGAGCTCGTCGGGTCCGGGCTGGCCGCGCTGATCCACCCCGACGACCTCGGGCGCGTCGTCCACGAGGTGCGCCGGTTCCTCGCCGCGCCGCCCGCCGACGAGCCGACGATCCGCATCGAGTGCCGTTTCCGGTCGGGCACGGGCGACTGGCTGAATGTCGAGTCCACGGTCAGCCGCCACCAGGGCGGGCTGATCTTCAACAGCCGTGACGTCACCGAGCGGGTGCGCCTGCAGGCCCAGCTCCAGCACAACGCCGAGCACGACCCGCTGACCGACCTGCCCAACCGCGCCCTGTTCACCGAGCGGGTCCGCCGCGCGCTCAGCGGCCGCAGGTCGGGCGATCCGGGCACCGCCGTGCTCTTCATCGACCTCGATGGCTTCAAGGGCGTCAACGACCGCCTCGGCCACCAGGCGGGCGACGAGCTGCTGATCCAGGCGGCCCGGCGGCTGGCCGATTCCGTACGGGCGGGGGACACGGCCGCCCGGCTCGGCGGCGACGAGTTCGCGGCCCTCATCATCGGCGACGGCACCCGCGACGGGACCGCGCGCGAGCTGCAGGTCCACGAGATCGCCGACCGGCTGCGGCTCATGCTCTCCCAGCCGTACCGCATCGACGGCAACGAGGTGCGGGTGGCCGCCTCCATCGGTGTGGCCTTCGCCGAGCCGGCCATGAGCCCCACCGACCTCATGCGCAACGCGGACCTCGCCATGTACCGGGCCAAGGCCGCCGGGAAGAACCGCGTCGAGCTGTACGCGCCCCAGATGCAGGCCGACGTGGTGCGCAGGACCGAGCCGGCGGCCCGGCTGCGCGGCGCCCTGCCCGACGGGGAGTTCGCCTTGCTGCACCAGCCCGTGGTGAGCCTGACCACCGGCCGGTTCGCCGCCGTGTCCGCGCAGGCCCGATGGCGGTCCGCACAGGGCATCCTGTTCACCCCGGCCGAGTTCCTGCGGGTCGCCGACGACAACCGCACCGCCGAGCTCGGCCGCCGGCTCCTCGAAGAGGCCGTGGAGCAGGCCGCCGAGCGGGGCAGGCTGGGGCATCCCACCCCGGTCGCCGTACGGCTGTCCGCCCGGCTCCTGCTGGACAGGTCCCTGCCGCTCGGCTCGATCGAGGCGCTGCTCACCCGCCACCAGCTGCCGTCCGGCGCGCTGATCATCGAGCTCGCCGACAGCGACCCGCGGATCTCCTTCGACGAACTGGAGCAGCGGCTGGTCGCCCTGCGCAGACTCGGCGTACGGATCGCCCTGGACGGATTCGGCAGCGGCTACGCGGCCATCAACGCCCTGCGCCGGCTGCCCGTGGACGTGCTCAAGCTCGACCGTGGCCTGGTCGAGGGCGTCGTCGAGTCCGCGCGGCTGCACAAGATCACCAGTGGGCTGCTCCGTATCGCCCGCGATCTCGGCATGCAGTCGGTCGCGGACGGCGTGGACGTCCCGGAGCAGATCCTGGCACTGCGGGCGATGGGCTGCACCCATGGCCAGGGCATGGCCTTCTCGGGGCCGCTGGACGAGTACCGGCTGCGCCGTGCCCTGTTCAGGGGCGAGTACCCGGTGCCGGCGGGGCTGGCTCTGCCGGTGCTGACCGGGGGGATTCCTCCGGCGCGAAATGGCTCAAATAATGAGACGCGTGTCCCACCCACTTGACAGTGACGGCGCGACGGGGAGAGGGTCAGTGCCATGCGCACCCGAATTCTCGTACTTGGAAAGCGCGTCGGCTGAGCAGAGCCGCACCGATCAGGCTCTGCGGACACTCCCGACGCGCTCCCCTCGCTTGCCTCACGGCACGAGGGGTTTTTTGTTGCACCGCCACGTACCGAATTCGCACCAAACCCTCGCAAAAACCCTCAGCATCGAGAAGAGAAGCCGATGACCGAGCAGGCCACCGGGGCCCACCATCCCCAGCCGCGGGCCCGTAGCGGCGGACAGCCCTCCGCCACCGTCGAACACGTCACGGGTGCGCAGTCCCTCATCCGCTCTCTCGAGGAAGTAGGGGCCGAGACGGTCTTCGGCATTCCGGGCGGTGCCATTCTCCCGGCGTACGACCCGATGATGGACTCGGCCAAGGTCCGTCACGTCCTGGTCCGCCACGAGCAGGGCGCCGGCCACGCGGCCACCGGATACGCGCAGGCCACCGGCAAGGTCGGCGTCTGCATGGCCACCTCGGGCCCGGGCGCCACCAACCTGGTCACCCCGATCGCCGACGCGCACATGGACTCCGTGCCGCTCGTCGCGATCACCGGCCAGGTCTCCTCCAAGGCGATCGGCACGGACGCCTTCCAGGAGGCGGACATCTGCGGCATCACGATGCCGATCACCAAGCACAACTTCCTGGTGACCAAGGCCGAGGACATCCCGCGCACCATCGCCGAGGCGTTCCACATCGCCTCGACCGGCCGCCCGGGCCCGGTCCTGGTCGACATCGCCAAGGACGCCCTCCAGGCGCGGACCACCTTCAGCTGGCCGCCGCAGACGGACCTGCCCGGCTACCGCCCGGTCACCAAGCCGCACGCCAAGCAGATCCGCGAGGCCGCCAAGCTCATCACCGCCGCCAGGCGCCCGGTGCTGTACGTCGGCGGCGGCGTCATCAAGGCCGGCGCGACCGCCGAGCTGAAGGTCCTCGCCGAGCTCACCGGAGCCCCCGTCACCACCACCCTGATGGCGCTGGGCGCGTTCCCCGACAGCCACCCCCTGCACGTGGGAATGCCGGGCATGCACGGTTCGGTCACCGCCGTCACCGCGCTGCAGAAGGCCGACCTGATCGTCGCCCTCGGAGCCCGCTTCGACGACCGCGTCACCGGCAAGCTGGACAGCTTCGCCCCGTACGCCAAGATCGTCCACGCCGACATCGACCCGGCCGAGATCGGCAAGAACCGCACCGCCGACGTCCCGATCGTCGGCGACGCGCGCGAGGTCATCGCCGACCTGGTCCAGGCCGTCCAGGCCGAGCACAACGAGGGCAACACCGGCGACTACACCGCGTGGTGGAAGGACCTCAACCGCTGGCGCGAGACCTACCCGCTGGGCTACGAGCAGCCCGACGACGGCAGCCTCGCCCCCCAGCAGGTCATCCAGCGCATCGGCGAACTCGCGCCCGAGGGCACGATCTTCGCCGCGGGCGTCGGACAGCACCAGATGTGGGCCGCCCACTTCATCGACTACGAGCAGCCCGCCACCTGGCTCAACTCGGGCGGCGCCGGGACGATGGGCTACGCAGTCCCGGCCGCGATGGGCGCCAAGGCCGGTCAGCCGGACCGCACGGTCTGGGCGATCGACGGCGACGGCTGCTTCCAGATGACCAACCAGGAGCTCACCACCTGCGCCCTGAACAACATCCCGATCAAGGTCGCCATCATCAACAACGGCGCCCTCGGGATGGTCCGCCAGTGGCAGACCCTGTTCTACAACCAGCGCTACTCCAACACGGTGCTGCACTCGGGCCCCGAGGCCACCGGCACGGAGAAGAGCGCCGGCACCCGCGTCCCGGACTTCGTCAAGCTGTCCGAGGCCATGGGCTGCTACGCGATCCGCTGCGAGTCCCCGGACGACCTGGACAAGGTCATCGCCGAGGCCAACGCGATCAACGACCGCCCGGTCGTCATCGACTTCATCGTCCACGAGGACGCCCAGGTGTGGCCGATGGTCGCCGCCGGCACCTCCAACGACGAGGTCATGGCCGCCCGTGGCGTCCGCCCCGACTTCGGCGACAACGAAGACGACTGAGAGCCGTAGGAAGAGGTACGACGCACATGTCCAAGCACACGCTCTCCGTCCTGGTGGAGAACACCCCCGGCATCCTGGCCAGGATCGCCGCCCTGTTCTCCCGCCGCGGCTTCAACATCGACTCGCTGGCCGTCGGTGTCACCGAGCACCCCGACATCTCCCGCATCACGATCGTGGTCAACGTCGAGGACCTGCCGCTGGAGCAGGTGACCAAGCAGCTCAACAAGCTCGTCAACGTCCTGAAGATCGTCGAGCTCGAGCCCGCCGGCGCCGTCCAGCGCGAGCTCGTGCTGGTGAAGGTCCGCGCGGACAACGAGACGCGCTCGCAGATCGTCGAGATCGTCCAGCTGTTCCGCGCCAAGACCGTCGACGTCTCGCCCGAGGCCGTCACGATCGAGGCCACCGGTTCGAGTGACAAGCTGGAGGCGATGCTCAAGATGCTGGAGCAGTTCGGCATCAAGGAGCTCGTCCAGTCCGGCACGATCGCCATAGGGCGTGGCGCCCGGTCCATCACGGACCGCTCGCTGCGCGCCCTGGACCGTTCCGCCTGACGCACCTTCTCGCCTGGCGAGACCCGTAGACCTCCCCATCCCCTCCCGCCGTACGGTGGGACGCAACACCAGCACTCCAAGGAGAATCCCAGTGGCCGAGCTGTTCTACGACGACGACGCCGACCTGTCCATCATCCAGAACCGCAAGGTCGCGGTGATCGGCTACGGCAGCCAGGGCCACGCCCACGCGCTGTCGCTGCGTGACTCGGGTGTCGACGTCCGCGTCGGTCTGCACGAGGGCTCCAAGTCCAAGGCGAAGGCCGAGGAGCAGGGCCTGCGCGTGGTGACGCCCGCCGAGGCCGCCGCCGAGGCCGACGTCATCATGATCCTCGTCCCGGACCCGATCCAGGCCCAGGTCTACGAGGAGCACATCGCCCCGCACCTGAAGGACGGCGACGCCCTGTTCTTCGGCCACGGCCTGAACGTCCGCTACGGCTTCATCAAGCCGCCGGCCGGTGTCGACGTCGCCATGGTCGCCCCCAAGGGCCCGGGCCACCTGGTCCGCCGCCAGTACGAGGAGGGCCGCGGCGTTCCCTGCATCGCCGCCGTCGAGCAGGACGCCACCGGCAAGGCCTTCGACCTGGCGCTGTCGTACGCCAAGGGCATCGGCGGCACCCGCGCGGGCGTCATCAAGACGACCTTCAAGGAGGAGACCGAGACCGACCTGTTCGGCGAGCAGGCCGTCCTCTGCGGTGGCACCGCGGCGCTGGTCAAGGCGGGCTTCGAGACCCTGACCGAGGCCGGCTACCAGCCGGAGATCGCCTACTTCGAGTGCCTCCACGAGCTGAAGCTGATCGTGGACCTCATGTACGAGGGCGGCCTGGAGAAGATGCGCTGGTCCGTCTCCGAGACCGCCGAGTGGGGCGACTACGTCACCGGCCCGCGCATCATCACGGACGCCACCAAGGCCGAGATGAAGAAGGTCCTCGCCGAGATCCAGGACGGCACGTTCGCCAAGAACTGGATGGACGAGTACCACGGCGGTCTGAAGAAGTACAACGAGTACAAGACGCAGGACGAGAACCACCTGCTGGAGACCACCGGCAAGGAGCTGCGCAAGCTCATGAGCTGGGTCGACAACGACGAGGCGTGACCGGCCGGGCGAGGGGGCCGCATCCGGCCCCCTCGCCTCCGCCACTTCGTCCAGCCACGGACGAGTGATCCTTCCACCGCGGCGCAAGACCGACGCCGGTGCACCACTACACTCATCAATACATTCGCGTCAGGCCCACAGTGTCGTGCGTCTTCCACGCGGCTAGCCCCCTCCACCGCTGCGGCCGTCGGGACGGCCGTCTGCACCGGACATGTGAGGACTCACGTGAGCTCGAAACCTGTCGTACTCATCGCTGAAGAGCTGTCGCCCGCGACCGTCGACGCGCTCGGTCCGGACTTCGAGATCCGGCACTGCAACGGCGCCGACCGCGCGGAGCTCATCCCTGCCATCGCCGACGTGGACGCGATCCTGGTCCGCTCGGCCACCAAGGTCGACGCGGAGGCCATCGCCGCGGCCAGGAAACTGCGGGTCGTCGCCCGCGCCGGCGTCGGCCTGGACAATGTGGACGTCTCCGCCGCCACCAAGGCCGGCGTCATGGTCGTCAACGCCCCGACGTCCAACATCGTCACGGCCGCCGAGCTCGCCTGCGGTCTGATCGTCGCCACCGCGCGCAACATCCCCCAGGCGAACACCGCCCTGAAGAACGGCGAGTGGAAGCGCTCGAAGTACACGGGCGTCGAGCTCAGCGAGAAGACCCTCGGCGTCGTCGGCCTCGGCCGCATCGGCGTGCTGGTCGCCCAGCGCATGTCCGCGTTCGGTATGAAGATCGTCGCGTACGACCCCTACGTGCAGCCCGCACGCGCCGCGCAGATGGGCGTCAAGCTCCTCACGCTCGACGAGCTGCTCGAGGTCTCCGACATCATCACCGTCCACCTCCCCAAGACGCCCGAGACGCTCGGCCTGATCGGCAACGAGGCCCTGCACAAGGTCAAGCCGACGGTCCGGATCGTCAACGCGGCCCGCGGCGGCATCGTCGACGAGGAGGCGCTGTACTCGGCGCTGAAGGAGGGCCGGGTCGCCGGCGCGGGCCTCGACGTGTACGCGAAGGAGCCGTGCACCGACTCCCCGCTGTTCGAGCTCGACCAGGTCGTCTGCACCCCGCACCTCGGCGCGTCCACGGACGAGGCGCAGGAGAAGGCCGGTATCGCCGTCGCCCGCTCCGTGCGCCTCGCGCTCGCCGGTGAGCTCGTCCCGGACGCGGTCAACGTGCAGGGCGGGGTCATCGCCGAGGACGTGCGCCCGGGCCTGCCGCTCGCCGAGAAGCTCGGCCGCATCTTCACCGCGCTCGCGGGCGAGGTCGCGGTCCGTCTCGACGTCGAGGTCTACGGCGAGATCACCCAGCACGACGTCAAGGTGCTCGAACTGTCCGCGCTCAAGGGCGTCTTCGAGGATGTCGTCGACGAGACCGTCTCGTACGTCAACGCACCGCTGTTCGCGCAGGAGCGCGGCGTCGAGGTCCGCCTGACGACGAGCTCCGAGTCCCCGGACCACCGCAACGTCGTCACCGTGCGCGGCACGCTCTCCGACGGCGAGGAGGTCGCGGTCTCCGGCACGCTGGCCGGCCCCAAGCACCTCCAGAAGATCGTCGCCGTCGGCGACTACGACGTGGACCTCGCGCTCGCCGACCACATGGTCGTCCTGCGGTACGAGGACCGTCCCGGCGTCGTCGGCACGGTCGGCCGCATCCTCGGCGAGGCGGGTCTCAACATCGCGGGCATGCAGGTCTCGCGGTCGGAGGAGGGCGGCGAGGCGCTCGTCGTCCTGACGGTGGACGACACCGTGCCGCAGTCCGTCCTCTCGGAGATCGCGGAGGAGATCGGCGCGACGTCGGCCCGCTCGGTGAACCTCGCGGAGTGACGCGCCCACGCACGCGTACGGAAGGGCCCGGGGCAACAGCCCCGGGCCCTTCCGCGTGTCCCCGCCACCGTGACCGGGGGCCCGGCCCCCAGTCCCCGCGCTGCAACCTGCCTTGCGGCCCGGCGGCGGTGGGTGGCCGCCGCCTTTTCACCGCAACCTGCCTTGCGGCCCGGCGGCGGTGGGTGGCCGCCGCCTTTTCACCGCAACCTGCCTTGCGGCCCGGCGGCGGTGGGTGGCCGCCGCCTTTTCACCGCAACCTGCCCTGTGGCCTGGCGGCCGTGGGCGGGCCCCGGCGGGGCTGTGGCGGAGACCACTACCCGGTGGTCCACGTCTACGAGCTGGATCCGGTCACAGCCGGGCGCACGGCAGCGTATGTCGCCACCGGCATCCACCGTGAACGGCTCAGTTGTCCGTGCCCTTTCCGTCGGCATCGACCTCACGGCGATCGACAATCTCCAGGGCGGCCGGATCAGAGCCGCGCGCCCTTGAGGGCCATGTGCAGCAGCAGCCGGTGCTCGCCGTCGTCCAAGTCCAGGCCGGTCAGTGCCTCGACGCGGGACAGGCGGTAGTAGAGCGTCTGCCGGTGGATGCCGAGGGCCGCGGCCGTGCGGCCCGCCTGGCCCGCGCAGTCCAGGAACACCTCGGCGGTCCGGGTCAGTTCCGCGTGGGCGGGGGCGAGCAGCTCCCGCACGGCCGGGTCGTCGGCCGCGCCCTCGGGCAGGGCCGTCAGCATCCGGTACGGGCCGAGGTCCGACCACCGGGCGACCGGGCCGAGCCCGGGCTCGGCCAGTACCGCACGGGCGGCGGACGCGGCCTCCCGCCACGCCCCGTCGAGCTCGCCGAGCCCGCGCCGCGCCGAGGCCACGCCGGCGGCCGCGCCCCCGGCTCCTGCCGGCGGCGAGCCCATCGCCGCCGCGTCGCGCAGCCGTGTGGCGACCGCCAGCGCGGGGGCCGCGCTGTCCGCCGACCGCAGCCGCACCAGCGCGGCGACGGCCCGCACCCCCGCCCACTTCTCGCTCCCGTGTGACGCCGCGCCCGACGCGGCCCCCGCCCGCAGCGGCAGCGTGCACAGCGCCGCCGCCCCGGGCAGTGCGCGGGCCGACGGGGCGTCGTCCACGGGCCAGGGCGTCACGCACACCACGGCGTGCGTCCCGTCGGCGTCCGCGCCCAGCGCCGTACGCAGCGCGGCCACCGCCATGTCGTACTGCCAGCCCCGCGCGGCGGCCAGCACCGCCCGCAGCTCGCGCGACAGGTCGGCGCCCGCGCGCTCCTCGTCGGCCATGAGCGTGCCGATCCGCTCCGCCACCTGCATGGCCGCGGCGAGCTGCTCCACGGTCGGACCCGGGTCGGCGTCGAGCAGCCACACGTAGCCGAGGACGACGCCCCGGTGCCGTACGGGCAGGCAGATGCGGTCACGGAAGACGCCCGCGTCCGGGGCGGCGGGGATGCGGACCGGACCCGTCGCGCGGGCGATGCCGAAGCCCTCGAACCAGGCTCGTACCGCCGGGGTGGACTTCCTGGTCAGGATCGACCGGGTGCGCACCGGGTCGAGCGTGGTCTCGTCGAAGGCGCTGTCGCTGTCGTGGGCGCCGAAGGCGATCAGCCCGAAGTCCCGGTTCTCCAGCGTCGCCGGCATGGCGAGCAGCGCGGAGATCTCGTCGACCAGGTCCTGGTAATCGCCCTTCATTGCGCCATTCTCGCACCCTTCAGACATGTGTCTGAGATCCGGGACACGGATGCGTGACAGCTGTCGATGGCCCCCGAACCGAGCGATCCTTAAGTTTCACGGTGGTTCTTCGTGCTGTTCCCGACACGTCCGCAAGACGTTCGGCTGCGGCCCCCTTCAACACCTGTTCCGTGGAGGTGCCCCGTGCTGGGTCCCGTGATCCTCGCCGCGTCGCGCAGCGACAAGATGCGCCGTTTCGTGTCGGCCGCCCCGGGGACCAAGCAGGTCGTCGCCCGGTTCATCGCCGGTGAGACGGTCGACCAGGTCATCCCGGTCGTCGAGGACGCCGCCGCCAAGGGCCTCGAGGTCACCCTCGACGTCGTCGGCGAGGACATCACCACGCCCGAGCAGGCGACCGCCGCGCGCGACGCCTACCTGGAGCTCATCGAGCACCTCGAGCCGCTGGACCTGGGCCCTCGTGCCGAGATGTCCGTCAAGCTGTCGATGTTCGGCCAGTGCCTGGAGGGGGGACACGAGCTGGCCCTCGCCAATGTCCGTCCGGTCGTCGAAGCCGCCGCCGCGATCGGCACCACGGTCACGCTGGACGCGGAGGACCACACCACCCTCGACTCGATGTTCGCCATCCACGAGGAGCTGCGGAAGGACTTCCCGCAGACCGGCTGCGTGATCCAGGCGTACCTGTTCCGCACGGTGGAGGACGCCCGGCGGCTGGCTGCGAACGGCAGCCGCGTGCGCCTGGTGAAGGGCGCCTACAAGGAGCCCGCCTCCGTCGCGATCCAGGACAAGGCCGAGATCGACAAGGCGTACGTCCGCATCCTCAAGATCCTGATGGAGGGCGACGGCTACCCGATGATCGGGTCGCACGACCCGCGGCTGATCGCCATCGGCCAGGAGCTCGCCCGCAGCGCCGGGCGCAAACTGGACGAGTACGAGTTCCAGATGCTGTACGGGATCCGCACCGACGAGCACGTCCGCCTCGCCGCCGAGGGACACCGGATGCGCGTCTACACCGCGTACGGCACCGACTGGTACGGCTACTTCATGCGTCGCCTCGCGGAGAAGCCGGCCAACCTGCTGTTCTTCGTGCGCTCGATGATCACCAAGAACTGAACCCGGGCACAGACCCCCAGAACCGATTCCAGGGCCGAGCCCCTCCCCACCCTCGCAAAGGAGTCACGGAAGTCATGGACGCTGTCACCCAGGTCCCCGCACCGGTCAACGAGCCGGTGCACGGCTACGCCCCCGGTTCCGCCGAGCGCGCCCGCCTCGAGGCCAAGCTCAAGGAGCTGGCCGAGAACCCGATCGAGCTGCCGATGACCATCGGCGGCGTCAAGCGGATGGGCGGCGGCGAGCGGGTCGACGTCGTGCAGCCGCACAACCACAAGGCCGTCATCGGCACCTTCGCCGGCGCCACCCAGCAGGACGCGCAGGACGCGATCGACGCCGCGCTCGCCGCCGCCCCGGGCTGGCGCGCGATGTCCTTCGACGACCGCGCCGCGATCATCCTGCGCGCCGCCGAGCTGCTGGCCGGCCCCTGGCGCGAGACCATGGCCGCCTCCACCATGCTCGGCCAGTCCAAGACCGCTCAGCAGGCCGAGATCGACACCCCCTGCGAGCTCGTCGACTTCTGGCGCTTCAACGTCAAGTACGCCCGCGACCTGCTCGCCGAGCAGCCGCCGGCGAACTCGCCGGGCGTGTGGAACCGCCTCGACCATCGCCCGCTCGAGGGCTTCGTCTACGCGATCACCCCGTTCAACTTCACGGCCATCGCCGGCAACCTGCCGACCGCGCCCGCGCTGATGGGCAACGTCGTCGTCTGGAAGCCGTCCCCGACCCAGACCCACGCCGCCGTGCTGCTGATGCAGCTGCTGGAGGAGGCAGGTCTGCCCAAGGGCGTCATCAACCTGGTGACGGGCGACGGCATCGCGGTCTCCGAGGTGGCGCTGAACCACCCGATGCTCGCCGGTATCCACTTCACCGGCTCGACCAAGACCTTCCAGCACCTGTGGAAGACGGTCGGCAACAACATCGAGAAGTACCGCTCCTACCCGCGCATCGTCGGCGAGACGGGCGGCAAGGACTTCGTCGTCGCCCACCCGAGCGCCGACCGCGCCGTGCTGAAGACCGCGCTGACCCGCGGCTCGTTCGAGTTCCAGGGCCAGAAGTGCTCCGCGTCCTCGCGTGCCTACATCCCGGCCTCCATCTGGAACTCCGGCTTCAAGGAGGAGTTCGCCGCCGAGGTCGACGGCCTCACGATGGGTGACGTCACCGACCTGACGAACTTCATCGGCGCCGTGATCGACGAGCGTGCCTTCGCCAAGAACAAGGCCGCGATCGACCGCGCCACGTCCGACCCGTCCTGCACGATCGTCGCGGGCGGCACCTACGACGACTCGGTCGGCTACTTCGTCCGCCCGACGGTCATCGAGTGCTCCGACGCGGAGAACGAGGTCTTCACGACCGAGTACTTCGGCCCCATCCTCGCCGTGCACGTCTACGAGGACGACAAGTACGACGAGATGCTGGAACAGATGGAGTCGGTGTCCGCGTACGCGCTGACCGGCTCGATCATCGCCGGTGACCGGGCCGCCGCGGCCGACGCGATGGACAAGCTGCGCTACGCCGCGGGCAACTTCTACATCAACGACAAGTCGACCGGCGCCGTCGTCGGCCAGCAGCCCTTCGGCGGCGGCCGCGCCTCCGGCACCAACGACAAGGCCGGCGCCCCGCAGAACCTGATGCGCTGGACGCTGACCCGCGCGATCAAGGAGACGCTGGTCCCGCCGACCGACTACTCCTACCCGCACATGGGCTGACGCCCGGCACCCCGCCTGACACCGCCCCCCTCCTGGACCCCCGAGCCGGGACGGGGGCGGTTCTCATGTCCTCACGCGCCGGAAACGTGCCAGGTCGGGGAACGTGCCGAGCCGGGAAACGCGCCCGGCCGGCAAGTCGTCGATCACGACCGCCGTCCCGGGCGCGTGGCCCGACGAGGTCAGGCGGCGATCAGCATCTTCCCCGTGTTCTCGCCGCGCAGCATCCCGAGGAACGCCTCCACGATCCGTTCGAAGCCCTGCACGACCGTCACGTCGGCGGTGACGGCACCGCTGTGCAGGTGCGGGACGAGGAAGTCCTCGAACTCGCCCTGCAGGGAAGCGTGGTTGCGCACCAGCACACCCTCCAGGCGCAGCGACTTGCCGACCACGTCGAAGAGGTTGCGGGGCGCGGGCGGAGGCTCGGCGGTGTTGTACTGCGCGATCGCCCCGACCCACGCGATCCGGCCCGACTCGCGCAACGCGGCGATGGCGCCCTCCAGATGGCCGCCTCCCACGTTGTCCACGTACGCGTCGATGCCGGTCGGCGCCGCCTTCGCGAGCAGCTCGGCCACCGGTCCGTCGTGGTAGTCGAACGCCGCGTCGTAGCCGACCCGTTCGGTCAGGTACCGGACCTTCTCCGCGGACCCCGCGCTGCCCACGATCCGGCCCGCGCCGAGCAGCCGGGCGATGCGGCCCGCCGCCGTACCGACCCCGCCCGCGGCGGCCGACACGAACAGGTCCTCGCCGGCCTGCAGCCGCAGCGTGCGGGTCAGTGCCGCGTACGCGGTCAGCCCGGTGCCGCCCAGGATGCTCAGGTGCGCGAAGAGCGGAACCCCTCGGTACTCCCGGAGCGTGCGGGTCCCGTCGGCGCCGGCCGTCACGAGTGCGTGGGTGCGCCATCCCGCCCGGTGGAAGACGAGATCGCCCTCGGCCAGTCCGGCGTCCCGGGACGCCACGACCCGGCCTATCGTCCGCCCCTCCAGCGGGCTGTTCAGCGCCCAGCCGCCGTCCATCTCCTCACGGTGGTACGGGTCCACGGACCAGTACAGGTTCTCCACCAGCGCCTGGCCGGGGCCCGGCGCGGGCACGGGCGCCTCGGTGAAGGCGAAGTCGGACGCGCTGGGGAAGCCGGTCGGGCGGGCGATCTGGTGCACGGTCAGCGCTGTGTGAGTCGTCATGATCGTGACGGTAGCCAGGATTGCCGTGGCCCCGCACCCAGTGGCGTCGAGTGAACGGGCCCCCGGAAACGGGGCGCGTCTCAGATAGTAGGAAGTCCGAGTAATTGTGGAGACAGGAGAGCGAGACTCGCCTAGCTTTGTAGGAGCCGAACGTCTCGCTCGATCCAGCGAATGGCGGCCGTGAGCCCGTGCACGAGGCAGGCAACCCCTGCGGCACCGCTCCCCGCCCCTTCCGGCGCCTTCGAAATCTCTTCTGATTCCAAGGAGTCGATCATCATGCCCGCTGAGACCGTCCGCCGAGTCCGTCACGCCTCCCGCACGAGCGAAGCCGACCGCAAGAACGCCGCCGCGGCCCTGCAGCGCGCCCTCGACCGCCGCGACAACGGCGGCTCGACCGGTCACTGATCCGCAGCGATCCCCGTACGACACGCGTGTCCACATGGCGGACGCGGTGTGTCATTGAATGGGACGGGGAGTAGGGTGCCGACATGTCTCGCAGCCTCAATCTCGCAGTAGTCCCCGGTGACGGCATCGGCCAGGAGGTCGTGGCGCAGGGCCTGAAGGTCCTTGCCGCCGTCCTCCCGCAGGATGTGAAGCTGGAGACCAAGGAGTACGACCTCGGCGCCAGCCGCTGGCACCGCACGGGGGAGACCCTCCCCGACGCGGAGCTCGACTCCCTCAAGGGCCACGACGCGATCCTGCTCGGCGCCATCGGCGACCCGTCGGTGCCGTCCGGCGTGCTGGAGCGCGGTCTGCTGCTGAAGCTGCGGTTCGCCTTCGACCACTACGTCAACCTGCGCCCGTCGAAGCTCTTCCCCAACACCGCGACCCCGCTCGCCGGCCGTCCGGACATCGACTTCGTCGTCGTCCGCGAAGGCACCGAGGGCCCGTACACGGGCAACGGCGGCTCCCTGCGCACCGGCACGGAGCACGAGGTCGCGACCGAGGTCAGCGTCAACACGGCGTACGGCGTGGAGCGCGTCGTGCGTGACGCGTACGAGCGGGCCAAGGCCCGTCCGCGCAAGAAGCTGACGCTCGTCCACAAGAACAACGTCCTCGTGTTCGCGGGCCACATGTGGAAGAACATCTTCGACAAGGTCGGCCAGGAGTACCCCGAGGTCACGACCGACTACCTGCACGTCGACGCCGCGACGATCTTCTTCGTCACCCAGCCGGAGCGCTTCGACGTCATCGTCACCGACAACCTCTTCGGCGACATCATCACCGACCTCGCCGCTGCCGTGACCGGTGGCATCGGCCTGGCGGCCTCCGGCAACATCAACCCGACGGGCGCGTTCCCGTCGATGTTCGAGCCCGTCCACGGCTCCGCGCCCGACATCGCGGGCACCGGCAAGGCGGACCCGACCGCCACCATCCTGTCCGTCGCCCTGCTCCTGCGTCACCTGGGCTACGAGAACGAGGCCGTCCGTATCGAGGACGCGGTCGCCGCCGACCTGGCGGCTCGCACCCCCGAGACCGTCCGCACGACGGACGAGATCGGCGACGCGCTCGCGGTACGAGTAGCGAGCTGACCCGCCGGACCACCTTTCCGGGGGTGTCCCCCGGACTCCCCAGAAGCCGCCGGGTCGCATTCCCACCGCGCCCGGCGGCTTTTCCTGTACGGCCACCGGGTGCCACCATCGAACCCTGGGCCGCACCCACGCCACGAAGACCGGACTCCCGCGCGCGATAATCGGGCACGGGCCGTGTCGGCCGGCAATGCTCGGACGTCCAAGCAGTCGGCGTGAGCGCGGTCCGCCACTGACAACCGGTGAAGGACACTGCACTCATGACGACGCCCACGATCGAGCTCAAGCCCTCCTCGCATCCGCTGTCCGACGCGGAGCGTGAGGCGATCCTGGCCAACCCGGGATTCGGCCGGCACTTCACCGATCACATGGTGACGATCAAGTGGACCGAGGGCCGCGGCTGGCACGACGCCGAGCTCGTCCCGTACGCGCCGCTGTCGATCGACCCGGCCAACATGACCCTGCACTACGCGCAGGAGATCTTCGAGGGGCTCAAGGCGTACCGCCGCCCCGACGGCTCGGTCGTCACCTTCCGCCCCGAGGCCAACGCCAAGCGCTTCCAGGCCTCGGCGCGCCGTCTGGCCATGCCCGAGCTGCCCGTGGACCTGTTCATCGCCGCCTGTGACGCGCTCGTCGAGCAGGACAAGGCGTGGGTGCCCGCGCACGGCGGCGAGGAGTCGCTCTACCTGCGTCCGTTCATGATCGCGACCGAGGTCGGGCTCGGCGTGCGCCCGGCCAATGAGTACCTCTTCATCGTCATCGCCTCGCCCGCCGGCGCGTACTTCCCCGGCGGCGTCAAGCCCGTCTCGATCTGGCTCTCCGAGAACCGCGTCCGCGCCGTCCCCGGCGGCATGGGCGACGCCAAGACCGGCGGCAACTACGCGGCCTCCCTGCTCGCCCAGGCCGAAGCGGCCGCCAAGGGCTGCGACCAGGTCGCCTACCTCGACGCCGTCGAGCACAAGTGGGTCGAGGAACTGGGCGGGATGAACCTGTACTTCGTGTACGACGACCGCATCGTCACGCCCGAGCTCACCGGTTCGCTGCTCGCCGGCATCACCCGTGACTCGCTCCTCCACCTGGCCAAGGACCTCGGCTACACCCCCGAGGAGGGCCGCGTCTCCATCGACCAGTGGCGGGCCGACACCGAGAACGGCACCCTCAAGGAGGTCTTCGCCTGCGGCACCGCCGCGGTCATCACCCCGGTCGGCCGGGTGAAGTCCGCGGGCGGCGAGTGGACGCAGTCGGGCGGCGAGCCGGGCGAGGTCACGATGCAGCTCCGCAAGGCGCTGCTGGATATCCAGACCGGCAAGGCGGAGGACGTCCACGGCTGGACCCACCAGCTCGGCTGAACCGGCTCAGGCTCCGGGCCCCGCACCCTGTACGGCAGGCTGCGGGGCCTGCTGCGTCCGCGCGCCGAGTGCCGCGTAGGCGATGCCGCCCACCAGTCCCGACAGGATGAAGCTGCAGTCGACGCCGCCGGTCAGGGCCAGCAGCGGGCCCTCGTAGAGGGGGGTGGACACGGCCGCCAGGCCCACCACCGCACCCAGCGCCCAGGACGCCGTGGCGCGCCGGTGCCAGCCGGCGCGGAACCAGTAGGCGCCGCCGTTGCGCACGGTGGTTGTAGACCTGCAGAGCCTCCGCGTCGTACTCGCCGCCCAGACGGACGTGGGCCGTCAGCGTGATGACCGTCCACGGCGTGCCGATCGCCGTCAGCAGCAGCACGAACGACGTCATCGCGGACTGCGCGTCCCACACGAAGTGGCCGACGAAGACGAATCCGGTCGCCACGACGGCGACGACGAGCGTGGCCCGGGTGCGCGTCGCCTTCGGCAGGATGGCGTCGAGGTCGAGGCCCATCGAGTACAGCATCAGACCGGCGTTGCCGACCGAACCGGCCGCCGCGGCGACCAGCAGCGGGATCACGTACCAGGCGGGGGAGGCGGCGACCAGCGGCCCGGCGTAGTCCAGTCCGGCACGCGCGGCCAGCGCCGTGTACGTGCCGAACAGCTGGGGCACGAGCAGGCCGGCCGTCAGCCCCAGACAGGTCGCCCGCAGCACCTGGCGCGGGCTGTGCCGCTCGGGCGAGATGTAGCGGGTGTAGTCGCCGAGCAGGGTGATGAAGGCGATGGGACCGCTCAGACCGGCGGCGACGGCGGACAGCAGCCAGGTCGGCCAGAACGAGCCGAGCAGGTACGGGGTGTCCGGCGGGGCGGCGGTGGTCAGATCGGGCGCGTACGCGATCAGGCCGAGCAGCAGCACCGTCATGCCGACCGCGAGGATCCGGCTCAGCCGCAGCAGCAGCCGGTAGCCGTAGACCGCGCCGACCACCGTGCAGGCGGCGAGCAGCGCGTAGACCACGGTGTGCGCGACGCCGCCGGTGGGCACGCCGGCGATCCGGGCCAGCGTGCCGAGCATCACGTCGCCGCCGATCCACAGGGTCAGCGCGGTGTAGCCGAGCGAGAGCAGCAGCCCGACGACCGAGCCGACGAGCCGGCCGCGCACGCCGAAGGCCGCGCCGCTGGAGGTCGACAGGTTGGTCGCGGTCCGCAGGGAGATGAGGGCCAGCGGGGCGGTGACCGCGACGCCGACGACGGTGCCGGCCACCACCGGGGTGACCGCGGGCCACAGGCCCGGACCGAAGGAGACCGGCAGCCAGCCGAAGACGATCACCCCCAGGCAGAGGTTGGACCCGAGGAGGATCGATATGAGATCCCTGGGAGTGCTGGTGCGCTCCGGCTCGGGGATCGTGTCGACTCCGCGCTGCTCCACCGGCATGAGGTGCCCCTCTCGCTCGATATTTGAGTGATGCTCTAATTAAGTGCTGCTCAATGTGAGTTGTGCCGGGGTGCAAGGCAAGGCTTTCAGTCATGACATGCGCTTGTTAGAGTCACACTCAAATATGGAGGTGTGGTGACGTGAGACTGACCCCGACCGAGCGCGACCGCCTGCTGCTGTTCGGCGCCGCCGAGCTGGCGCGGGCCCGGCGCGCCCGCGGACTGCGGCTCAACGTGCCGGAGGCGACCGCGCTCATCGCCGACACCGTCTGCGAGGCCGCCCGCGACGGGCGGCGGCTCGCCGAGGCGATCGAGGCGGCCCGCTCGGTGCTCGGTCCCGACGACGTCCTCCCCGGTGTCGCGGACATCGTCACCGAGGTCCATGTCGAGGCCGTCTTCGACGACGGCTCCCGCCTCGCGGTGGTCTCCGACCCCATCCAAGGCGGCGCGTGCGGAGCAGAGGCGCCCGGGGCGCTGCTGCCCGGCCCGGCGGACCCCGACCGTGAGCCGGACGTCGTCCTCACCGTGCGCAACACCGCGCCCGTGCCGGTCAGCGTCACCTCGCACTTCCACTTCTTCGAGGCCAACCCGCGGCTGCACTTCGACCGGGCCGCCGCCTACGGCATGCGGCTCGCGGTGCCGGCCGGCTCCTCCGTCCGCTTCGACCCGGGCGGCGAGGCGGAGGTCGGCCTCGTGCCCATCGGCGGCGACCGGATCGCCGTCGGGTTCGCCGGCCTGGTCGACGGACCGCTGGACGCGCCCGGCGCGAAGGACGAAGCCCTGCGCAGGGCGGCCGCCTGCGGCTACCTGGGCGTGGAAGGAGTGACACGATGAGCAGGCCCACCCGGCACCACGACCACCACCGGCCCGCACCCCGAAGCATCGACCCCCACGAATACGCGGCCGTGCACGGGCCGCGTGCCGGCGACCGGGTCGTCCTCGGCGACTCGGGACTGGTCGTGCGCGTCGAGTCCGACGCCCAGAAGCCCGGCGACGAGTTCCTGGCCGGCTTCGGCAAGACCGCCCGCGACGGGCTGCACCTCAAGGCCGCGGCCGTACGCGAGACCTGCGACGTCGTGGTGAGCAACGTTCTTGTGATCGACGCCGTGCAGGGCATCCGCAAGGTCTCCATCGGCATCCGCGAGGGACGGATCCACGCGATCGGCCGGGCCGGCAACCCCGACACCCTCGACGGCGTGGACGTCGTCGTCGGCACCGGCACGTCGATCGTCTCCGGTGAGGGACTGATCGCGACCGCGGGCGCCGTCGACACCCACGTCCACCTGCTCTCGCCGCGGATCATGGAGGCGTCGCTCGCCTCCGGCGTCACCACTGTCATCGGCCAGGAGTTCGGCCCGGTGTGGGGCGTGGGCATCAACTCGCCCTGGGCGCTGAAGCACGCGTTCAGCGCCTTCGACGCCTGGCCCGTCAACATCGGCTTCCTCGGCCGCGGTTCCTCCTCCGACCCCGCCCCGCTCGTCGAGGCCCTCGCGGAGGGCGGCGCGTCCGGTTTCAAGGTCCACGAGGACATGGGCGCCCACACCCGGGCGCTCGACACCGCCCTGCGCGTGGCGGAGGAGCACGACGTCCAGGTCGCCCTGCACAGCGACGGCCTCAACGAGTGCCTGTCCGTCGAGGACACGCTGCGCGTCCTGGACGGCCGGACGATCCACGCCTTCCACATCGAGGGCTGCGGCGGCGGACACGTGCCCAACGTGCTCAAGATGGCGGGCGTGCCGAACGTCATCGGCTCCTCCACCAACCCCACCCTGCCCTTCGGCCGGGACGCCGTCGCCGAGCACTACGGCATGATCGTCTCCGTCCACGACCTGAAGACCGACCTGCCCGGCGACGCGGCGATGGCCCGGGACCGGATCAGGGCCGGGACGATGGGCGCGGAGGACGTCCTGCACGACCTCGGCGCGATCGGCATCACGTCGTCCGACGCGCAGGGCATGGGGCGCGCGGGCGAGACCGTGCGCCGCACCTTCGCCATGGCCGGGAAGATGAAGGCCGAGCTCGGGCCCCTGGACGGCGACGGCGCGCACGACGACAACGCGCGCGTCCTGCGCTACATGGCCAAGCTGACCATCAACCCCGCGATCGCCCACGGCCTCGCGCACGAGATCGGGTCCATCGAGGTCGGCAAGATGGCCGACATCGTGCTGTGGCGGCCGGAGTTCTTCGGCGCGAAGCCGCAGCTCGTGCTGAAGGCGGGCTTCCCCGCCTACGGCGTCGTCGGCGACCCCAACGCCGCCACCGACACCTGCGAACCGCTCGTGCTCGGCCCCCAGTTCGGCGCGTACGGGGCCACCCCGGCCGACATCTCGGTCGCGTTCGTCGCCCAGGCGGCCGTCGACCTCGGCGGCGACCGGATGCCGACCCACCGCCGCCGCGTGGCCGTGCGCGGCACCCGCGGCATCGGCCCCCGCGACCTGCTCCTCAACTCCCGTACCGGAGACGTCTCCGTGGACGCCAGGACCGGACTGGTCATGCTCGACGGCGACCCGATCCGCTCCGAGCCCGCAGAGTCCGTCTCCCTCAACCGCCTCTACTTCCTCTAGGACGTGACGTGACCTTCCGCATGCCGGCCGAATGGGCCCCGCACGAGCGCACCTGGATGGCCTGGCCCGGCCCCAACCCCACGTTCGCAGGCGACGGGGAGCTGGCCGATGCCCGCGCCGCCTGGGCCGCGGTGGCCCGCGCCGTACGCCGCTTCGAACCGGTGACCGTGATCGCGGGCATCGGCCAGTCGGTCTCGGCCCGCGAACTGCTCGGCCCGGACATGGACGTCGTCGAGCGGGACCTGGACGACGCGTGGATGCGCGACATCGGCCCCACCTTCGTCACCGACGGCACCCGACTGGTCGCCGTGGACTGGGTGTTCAACGGCTGGGGCGCCGCCGACTGGGCCCGCTGGGAGCACGACTCCAAGATCGCCCGCCATGTCGCCGACCTCGCGGACGTGCCCGTCCACGCCTCCCCGCTGGTCAACGAGGGCGGCGCGATCCACGTCGACGGCGAGGGCACGGTCCTCCTCACGGACACCGTCCAGCTCGGCCCCGAGCGCAATCCCGGCTGGACCCGGCAGCAGGTGGAGGCCGAGGTCCACGCCCGCCTCGGCACCACGAAGGCGATCTGGCTCCCGCGCGGCCTCACCGGCGACTACGGCATGTACGGCACCCGCGGCCACGTCGACATCGTCGCGGCGTTCGCCGGGCCGGGCGTCGTCGTCACCCACACCCAGCCCGACCCGGCCCACCCCGACCACGAGATCTGCAAGGCGAACGTCGAGCTCCTGAGGTCGCAGACGGATGCCAAGGGCCGCCGGATCGAGGTCGTCGAGGTCCCGGCGCCGACGGTGCTGCGCGACGAGGACGGCGAGTGGGTCGACTACTCGTACATCAACCACTACGTCTGCAACGGCGGCGTGGTGCTGTGCGCCTTCGACGACCCGCGGGACGAGATCGCGGCGGGCATCTTCCGCCGGCTCTACCCGGGCCGTACGGTCACGCTCGTGGACGCGCGGACGATCTTCGCGGGCGGCGGCGGCATCCACTGCATTACGCAGCAGCAGCCGCGGGTCTGATATCCGCTGGTGGCGGCCGCGGGCTCCGTGTCAGCCTGCGGCCGTGCCACCCGTCGAACCCGCGACGGACGCCTGCCGGATCCAGGCCTGCTGTGCCGTCACGGACGACGAGATCGCGCCCCTGCTCGTCGTGCTGCGCGAGCTGGTGGACGAGGGGTCGCTCGGCACCGTGGTGGAGGCCGCCTTCGAGACCGGCCTCGCGGAGCCGGCCGCGGACGCGGGCAGCGCCTCGCCCGAGGAGGTCCGGGCCCTGAAGGAACGGATGGCGGAGTACGGGTGGACGATCAGGTAGAACGTACGGGTGAACGCATTCTTCCCGGTGGTCGCCGCATGACCCCCGCATCCCGCCGCCGCAATGTCGCGCCCCCGCGCGAGGCGCTGCTCGCCGCGGCCATGGACACGATCGCCGAGCGCGGGCTCGAGGGGCTCACCATGGCCGGGCTCGGCCGCGAGGTCGGGATGAGCAGCGGGCACCTCCTCTACTACTTCCGCACCAAGGACGAGCTGCTGCTGCAGACCCTGGAGTGGAGCGAGGGCCGGCTCGGCGCCGAGCGCAGCGCGCTGCTGTCCCGCCAGGCGTCCGCACGTGAGCGGCTCGACGCCTACGTCGACCTCTATGTGCCGGACGGGCCGCGCGACCCCCACTGGACGCTGTGGCTGGAGGTCTGGAACCGCTCGCAGAACGCCGACGACGACGCCCGCGCCCGGCAGGCCGCGATCGAGGGGGCCTGGCACCGGGACCTGGTGGCCCTCCTCGCGGAGGGCGTCTCCCGCGGCGAGTTCCGCGCGGTCGACGCGGACCGGTTCGCGGCGCGGCTGCGGGCGCTGCTGGACGGTTTCAGCGTCCACGTCGCGGTGGGCATACCGGGCACGGGCCGCGCCCAAGTGCTCGCGCACGTCCGTGACTTCCTCAAGGACACCCTGCTGCCCTGACGGGCTGCGCCCGGGGGCCGTGCGTTGCCGACGCCGGCCGAGGCAGGTGTTCCCCCCACCCCGCCCCTCCCCGAAACCGGGGCTCCGCCCCCTGCCCCGCAGCGGCTTGCAGGCGGCCACCGCGGGCGGCGGCCGCACCGGTGCCGTTCTCGCGGTGCGGGCGGCACGCTGCCCGCACGGCCAGTCGCGCCGCCCGGGTTGGGCCGTTGGCCTCTGGCCGACCGGTGGTGTCTGCCGGCATCGGCTGCTGGTCCTGTGCCGTGGTGCCCCTCGCCCGAACCGGGGCTCCGCCCCTGCCCCGCAGCGGCTTGCGGGCGGCCCCATATGCTTCGCCGCGTGCCCCCGGCGTTCTTCGCCCGGAACGCGATACCGCCGCCTGCGGCACCGCGCCGCTGGGGTCCCGGGGGCGCCGCCCCGGCCCGCATTCGCCCCGCACCGGGCCCGGAAAGCCGTAGCCGCCTCAGGGCTGCGCGCGCCGCGCAGGCGGCCGACGCGGCCGGGCACGGGCCCGGAGCGAGGCCAGGGCCCGGGAAGGGGCGACCGCATCGTGAGATACGTGTCCAGTGGTGGCACCACCTGTGGCACACTGCCACCGTGCTCTCGTTCGCCATGATTATCGGCAGCAGCGCGCCGGTCCGCAGTGACCGCTGACCCGTGGACAGCAATCCCGCGGCAGGCGGCACCGTGCCCCAGACCCGCGCGCAGACCTCTCGCACCCGCGAGAGGTTTTTTCGTTTTGCGGCCTCACCCACGGCCGAGAGCGAGACGCACGCGATGATGGGGGCAAGTGGAGCCAGACATTCCGGAGCCACTCACCCGACAGGAGTCAGGACAGCATGACCACCAACGCCCAGGACACCCACGTCGACGACAGTTTCCACGTCTTCGACACGACGCTGCGCGACGGTGCCCAGCGCGAGGGCATCAACCTCACGGTCGCGGACAAGCTGACCATCGCCCGGCACCTGGACGACTTCGGCGTGGGCTTCATCGAGGGCGGCTGGCCCGGCGCCAACCCCCGCGACACCGAGTTCTTCTCCCGCGCGCAGAAGGAGATCACCTTCCGGCACGCCCAGCTCGTCGCCTTCGGCGCCACCCGCCGCGCCGGGTCGACGGCGGCCGAGGACCCGCAGGTCAAGGCGCTCCTCGACTCGGGCGCGCCCGTGATCACCCTCGTCGCCAAGTCGCACGACCGTCATGTCGAACTCGCCCTGCGCACCACGCTGGACGAGAACCTGGAGATGGTCCGCGACACCGTCTCGTACCTGCGCGACCAGGGCCGCCGGGTCTTCGTGGACTGCGAGCACTTCTTCGACGGCTACCGCGCGAACGCCGAGTACGCCAAGTCCGTCGTGCGCACCGCGCACGAGGCCGGCGCCGACGTCGTCATCCTGTGCGACACCAACGGCGGCATGCTGCCCGCCCAGGTCCAGGCCGTCGTCTCCACCGTCATCGCGGACACCGGCGCCCGGCTCGGCATCCACGCCCAGGACGACACGGGCTGCGCCGTGGCCAACACGCTCGCCGCGGTCGACGCGGGCGCCACCCACGTGCAGTGCACGGCCAACGGCTACGGCGAGCGCGTCGGCAACGCCAACCTCTTCCCGGTCGTGGCCGCGCTGGAGCTCAAGTACGGCAAGAAGGTCCTCCCCGAGGGCGCGCTCGCCGACATGACCCGCGTCTCGCACGCGATCGCCGAGGTCGTCAACCTGACCCCCTCGACCCACCAGCCCTACGTGGGTGTCTCCGCCTTCGCGCACAAGGCCGGCCTGCACGCCTCCGCGATCAAGGTCGACCCCGACCTGTACCAGCACATCGACCCCGAGCTGGTCGGCAACACCATGCGCATGCTGGTCTCCGACATGGCCGGCCGTGCCTCGATCGAGCTCAAGGGCAAGGAGCTCGGCATCGACCTCGGCGGCGACCGCGAGCTCGTCGGCCGGGTCGTGGAGCGCGTCAAGGAGCGGGAGCTCCAGGGCTACACGTACGAGGCCGCCGACGCGTCCTTCGAGCTGCTGCTGCGGGAGGAGGCGGAGGGCAGGGCCCGCCGCTACTACCGCACGGAGTCCTGGCGCGCGATCGTGGAGGACCGCCCCGACGGCACGCACGCCAACGAGGCCACGGTGAAGCTGTGGGCCAAGGGCGAGCGCATCGTCGCCACCGCGGAGGGCAACGGTCCGGTCAACGCCCTGGACCGCGCGATGCGGGTCGGGCTGGAGAAGATCTACCCGCAGCTCGCGAAGCTGGAGCTGATCGACTACAAGGTCCGTATCCTCGAGGGCCGCCACGGCACCGGCTCGACGACCCGCGTACTGATCACGACCGGCGACGGCGCGGGCGAGTGGTCCACCGTCGGCGTCGCGGACAACATCATCGCCGCTTCCTGGCAGGCCCTGGAGGACGCGTACACCTACGGCCTGCTGCGCGCCGGGGTCGAGCCGACGGAGTGAGGCGGCCGGCTCAGCACGCGTCGTCGTCGCGTCGTCGAGTTCCTTGAACTCCTTGCGGGGCGTGGCCCGGTCGTCCGCCCCGACCTCGCCGGGCACCTGGGGCTCCGGGTACCCGGCGCGGAGGCGGCCGGTCCCGCCGTACGCGCTGCTGTCGCCGTCGGCGTAACTCGGGATCGTCGCCCCCGCGAGGGATGCCCCGAAGCCTTCGCGGAGCGACCTCGGAAGGCTATGTCCCCTTTGCCGTCATTCGGGTAGCGTCGATGTATGAGGACACGGCCGTTCACCCTTGTGTCGGCCCTCGCGGGGCTGACGCTCATGCTGCTCCTGATCCTGGCGCCGGCCTCCGCCGCCAGGGCAACGGGACTGTCCGACGCCGCCGCCGCCCTGAAGCAGGGGCCGGTGTACGTCCACCCCGCCATGACCGGCCAGGTCTCGCAGTCCGAGGCCGACGCGCTCGCCGAGCGGATCGAGCAGGCCGACAAGCCGGTGTTCGTCGCGGTGCTGCCCGCCACGGCGGAGTTCCCGCCCGACAACCTGCTGGTCAACCTGCGCACCGAGACCGGGATCACCGGCCTGTACGGGGTCCGGCTCGGCGACGGCTTCGACGCGGGCGCCGACCGCAGCGTCATGTCCAACCAGGCCGTCGACAACCTCGCCCAGGCGGTGCGGGGCAACGGATCCGTCGACGCCGCCACCCAGCTGGAGAGCTTCGTCGACCAGGCCCTGACCCAGGTCCGCGGCAGCGCCCCGGCCTCCTGGGGCACCGCGACCGGTGACGAGGCCGTCGACACCGGCGCGCTGATCGCCCTCGGCGCGGTGGTCGCGGCGGGTGGTGCCGGCGCCTACGCGGTCGTGCGCAACAAGCGCCGCCGCAAGGCGGAGGAGGAGCGCGCCGCGCTCGACAAGCTCCGCGTGGTCGTCGACGAGGACATCACCGCCTTCGGCGAGGAGCTCGACAGGCTGGACTTCCACCCCTCCGAGAAGGGCGCTGACGACGCCATGCGCGCCGAGTACGAGCGTGCCCTCGACGCGTACGACACGGCCAAGTCCCGCATGGGGGCTGCCCAGCACCCGAATGACGTCCGCGGGGTCACCGAGGCGCTGGACGACGGCCGCCACTCCCTCACGGTCCTCGCGGCCCGCAGGGAAGGCCGCCCCGTGCCCGAGCGCCGCGCGCCGTGCTTCTTCGACCCACGCCACGGCCCCTCCGTCAAGGACGTCTCGTGGATGCCGGACAGTGGCGCCGCGGCCCGTGACGTCCCGGTGTGCGCCGCCGACGCGGCCCGCCTCGAAGACGGCATGGAGCCGATGTCCCGCACCGTGGAGACCGGCTACGGCCGCCGCCCCTACTGGGAGGCGGGCCCGGCCTACGGTCCCTGGGTGGGCGGCTACTTCGGCGGCGGCATCCTCCCCGGCCTGCTGATGGGCACAATGCTCGGCAGCATGCTCGCCACTCCCGCGTACGCGGCGGACTACGGGGCCGGAGAGTTCAGCGGCGGCGAGTACGGCGGCGGCGACGTCTCCGGCGCCGACTTCGACGCCTCGGACTTCGGCGGCGGCGGTGACTGGGGCGGCGGCGGCGATTTCGGCGGTGGCTTCGACGGAGGCGGAGGCTTCTAGCCGCGGACCACGAGCCGACGGCCCGGGGGAGGCACGGCCCCGGCCCCGCGTACGGCAAACGGCGGCAGGACCCGTCGCATTGACTACGTGAAGTAGCAAATCGCTACGAACGGTCATCGCTCGCGATCTTCGGGCGTGTTTCCCTCTGCCGCATGTCAACCACATCACGGCTTCGTGCCCTCGCGACAGCGGTCACCACGGCCGCCGCGGTCCTGCTGGCGGCCGTCCCGCCGACCGCCGCCGATCCGTCCGATCCCTTTCCGTCCGACTCGACCACCGCCCGGCACCCGGCGCCGCTGCACCGCTCGGCGAACGCGCTGCCGGGCCGGTACATCGTGACCGTCAGCGACACCGCCGACGCCGCCGGCATGGTGGGAACGGTCGGCGCCAAGCCGCTGTACACCTACACGTCGGCCCTGCGCGGCTTCGCCGCGAACCTCAGCGCCTCCCAGTTGGAGAAGGTCCGGCTGACCCCCGGCGTCGTGGCCGTCGAGGAGGACGCCAAGGTCACGGCGTTCCCGCCGGGCGCGGGAGCGGGCCTGGCGCCGGCCTCGTCGTGGGGGCTCGACCGGATCGACCAGCGCGCCCTGCCGCTCGACAGCGACTTCACCACCGCGGGCGACGGCAGGGGCGTCACGGCGTACATCCTCGACACCGGAATCGACTACGGGCACAGCGAGTTCGGCGGGCGTGCCAGGTTCGGTTACGACGCCGTCGGGGACGGCGCGCGACGCGGGCTGGACTGCCACGGGCACGGGACGCACGTCGCGGGCACCGTGGGCGGCGCGGCCCACGGCGTGGCACGCGAGGCCTCGCTCGTCAGCGTCCGGGTGCTCGACTGTGCGGGCAACGGCACCTGGTCCAGCATCATCGCCGGATTCGACTGGGTGGCCGCCCACGCCGAGAAGCCGGCCGTTCTCAACGCCTCTCTCGGGGGCGCCAGGTCGGCGGCGGTGAACAGCGCGGCCGAGGCGCTCGCGGGAAGCGGCGTCCTGCCGGTCGTCGCGGCGGGGAACGACGCGCAGGACGCCTGCAACGTCTCCCCGGCGTCCGCGGACGGCGTGGTCACGGTCGGCGCGACCACCCGTGCCGACCAGGAGACCACCTTTTCCAACTACGGCAAGTGCCTGGAGCTCTACGCCCCCGGCGCCTCCATCGTCTCGGCCCGGATGGGCGGCGGCAGCATCGAGCACGACGGCACCTCGATGGCGTCCCCGCACGTCGCCGGTGTGGCGGCGCTCTACCTCGCGGGGCATGCCACGGCTTCTCCCGACGATGTCGTGGACTGGCTGGTGGACAGCTCCACGGCCAACGTGGTGACCGCCACCACCGCCGCGTCGCCCAACCGTCTGCTCTACACCGGCGGCCTGTGAGGCGGCCGGCGCACGACCGAGCGCCCGCCGTGCCGAGGGGATCGGCAGGGCGGGCGCGCTCGTGGACGGGCGCCAGGGGCGCACGGGGTCATGCGGCCTGCGGGGCGCTCTTGATCGCGGAGATGTCGAACGTCAGCTTGACCTTGTCGCTGACCATCACGCCGCCGGCCTCCAGTGCCGCGTTCCACGTCAGACCCCAGTCGGAACGCAGGATCTCGGTTGCGCCCTCGAAGCCGACGCGCTCGTTGCCGTAGACGTCGGTGGCGGAACCCTGAAACTCCAGGTCGATGGAGAGCGGGCGCGTCACGTCCTTGATCGTCAGGTCGCCCGTGATCCGGTACCGGTCGCCGCCCAGCTGCTCGGCGCCGGTGGAGCGGAAGGACATGGTCGGGAAGTTCTCGGCGTCGAAGAAGTCGCCGCTGCGCAGGTGGCCGTCGCGGTCGGCGATGCCGGTGTCGATGCTGGCGATGTCGACGTCGATGGCCGCCGTGGAGCGGGACGGGTCGGTGCCGTCGAGGCTCAGGGAGCCCTGGTGGGAGCCGAAGCTGCCGCGCACGTTGGTCACCATCGCGTGCCGCACGGTGAAGCCGATGCTGCTGTGGGCGGGGTCGATCGTGTAGTCGCCGCTCAGGGCCGCGAGCTGTGGGTCGACCGTGGCGGTGGCGACCGCGGCGGAGGTGGCGGACTCGTTGTTCCTGCGGTTGAAGAGGCCCATGACTGCTCCTTGGGGACGGATGCCGGAGGGTCTTCCGGCATGTTGTTCAAGCTTCAATGAAATTGACTGTAGACCTATTCCGTTTAATATTCAACATCTTCTGTGCGGGGCGCCACAGCGGAGACGGCTCGGGAACAGCTGCGCGCGGCGAGGGCGACCACCACGGGGACGTGATCCGGTGCCCGCACGCCTGCCGCGCGCCGACTTGGACTAACCGACGGGGGTTGTTGGACTGCGGCGTCCCTGCCGGTCCCGGTTCGTTGACGCCCCGAAGGCCGGGGGCTACGCAGTCCCCATGCCTCATAGATACCGCGTGGCCTGTGCGATGGCCGCCGCCTCCTGCGCCGTGCTCGTCCTGGCCGGGACCGTCCAGCCGGCCGCCGCCGAAGCCGACGGGCCCGCCGCCGTGACCGCGGCCGGCGGCGGGCCCGTCATCACCTCAGGGGCCCTCTCGGTCACCGTCGCCGACGACTTCCCCCGCGTGCTCTCGTACACCGACCGCGCCTCGGGCGCCTCGCTCCTCGGCAGTACCCGGCCGGTCACCGAGGTCACCCTCAACGGAAAGCCGTACGCGGTCCGGCCGGCGGACGCCCCCCGCGTCGACGCCGCTTCCGTGCGCCACACCCTGGTCTTCCCCGACCTGCCCGGCGTCGAGATCGACACCCTCGTGTCGGTGTCCGGCCGGGCGGTGACCTTCAAGGTCACCGCCGTACGCGACATCGACGCCTTCCGCGTCGGCACCCTCGACATACCCGGGCACGACCTCGTGTCCGTCGGCAGCACGGACGAGGGCGCGGCCACCGCGTTCACCAGGCTCGACCCCGACTCCACCCGGACCGCGGACGTGTTCGGGACGGTCACCGCGGACACGCCCGCCGAGGCCGCCCCGGTCGGCGCCACGTACGCCATCGTCAACACCGCCTCGCTGGCCGCCGCCGTCGAGTCCAACTCCTCGTACGACAAGCCGAGCGGCGCCACCGGCGGCGACGACGCGCGCCTGTGGCACCAGGCCCGCAAGTCGGGTGACGGCTCGGTGCGCGTCGGCGTCTCCTCGGGCCAGTGGACCTACCGCGGCGACGGCGCACCGCAGCCGGAGAGCGGCGAGAACCTGCCCTGGGCGAAGGTCGTCGTCACCCCCGACGCCAACGCCGACAGGAAGGTCGACTGGCAGGACGGCGCCGTCGCCTTCCGCTCGATCGGCATCAGGGCGCCCGGCAGCAAGGACACCCCCGACCGGGTGATCACGCACATCCCGTTCAACTTCGCGAGCCAGGCCACGCACCCCTTCCTGCGCACCCTCGACGACGTCAAGCGCATCTCGCTCGCCACGGACGGCCTCGGCCAGCTCGCCGTGCTCAAGGGCTACGGCTCCGAGGGCCACGACTCCGCACACCCGGACTACGGCGGCAACTACAACAAGCGCGCGGGCGGACTGGCCGACCTCAACAGGCTCCTGAAGTCGGGCAGGAAGTGGGGGGCGACCTTCGGCGTGCACGTCAACGCCACCGAGTCCTACCCCGAGGCGAACCACTTCAGCGAGACCCTCGTCGACAAGACAAGGCCCGGCTGGAACTGGCTCAACCAGAGCTACTACATCAACCAGCGCCGCGACATCAACAGCGGTGACCTCGCCCGCCGTTTCCAGCAGCTGCGCGACGAGACCGACCCCAACCTCGGCTTCCTCTACATCGACGTCTACTACACGCACGGCTGGATCGCCGACAAGACGATGCAGGCCGTGCAGAAGCAGGGCTGGAACGTCGGCACCGAATGGGCGGACAAGTTCGAACGGGCCTCGCTCTGGTCGCACTGGGCCAACGACCTGAACTACGGCGGAGCCACCAACAAGGGCCTCAACTCCCAGATCATCCGCTTCATCCGCAACGGTGAGAAGGACATCTGGAACAACCACCCGGTGCTCGGCCAGACCGTCCTGGAGGACTTCGAGGGCTGGACCGGCGAGACCGACTGGAACGCCTTCTACGACAACGTCTGGCAGCGCAACCTGCCCGCCAAGTACCTCCAGCAGCAGCGGATCACCCGCTGGGCCGGCAACGACATCACCTTCACCGGCGGTCTGCGCGGCACCGTCGAGGACGGCCGGCGCGCCTTCTACGACCGCGGCCGCAAGGTCCTCGACGGCGACCGCTACCTGCTGCCGTGGGACGGCGGCGCCAAGCTGTACCACTACAACAAGACGGGCGGCACCAGCAGTTGGGCCGTCCCCGGGCAAGGTGCCTACACCGTCTACAAGCTCACCGACAACGGCCGCGTGAG
The DNA here is from genome assembly GCF_046506645.1 of Streptomyces sp. 5K101. Lineage (NCBI taxonomy): Bacteria > Bacillati > Actinomycetota > Actinomycetes > Kitasatosporales > Streptomycetaceae > Streptomyces > Streptomyces sp. 5K101. Next base: position 197,910 of record NZ_JBKFFO010000011.1, on the reverse strand, counting down.
GACCGGGACCGTACGGCCCGCGGGTGGGAAGGTGACGCTCACCGCGCAGGCCGGTCAGCCGTACGTGCTCTACCCGGACCGCGCCCCCGAGCAGCGCGACGCACGCTGGGGCGAGGGCACCCACGTCGCCGACCCCGGCTTCAACGACGCCTCGCTCGACGCCTGGACCCGGCGCGGCACGGTCGCCCGCGACACCGACGACCACGGCCGCAACAGCGCCGCCCTGACCGGTGCCGCCACCGCGTCGGTCTCCCAGCGGATCATCGGCCTGGACGCCGGCAAGCGGTACACCGCATCCGCCTGGATCGAGGTGGAGCCCGGCAGCTCCCGCCGCACGACGCTGTCCGCCGGCGGCACGTCCGTCGTCGTCGAGCGGTCCACGGTCAAGGACATGGTCGCCGCATCCGACCGGCACGGCACCTACTTCCAGCGCGCCAAGGTGAACTTCACCGCGCCGTCCGGCGCCACCACCCTGCGCGTCGAAGCCGCCGCGGGCAGCACGGCACGCGTCCGCGTCGACGACGTGCGGGTCGTCGCCAACACACCCAACGGCAAGGAGGGCGCGCTCGTCCACGACGACTTCGAGGACGTCGACCAGGGCTGGGGACCGTTCCTCAAGGGCGACGCCGGCGGCGTCACCGATCCGCGCACTCACATCAGCCAGTTGCACGCCCCCTACACACAGGCCGGGTGGAACGGGAAGCTGGTCGACGACGTGCTCGGCGGCAAGGAGTCCCTCAAGTCGCACGACGAGAACACCGGCCTCGTCTACCGGACCGCGCCGTGGACCGTGCCGATGGAGAACGGCCGCACGTACCGCGTCGAGTACGCCTACCAGTCCAGCCACGCCGGGGCCTACGAGTGGGTCACCGGGTACGACCGGGCGAAGGGCGGCTCCGTGGAGTGCCGCCGCACCCCGATCGGGATGATGGGGGCACCTCCCAGCGGTAGCTGGGGGAGGACCACCGGCCACTTCTCCGAGACGGTCACCGCGGGCTGCGGCGACACGTGGACCGGACTGCGCAAGCGCGGTGACGCCCCGGACGGCGCGGACTTCGTGCTGGACGGCTTCACGGTCACCGACCTCGGCCCCGCGGCCGAGCAGGCCGCCTGCGGCACGCTCGCCGTGGCGGCGCCGCAGACCCTGGTGCCGGGCCGGAAGAACGAGGTCACGGCCGCCTTCGCCAACGACGAGGCGACCGCGGCGGGCGACGTGACGCTGGCCCTGGCACTGCCCGAGGGCTGGACCGCCGAGCCCGTGGGCCCGGTGACCTTCCCGTCGGTCGCACCGGACGCCGAGGTCACGGGCACGTGGCAGGTGACGCCGCCGGCGGACGCCGCGTACCGGACGTACTCGATCGGTTCGACGGCCGCGTACACCGTCGGCGGCACGGGCCGGAAGCTGACTGCGTCCACATCCGTGCGCACCCTGCCGCCGCCGCCCTCCGCCGACACCTGGGCGAGCGACCTCGACTGGACGTCCGCGCAGAACGGCTGGGGGCCCGTCGAGCGCGACCTGTCCAACGGCGAGACCGGCGCCGGCGACGGCAAGCCCCTGACGATCGGGGGAGTGACCTACGAGAAGGGGCTCGGCAGCCACGCCCCCGCGAAGATCCGCTACTACCTGGGTGGCCGGTGCACCTCCTTCACCGCCTCGGTGGGCGTGGACGACGCCCAGACCACCCGCGGCACCGTCCGGTTCGGCGTACTGGCGGACGGGACCGAGAAGGCGGCCTCGCCCGTGCTGAAGGCCACCGACCCGGCCTGGTCCCTGACCGCGGACGTGACCGGGGCCGACTACGTCGATCTCGTCGTCGGTGACGGCGGCGACGGCAACGGCAACGACCACGCCGACTGGGGTGCCGCCCGCTTCCACTGCGGCGGCTGACGCCCCGGTCCCCCTCCGTACCGCCCGGCCCCGCAGGGCGGCCGGGCGGTACGGAGGTCTCCGGGGCCGGTACGGTGGGTCCGCGCCGCCTCGCCCGCCCCGGGAATTCACCCGACCGGCCCAGGGACGCCATCTGGCTGTGAGCCGGCTCTCACCCAGCTCTGTTGTGGGACCTGCACAAAGAAGGGCCGGGCCAGGCTGGTGGTTGGCGCTCTGTACGGGATGGTTCTGTCAGAGGCCGACAGGAGATCGGTCGCGAGACTGTACAGAGTCAACGGCATGCTTTTCTTGGCTCCCTCCGTAGGGTCGATGCATGACCGTTTTGGACCAGACCACCAGCGAGCCGACCGAGGCCGGCGAGCCGGCCGACGCGCGCGGCCGTGTGGCCGAGCTGCACGCCCTGCGCGAGCAGGCGGAGCGCGGCCCCAGTGACCGGGCGACCGAGGCGCAGCACGCCAAGGGCAAGCTGACCGCCCGCGAGCGCATCGAGCTGCTGCTGGACGAGGGTTCCTTCAAGGAGGTCGAGCAGCTGCGCCGGCACCGGGCGAGCGGCTTCGGCCTGGAGGCCAAGAAGCCGTACACCGACGGTGTCGTCACCGGCTGGGGAACGGTCGAGGGCCGGACGGTCTTCGTCTACGCGCACGACTTCCGGATCTTCGGCGGTGCGCTGGGCGAGGCCCACGCGACCAAGATCCACAAGATCATGGACATGGCCATCTCGGCGGGCGCTCCGCTGGTGTCCCTGAACGACGGGGCCGGCGCGCGCATCCAGGAGGGCGTCTCGGCCCTGGCCGGATACGGCGGCATCTTCCAGCGCAACACCAAGGCCTCCGGGGTCATCCCGCAGATCTCAGTGATGCTCGGCCCGTGCGCCGGCGGTGCGGCGTACTCGCCCGCGCTGACCGACTTCGTGTTCATGGTCCGCGAGACCTCGCAGATGTTCATCACGGGCCCGGACGTCGTCAAGGCGGTCACGGGCGAGGAGATCACCCAGAACGGCCTGGGCGGCGCTGACGTCCACGCGGAGACCTCGGGCGTCGCGCACTTCGCGTACGACGACGAGGAGACCTGCATCGCCGAGGTCCGCTACCTCCTGTCGATGCTCCCGCAGAACAACCGGGAGAACCCGCCGGCCGTCGCCTGCGAGGACCCGGCCGACCGCCGCAGCGATGTGCTCCTCGACCTGGTCCCGGCGGACGGCAACCGGCCGTACGACATGCACAAGGTCATCGAGGCACTCGTCGACGAGGGCGACTACCTGGAGATCCACGAGCGCTGGGCGCGCAACATCATCTGCGCCCTGGCCCGCCTGGACGGCCAGGTCGTCGGCATCGTGGCCAACCAGCCGCAGTCACTGGCCGGCGTCCTCGACATCGAGGCGTCCGAGAAGGCCGCCCGCTTCGTGCAGATGTGCGACGCGTTCAACATCCCGATCGTCACGCTGCTGGACGTGCCGGGCTTCCTGCCGGGCGTCGACCAGGAGCACGGCGGCATCATCCGCCACGGCGCGAAGCTGCTGTACGCGTACTGCAACGCCACCGTCCCGCGGATCTCCCTCATCCTGCGCAAGGCGTACGGCGGCGCCTACATCGTCATGGACTCGCAGTCCATCGGCGCCGACCTGACCTACGCCTGGCCCACCAACGAGATCGCGGTCATGGGCGCCGAGGGCGCGGCGAACGTCATCTTCCGCAAGCAGATCGCCGAGGCCGAGGACCCCGAGGCCATGCGCACGCGCATGGTCAAGGAGTACAAGGCCGAGCTGATGCATCCCTACTACGCCGCGGAGCGCGGCCTGGTCGACGACGTGATCGACCCGGCCGAGACGCGCGAGGTGCTCATCCGCTCCCTCGCCATGCTCCGCACGAAGCACGCCGACCTGCCGTCCCGCAAGCACGGCAACCCCCCGCAGTAATCCTGCGACAGGACTGGAGCCCGACCCATGAGCACTCCTACCGACCCCTCGTCCGTCGTCCGCGTCGAAAAGGGCCACGCCGAGCCCGAGGAACTGGCGGCCATCACCGCGGTCCTGCTGGCGCGCGCGGCGTCCCGCACCGACGCGCCGCAGCCGCACCGCGGCCGCACGACGGCGGGCTGGCGCCGCCTGGAGCGTCAGCGCGGCTTCCAGCCGTCCCACAGCTGGCGCGGCTGACGCCACCCCCCGGAAGGCCCCGCACACCCTGGTGTGCGGGGCCTTCCCCGTTGCAGGGGGTCGTCCGCTGCGCGGGGCTGTTCCCCTCCCTGCCCCTTCCCGAACCGGGGGCTCTGCCCCCGGACCCCCGCGCCTCAATCTCCCCCTACGGCCTGGCGGCCGTGGGTGGGGGTCCCCCCGGCGAAGCCAGGGGGAGTGCCCCCAGCGGGGCTGACCTTGTCAGTCCGTCCGGCGCTTGAGGACACCGCGCGAAGCGCGGTACCGGGTCCGGGCGGAGCCCGGTTTCGGGAAGGGGCGGGGAGGGGACTAGCCCGCCGCAGGCGCCCCCCGCCCCCCAACCCAGCCGCCCCGCAACGGCAACGGCCCCCGTGGCTCCGTCCGGAGCCACGGGGGCCGTTGCACAGGGGCGTACCGGCACCCCCGACCCGCGCTAGCGCAGGCGCGCCATCAACGCATGCTCGACCAGTGTGATGAGGGCGCTCTTGGCGTCTGCGCGGTGGCGGGCGTCGGTGGTGATGATCGGGGTGTCGGGTCCGATCTGGAGGGCTTCGCGGACTTCTTCGGGGTTGTAGGGCTGGTGTCCGTCGAAGCCGTTGAGGGCGATGACGAAGGGGAGTCCGCTGTTCTCGAAGTAGTCGACGGCCGGGAAGCAGTCGGCGAGCCGTCGGGTGTCGACGAGGACGACGGCGCCGATGGCGCCGCGGACGAGGTCGTCCCACATGAACCAGAAGCGGTCCTGTCCGGGGGTACCGAAGAGGTACAGGATCAGGTCCTGGTCCAGGGTGATGCGGCCGAAGTCCATGGCGACGGTGGTTGTCGTCTTGTCGCCGGTGTGCGTGAGGTCGTCGATGCCCGCCGACGCTGACGTCATGACGGCCTCGGTACGCAGCGGGTTGATCTCCGAGACGGCGCCGACGAACGTGGTCTTGCCCACGCCGAAGCCGCCCGCCACCACGATCTTCGCGCTGGTGGTTGAGCGGGCTGCACCGCCGCTAGAGCTTGCGAAGTCCACTGAGCACCCTTTCGAGCAGTGTCACGTCTGGCTGGCCGCCGGCGGCCGAGTCGCCGCCGGGCTGGTGGATGGCGACAAGTCCGGCCTCGGCCAGGTCGGCGACGAGGATCCGGGCAACGCCGAGGGGGATGGAGAGAAGCGCCGAGATCTCGGCGACCGACTTGATCTCGAAGCAGAGCCGGCAGATCCGCTGGTGCTCGGGCAACTGCCCTTGCAGCCGGGCCGGATCGGCCGTGGTGCTGACCAGAGCCTCGATGGCGAGCTGGTAGCGCGGCCGGGTCCGGCCGCCGGTCATCGCGTACGGACGGACCAGGGGGTTGTGCTTGCCCGGCCCGGCAGCCGGGCCGGGCTCGGATCCCGTCCGGGGCTCGGGGGACCGGCGCGGCGCCACCGGTTGGACACGGGGCTGCTGTTGTCCGTACGAGGTGCCGTACGACGCCTCGTAGGAGGAGTCGTACGACGGGTCGTAGGCAGACGGCGACTGCGGCTGCTGGTACTGCTGGGCGCCGCCCTGTCTGCTCGGCGTCGAAGGAAAATTGAAGCGGTTGTGGGTGTGTTCACCCTGGGGCTGTTGAGCACCGTCAAATGGGTGTCTGCCTGGGGGTGTTGACACTTTTCCTCCTCCGACTGCCGGTCGCCGGTCCCTGTCCCTGTCCCTGTCCCTGTGGAGCCGCGCCACCGCACCTTATGGTGCGGTGGCGGGAAATGCACTGTCTGTATGTCAGTTGAGCAGACTTCCCTGGAGCTCTGCACGCAGGTCGGGGGTGAGGACGCTGCCCGCCCGGTCGACCAGGAGGGCCATCTCGTAGCCCACGAGACCGATGTCGGCCTCCGGGTGGGCGAGGACGGCCAGCGACGACCCGTCGGAGATGGACATGATGAAGAGGAAGCCGCGTTCCATCTCCACGACCGTCTGGTTGACGGCGCCGCCTTCGAAGATCCGGGACGCTCCCGCGGTCAGCGAGGTCAGACCGGAGGCGACCGCCGCCAGCTGATCGGCACGATCACGCGGGAATCCCTCGGACATCGCCAGCAGGAGTCCGTCGGCGGAGACCACCACGGTGTGGGACACCCCAGGGGTGTTGTCCACGAAGTTGGTGATCAACCAGTTCAGATTCTGCGCCGCCTGGCTCATCGGGCTCACACTAACGCTCCTGGTTGTAGGTACTACCCGGGCCACCGGGTCGATCGTAAGTGGCCGGTCCGTTCGTGTCCGTTCCCGCGTTGCGTCCCTGCTGGACACCGCGCCGCAGGTTGCTCAACCTGCCACGCACGTCCTCAGGGGCGCGGGAGACCTGGGGGCCGCCCTGCGGGGTCTGCTCCGCGGTGCCCTCGATCAGGTTCGCCTTGGGCACCCGCCGGGGGAGACCGGACGAGGTGACTCCGCCCGCCTTCGGCTCGCGGAGCTTCTCCGCCCGCTGCCAGCGCTCGTCGTTCGTCGAGCGCCACTCGTCGGAGGAGGACCCGCTGCCGCCGTTCTCCCCGGCCTGCCCGCTCCGGGGAGCCTGCGGGGCCTGCTCGGCCGGCTGCTGCCACTGCCGCTGGGCCTGCTGCTGAGGCTCCGACGGCTGACCGCTGCCGCGTCGGGGGAGACCGGATGCGGTCATCTCGTGGCCGCTGCTCGGAGTGGGTCCCGGACGTTCGAAGCCTACGCGCTCGGAGCCGTTAAGGGGAGCGCTGGGGGCAGATTCCGATTCCGCGCGGAACTCCGGCTCATAGGCAGCTTGGTAGCTGTCCTGATCCGTCCACTCTGCCTGGTGGGGCTGGGTCTCGTAGGCGCCGTCGTACTGCGGCTCGGAGCTCTGCGAACCCTGGTAGTCAGCTTCCGCATATGCGTCCTGCAGGTGCTCCTGCGCGGGCCGGGACTCGGGGTAGCCGCCGGCCGCGGCCGAGTGGTCGCCGTAGCCCTGCTCGCCGTAGCCCTGCTCGCCGTAGCCCTGCTCGCCGTACGACTGGTCCCCGTAGGGCTGGTCCCCGTACGGCTGCTGGTCGTAGCCCTGTTGCTCCTGTGCGTACTCCTGGGCGGAGAACTCCTGGCCGTACTCGGCGCCGTACTCCTGCTGCTGCTCCTGCGCGTAGGGGGCCGCCTCGTCGCGGAACAGCGGGCGGTCACCGCCCTGCGCCTGTGCCTCCAGCGCGGCACGGCGCTCCTCCCGCATCAGCGAGCGGCCCACCGGGTCGAGCTGGGCCTTGTCGCCGGCCTGCTCGTAGCGGGAGTCGTCGAAGCCGAGTTCGGCCGCGGTCCGCATCGGGGCGGCCTCGTAGGACTGCTGCTCCGGGATGATCTGTGAGACGGTGAAGTCGTCCTGCGGCAGCGCCTCGCCGCCGCCACCGTGCGTGATGGCGTCGGGAAGCATGACCAGCGAGGTGGTGCCGGCCTGCTCGCCCGAGGGGCGCAGCTGGACGCGGATGCCGTGCCGGTCGGAGAGGCGGCCGACCACGAACAGGCCCATGCGCTGCGAGACGGCGGCGTCCACGGTCGGCGGGTTGGCCAGCTTGTGGTTGATGTCCGCGAAGTCCTCGGCGGTCAGGCCGATGCCCTTGTCGTGGATCTCGATCATCACCCGGCCGTCGGGCAGACGGGTCGCGGTGACGCGGACCTTGGTCTGCGGGGAGGAGAACGTGGTGGCGTTCTCCAGCAGCTCGGCCAGCAGGTGCACGAGGTCGGTCACGGCCTGGCCGTGGATCTCCGTCTCCGGGACACCGGTGAGCTCGATGCGCTCGTAGGACTCCACCTCGGAGGAGGCGGCGCGCAGCACGTCGACGAGCGGCACCGGCTGGTTCCAGCGGCGGCCGGGCTCCTCGCCCGCGAGGACGAGGAGGTTCTCACCGTTGCGGCGCATACGGGTCGCCAGGTGGTCCAGCTTGAAGAGGTTCTCCAGCTGGTCCGGGTCGGCCTCGTTGTTCTCCAGATCGGTGATCAGGGTCAGCTGGCCCTCGATCAGGGACTGGTTGCGGCGCGAGAGGTTCGTGAAGATTGCATTGACGTTTCCGCGGAGCATGGCCTGCTCGGCGGCGAGCCGGACGGCTTCGCGGTGGACCTGGTCGAAGGCACGGGCGACCTCGCCGATCTCGTCCGTCGTGTTGATCGGGATGGGCTCCACGCGGGTGTCGACGCGGCCCGGCTCGGTGCGCGAGAGCTGGTCGACCAGCATGGGCAGGCGCTGCTCGGCGATGCCGAACGCGGCGTGGCGCAGCTTGCGCATCGAGCGGCTCATCTGGCGGGCCATGAGGCCGGCCAGGATGAAGGCGGTCAGCAGGGCGACGACGACGATGGCGCCGTTGGTGATCGCGTCGTTGCGGGCGTCGTCGGAGATCGCCGAGGCCTCGGCCACGGCGCGGTCGACGAGGTCCTTCTCGATCTCGGTGTAGCCGTCGAACTTGGCGGTCGCCGCGCCCATCCACGTCTCGGGCGTGACGTCCTTGGCCTTGAGCTGCTTCGGGCTCAGGCCCGAGCCGATCGCACCGGCCATGCCGGTGAAGAAGGAGCCGTCGGGGCCCTTCGGCGGGTTGAGGCCCGCGGCCTGCAGCCGCTTCGCCCCGTCGGCCGCCTTGCCCGTCATGATCTCCTTGAGCTTGGCGGTGTCGGCCTCCGTACCGCCGGAGACGTACTCGCCGATGGCGATCTGCTCGAGGTAGTTGTACGAGTTGAACGCGACGGTCTGCTTGGCGAAGACGGTCTCGTCCTGGCTGGGCCGGATCAGCAGGTGCATGCCGATCGAACGCTCCAGCGACGCGGCGGCCTTGGCGAGCTGTACGGCGTAGACGGTACGGCCGTAGCTGGTGACGTTGCCGGTGCCGAGGCCGAGCTCGTTGGAGAACTCCATGAGCACGTGCTGGACCTTGACGTAGCCCTCTTCGGTCTGCACCGGGTCGAGGGCCTTGGAGTAGGCGGCCTGGCGCAGCTTGGCGAGGTTCGGCTCCTCCTTGTCGAAGAGCTCGAGACGGCGCTCCAGGCCCTGGCCGTCGGGCATGTCCTTGACGGCCTCGCGGAACTTGGCCGCGGCGGCGTCGGTAATCTCGTACGCCTCCGTGACGACGGGGCTCTTGCGGTCGGCCTCGCTGGTGGCGAGCAGCAGCGTGGAGGCGGTGAGGTCGCGCTCGTTGAGCAGGGCCTGGCCGTACTCCGAGGCGGCGCGCACGATCAGCGCCGTCTTCTCGGCGTCCTGGGCCTCGCTCCAGGTGTCCATGGACTGCTTCACCTGGAATCCGCCCATGACCAGTCCGACGAGGACGGGTATGAGGAGGATCGCGTTCAGGCGGGTGGGCACACGCCAGTTGCGCGGGGACAGCTTGCTGGAACTGCCGGCGGCCGGGGACGCGCTCGAACCACCGGACGTGTCCGCGGGCGTCACTGCTGTGCGCGCGGGCGGGGGCGGGGTGAAGTTGCCCCGCGCCTGCTGCCCTGCGGAGCTCGTATTGCTTCGCCTCACTCGACCAACAACCTCTCGGCGTCGGCACCAACGCTGTGCCGTGGTTCGTTCATAGCCGGTACTACTCGGCAGTTCGACGAATTCCAGCACGCCGAGCCGTCCCATTCCAAACACCTGGGAACGGGGATTCCGGTGGCCCAACCCTCAGATAAAACGGGCATAAAGAGCGAGCCCCGCCAAAAAGCGGGACTCATGTGAGCGCAGCGACACCGAACGTGCGCAAGGGGTGGCAGCTATGCCCCAATTCTCTTTCGAAACGTTATGAACAGGAGGGCGGGCCGTGTCAAAGGACACAGCCCGCGACCTGACAACTACGACAACTGCCGTATTGCGCCGCCTACTTGAGGCGTGCCATGAGGGCGTGCTCGACCAGTGTGATGAGGGCGCTCTTGGCGTCTGCGCGGTGGCGGGCGTCGGTGGTGATGATCGGGGTGTCGGGTCCGATCTGGAGGGCTTCGCGGACTTCTTCGGGGTTGTAGGGCTGGTGTCCGTCGAAGCCGTTGAGGGCGATGACGAAGGGGAGTCCGCTGTTCTCGAAGTAGTCGACGGCCGGGAAGCAGTCGGCGAGCCGTCGGGTGTCGACGAGGACGACGGCGCCGATGGCGCCGCGGACGAGGTCGTCCCACATGAACCAGAAGCGGTCCTGTCCGGGGGTACCGAAGAGGTACAGGATCAGGTCCTGGTCCAGGGTGATGCGGCCGAAGTCCATGGCGACGGTGGTTGTCGTCTTGTCGCCGGTGTGCGTGAGGTCGTCGATGCCCGCCGACGCTGACGTCATGACGGCCTCGGTACGCAGCGGGTTGATCTCCGAGACGGCGCCGACGAACGTGGTCTTGCCCACGCCGAAGCCGCCCGCCACCACGATCTTCGCGCTGGTGGTTGAGCGGGCCGAACCGCCGCTAGAGCTTGCGAAGTCCACTGAGCACCCTTTCGAGCAGTGTCACATCCGGCGTACCGCCGGCCTCTCCGTTGCCCGGCTGGTGAATCGCCACCATGCCGGCCTCCGCCAGGTCGGCGACGAGGATGCGCGCGACACCGAGCGGCATCGACAGCAGCGCCGAGATCTCGGCGACCGACTTGACCTCCCGGCACAGGTGGCAGATGCGCTGGTGCTCGGGGAGCAGCCCGGCGAGCAGGGCCGGGTCCGCGGTGGTGCTGACCAGAGCCTCGATGGCGAGCTGGTAACGCGGCCGGGTCCGGCCGCCGGTCATGGCGTACGGCCGGACCAGCGGCTGGTCGCCCTCGTCCCCGTACGCGTCCAGTGACGTGCCGTACGGATCGTGAGAGGCGGGTGGCGGGGTCATGAATCCTCCGGGCGTGACAGCAAGTGGTCGGCTGTGCCGTCTGATGGGGCCGGTGGGGGGCCTTGGGCGGCCGTTCGGTTGTCGGTGCGGTGGTGGCGGCCCGGCCGGCGAGTGGGGTCGCCGGTGCCGCCGGAACGTCAGTGCAGGAGACTTCCCTGGAGTTCGGCTCGCAGATCAGGCGTCAGGACGCTGCCCGCACGGTCGACCAGGAGGGCCATCTCGTAGCCCACCAGGCCGATGTCGCACTCGGGGTGCGCGAGCACGGCCAGTGACGATCCGTCGGAGACGGACATCAGGAACAGGAAGCCGCGTTCCATCTCGACGACGGTCTGGCTGACCGGACCGCCCTCGAAGATCCGGGAGGCTCCCGCGGTCAGCGAGGTGAGCCCGGACGCCACGGCCGCGAGCTGGTCGGCGCGGTCGCGGGGAAAACCTTCGGACATGGCCAGCAGAAGACCGTCGGCGGAGACCACCACCGTGTGCGACACCCCGGGGGTGTTGTCCACGAAGTTGGTGATCAACCAGTTCAGGTTCTGGGCCGCCTGGCTCATCGGGCTCAACTATCGCTCCTGCTGGTGAGTGGGGCCGAGGTTGAAGCTGCCGGTCGTCGAGCTGTTCTGCTGTCGACCCTGCTGAATGCCCCGGCGCAGATTGGTCAGCCGGCCGCGCACGTCGTCGGGCGCGCGCGAGACCTGCGGGCCGGAGGTGTGGCTCTGCTCCTGCGCGGTTCCCGGAACGAGGTTCGCTCGCGGGACGCGACGGGGCAGACCCGAGGTGGTGATGCCGCCGGCCGCGGGCTTGCGCACCCGCTCGGCCTGGCGCACCAGTTCGTCGTTCGGCGAGGTGCGCCAGGCGGCGCCGTTCGCCGACGGCGCGTTGCCCGGGTTCCCCGGGTTCGGCGACGGGGAGTGCTGCGGCATCCGCGGACCGGAACGCTGCGGCTGCTCGGGCTGCTGACCGCCCTGCGACCCGTGGAACCAGTTCGTCTCCAGCGTGTCGTACAGCGGCGTTCGGCCGTCCCCCGGGCCGGACGCCGGAGGCAGGGCCTCGGGCTGGTGCGGAGCGGGCAGGGAGTCGGCAGGCCCGGCCGGGGCGAAGCCCCCGTCCCGGCGGCGCGGGGCCGGCTGCTGCGGCGCCTGGAAGTCCGGGCGGCCGAACTGCGCGGTCTGCGCCGGATCCTGCGGCTGCGAGCCGTCCCGGCCGCCGTACACGTCGGAGCGTACGAAGTGGCCCGGGGAACCGTGGCCCGTGGGCGCGTTGAAGTCCGGCCGGGGGATCTCGGCGGTGGCACCGAGTTCGCGCAAGGCGTCGTGGTCCTCGTGGCCGCGCGGCGCGTCGGCCGCCGGGCGCTGCTGTGGAGCGGGGGCCTGGCCGCTGCCCCAGCTCGTGGTCTGCGGACGCGGCTCCTCGCGCCGTGCGGGGGAACCGCCCGGCAGCTCGGCACGCGGTCCGCCGGTCGGCGGCAGCTGCCGACCGCGGTCGCGAGTATCCTGCGCGCCCTGACGGAAGCCGCTCTGCGGAGCGTCGTTACGGAAGCCGCTCTGCGGAGCGTCGTTACGGGGAGCCGGAGCGCCCTGTCCGCCACGGCCCGCGCCGAACGCGCCGCCCTGACGCGCGGAGTCCTGCGGGGAGGCGGGCTGACCGCCCTGGGCGGGTCGGGGGACGCCGTCACGCCCGGGCAGCGCGGCACGCGGCGCCGAGGGGGCGCCGACCTCGCCGCGCGGCGCACCGGCACCGAGACGGCCGCCCGAGGGCGTACCCCCCGCGCCGGGTCCACCGGCACCGGGGCCACCCGCGCCGGGACCGCCGCCGAGGCCCGGACGGCCGCCGCCGGCCGGAGCGCCGGGACGGCCCGGCAGACCGGCACCGCCCGCGCCCGGGCCACCCGCACCGGGCTTGCCCGGAACCTTCTTGCCGCCGTGGGCGACATCGACGGGCAGCATGACGAGCGCGGTGGTGCCGCCGGAGTCAGACGGGCGCAGCTGGATACGGATGCCGTGCCGCAGGGACAGGCGGCCGACCACGAACAGACCCATGCGGCGGGAGACCGAGACGTCCACGGTGGGCGGCGACGCCAGCCGCTCGTTGATCGCGGCGAGGTCCTCGGGGGAGAGGCCGATGCCGGTGTCGTGGATCTCGACCAGCACACGGCCGTCGGGCAGTGCGTGACCGGTGACCCGGACCTTGGTCTGCGGGGAGGAGAACGACGTCGCGTTCTCCAGCAGCTCGGCGAGCAGGTGCACGAGGTCGTTGACGACGCGGCCGGCGACCTCGGTCGCGGGCACCGCCGCCAGCTCGATGCGCTCGTACTGCTCCACCTCGGACGCGGCGGCACGCAGGACGTCGACCAGCGGGACCGGGCGCGTCCACCGGCGGCCCGGCTCCTCGCCCGCGAGGACGAGGAGGTTCTCACCGTTCCGGCGCATACGGGTCGCGAGGTGGTCCAGCTTGAACAGCGAGGACAGCTGGTCCGGATCGGCCTCGCGGGACTCCAGCTCGGAGATGAGCGAGAGCTGGCGCTGGATGAGGCCCTGGGAACGGCGCGAGAGGTTGGTGAACATCGCGTTGACGTTGCCCCGCAGCAGGGCCTGCTCGGCGGCGAGGCGGACCGCCTCGCGGTGCACGTCGTCGAAGGCCGCGGCCACCTGGCCGATCTCGTCCCGGGAGTGCACGCCGACGGACTCGACGGAGGTGTCCACGTCCTGCGGGTCGGCCTCCGACAGCTGCTTGACGAGTTCCGGGAGCCGGTCCTGGGCGACCCTCGTGGCGGTGTCCTGCAGGCGGCGCAGCGAGCGGATCATGGAGCGCGCCACGACGAAGGCGCCGACGAGCGAGACGCCGAGGACGACGAGGATCAGCGCACCGTTGATGATGGCCTCGCGCTGCGACTCCTGGCGCAGCTCGCGGGCCTTGGTCTCCATCTGGCCGAGGAGGGTGGCCTCGATCTGCTTCATCGCGTTGATGCGGACCGAGTAGTCGTCGGTCCAGTCCAGGTGCGACCGCTTGGGCAGTCGGCTGATCTGGCCCTCGGTGTCCAGGACGCGCTTGGCGTACAGCTCCGAGGCCGCGATGGTCGGGTTGCCGTTGTCCAGTGTGGCGGTGAGCTCCTCGGCATCGCCGCCGGTGGACTCGTAGATCGCCTTGAACGCCTTGAGCTCGGTCTCGCCGTTCTCCACGGCGGCCTTGCCGTACAGGCGGTCGTTCTCCGACAGGCCGGGCGCCTTGGCGTCGTCACCACCGGGCAGGGCCGCGGCGATGATCGCGCGCTGGATGGACGCGTACTCCTTGGCGGACGAGAACGCGGCCAGCGCACGCGTCCGCTTGATCATCTCCGGGTTGCTGGTCGCCTGCGCCATGTCCTGCGACAGGCTCAGCAGCGACTCGATGAGCCGGCTGTACGCCTCCACCGTCTGGGAGTTCGGGACGTCGCCCTCGTACGCCGTGGCCCGGATCTTGGTGAGGCCGTTGACCTGGACGGCAATCTGGTTCGCGTTGGCGCGGATGCTCTCGAGCGCCTCGTCGTCGTCCGTGTTCGGGATGTTGCGGGTGGCGTCGAGGAACGCCTTCTTGACCAGGTCGGTCTGGTTGCGCGGGCCGGAGACCTTGAAGTCCGTGACGGAGGAGCCGTTGGCGAGCGGGCCCGCGGACAGGTCGCGCTCGGACTGCAGCGCCTGCGCCAGGTCGGTCGCCGCCCGGGTCATCTCCGTGAGCAGCTGCATGTGGTCCAGCTGCTTCATGTCGTCCATGGACTCCTGGATACGGAGTCCGCCCAGCGTGGTCGCCGCGACGACCGGCAGGGTGAGCAGTGAGACGAGACGCGTGCTGATGCGCCAGTTCCGCAGCGCTATTCGCGAGCCGGTGTCCGTGGGGCCCTTCGCCGGGGACGGGCTCTTGGCGCCGTCCGCGGAGGGCGCCGACGCGCCGGGGCGCGCGCCTCGCTCACCGCCGTCACCGGGCGCGGCCGGTCCCTGGCCATGGGCGTGCTGGGGCGAGGAGCCGCGGTCGGTCCCGCCGCGCGGCTCCTGTTCCGCCGCAGCTTCCCCGCGGCCCTGGCGGGCCTGGGGGGACCCCAGGCCATCCCTCTTGAAACGTCCCTGCACTAGCGTCGCAACCTCTGGACCAGGCGTCCCTCCGCTTGCACGGCGGGACGGTGTCGGCGTCTCGGGGCATCGATGCCTGCCCCATGGTGGTCGTGATTGACCGGCGCTGCTCCCCCTTCTCC
Organism: Streptomyces sp. 5K101; assembly: GCF_046506645.1. Lineage (NCBI taxonomy): Bacteria > Bacillati > Actinomycetota > Actinomycetes > Kitasatosporales > Streptomycetaceae > Streptomyces > Streptomyces sp. 5K101. Next base: position 182,899 of record NZ_JBKFFO010000011.1, on the reverse strand, counting down.
GCCGCCACTCGGCGCTGCGTTGCGCCCCTTGCGCGCCGGCCTGAAACCGCGGCGGTGCGTGGAATTCCAGCACAGTGCCGGATCTCCAACAAGGGCCGCGTACCGGCCTGTGACGTGGGTGACGTGCTGTAAGCGATTTGTCACAAGACGTAGAAAATGATCGCGGAGGAAAGGGACGTTACGGCATGAGTCACTTAGGGGTGGGGGGTGTCCCGGTCGCGATGATCAGGAGCGGAATGGCGTCTTCAGTGGCGGAATGTCCGATCCTGCAAGGAAGATCCACAGCCTGGATTGTCTGAAATGACACTGTCTTCGTGAGCAAACTCACACATAGATCAGCGTCTCCCCCTGGCTTTCCGTGGGAATTGAATGCATAGCCTGTCGCTTTACAAGGGTGGGCGCGCTGTCAACCGCACCTCCCGAAGCATCCCTACTCCGACAAGGTCTGAAACCGGCGATGAAGACGACGATGATGTTCCGCAACATAGCCAACCCCCGTCGCACGACGCTCGCGCACCTCAAGGACGCGGACGAGCTGCAGACGCCGGAGCAGCCGGAGCACGCGGTCGATCTTCCCACCCAGACGGCCAACCCCCGCCGCACCGTCTTGATGGACGCGCCCTCTCTTTGAGGCTCGGTTCCCCTCCGGGGCGCCTAAGTCGGCGTCGACGGTCGATCGTGCTCGACCCCTCGTCCCTCGGGGCCTCCGCGCTCCACCAGCTACCGCTGGGAGGTGCCCCCATCCGTTTCGACACCGCCGCGCCCCTTCGGCTCACTCGCCACGGGGTGGAAGCCACCCGCCCAGTAGTACGGCGCCGGCGCCTTTCGCGTTCACCCCTTCGGCCCGCCGGCCTCGCCGGCGGACTCTCACGCCACCGCACGGGGCGTTATCGGCATGTCGGGCAGTCCCCGCCGCGTTAGCCTGGAGCGTCAGTCTCCGGGCAGCGAGCGTCAGCGAGCAGCGCCGGTCAGCGAGTGAGTAGTGAGGGGCGACAGCAACCCGTGCGCATCGCCAGGTTCTCCATCGACGGCAATGTCGCCTTCGGCGCGGTCGAGGAAGGCCCCGACGGCCTCCTCCTCGACATCATCAAGGGCATCCCGTACACCGACTTCGAGCTCTCGGGCACCAAGGTCCCGCTGAGCAAGGTCCGGCTGCTGCCCCCCGTGCTCCCCAACAAGGTCGTGGCCATCGGCCGCAACTACGCGGAGCACGCGGCGGAACTCGGCAACGAGGTCCCGGAAGTCCCCGTCGCCTTCTTCAAGCCCACCACCTCCGTGATCGGCTCCGGCGACGCCATCGAGTACCCCTCGTTCTCGAACGAGCTCCACCACGAGGCCGAGCTCGCCGTCGTCATCGGCCGGATGTGCCGCGAAGTCCCGCGCGAACGCGTCAAGGACGTGATCTTCGGCTACACCTGCGCCAACGACGTCACCGCGCGTGACGCCCAGAAGCGCGAGAAGCAGTGGGCCCGGGCCAAGGGCTTCGACACCTCCTGCCCGCTCGGCCCCTGGGTGGAGACCGACCTCGACCCCGCCGACCTGACGATCCAGTGCACGGTCAACGGCGAACAGCGCCAACTCGGGCGCACGAGCGAGATGGTCCGGTCCGTCGAGGACCTGATCGTGCACATCACCGAGGCCATGACGCTGCTCCCGGGCGACGTCGTCCTCACGGGCACCCCCGCGGGGGTCGGCCCCCTGAACGTCGGCGACGAGGTCGCCGTCACCATCGAAGGCATCGGCACTCTCACCAACAAGGTGATCAAGCGTGGCTAACGGATCCGTCCGCGTACGTTTCTGTCCCTCCCCGACCGGCAACCCCCATGTGGGCCTGGTCCGCACCGCCCTGTTCAACTGGGCCTACGCCCGGCACAACGGCGGCACCATGGTCTTCCGCATCGAGGACACCGACGCGGCCCGCGACTCCGAGGAGTCGTACAACCAGCTGCTCGACTCGCTGCGCTGGCTCGGGCTCGACTGGGACGAGGGCCCCGAAGTGGGCGGCCCCCATGGCCCCTACCGCCAGTCCCAGCGGATGGACATCTACCAGGACATCGCCGCGAAGCTGATCGCCGGCGGTTACGCGTACCACTGCTACTGCACCGCGCTGGAGCTGGAGGCGCGCCGCGACGCCGCCCGCGCCGCCGGCCGTCCCTCCGGCTACGACGGCAAGTGCCGCACGCTGACCGCCGAGCAGAAGGCCGCGTACGACGCCGAGGGCCGCGAGTCCATCGTGCGCTTCAAGATGCCCGAGGAGCCGATCACCTTCACCGACCTGGTGCGCGGCGAGCTGACGTTCACGCCGGACAACGTCCCGGACTACGGCATCGTCCGCGCGAACGGCGCCCCGCTCTACACGCTCGTCAACCCGGTCGACGACGCGCTGATGGAGATCACCCACGTGCTGCGCGGCGAGGACCTGCTGTCCTCCACCCCGCGCCAGATCGCGCTCTACAAGGCGCTGATCGAGCTGGGCATCGCCAAGGAGATCCCCTCCTTCGGCCACCTGCCGTACGTGATGGGCGAGGGCAACAAGAAGCTGTCCAAGCGCGACCCGCAGGCGTCCCTCAACCTCTACCGCGAGCGCGGTTTCCTCCCCGAGGGCCTGCTCAACTACCTTTCCCTGCTCGGCTGGTCGTTCTCCGCCGACCAGGACATCTTCACGATCCCGGAGATGGTCGCGAAGTTCGACCTCGCGGACGTCAACGCCAACCCGGCCCGCTTCGACCTGAAGAAGGCCGAGGCCATCAACGCCGACCACATCCGCATGCTCGACGTGAAGGCGTTCACCGAGGCGTGCGAGCCGTGGCTGCGGGCCCCGCACGCCAACTGGGCCCCGGAGAACTTCGACCGGACCAAGTGGGAGGCCATCGCCCCGCACGCGCAGACCCGCCTGACGGTCCTCTCCGACATCACCGCCAACGTCGACTTCCTCTTCCTCGACGAGCCGGTCGAGGACGAGGCGTCCTGGACCAAGGCGATGAAGGGCGAGCCGACCGCGCTGCTGACCACCGCCCGCGAGAAGCTGGCCGCGGCCGACTGGTCCAGCGCGGACTCCCTCAAGGAGGCCGTCCTGGCCGCCGGTGAGGCCCACGGCCTCAAGCTCGGCAAGGCCCAGGCCCCGGTCCGCGTCGCGGTCACCGGCCGCACGGTGGGCCTGCCGCTGTTCGAGTCCCTGGAGATCCTGGGCAAGGACAAGACCCTGGCCCGTATCGACGCGGCGCTGGCGAAGCTCGCGGCGTAACCGGCGTAACCGGCGTGTCCGAGGGGGCGGTGGCCGAAGAGGCCGCCGCCCCCTCGGCGTTGTCGGAGCGCGGGACTAGTGTTCGGGGCGATCACGATCGTCTCGGCTCCCTGGGGGACCAGCATGCCCATGCCCGCGCCCGACTTCTCCTGGCACTTCACGCCCGGCAACCGCTTCCAGGACATGGGATCGCTCGTCGGCACGATGTCCGTGGTCAAGGGCGGCGAACTGTGGCTGCCCAGTGGGAAGGTCGTGGCCTGCGACCCCTTCGTCTCGCTCGGCACCGGCGAGTCCGAGCCGTTCACCGCCGAGGTGGCCCCCGGCCGCTACCCGGTGGAGTGCGCCGTCGCCACGCTCGCCGAGCCCGACGAGCCGCCCGCCGACGAGCCCCACCTGCGCATCGCCGCCGCCCGCCTGCTGATCAAGGACACCGAGCCGGTCACCTGGGAGATCGCCCACCAGGCCGGCCAGGACCCGGCGGAGCTCGCCGACGACGAGTTCTTCGCATACGGGGTGGACGCGGGCACCGGCTGCTTCTACGACGCCGCCTGCGACGAGTCGTTCCCCGACTGCGTGGGCGACGAGGGGCCGCTGTGGGACGCCTTCGACGCCGGCGGCGACGCGTACCTGGGCCCCCACACGGTGACCGCCCCCGACACCGGCCACAACCTGATCGCCTTCATGTCCGGCTGGGGCGACGGCGCCTACCCCACCTGGGTCGGCCGCGATGCCTCCGGCGAGGTCGTCTGCTTCGTGACGGACTTCTTCGTGGTCCCGCACGAGGCCACGGCCTGAACGCACGCTGCCGGCCGCGTCACGGCGGTACGGTCGAATCATGCCGATCCGGGCCGTCCTCTGGGACATCGACGACACCATCTTCGACTACGCGAGCGCCGACCGCGCCGGCATGCGCCGGCACCTGCGGAACGAGGGCCTGCCCGGCGGTTACGACACCGTCGAGCAGGCCCTCGTCGCATGGCGGGAGATCACCGACGTCCAATGGGCCCGCTTCGCCGCCGGGGAGACCACGTTCACGGGGCAGCGGCGCGACAGGGTCCGGCAGTTCCTCGGTGCGCCGGGGATGAGCGACGACGAGACCGACGCCTGGTTCGGCCGGCACGTCGCGCACTACGAGGCGGCCTGGGCGCTGTTCCCCGACGCCGTGCCCGTCCTCGACCTGCTCGCGCGTGACTACCGTCACGCCGTCCTGTCGAACTCCAGCATCCACAACCAGGACCCCAAACTCCGCGCCCTCGGCGTGCGGGACCGCTTCGAGGCCGTCGTCTGCGCCGTGGAACTCGGCGTCTCGAAGCCCGAAGCCGCCGCCTTCCTCGGGGCCTGCGAGGTCATCGGCCTGGCCCCGCACGAGGTGGCGTACGTCGGCGACCAGCCCGACATCGACGCCCGCGGTGCCGTCGAAGCGGGACTGACCGGCATCTGGCTCGACCGCGCGGATCTGGGCGGCAGACCGGAGCTCAACCGGATCACCGGACTCGACCAGCTGCCCGCACTGCTGCGCGGCGATACCCGTTTTGGAGCGCCGTCCACCTTCGGGTAATGTTCTTCCTGCGCCAAGGGGAGCGGGCCGAAAGCCCGGAACCGGAAGCGCAAACCCGAACAAGATCCCCACCAGGGGTTGCGTTTTGGTGGCCTATGGTGTAATTGGCAGCACGACTGATTCTGGTTCAGTTAGTCTAGGTTCGAGTCCTGGTAGGCCAGCTCGCAGAGCTCATCTGCAAAGCCCCCGTTGTGTAGCGGCCTAGCACGCTGCCCTCTCAAGGCAGTAGCGCCGGTTCGAATCCGGTCGGGGGTACAGATCCTTCCCGCGATGTCCTCAGGGTCGCACCCGATGACGTCGACGCAGGATCGCTAGGGCCCCCGTTGTGTAGCGGCCTAGCACGCCGCCCTCTCAAGGCGGTAGCGCCGGTTCGAATCCGGTCGGGGGTACTGGTCTAAACCACCATGGGCTATGGTGTAATTGGCAGCACGAGTGATTCTGGTTCATTTAGTCTAGGTTCGAGTCCTGGTAGCCCAGCGGATCCAGCCCATGGATCACGATCTTGCCCCCGTTGTGTAGCGGCCTAGCACGCCGCCCTCTCAAGGCGGTAGCGCCGGTTCGAATCCGGTCGGGGGTACGAGACCGAAGGGGTCCTCCACGAAGGTGGAGGACCCCTTCGGCGTTTCCCGACGGCTGGACGGTGCCGTACCTGCGGGGCCGTCCCCACTTGCTCGGTGCTCATCTGGCGTGCGTACAGCAGCAGTTCGGCGGCGGAGACCGCGTCTTCGAGGCGCAGGACCGGCCGCGCGTCCGAGGTCCGGACGCGGCGCAGCCTCCGTCACCCACGGTGACGGAGGCTGCTCGGAGAGCCTCACACGGTCAGAGGCACCGCGTGGATCTCGTCCGCGGGGTGGCCCGTGCGCTCGTGGATGCGCTGCACGGCGTCCGCCGACGGCCCTTCGGAGAGGCAGTACACGGTGCCCGACTCCGGGTCCGCCCACGCCTGCTTGAAGTGCACGCCCTCCTCGCCCTCGATCGCGAGATCCGCGCGGTGCGCCTCCCTGAGCTGGTCGCTCGTGATGCCCTTCATCCCGTGGTGTACGTCCATGAACTCGGCCATGGTCCTGCACCTCCGTCGCTCGGCAGCTACCTCCATGCTGCACCCGGCACGCCCCGGCAACACCTCCGGCCGGCCCCTGCGGCGTTGAAGGGGCCGGCCGGAGGTGGACGCAAGGGGGGTCAGCCGGAGCGGCGCAGCGCCTCGCTCAGGCGTGCGGCGGCGTCGATGACGGCCTGGGCGTGCATACGCCCGGGATGGCGGGTCAGGCGCTCGATGGGGCCGGAGACCGACACGGCGGCCACCACGCGGTTCGACGGGCCCCGCACGGGGGCGGAGACCGATGCCACGCCCGGCTCGCGCTCGCCGATCGACTGGGCCCAGCCCCGGCGCCGTACGCCCGACAGGGCCGTCGCCGTGAAGCGCGCGCCCTGCAGCCCGCGGTGCAGCCGCTCGGGCTCCTCCCAGGCCATCAGGATCTGCGCCGAGGAGCCCGCCTTCATCGTGAGCGTGGAGCCGACGGGCACGGTGTCCCGCAGTCCGGACAGCCGCTCGGCCGCCGCCACGCAGATGCGCATGTCTCCCTGCCGGCGGTAGAGCTGGGCGCTCTCGCCGGTCACGTCGCGCAGGTGGGTGAGCACCGGCCCGGCCGTGGCCAGCAGCCGGTCCTCGCCGGCGGCGGCGGCGAGCTCCGCCAGCCGCGGCCCGAGGATGAACCGGCCCTGCATGTCCCTCGCCACCATACGGTGGTGTTCCAGTGCCACGGCCAGGCGATGGGCCGTGGGTCGTGCGAGTCCCGTGGCCGCGACCAGACCCGCGAGGGTGGCCGGACCGGACTCCAGGGCGCTCAAGACAAGGGCCGCCTTGTCGAGAACACCGACGCCGCTAGAGTTGTCCATGCAACGATACTCACGTCTCACTCTGTGAAACGCAAGTTCAATTTTCCATGGAACTTGTCACGCTGTAGTTGCGGCCCGCGGACCAACGGGCACTGCACATGATCTCTAGTTGTGCCGGCGGCACAGCCGGCCGGAGGGAAAGCGATGGGTAGGACACTCGCGGAGAAGGTCTGGGACGACCATGTCGTCCGGCGCGCCGAGGGCGAGCCCGACCTCCTCTTCATCGATCTGCACCTGCTGCACGAGGTGACCAGCCCCCAGGCCTTCGACGGTCTGCGGAAGAGCGGTCGCCGGGTGCGGCGGCTCGACCTCACCATCGCGACCGAGGACCACAACACCCCGACCCTCGACATCGACAAGCCGATCGCCGACCCGGTCTCCCGCACCCAGCTGGAGACCCTGCGGAAGAACGCGGCGGAGTTCGGTGTCCGGCTGCACCCGCTGGGCGACGTCGAGCAGGGCGTCGTGCACGTCGTCGGCCCGCAGCTGGGCCTGACCCAGCCCGGCACGACGGTCGTCTGCGGTGACTCGCACACCTCCACCCACGGTGCCTTCGGCGCGCTGGCCTTCGGCATCGGCACCTCCCAGGTGGAGCACGTGCTGGCCACCCAGACCCTGCCGATGGCCCGCCCCAAGACCATGGCCATCACGGTCGACGGCGAGCTGCCCGACGGCGTCACCGCCAAGGACCTGATCCTCGCCATCATCGCGAAGATCGGCACCGGCGGCGGCCAGGGCTACGTGATCGAGTACCGCGGCTCCGCCATCGAGAAACTCTCGATGGAGGCCCGGATGACCATCTGCAACATGTCGATCGAGGCCGGCGCCCGGGCGGGCATGATCGCCCCGGACCAGACCACGTTCGACTACCTGCAGGGCCGCGACCACGCCCCGGAGGGCGAGGACTGGGACGCCGCCGTCGCGTACTGGAAGACGCTGCGCACCGACGACGACGCCGTCTTCGACGCCGAGGTGTTCATCGACGCCGCCGAACTGGCCCCGTTCGTCACCTGGGGCACCAACCCCGGCCAGGGCGCGCCCCTGTCGGCGAACGTCCCCGACCCGGCTTCGTACGAGGATGCATCGGAGCGCCTGGCGGCCGAGAAGGCCCTGGAGTACATGGGGTTGACCGCCGGACAGCCGCTGCGCGACATCAAGGTCGACACCGTCTTCGTAGGCTCGTGCACCAACGGCCGTATCGAGGACCTGCGCTCGGTCGCCGCGATCCTGGACGGCCGCAAAGTCGCCGACGGCGTACGGATGCTGGTCGTCCCCGGCTCCGTCCGGGTCGCCCTGCAGGCGGTCGAGGAGGGCCTGAACAAGGTCTTCACCGACGCCGGGGCCGAATGGCGCCACGCGGGCTGCTCCATGTGCCTGGGCATGAACCCCGACCAGCTGGCTCCGGGCGAGCGCTCCGCGTCCACCTCCAACCGCAACTTCGAGGGCAGGCAGGGCAAGGGCGGCCGTACGCACCTGGTCTCGCCGCACGTGGCAGCCGCCACCGCGGTGCTCGGCCACCTGGCCTCCCCGGCCGACCTGTCCGACGCCGTCGTCTCCACGCCCGCGGGGGTCTGAGGAATCATGGAAGCTTTCACCACGCACACCGGCCGTGCCGTTCCGCTGCGCCGCAGCAATGTCGACACCGACCAGATCATCCCCGCGCACTGGCTGAAGAAGGTCACCCGTGACGGGTTCGAGGACGGCCTGTTCGAGGCCTGGCGCAAGGACCCCGAGTTCGTGCTCAACCGGCCGGAGCGCAGCGGGGCCACGGTCCTGGTCGCCGGCCCCGACTTCGGCACCGGCTCCTCCCGCGAGCACGCCGTGTGGGCCCTGCAGAACTACGGGTTCAAGACCGTCATCTCGTCCCGCTTCGCCGACATCTTCCGCGGCAACTCCCTCAAGAACGGCCTGCTGACCGTCGTTCTCGACCAGAAGACCGTGGACGCGCTCTGGGCGCTGACCGAGGCGGACCCGACCGTCGAGATCACGGTGGACCTGGAGCAGCGAAAGGTCCTCGCGCCGGGAATCGACGCCGACTTCGAGCTCGACGAGAACGCCCGCTGGCGACTGCTGAACGGCCTCGACGACATCAGCCTCACCCTTCAGAACGAAGCGGACATCACGGCGTACGAGGCGGCCCGGCCGTCCTTCAAGCCCCGTACGATTGACGCCTGAGCAGCACTTTTCCCGAACTGCGCCCTCCACTTTCCCGGTGGGGGGCGCAGTCGTATGTTGAAACCCGGTAGGGCGACAACTCGGCCCAGATGGCACAATCGGTGCATGGAACGTGACAGCCAACTCGAGCTCTACGAGGCGGTCGCGGCCCGATTGAAGGAAGCGCACACAAGAGTGCGCGCACTGCAAGTCCCGGAGGGCGTAAGGATGGCGCTGTCCCGGAAGCTGCTGGTCGTCACGGCAGCGGCGAAGCACGATCTCCCGGATGCGGCAAGGCGTCTGGACCGGTTGATGAAGGACCTCGACGAGGGCCGATTCCCCGAAGGTGACTGACCGCAGAACTCCGCCGAGGTCGACTTCGTTGCGGCACTAGGGTGATTAGCCCGTTTCGTGTTTGATTTGCGGTATATATCTGCCTAACGTGCGAAAAAGCCTGGACGCAATCGTTCCGGCCAAATGTCTCCGAAGGGGAAGACGTGAACAAGGCGCAGCTCGTAGAAGCGATTGCCGACAAGCTCGGCGGCCGCCAGCAGGCCGCTGACGCTGTCGACGCGGTGCTTGACGCGATCGTCCGCGCAACAGTCGCCGGAGACCGGGTTTCGGTCACCGGCTTCGGCTCGTTCGAGAAGGTCGACCGTCCCGCCCGTTACGCCCGCAACCCGCAGACGGGTGAGCGCGTGCGGGTCAAGAAGACGTCCGTTCCGCGGTTCCGTGCGGGCCAGGGCTTCAAGGACCTGGTCAGCGGTACGAAGAAGCTCCCCAAGGGAGGCGAGGTCTCCGTCAAGAAGGCCCCCAAGGGCAGCCTCATGGCCGGGGCCCCGACCCGTACGACCGCCAAGGCCGCGGCCAAGAAGGCCGCCGCCAAGAAGGCCACGGCGAAGAAGACGACCGCGAAGAAGACCACCGCGGCCGCCAAGAAGACCACGGCGAAGAAGACGACCGCGAAGAAGACCACCGCGGCCGCCAAGAAGACGACGGCGGGTGCCAAGAAGGCCGCGCCGGCGAAGACCACGGCCAAGAAGGCGGCGGCCAAGAAGACCGCCCCCGCCAAGAAGGCCACCGCGAAGAAGGCGCCCGCCAAGAAGGCGACGGCGCGCAAGACCACCGCCAAGAAGACCACCGCCCGCAAGAAGTAGGCGGAAGCAAGCGGTACAAGGTCACACAGGGCCACTCACGCGCCGGGCCGGCCTCCCCCTGGGAGACCGGCCCGCGGCGTGTGTACGCCCCGGCGTCAGAGCGTCTGGAGCGTCACCAGGGTGATGCGGCGCGCGTCGCCCTCGCCCTCGGTCTCGATGCGCACCCGCTGCCCGGGGCGCAGCAGCCGCAGGCCGCCCGCGTCGAAGGCGGCGGCGTCGAAGTCCACCGGGGTGCCGTCGTCGAGCAGCACGCTCCCGCTGCGGGTCTCGGGGTCGTACGTGTACGAGGTCGCCTGCATGCGCCCACCTTACGGGGCCCCGGGCCGCCGGGCGGATCAGGGCGGGCAGCGGCTAGGGGCCGTCCGGCGCGGGCGCGCCCGTCGTGAGCCGCCGGCTCGTCCGCGGGCCGACCCCGAGCGCCAGTGCCACCGAAAGATCCGCCGCCGTGTCCACGTCCCGGCGCACGGAATCGACGCCGCAGACAACGATTTCCGCGGCGCCCGATGCCAAATGCCGACGGCGGGAAGGGCCGCCGAAAGCCGGACGCAATTCCACTCCCGGCAACGCGCTGAGCAATGTCGTGCCGATTCCTGCGGCATCCGCCAGAAATGCCCGGGTAAATACCGAAGCCGCACCCAGTACGCTGGCCAATTCACGCGGCCGCAATGCCGGCAGATCGGCGTTGAGCGCGGCGACCGCCGCATTCGGGCGTCGCACGCGCACCGAGTACGCGCCGTGGGCCAGTGCCGCGTTGAGACCCGCCGCGGGCGCGTCCGGCTCGATCCGTGCCCCGAGCGCCGCCAGCGACGCCCCGGCCGCCGGGTCGTCCGTGACGACCACCACATCGCGCACCGCCGTGCAGGCCAGCGCCGCCGCCACGGTGTCCTGGGCGAAGGCGAGCGCGAGCCGCGGCCGCAGCACGTCGTCCGCGGCTTCCGCGAGCCTGCTCTTGGCGAGGGCAAGGGGCTTCAGCGGGACGATCAAGGACCACAGGAGGGTCGGCTTCGTGTCCGTGGCGGGCTCTCCGTCCGTACGCGTCGGGGCCCCATTGTCGCCCGGGGCGGCGAAGGGGCCCCCGGGGGCGGGTGCGGTGGCGAGGCGTACCGTGTCCTCGACAGACCAGGGGCGTGGGGCGACACTTGACCCCCAGCAGCCAGGCAGTAGCCCGGTCGTAGAGGAAGGTGTCCGAGTGTCCCGCCGTAGAATCGGCTTCTGGTACCGCCTGGCGGCGGTCATCGCCAAGCCGCCGCTGTTGCTTCTGTTCAAGCGGGACTGGCGGGGAATGGAACACATTCCGGCCGAGGGCGGATTCATCACCGCCATCAATCACAACTCGTATCTCGACATGTTCTCCTACGGGCACTTCCAGTACAACACCGGACGAGTGCCCCGCTTCCTGGCCAAGGCGGCGCTGTTCAAGGCGCCCGGTGTCGGGCTGATGCTGCGCGGCACGGGCCAGATCCCCGTCTTCCGCGAGTCCTCGAACGCGGTGGGCGCCTTCCGCGCCGCGGTCGAGGCCGTGCAGCGCGGCGAATGCGTGGCCTTCTACCCCGAGGGCACGCTCACCCGCGACCCCGGCCAGTGGCCGATGACCGCGAAGACGGGAGTGGCCCGCGCCGCCCTGCAGACCAAGGCGCCGGTCATTCCGGTCGCCCAGTGGGGCGCCAACTTGGCCATGCCGCCGTACGCCAAGGAGAACAAGGTCCGCCTCTTCCCGCGCAAGACGCTCCAGGTGCTGGCCGGCCCGCCCGTCGACCTCACGCGCTTCTACGGCCAGGACCCCACACCCGACGTGCTCAAGGCCGCGACCGAGGAGATCATGGCGGCGATCACCGCGCTCCTGGAGGAGATCCGCGGCGAGCAGGCGCCCGAGAAGCCGTACGATCTGCGCGAAGCCCGCGCCGAGCAGCGCCGCAAGGCCGCCGGGGAGGAAGTGAAGTGACCCAGCCGGTCAAGGCAGCCGTCTTCGGAACGGGCTCGTGGGGCACCGCGTTCGGCATGGTCCTCGCCGACGCGGGGTGCGACGTCACCCTCTGGGGCCGCCGCGCCGAACTCGCCGACGCGATCAACACCACCCGCAGCAATCCGGACTACCTGCCCGGCATCGAGCTCCCGGCGAACCTGCGGGCGACCACGGATCCGGCCGAGGCCCTCCACGGCGCCGACTTCACCGTCCTCGCCGTCCCCTCCCAGACGCTGCGCGGCAATCTCGCCGCCTGGGCCCCCGAACTGGCCCCGGACACCGTCCTCGTCTCGCTGATGAAGGGCGTCGAACTCGGCACCGCCAAGCGGATGAGCGAGGTCATCGAGGAGGTGGCCGAGGTCCCCGCCGACCGCGTCGCCGTGGTCACCGGACCGAACCTCGCCAAGGAGATCGCCTCCCGCATGCCGGCCGCCGCCGTGGTCGCCTGCCGCGACGAGGCCGTGGCCCGGCGGCTGCAGTCCGCCTGCCACACGCCGTACTTCCGCCCGTACACCAACACCGACGTCGTCGGCTGCGAACTGGGCGGCGCCGTCAAGAACGTCATCGGGCTCGCCGTCGGCATCGCCGACGGCATGGGACTCGGCGACAACGCCAAGGGATCGCTCATCACCCGCGGCCTCGCCGAGACCACCCGCCTCGGCCTCGCCATGGGAGCCGACCCGCTCACCTTCTCCGGACTCGCGGGCCTCGGCGACCTCGTCGCCACCTGCTCGTCGCCCCTGTCGCGGAACCACACCTTCGGCACCAACCTCGGCCGCGGCATGACGCTCCAGGAGACGATCGCCGTCACCAAGCAGACCGCGGAGGGCGTCAAGTCCTGTGAGTCGGTGCTCGATCTGGCGCGCCGGCACGATGTCGACATGCCGATCACGGAGACCGTCGTCGGCATCGTCCACGCGGGGAAGCCACCGGTCGTCGCGCTCAAGGAGCTGATGTCCCGCGCCGCCAAGTCCGAGCGGCGCTGACGCGCCACGAACCAGCGGGTAGTCTCATCGCGATATGAGCACCGACAACCTCCCCCAGAGCCCCGAGCAGCAGCTCCGCAAGCCGCGCGTAGCCGTCGTCTTCGGCGGCCGCAGCTCCGAACACGGGATCTCCGTGGTCACCGCGGGTGCGGTGCTGCGGGCCATCGACCGCACCAAGTACGACGTGCTGCCGATCGGCATCACCAGCGACGGCCGGTGGGCTCTGACCGCCGACGAGCCGGAGCGGATGGCGATCACCGATCGCCGTACCCCCAGCGTCGACGAGCTGGCCGAGTCCGCCGAGGGCGGCGTGGTGCTCTCCGTCGACCCGGGCAGCCGTGAGGTCGTCTACAGTGAGCCCGGCTCCGTGCCCAAGGTGCTCGGCGAGGTCGACGTCGTCTTCCCGATGCTGCACGGCCCCTACGGCGAGGACGGCACGCTGCAGGGACTCCTGGAGCTCTCCGGCGTCCCGTACGTCGGCTCGGGCGTGCTCGCCTCGGCGGTCGGCCAGGACAAGGAGTACATGAAGCGCGTCTTCATCTCCTTCGGTCTGCCCGTCGGCCCCTACGAGGTGATCCGCCCGCGCGAGTGGGCGGCCGACCCGTCCGCGGTCCGCAAGAAGATCGTGGACTTCGCGGCCGAGCACGGCTGGCCGCTGTTCATCAAGCCCGCACGCGGCGGCTCCTCGATGGGCATCTCCAAGGTCGACGGCCTCGCCGGACTCGACGACGCGATCGCCGAGGCGCAGCGCCACGACCCCAAGATCCTGGTGGAGTCGCTGCTGCGCGGGCGCGAGATCGAGTGCGGCGTGCTCGAGTTCGAGGACGGCCCGCGCGCCAGCGTGCCCGCCGAGATCCCGCCGGTCTCGTCGCACGACTTCTACGACTTCGAGGCCAAGTACATCGACTCGGCGGCCGGTCTCGTGCCCGCGCCGCTGACCGACGAGCAGACGGCCGAGGTGCAGAGGCTCGCGGTCAGGGCGTTCGACGCCGTCTCCTGCGAGGGCCTCGTGCGCGCGGACTTCTTCCTCACCGAGGACGGCCGGTTCGTCATCAACGAGATCAACACCATGCCGGGCTTCACCCCGATCTCGATGTATCCGCGGATGTGGCAGGAGAGCGGCGTGACGTACACCGAGCTGGTGGACCGGCTCATCCAGGCGGCGCTGAACCGTTCCACCGGACTGCGGTAGCCCCGAGCCGGGTCAGAGCGTGGCCGGGACCGTCTTCTCGACGGCCCCGGCCAGATCGGTGAGCGGGCTCGCGTCGTGCAGGTACTGCTTCCCGAGCGTGACCTCGACATAGGTCTTGCGGTACGTCGTGGTGAACCGCGGACCGTCGTCGCGCTCCTCCAGCAGCCAGTTGACCCCGTTCACCTCGACGCCCTGCGCCTGCGGATCGGACATCCGCTCCGGCCGTGGCACACCGCAGCGCAGTACGATCGCGGCATCGCCCCAGCCGGCGGTGAGTTCGGACGCGGGCTCGGGATCCTGCCGTTCCTGCCCCGCGACCGACTGGGGCAGCGCTCGGTCGAGCGCACGGCACAGGGCGGCTTCCGCGGCCGGGGGGCTGGGAACCGCCACCGACGCCGACGCGTCGCTGGAGGAACAGCCGGCCGCGGCCACCAGGAGCGCGGCGGCGGACAGGACAAGGGGCCGGCGGTCGAAAGACGTCACCGGCCAAGGGTAGACGGGGGCTACAGGTGGACGACGGGGCAGGTCAGGGTGCGGGTGATGCCGTCGACTTGCTGGACCTTGGCGACCACCATGCGGCCCAGCTCGTCGACCGTGTCGGCCTGGGCGCGCACAATGACGTCGTAGGGGCCGGTGACATCCTCGGCCTGGATCACGCCCGGGATCTTGCCGATGGTCTCGGCGACCGTCGACGCCTTGCCCACCTCGGTCTGAATGAGGATGTACGCCTGTACCACGGAACCTCCAGGGCGGCAGCAGGATCATGTCCCCTACCGTCGGTGGGGAGATCCCAAGGAGAAGGGTCGCCACGGTATCGCGTCGTCGCGGGCCACGGGGAGACCCGCGCGGATGACGGCGCCCGCAGCGTGGCGTACGCAGAGCAGAAGTTGACGTATCTCAGGACGGTACCGACGGCGTGACGGCCCGCGGCCGCGGCGCTCGGTCGTCGGCCCGGGCCGCCGGTGCGTCGGTTCCATCGGACACATCACAAACGGAGAGGTGAACCTCGGTGAAGGGCACTGTGGGCGAGTTGGGGGAGTACGGGCTCATCAGGGAGCTCACCTCCCGGCTCACCTCCACCCCCGCGGTGCGGCTGGGACCCGGCGACGACGCCGCGGTCGTGGCCGCACCGGACCGGCGGGTCGTGGCGAGCACGGACCTGCTGCTGGAGGGCCGGCACTTCCGCCGTGACTGGTCGACGGCGTACGACGTCGGGCGCAAGGCCGCCGCCCAGAATCTGGCCGACATCGCGGCCATGGGCGCGGTCCCGACCGCGCTGCTCCTCGGCCTCGTGGTGCCCGCCGAGCTGCCCGTCACCTGGGCCACCGAGCTGATGGACGGCATCCGGGACGAGTGCCAGGTCGCCGGGGCAGCCGTCGTCGGGGGCGACGTCGTACGCGGCGACGTGATCACCCTCGCGATCACGGCACTCGGCGACCTGCGCAACCACGAGCCGGTGACCCGCGCGGGCGCCCAGCCCGGCGACGTCGTGGCCTACACGGGCTGGCTGGGCTGGTCCGCCGCCGGGCACGCGGTGCTCTCCCGCGGCTTCCGCTCGCCGCGCGCCTTCGTCGAGGCGCACCGCCGGCCCGAGCCGCCGTACCACGCGGGCCCCGCGGCCGCCGGGCTCGGCGCCACGGCCATGTGCGACGTCAGCGACGGACTCGTCGCCGACCTCGGGCACATCGCCGAGGCGAGCAAGGTCCGCATCGACCTGCGCTCTGGGCTGATCGACATCCCCTCGCAGATGAACGACATCGGCCAGGCCGTCGGCGTCGACCCGCTCCAGTGGGTGCTCACCGGGGGAGAGGACCACGCGATCGTCGCGACGTTCCCGCCGGACGCCAAGCTGCCCGCCCGCTGGAAGGTGATCGGCGAGGTGCTCAACCCGTCGGCGCTGCCCCAGGTGACGGTCGACGGGGCGCCGTGGACCAGCAAGGGCGGCTGGGACCACTTCGGGGGCATCGAGGACGGCAGGCAGCCGGACGCCCGGTAGGTCCGGGCGCTCGGCGGTTCCGGACGCCCAGTAGATTCGGGGACATGCCCCTACCCCCTCGCGTGCTCACCGTCGCCGGGTCCGACTCCGGCGGCGGTGCCGGTGTCCAGGCGGACCTCAAGACCATGCTGGCCCTCGGCGTGCACGGCATGAGCGTGCTGACCGCCGTCACCGCCCAGAACTCGACCGGCGTGCAGGGCGCGTGGGAGCTGCCCGTGGAGGCCGTACGGGCCCAGTACCGCAGCGTCGTCGACGACATCGGCGTGCAGGCCGTGAAGACCGGCATGCTCGCCTCCGCCGAACTCGTCGGGGCCGTCGCCGAACTGCTCGCCGCCACCGACGTACCCGTGGTCGTCGACCCGGTCGGCGTCTCCAAGCACGGGGACCCGCTGCTGGCGGACTCCGCGCTCGACTCCGTACGGGAGAAGCTGCTGCCCACGGCCACCGTCGCCACCCCGAACCTCGACGAGGTCGCCCAGCTGACGGGCATCGAGGTGCTCGACGAGTCGGACATGCGCCGGGCCGCCGACGCCCTGCTCGGATTCGGGCCGCGCTGGGCGCTCGTCAAGGGCGGTCATCTCGCGGGGGACGCCGTCGACCTGCTGACCGACGGAACCGAGGAGCACTGGCTGCGCGCCGAGCGTCACGACAACCGGCACACGCACGGCACGGGCTGCACGCTGGCGTCGGCGATCGCGTCGGGGCTGGCCAAGGGGTTGTCCGTGCCGGACGCGGTACGGGCGGCCAAGGACTACGTCACCGGCGCGATCGCGGCAGGCTTCGCCCTGGGCTCGGGCATCGGCCCGGTCGACCACGGCTGGCGGTTCCGGTAGCGGGAAAGGCGAAAAGCCGGTCCACCGAGGTGGACCGGCTTTCAAGGCAACCGCAGGGGCTGCGCTACGACGAAACGTCGCGGTTAGCGCGAGACCTTGCCGGCCTTGATGCACGAGGTGCAGACGTTGAGCCGCTTCGGCGTCCGACCGACCACGGCACGCACGCGCTGGATGTTCGGGTTCCAGCGACGGGACGTACGGCGGTGCGAGTGCGAAATGTTGTTGCCGAAGCCCGGCCCCTTGCCGCAGACGTCGCAGTTGGCAGCCACGGGTCACTCCAAAGACTTCAGATGCACTTACAGTGAAATCCGGCGTGCCGGAATCAGTGATCTGAAGTGGCTTGCCGGGGGAATGGCCCGATTCTCATCGGGCAACCGGAGCAGCATACAACGGCTGCGTCCGAGATACGAAACTACCATGGCTTCCTCCGTACCCTCCCCCGTGCCTGGTGGGGGCCGGGGTCTACGCTGCGAGGCACCCCGCCGCCCACGGCCCGCACGGCCGACCGAGGAGGACCACCAGGTGCCGCAGACGATGGACGCCGCAGCGGTACGCGCCTGGTGCTCGCTGGCGCTGGAGGCCCTCGGCCGGGAGCGCGAGGAGATCGACGCGATCAACGTCTACCCGGTCGCGGACGGGGACACCGGCACGAACCTCTACCTGACGGCGGAGTCGGCTGCGCAGGCCGTGGAGGCCGTCTTCGCCGCCCACGAGACCGGGCGGTCGGCGCCCTCGCTCGCCGACGTGATGCACGCGATGGCCCACGGTGCGCTGATAGGCGCCCGGGGCAACTCGGGCACGATCCTCGCCCAGCTGCTGCGGGGCATGGCCGAGCGCATTGGAACCGGGGACCAGCTGGCCGGAGCCCTGCGGCGGGCCGCCGAGATGGCGCGCGAAGCCGTCGCCCACCCCGTCGAGGGCACCATCCTCACCGTGGCCGCGGCCGCCGCCGACGCGGCGGAGAACACCCCGTCCGACGCGCTCCACGCGGCCTACGCCGGCGCGCGGGCCGCCCTCGACGAGACCCCGCGCCAGTTGGCGATCCTGGGCCGGGCCGGCGTCGTCGACGCGGGCGGGCGCGGGCTGCTCGCGGTACTCGGCGCCCTGGTGGAGGCCGTGTCCGGCGAGGCGCCGGCCGCGCCCGAGCTCTCGGCGGTGCGGCCGGCGCTCCAGGCCCGTGCCGTCGAACCGTGCGAAGGCGGCGGGCCCGCCTTCGAGGTGATCTACCTGCTGGAGGCGGACGACGAGGCCGTCGCGGGGCTGCGCACCCGGCTCGACGGGCTCGGCGACTCGCTCGTCGTCGTCGGCGGCGACGGCCTGTGGAACGTCCACGTCCATGTGGACGACGCGGGCGCCGCCGTCGAGGCGGGCGTCGAGGCGGGGCGGCCGTACCGGATCCGGATCACCCACTTCGGCGCCCAGGCCGCCGAGCCGGCCGCGGAACCACGCGAGCGGGTGCAGCGGGCGGTCGTCGCGGTCGTTCCCGGCGACGGCCTGGTCGACCTGTGCGACCAGGCGGGCGCCACCACCGTGCCCATGCGGCCGGGGGAGCCGCCGGCCAGCGGCGAACTGGTCGACGCGATCCGCCGGGCGCACGCCCGCGAGGTCGTCCTGCTCCCCAACGACGCGTCCCTGCGGCACACCGCCGCGGCCGCGGCGGAACAGGCCCGCGCGGAAGGCGTGCGCGTGGCGCTCATCCCGACCCGCTCGGCGGTCCAGGGCATCGCGGCGCTCGCCGTCCACGAGCCGGACCGCCGCTTCGACGAGGACGTGGTCGCCATGTCGGCGGCCGCGGGCGCGACCCGGTACGCCGAACTCGCCGTGGCGGAACGGCAGTCGTGGACGTCGGCCGGCGTGTGCCAGGCCGGTGACGTACTGGGCCTGATCGACGGCGACGTCGCCGTCATCGGCAAGGACCTCACCGACACGGCGCTCACGGTCCTGGACCGGATGCTCTCCTCCGGCGGCGAGCTGGTCACCCTCGTGCTCGGCGACGGCGTCTCCGCCGTCCTCGCCGCACAGCTGGAGGCCCACGTCCGCGAGGGCTACCTCGCCGTCGACACCCTCGTCTACGAGGGCGGCGGCCGCGGGACGCCGCTGCTCATCGGCGTGGAGTAGGCGCACGGGCGCCGCCGGGCGCGCGTTGTCCACAGGTGCGCGACGACTGTCGGTGGTGTGGTGTGCAATGGATGGCGTGCCCGCGCTCGACGAACCTCTCAAGAACGCGCTCGGAGCCGCCACCGCGAAGGTGATGGCCGAGCACCTCGACCTGCACACCCTCGGTGACCTGCTGCACCACTACCCCCGGCGGTACGCGGAGCGCGGCGAGCTGACGTCGCTGGCCGAGCTGCCGCTGGACGAGCACGTCACGGTGGTCGCCCGCGTCGCCGACGCGCGCGTCCTGACCTTCAACCAGGGCCGAGGACGGAGGCTGGAGGTGACCATCACCGACGGCAGCGGCCGGCTCCAGCTGGTCTTCTTCGGCAAGGGCGTGCACAAGCCGCACAAGGACCTGCTGCCGGGCACCCGCGCGATGTTCGCCGGCAAGGTCTCGATGTTCAACCGCAGGCTCCAGCTCGCCCACCCCGCCTACGAGCTGCTGCGCGGCGACGACGGCGAGGAGGCCGTGGACAGCTGGGCCGGGGCGCTCATCCCGATCTACCCGGCCACCACCAAGCTGGAGTCCTGGAAGATCGCCAAGGCGGTCGACGCCGTCCTGCCCAGCGCGCGGGAGGCCGTCGACCCGCTGCCGCCCGCCCTGCGCGAGGGCCGCGGGCTGACCGACCTGCCCGACGCCCTGCACCGGATCCACCGGCCGCGCACCAAAGCCGACATCGAAGCCGCGCGGCAGCGGCTGAAGTGGGACGAGGCGTTCGTCCTCCAGGTCGCCCTCGCCCGCCGCAGGTTCGCGGACACCCAGCTGCCCGCCGTCGCCCGCAGGCCGGTGCCCGACGGCCTGCTCGACGCCTTCGACGCCAAGCTGCCCTTCACCCTCACCGAGGGCCAGCGCTCGGTGAGCAAGGAGATCTTCGACGACCTGGCCACCGAGCACCCCATGCACCGCCTCCTCCAGGGCGAGGTGGGCAGCGGCAAGACGATGGTCGCGCTGCGGGCGATGCTCGCCGTCGTCGACGCGGGCGGACAGGCCGCGATGCTCGCGCCCACCGAGGTCCTGGCCCAGCAGCACCACCGCTCGATCACCGAGATGATGGGCGACCTCGCGGAGGGCGGCATGCTGGGGGGCTCGGACCAGGGCACCAAGGTCGTGCTGCTGACCGGTTCGATGGGCGCGCCGGCGCGCCGCCAGGCGCTGCTCGACCTGGTCACCGGCGAGGCGGGCATCGTCATCGGCACCCACGCCCTGATCGAGGACAAGGTGCAGTTCCACGACCTCGGCCTCGTCGTCGTCGACGAGCAGCACCGCTTCGGCGTGGAGCAGCGCGACGCCCTGCGTTCCAAGGGGAAGCAGCCGCCGCATCTGCTGGTCATGACCGCCACCCCCATCCCGCGTACGGTCGCGATGACGGTCTTCGGCGACCTGGAGACCTCCGTGCTCGACCAGTTGCCGGCCGGACGGTCGCCGATCGCCAGCCACGTGGTTCCGGCCGCCGACAAGCCGCACTTCCTGGCCCGCGCCTGGGAGCGGGTGCGCGAGGAGGTCGAGGGCGGCCACCAGGCGTACGTGGTCTGCCCCCGGATCGGCGACGCCGAGGACGAGAAGCCGAAGAAGAAGTCGGCCGAGGACGAGGCGGAGAAGCGGCCGCCGCTCGCGGTCCTGGAGGTCGCCGAACAGCTGACGCGCGGCCCCCTCGCCGGACTGCGCGTCGAGATCCTGCACGGGCGGATGGCGCCCGACGACAAGGACGACGTGATGCGCCGCTTCGCCGCGGGCGACGTGGACGTGCTGGTCGCCACCACGGTCATCGAGGTCGGAGTGAACGTGCCGAACGCCACGGCCATGGTGATCATGGACGCGGACCGCTTCGGCGTCTCCCAGCTCCACCAGCTCCGTGGCCGTGTCGGTCGCGGCTCCGCGCCCGGGCTGTGCCTGCTGGTCACCGAGATGCCCGAGGCGAGCCCCGCCCGCGTCCGGCTCGGCGCGGTCGCGGCCACGCTGGACGGCTTCGAGCTCTCCCGGATCGACCTGGAGCAGCGCCGCGAGGGCGATGTGCTCGGCCAGGCCCAGTCCGGCGTGCGCTCCTCGCTGCGGATGCTCGCCGTCATCGAGGACGAGGAGGTCATCGCCGCCGCCCGCGAGGAGGCCGCCGCCGTCGTGCAGGCCGACCCGGACCTGGAGCACCTGCCCGGGCTGCGGATCGCGCTGGACGCCCTGCTCGACAAGGAGCGGGAGCAGTACCTCGACAAGGGCTGAGAGACTCGGGAGCGGTATCTCGACAAGGGCTGAGAGACTTGGGAGGTCAGCCCGCACAGAGAGGCCCGAGATGACCCGCGTGATCGCCGGTGCGGCCGGCGGACGCCGCCTCGCCGTTCCGCCCGGCAACGGCACCCGCCCCACGTCCGACCGCGCCCGGGAGGGGCTGTTCTCCAGCTGGGAGTCCCAGCTCGGCAGCCTCGACGGCGTGCGCGTCGCGGATCTGTACGCGGGCTCGGGCGCCGTCGGCCTGGAGGCCCTGTCCCGCGGCGCGGCCCACGCCCTGCTGGTCGAGGCCGACGCCCGCGCCGCCCGCACCGTCCGGGAGAACGTCCGCGCGCTGGGCCTGCCCGGTGCCGAGGTCCGTATCGGCAAGGCCGAGCAGATCGTCACGGGCCCGCCTCCCGAGCACCCCTACGACGTGGTCTTCCTCGACCCTCCGTACGCCGTCACCGACGACGATCTTCGGGAGATTCTGCTCACACTCCGCCGCGGGGGCTGGCTCGCGGACGCTGCGCTCGCCACCGTGGAGCGCAGCACCAGAGGCGGAGAATTCAACTGGCCCAAGGGTTTCGAGCCGCTGCGGGCCCGTCGCTACGGCGAAGGAACGCTTTGGTACGGTCGCGCCGCCTCTACGTGCGAAGACGCACCATGACCGGACCGGAGAGCGAGGGACTTCAGTTGCGCCGCGCAGTCTGTCCGGGGTCGTTCGACCCCATCACCAATGGACACCTCGACATCATCGCCCGCGCCTCCAAGCTGTACGACGTCGTACACGTGGCGGTGATGATCAACCAGTCCAAGAAGGGGCTGTTCACGGTGGAGGAGCGGATCGAGCTGATCCGCCAGGTCACCACCGAGTACGGCAACGTCGTGGTGGAGTCCCACCACGGTCTCCTCGTGGACTTCTGCAAGGAGCGCGACATCCCCGCGATCGTCAAGGGGCTGCGTGCCGTCAGCGACTTCGACTACGAGCTGCAGATGGCCCAGATGAACAACGGGCTCTCGGGCGTCGAGACCCTGTTCGTCCCGACCAACCCCACCTACAGCTTCCTCTCCTCCAGCCTCGTGAAGGAGGTCGCGGCCTGGGGCGGCGACGTCTCCCACCTGCTGCCGCCGGTGGTCCACGAGGCCCTCGTCCGGCGGCTCGCCGAGAAGTGAGCCGCTGACAGTCCGTCACCCGGTGTCGAGAGGGCGCCGACTGCCCGTACAGTCGACCCGTCCGTTTCCAATCCGGCTGTAGAGAGTGGCAAACACACGGTGGACGTGCAGAAGAAGCTCGACGAGATCGTCGAGGCGGTCGGGAGCGCCCGGTCCATGCCCATGTCGGCCTCCTGCGTGGTCAACCGCGCCGAGCTGCTCGCCATGCTCGAAGAGGTCCGCCAGGCGCTGCCCGGCTCCCTCGCCCAGGCCCAGGAGCTCATCGGCGGCCGGGAACAGCTCGTGCAGCAGGCCCGCCAGGAAGCCGAGCGGATCATCGAGTCCGCCCACGCCGAGCGCGGATCGCTCATCTCCGACACCCAGGTCGCCCGCGAGTCCCAGGAGCGGGCGGACCGGATCCTGGCCGAGGCGCGCCGGGAGGCGGAGGAGATCCGCGCGGAGGCCGACGACTACGTCGACTCCAAGCTCGCCAACTTCGAGGTCGTCCTCACCAAGACCATCGGCTCGGTCGACCGCGGGCGCGAGAAGCTGCTCGGCCGTGGTCCCGGCCTCGACGAACAGGGCTTCGCCGACGAGGACGCCCCCGAGCACAGCAGCGACCCGCAGACGCTGATCCGCCGCGCGGACGAGTACGTCGACGCCAAGCTGGGTGCCTTCGAGGCCGTGCTCTCCAAGACCCTCGACGCGGTCGGCCGCGGCCGGCAGAAGCTGCACGGCCGGATCGCCACCGACGATCTGGGCGCCCACATGGCCGCCCAGGACGCCGCGGGCGGCCACCAGCACACGAGCGACGCCGACTACCTGGCGGGCCTCGCCGAGCTGGCCGACCCCGCCCCGGAGCCCGAGCGGCAGGAGACGTACGCGGCGTACCAGCCGCAGCCGGCGCCGCAGATCCCGGCCCAGCAGGACGTGTACGGCTACCAGCCGCAGGAGGCGTACGCCGCCGACGGCATGTCCCACGCCGGGGGCTACGGGGCCCAGGTCACCGACCCGTACGCCGCGTACCAGCAGCAGGGCTACGACCCGCAGCAGTACGCGCAGCAGGACCCCTACGCCTATCAGCAGCCTCAGCCCCAGTCGCAGGCCCAGCAGGGCGCGGCGCTCGACGAGACCAGCCTCTTCGACACGAGCATGATCGACATGGAGCAGCTGCGCCGCTACGAGGAAGGCCGCTAGGCCCGGAAGGCCGCCGAGCAGCCCGGATTGGGTCTACGGCGGCCGGTCCAGTATCCTGGCTCTTCGGTCGCGCGTAGTTCCGCGATCTCGGCTGCCCGCTTCGCCCCGCGAATCGGGACGGCCCCTCCCCACGATCCGAAAGCAGGAAGAGCCGTGAGCACGCGCCTCGACCACCGCAACCCTCTCGTGTTCGACACGCACGAGCTGGGCCGGCGGCCCGGTGCGCTCCAGCGGCTGTCCCGCACGGTGGACGCGCCCAAGGACCTGGGCATCGAAGGCGTCATCGGAGTGCCCGAGGGCAAGCCGGTGGAGCTGGAGCTGCGGCTCGAGTCCGTCATGGAAGGGGTGCTCGTCACAGGCACCGCCCGTGCGAGCGCCGAGGGGGAGTGCGTAAGGTGTCTGGAGCCGCTGCGCCAAGAGGTCGCCGCGGACTTCCAGGAGATGTTCACGTATCCCGACGCCGACGACCGGGGCCGCCCCGCGGAGCCCGTCGACGACGAGGACGAGGACATTCTCTATCTCGAGGACGGCATGTTCGACCTCGAGCCCGTGCTGCGTGATGCGGTGGTGCTCGCACTGCCGATGCAGCCGGTGTGCCGGGAGGACTGTGCCGGCCTGTGTCCCCAGTGCGGGATCAGGCTGGACGACGACCCGGACCACCACCACGACGCCGTCGACATCCGTTGGGCGGCACTGCAGGGACTCACCGATTCACTCGGAACCGGTGAGAAGGACAACATGGGCGGCGCCGAAGCGGGCGTCGACGAGAAGCAGGAGAAGTAGCCGTGGCTGTTCCGAAGCGGAAGATGTCGCGCAGCAACACGCGCCACCGCCGGTCGCAGTGGAAGGCTGCGGTCCCCACCCTGGTTTCGTGTGAGCGTTGCCAGGAGCCGAAGCAGCAGCACATCGCGTGCCCGAGCTGCGGCACCTACAACAAGCGCCAGGTCCTCGAGGTCTGAGCGGCTGGTGAGAGGCCCGATGTCTGAGGTGTCCCCTGCCAAGAAGCAGGCAGACGCAACGAACACAGTCAACGCAGCCTCGTCCCACACGCTTCTGGAAGGGCGGCTCGGGTATCGCCTCGAGTCCGCCCTTCTGGTGCGCGCGCTGACCCACCGTTCGTACGCGTACGAGAACGGCGGTCTGCCCACCAACGAGCGTCTGGAGTTCCTCGGGGACTCGGTGCTCGGCCTGGTGGTCACCGACACGCTGTACCGCACCCACCCCGACCTGCCCGAAGGCCAGCTGGCCAAACTGCGGGCCGCGGTGGTCAACTCGCGTGCGCTGGCGGAGGTCGGCCGCGGCCTCGAACTGGGCTCCTTCATCCGGCTGGGCCGGGGCGAAGAGGGCACGGGCGGCCGGGACAAGGCCTCCATCCTCGCCGACACCCTCGAAGCGGTGATCGGCGCCGTCTATCTCGACCAGGGTCTCGAAGCGGCGTCCGAGCTGGTGCACCGGCTCTTCGACCCGCTGATCGAGAAGTCCTCGAACCTCGGTGCGGGCCTGGACTGGAAGACCAGTCTCCAGGAGCTCACCGCGGCCGAGGGACTCGGTGTGCCGGAGTACCTCGTCACCGAGACCGGACCCGACCACGAGAAGACCTTCACTGCTGCCGCCCGCGTCGGTGGTGTCTCGTACGGCACCGGCACCGGCCGCAGCAAGAAGGAAGCGGAGCAGCAGGCGGCGGAGTCCGCGTGGCGGGAGATCCGCGCCGCCGCGGACGAGCGCGCCAAGGCGGCGGCCCAGGCCGCGGCCGATCCGGACGCGGGCAGTGGCGAAGAGGCCGCCGACACCCCTGCCGCCCCGGCGCCGACGGACCGGGCCTCGGCCTGAGCCGGTCCTTCCCCGCGCAGACGCTTCCCCAGCAGTTCCTGTGAGGCCCCTCGCCCCAGCGGCGAGGGGCCTCACGGCTGCATGCCCCGCGTCGCGCGGTACGCTGCGGGCATCGTCCCGCCCTCCCGCGGAAGGAAACCCGTGCCCGAGCTGCCCGAGGTCGAAGTCGTACGCCGTGGACTGGCCACCTGGGTCGGCGGACGCACGATCGCCGAGGTACAGGTGCTGCACCCGCGCGCCGTTCGCCGGCACGTCGCGGGCGGCGAGGACTTCGCGGCCCGGCTGAAGGGGCAGGCCGTCGGGGATGCCTGCCGGCGCGGCAAGTACCTCTGGCTGCCGCTCACCGACACGGGCATCTCGATCCTCGGTCACCTCGGCATGAGCGGCCAGCTGTTGGTGCAGCCGCACGACGCCCCGGACGAGAAGCACCTGCGCGTCCGGCTCCGCTTCGACGACGCGCTCGGCACCGAGCTCCGCTTCGTCGACCAGCGCACCTTCGGCGGTCTGTCGCTGCACGACAACACCCCCGACGGACTGCCCGACGTCATCGCGCACATCGCCCGTGACCCGCTCGACCCGCTCTTCGACGACGCCGCCTTCCTCACCGCGCTCCGCGCCCGCCGCACCACGGTCAAACGCGCACTGCTCGACCAGTCCCTGATCAGCGGCGTCGGCAACATCTACGCGGACGAGGCGCTGTGGCGCTCGCGGCTGCACTACGACCGCCCGACGGCGACGCTCACCCGGCCGCGCTCGGCGGAACTGCTCGGCCACGTACGCGAGGTCATGACGGCCGCCCTCGCGGTCGGCGGCACGACCTTCGACCGCCTGTATGTGAACGTGAACGGCGAATCGGGGTACTTCGACCGCTCCCTGGACGCGTACGGGCGCGAGGGGGAGCCCTGCAACCGCTGCGGCACGCCCATGCGGCGCCGCCCCTGGATGAACCGGTCCAGCTACTTCTGCCCCCGCTGCCAGCGGGTCCCGCGCACCACGGCCTGACGCCGCCGTCCCCTAGCGGGCCGCCGTCGGGCGCCGGTCTCCGTCTGGCCGGCGTCGTACCGCAGCCGCGCCTGCAGCACCTCGGGCATCCGGCCCTCGACCAGGCGGATCAGACCGAGCAACTGCGCGGTGACGGCCCGGCCGAGCGGGGTGAGCTCGTAGTCCACGCGCGGCGGATTCGTCGGCTGCGCCTCGCGGTGCACGAGCCCGTCGCGCTCCAGCGCGTGCAGCGTCTGGGACAGCATCTCTCGCTCACGCCGTCGACCCGGCGGCGCAGCTCGTTGAACCGCAGCCGCTCCCCGTACAGGGCGCCCATCGTCAGGCTGCCCCAGCGACCCGTCACATGCTCCAGCGCGCCGCGCGAGGGGCACTGCCGGGAGAACACGTCGAATCCGCGGTCGTCGCCCATGGCCGCCACCCTACGCCGCCACAACGCTGTGCCCGAAACAGCCCATTGGACACGTCAGCGCCCCACGACACGTGTGGCAACGGGTCGGGCCCCCGGCGCCGAGGTACCAGGGGCCCGACCCTTGTCGCCTGTCGTGAGCGGCCGTCAGAAGCCGAAGAAGTGACGGGTCGGGTCTCTGACCTGCGGCCATGTAATCGATCAACGCTGCGGCCTGCGGCTTGGCTGTCGTCGGTTGTCAGCGTTGGTCGTCGTTTAGCACCCTTCGACGGCCCCACGGCGGCCCCGAGGGAGGGCTCTCCGGGAACGACGGGATGCGCGGGAACACTGGGCTGGCTGTACTGGAGCTATGGCAGATGATGACGACTTCCCCGAGCCGTACTCAGGGTGGCTATCTCGATTGGAGGGCTGGGGGCCCTCGTCGGAGGAGCGGCGGGATGCGCTGAAGATGAAGATTGAGGCCCAATTGGTCTTGGATCGGCTAGCAGCGGCGCGGGACGACCGAGCGGCTGCAAAGCTCGCTTCCGACAGCTTGAACAGGGCGACGTGGGTGCTGGCAGCGGCAACGATCGTCTTGGTGGTTGTAACCGTCGTAGACATCTTTGTGGACTGACGCTACGTCCAGTTGCGTTGCATCTCAGGTCGGCGTAGCGGCTTTGGGCGGGAGCTGCCATGGGGCGAGAGATCGGGGCCCGTACGCTGGTCAGCGAAATCGGGCAGTCTGTGGACCTGCCCGTTAAGGCCCGATGTGGGCCCCGATCTTCGAGGCTCGCCCCATGGTGGCTGCCTAAAGCCGTGGAGCCGACCGCCCCAGCCACAGCGGACCTCCTCCACCGTCAACCCTTCGCCGTTTCGGCGTGCGGCCGGCGGGCGGGTGGCCGTGGGGCGAAGACAGGAGCGGCGGCCCGGCCGACGGGCCGCGCGCTGCCGCGCCGTGCGCGGCAGAAGCGCCTTGATCGAGGTAGAGAAACCTGTAACAGGCCTAGCTTGCGCGACTCAGCGCGGTCAGGTGATCCAGGTACTCCCGGCCCGTCGCTTCCTTGGAGAAGTCTCGGTTGACGATGGCTGCAAGCTCGCGGCTGACCATGAGCAGGGACGGCAGTGACTGCCGGTCGCCTCGCAGGGCCCACTCGCCGTAGTTCACGGCCTGGTCCAAGTCGCCCTGTCGTGCCGCGACTACTCCGAGCGTGATCCGCGCCTCGGCCATGCGCATCGGTGAGCGCTCGGAACCGTCGAAGTCTGTGCCCGCCCGGATCACCTCGTGGGCAAGGTTCTCGGCGAACCGATCTTCTCCGAGCAGCCGGTAGCAGTCCATCGCGTAAAAGTCGAACTTCGCCGGGTCCACCACAAAGTGGTGATCCAGGTTCTCGGGGTACGGCATCCCTTCGAGGAGCTTTCGCCCTCGGTCCAACGCCACTTCGGTCTGTCGCCGGTCACCCAGCCGCGCCCACCCCTTCGCCTCCTGGGCGGCAAGCTGGACGGCAACGCCATGCGAGGGAGCCGACTCCGTCCCGGCCTGGGACGCCGCGAGGATTCCGCGGTAGTCACCGGTCGTCAGTGCGAACCAGGCGCGCATCTCGTGGGCCCAACCGGAGATCTCCGCGTTGCCGGACTCACGAGCTAAAGACAGGGCCGCCTTCCGGGTGCTCTCGGCTGCGGCCCGGTCGCCCATGTCGTACTCGACGCATCCGATCAGGAGTGCGAGCCAGCCGGACAGGGTGAGCACTTCGCGGTGCTGCGCGAGCGTGAGCCGCTGGGACTGGAGCGCTGCGACACGCTTGAGCCACTGCCTGCCCTCGGCGGCGAGCTGCCCGCTCGGCAGATACGGGTACTCGGAGCACAGCCGGTCGGTGGTGATCCGGAGGGCATCAAGCGTGGCGTTGTCGACGTCGGACGCCTGCAACCTGCTGATGATGTCCAGCGTCTCCATGCCGCTGACGGCGGCGATCTCCGCGTTCCCGTCTCGCTGCCCGGTTACCGGGAAGATCGCATGGGTGACGGTGCCGAAGGTGGCCGCGATGATCGGTTGGTAGAAGTCGCTCGGCATCACTTCGCCGGACTCCCACCGCTTCCACTGGCGGACCATGCTGGAGCCCTCGGGCAGTGGCTTCGGAGCGTGCGCGCGCAAGGCGGCAACCACTTCGGCTTGGGACCACTGTCGGGCTTCTCGCTCTGAGGCGATACGTCGCGCCCATGCCGGCCGTTCGTCGCTCATGTGCTGCCCTCCCGTCGGGGTGCTTGGCTTCGAGTCTGGCACTCGGGGAGCTGGTGACACGGGGGGTGACAGGGGGTTGGCCCCAAGGCTGTCCCCCAGTGACACCATGCCTGTCCCTAGTTACCCGGTCGCGCCGCCCGCATGGTGGATCACTGTCAGGCACTGCTCGGGGACTGGGCGCGCTTCTCCAACTCGGCTACTCGGGCGGCAAGTTGCTGAATCTCGGAGTGGATAGCGTTGATCTCGTCTCGGTTAACAGGCCCGCTGGCATCCCGCCCGGCCTCATTCGTGCCCGTCGGGGACTGTACGAAGTACCCCCGCGTCGGCACCGAGACGATCACGCCTTCATCGGCAAGCACCTTGAGCGCGCTTCCCACGGTCACGGTGGTGACCTTGAACCGCTCCGCCAACTCCCGCAGTGAAGCGAGCCGGTACCCCGCTGGGAGCGCTGCGATCTCACCGCGCAAGGCGTCGGCGATCTGGACCTTCTTCGGCCTGGGGTCGTGGGCTTCAACCGTCATGCGGCGAGCGTACCGACTAGCACGACATAACACAGCCTATGCCGCGCTATCCCTTGTGCTCTACTCTGCTCTATAGCAAGCTAGGTCATGCGGCTTCCAGGCCGTAAAACCCGGAGGGCGACGCATCTACCGCCAAGCAGTCCGCCGCCCTCCTTCGTCCCACGAAGGGAGCCTCCATCATGCCCGCGACGCTCTACGTCACGCACCTTGCGCCGTTAACCGCTCCGCTCTCCCGCACCGAGGACGCTCAGGTTGTCCCATCGCCGTGTCAGGCGTGCTCTGCCTCTGGTGGTGCTGACTGGGGGAAGCGCGATGGTGTCGGCGTCCTGGTCCACCGCTCCGGCGAGCGTTGCCCGGTGGCCGTGCCCTTCGACTGGGCGACCGGCAAGCCGCTGCCCGCCCTCGCTGTCGGGGCGGTGGCGGCATGATCACTGCGACGATCACCGTGAACGAGCGGCTGCGTGCGGCGTTGGTGGCCGCGAATGTGACGATCGAGGGCCTGGCCTCCCGGCTCGGTGTCGACCCGAAATCGGTGG
Organism: Streptomyces sp. 5K101; assembly: GCF_046506645.1. Taxonomy (NCBI): domain Bacteria; kingdom Bacillati; phylum Actinomycetota; class Actinomycetes; order Kitasatosporales; family Streptomycetaceae; genus Streptomyces; species Streptomyces sp. 5K101. The sequence goes on along the minus strand of NZ_JBKFFO010000011.1, from coordinate 152,701 downwards.
AGCGCTGGATCACCCTCGGCCGCACTCCGCACGCGAGGAACGCGCACGCCGCCGCCAAGCTCCTCCACACGGACCCGTATCTCCTGTGGCCTGCCCTGGGTGATCGTCACCGGTCGGTGCCGACGCCTCGGGATGAGCTGGTGACCTGCTACCCGACCCGCAGCGTGGTCCCGCTCGATCTGTGGCGCTCGGTCCTCCTCAACGCTGTGGGCAGCATCGACCTGGCGGTCGCGCACCCGCTGTTCCTGGTCGACGCCGTGTGGGACCTGGCCGCGCTGGTCGCCGACAAGGCCGCCGCCGGTGTCCGGGTCCGAATCGTCGGCCCCGTCGGCACTTCTCCCGTGACGCTGGCGGACGTCTTCCCCTCGCTCCTGGCGGTGCCTGGTGTCCGGCTGGGCGAGCACTCGGGGCTGCACGCGGATGTGGTGCGGGCGGATGACGATCTCCTCGTGACCACGCCCGTTGACGGCTTGGTCCCGGTGCTCTCACCGGTCATGCATCTGCGTCGCCTCGGTCCGGCCCCGCTCACCTCGGGCTATCTGACCGCGCTCGATCACCTCTTCGCCACCGCCGCCCCGGTCCACGCTCCTCGGCTTCGGGCGGTGGCCGCATGACGCACTTCCCCATTCCCTCGGCCGCCGTTGCTGACGTGGCGACGGCCGTAGGCCAGGACCCGATCACCGTGGCCGACCTGCTGCGCGTCGCCAACACCCCCGGCTTCGACCGCTGGCGCGAACAGATCCGGCGCACGGGCGGCTGCTCGGACCCGATCCACCTCCAGGGCTGGACGATCACCAAAGACCGCAAGACCGCCGAGACGCTGTACTCCTACTCGACCGCCGCCGAACCCGGTGGACGGCTGCGGGTGGCCTGCGGCAACCGCCGCGCCTCGCGCTGCCCCTCCTGCGCCTGGACCTACGCGGGGGACACCTACCACCTGATCCGCGCCGGGATCACCGGCGACGAACGCAAGGACGTCCCCGCCACCGTCCGGGACCACCCCCGCGTCTTCGCCACCCTCACTGCCCCGTCGTTCGGCCCGGTCCACAACCGGCCCTCTTCGGGTCGCTGCCGCTGCGGCCTCGTCCACCAGGACGACGACCCCGCCCTGGGTACGGCCCTGAACCCGGACCGCTACGACTACGCCACGGCCGTGCTCTGGAACAACCACGCCGGGCAACTCTGGCAGCGGTTTACCATCTACCTGCGCCGGGAGATCGCCGCCCGCGCCGGGCTCTCCCAGCGTGCCCTGCCCGACGCGTGCCGGGTCTCGTTCGGCAAGGTCGCCGAGTTCCAAAAGCGCGGCGCCGTGCACTTCCACGCCGTGGTGCGGCTCGACGGTCCGGACGGGCCCGACTCGCCGCCCCCGGCCTGGGCCACCGTGCCCCTGGTCGATGACGCGATCCGGGCGGCTGCCGCTCGGGTCCTGGTCGTCGTCCCGCCCGCCGGCACTGCTCCGGAACGGGAACTGCGCTGGGGAACACAGGTCGACGTGCAGGCCATCGGGGCTCTCGGCCGTGAGGACCTGACCGAGCAGGCCGTGGCCGCCTACGTGGCCAAGTACGCCACCAAGGCCGCCGAGACGACGGGCACGGTGGACCGCCGGATTGTCGAACTGGGGGAGCTGGACCGTCTCGGCCTGCCCGCCCACACTCGGCGGCTCATCGAAGCCTGCTGGGAACTGGACGCCGACTACCCGGACCGGCTGCTGGCGCGCTGGTCGCACATGCTCGGCTTCCGCGGCCACTTCTCCACCAAGTCCCGCCGCTACTCCACCACCCTCGGCGCACTCCGCCAAGTGAGGGCCGACTACCGCGCCCGCCAGGAACGCCAAGCCCGCGGGCTCCCCGAAGACCTGGACGACACGGAGGGCTCCACACTCGTGCTCGCCCACTGGACCTACGCCGGGCACGGCCACACCCCCGGCGAATCCTGGCTCGCCCAATCAATCGCCAACGACATCCGGCAGAACCGCCAGCTCGGCCGCGAGGAACTGGCCTCCCTGGACGACTCGGAGGGGTGGGCATGAGGCGACCGCTTCCCGACCGCTACCTGACCCCGGTCGACCTGGCCGACCTCCTCGGCGTGCCGGTCGAGACCGTTTACCAGTGGCGCCGCAAAGACACCGGGCCCCGTGGCTTCCGTGTCGGCCGGCACCTCCGCTTCGACCCTGAGGACGTGCGCGTCTGGGTCGCCTCGCTCATGGACAAGGGAGAAGCCGCCTGATGGCCGGACACATCCAAGACCGCTGGTACAGGAGCGCGCCCGGCCCGAACGGCAAGCCGGTCAAGGTCAAGACTGAACGCCACGGCGTCGGCCTCCGCTACCGCGCCCGCTACGTCGGACCGGACGGCACAGAGAAGTCCAAGAGCTTCCCGGACAAGCAGAAGCGCAGGGCCGAGACGTGGTTGGCCAACATCGAGGCCGACATGTCGCGCGGCGACTACATCGCCCCTGAGGCAGGCAAGGTCACCTTCGAGCAGTACGCCACCAAGTGGATGAAGACGCAGATGACCGACCCTGCCACCCGCGAGACGGTCGAGATGCGGTTACGCCTGCACGCCCTCCCGCACATCGGCCCGCGTCCGATCGGCTCGTTCAACCCGACGCACCTCCGCCTCTGGATGCGCACCCTCGAGGACCTGGGCCTGTCGGCCTCCTACCGGCGCGGGATCTTTGCGCACGTCTCGACGGTCTTCACGGCCGCCGTGGAAGACCGCGTCATCCGGGCGAACCCGTGCAGCGCGCGGTCCGTCAAGGCTCCTCGCCTCGACCCACGCAAGGTCAAGCCGTGGTCGGTCGACCGGGTCAAGGCTGTGAGGGCTGCTCTGCCTGAGCGGTACCAAGCCCTGGTGGACCCTGCGGCCGGTTGCGGACTCCGCCAAGGCGAAGTGTTCGGCCTGGCTGTCGAGGATGTCGACTTCCTCGGCGGGGTCGTGCACGTGGTCCGCCAAGTGAAGCTGCTGCACAACCGTCCCGTGTTCGCTCCACCCAAGGGCGGCAAGGAGCGGGATGTTCCCCTGCCCGAGTCCATCGCCTTCGCTTTGGCCGGCCACCTGACCCTGTTCCCTGCGGCCGAGGTGACGTTGCCCTGGAAGACGTTGGACGGTCCGCCCGTCACGGCGTCTCTCATCTTCCGGAGTCCTGAGGGCCTCTCCCTGAACCGCAACCGGTTCAACGATCGCCAGTGGCGTCCTGCTTTACGAGCTGCTGGCGTGGCCACCGGGCGGGACAACGGAATGCACGCGCTGCGGCATTTCTACGCGTCCGTGCTCCTGGACGCGGGGGAGAGCATCAAGGCTCTGAGTGAGTACCTCGGTCACCATGACCCCGGCTTCACGCTGCGGACCTACACGCACCTGATGCCGTCGAGCGAGACCCGTACGCGGGCCGCCGTAGATACAGTCTGGGCCGCCTCGGTTGCCGATAACGGCCCCGAGACGGCCCAGGGAAGCTGACAGGTCGCTGACCTGCGGAAATCTCAATAGCCGAAGTTCTGCGTCCACCACGGGCCGCCGTCGCCCATGTACACGCCGACGCCGACGGTGGTGAAGTCGCAGTTCAGGATGTTGGCGCGGTGACCCTCGCTCTCCATCCACGCGTTCATCACCGCACCGGCGTCGGCCTGACCGCGCGCGATGTTCTCGGCGCCGAGGTTCGAGACACCGGCCGCGGCGGCGCGGTCCCACGGGTTCCGGCCGTCGGGGTTCGTGTGGTCGAAGAACCCGCGGGCCGCCATGTCCTTGGAGTGGGCGCGGGCCAGGTCCGCCAGGTCGGTGCTCGCCTTGAGGGGGGAGCAGCCGACGAGCGCGCGCTCCTCGTTGACCAGGTTGAGCACGGCGGCCTCGGCCGCCGACGCGTTCGAGGTGGGCGCGGTGGTCGAAGCGGACGGACGCGGCTTGGGCCGGTCCGCCTCGCGGGACTTCTCGGGCACCGGCGCCGACGTGGTCTTCTTCGGCTCGGGGTGCCGGGTCTTCTTCTCCGCGGGCTTGTCTGCGGGCTTGTCTGCGGGCTTCTTGGTGGGCGTCGCGGACGGCTTGGCCTTCTCGGCCTTCTTGGCCGGCTTGGTGGGCGACGGCTTCGCGGTGGGCTTCGACGACTCGGCGGTGCGGCTCGGCGACGAGGCGGACGGCGTCGGTGTCGGCGAGGTGCTCGCCTCCCCCTGCGTCTGGAGCAGGGCGGGTCCCCCGGTGCGTATCTCCACCGGGGACTCCTTGCTGGAGGAGCCGATCGTGTACGTGTCACCGACCGGCAGGAGTCCGGTGGTGACGGCCACGGCGCCTACCGCCATGGCAGCGGAGGCGCCGAGCAGCCCGGTGCGTACGGGCAGCCCCGCGCGCTTCTTCCGATGGCGACCCATCTGGTGTGCCTTCCCTGGTTCCCGACGCCGTCCCTCTGGGCGTCGAACGTCAACGAGTACACCCGAACGGGTGACGCTCATTGCGTCCGGACTGTACGCCATGGCACGCCGGGGGCGATGTGATCTGTGTGCATTCGGACGGTTACCGTGCACCCATGAACGACGATGCGCGCCTCACCGCGTGGGTACGCGGCCGGGTACAGGGAGTGGGCTTCCGCTGGTTCACCAGGGCGAACGCACTCGAGATCGGAGACCTCAAGGGCTTCGCCCTGAACCTGGAGGACGGCAGGGTGCAGGTGGTCGCCGAGGGCCCACGTGAGAATTGCCACCGTCTGCTGGACTGGCTGCGCTCCGGCGACACTCCCGGCCGGGTCGACGGCGTCACTGAGATCTGGGACACGCCGCGTGGCATCTACGCCGACTTCGCCGTCCGCTGAGCGTGCTCCGTCCGGGTGCTCGCCACGGCCTCCCCGCCTGGGGCCGGCATGTGCCGCGGGCATCGGTCCGCGAAGGAAACCGCCTGGTGGTTGCCAAGAAGAGGCTTGCCGTGCCAGGCTGCGGAGAGAAGGATGATCGCCACGCCCCCAGGGCCCCGCAGGTCAGGCACGCCGCTCGCCGGAGCGGCCGTATGCCCCCCGGGATGCCCGCCGATACGGGGTGTGATCGTGTTGACCGTCAAACTTTTTGGTGAGACCCTGGAAGCCCCGCGCACCTTAGCTGTTTGGCAGTAAAGAACCACAGCAGGACACCAGCAGTACGAGAAAAACTGTCAGCACCGCGGGTGCGAATCCCTCACGACCCACACCGCATCGGTCGGTCACTCAGTGTGGAGGACCATCCATCATGGCAAAGGCGCTTCTCGGTTACGTCGGCGGTTCCGATCCGCGACTCCTCGCCGAGATGCGACGGCTACAGCAGCGCGTCCAGGACCTCGAGTCCGAGCTCGTACGGATTCAGTCCGAGAACGACGCGCTCACGGCTGCCGCCGCTCAGCACCCGGGCGAGCCGCTTCTCAACGGCATCGACCTCGACGTACACCAGGGGGAGCCTGCGCTCACCTGAGCACGGACTCCGTCGCGCACCAAGATATGCAAGGGACGCCCAGGCGTCCCTTCTTTCTTTCCCCCGTCTCTCCCTGTCCCCGCCCTGTACATGCTTGCTTTACCGTCTGATGTGCCCTGCGCCTTCAGAGGCGAAACCGCGAGCGAAAGGTAGAGTCCGGCGGCGTGCACCTCAAGGCCATGACCCTCCGCGGGTTCAAATCCTTCGCGTCCGCCACGACGCTGCGCTTCGAGCCGGGGATCACCTGCGTCGTCGGCCCGAACGGCTCCGGAAAGTCCAACGTCGTGGACGCGCTGTCCTGGGTCATGGGGGAGCAGGGGGCCAAGTCGCTGCGCGGCGGCAAGATGGAGGACGTCATCTTCGCCGGGACGACCGGCCGGCCGCCCCTCGGCCGCGCCGAGGTCTCCCTCACCATCGACAACTCCGACGGCGCCCTGCCCATCGAGTACGCCGAGGTCACCATCACGCGGATCATGTTCCGCAACGGCGGCAGCGAGTACCAGATCAACGGGGACACCTGCCGGCTGCTCGACATCCAGGAGCTGCTGTCCGACTCCGGCATCGGCCGCGAGATGCACGTCATCGTCGGCCAGGGCCAGCTCGACTCGGTCCTGCACGCCGACCCCATGGGCCGCCGCGCCTTCATCGAGGAGGCGGCGGGCGTCCTCAAGCACCGCAAGCGCAAGGAGAAGGCGCTGCGGAAGCTCGATGCCATGCAGGCCAACCTCGCACGGGTGCAGGACCTCACCGACGAACTGCGCCGCCAGCTCAAGCCCCTCGGCCGTCAGGCCGCCGTCGCCCGCCGCGCCGCCGTCATCCAGGCCGACCTGCGCGACGCCCGCCTGCGGCTGCTCGCCGACGACCTCGTCACCCTTCGCGAGGCGCTGCGCGCGGAGATCGCCGACGAGGCCGCCCTCAAGCAGCGCAAGGAAGCGGCCGAGGCGCGGCTGAAGGCGGCTCTCACCCGCGAGGCGGAGCTGGAGGACGAGGTACGACGCCTCGCGCCACGTCTGCAGAACGCCCAGCAGACCTGGTACGAACTCTCCCAGCTCGCCGAACGGGTGCGTGGCACGATCTCGCTCGCCGACGCCCGGGTCAAGAGCGCCACCGCCCAGCCGCCGGAGGAGCGGCGCGGCCGCGACCCGGAGGACATGGAGCGCGAGGCGACCCGCATCCGCGAGCAGGAGGCGGAGCTGGAGGCAGCGCTGGAGGCGGCCGAGCGGGCGCTGGAGGACACGGTCGCGCACCGAGCCGAGCTGGAGCGGCAGCTCACGCTCGAGGAGCGCCGGCTCAAGGACGTCGCCCGCGCGATCGCCGACCGGCGTGAAGGGCTCGCCCGGCTGAGCGGTCAGGTCAACGCGGCGCGTTCCCGTGCGGCGTCCGCCCAGGCCGAGATCGAGCGGCTCGCCGCCGCCCGCGACGAGGCCCAGGAGCGGGCCGCCGCCGCGCAGGAGGAGTACGAGCAGCTCAAGGCCGAGGTCGAGGGGCTGGACGCGGACGACACGGCCCTGGCCGACCGGCACGAGACCGCCAAACGTGAACTGGCCGACGCAGAGAGCGCGCTGAGCGCGGCCCGCGAGGCCCTGACCGGTGCTGAGCGCCGCCGCGCCGCGGTCGCGGCCCGGCGCGAGGCGCTCGCCCTCGGGCTGCGCCGCAAGGACGGCACCGGCATCCTGCTCGCCGCGCGGGACCGGCTCGGTGGCCTCCTGGGCCCGGCCGCCGAGCTGCTCACGGTGACGCCCGGCTACGAGATCCCGGTGGCCGCGGCCCTGGGGCACGCCGCCGACGCGGTCGCCGTAGCCGACCCGGCCACGGCCGCGGAGGCGATGCGGCTGCTGCGCAAGGAGGACGGCGGGCGCGCGACCCTGCTCCTGGCGGACGCTGCGGCAGCCGCCGAGGCCCCGGACGCCCCCGCGGGTGACGGCCCCTCCGGACACCCGTACGCCGCCGGGCTGGTGCGCGGGCCCGAGGAACTGATGGGCGCCGTACGGCGGCTGCTGCACGACGTCGTGGTCGTCGGCACCCTGGCGGACGCCGAGGACGTCGTGTACGCGCACCCCGGGCTGACTGCCGCCACCGGCGAAGGCGACGTGCTCGGCGCGCACCTCGCGCAGGGCGGGTCCGCCGGGGCGCCGAGTCTCCTCGAAGTACAGGCATCCGTCGACGAGGCCGCCGCCGAGCTCGAACAGCTCGACGCCCGGTGCGAGGAGCTGACCGCCGTCCAGCGGGAGGCCGCGGCCCGACGCGGCACCTGCGCCGCACTCGTCGAGGAGCTGGGGGAACGCAGGCGCGCCGCCGAGCGGGAGAAGTCGGCCGTCTCCGGGCAGCTGGGACGCCTTGCCGGACAGGCCCGCGGTGCCGCGGGCGAGGCCGAGCGGGCCGGCGCGGCCGCCGCCCGGGCGCAGGAGGCGCTGGAGCGGGCGGCCGAGGAGGCCGAGGAGCTGGCCGAGCGGCTGCTCGTCGCGGAGGAGAGCCCGGTCGAGGAGGAGCCCGACACCCATGTGCGCGACCGGCTCGCCGCCGACGGGGCCAACGCCCGCCAGACCGAGATGGAGGCGCGGCTCCAGGTCCGTACGCACGAGGAGCGGGTCAAGGGCCTTGCCGGCCGGGCCGACGCCCTCGACCGGGGGGCGCGCGCCGAGCGCGAGACACGGGCGCGCGCCGAGCAGCGGCGCGCCCGGATGCGCCACGAGGCCGAGGTCGCCGCGGCCGTGGCGAGCGGTGCCCGCCAGGTGCTGGCGCATGTCGAGGTGTCCCTCGTACGGGCCCAGGCGGAGCGGGAGGCCGCGGAGGCGGCCAAGGCGGAGCGCGAGCAGCAGCTGGCGGCCGCCCGTAACGAGGGACGCGACCTCAAGAGCGAGCTGGACAAGCTGACCGACTCGGTGCACCGGGGCGAGGTGCTGGGTGCCGAGAAGCGGCTGCGCATGGAGCAGCTGGAGACCAGGGCCCTGGAGGAGCTCGGTGTGGAACCGGCCGGGCTCGTCGCCGACTACGGCCCCGACCAGCTCGTGCCGCCCTCCCCGCCGGCCGAGGGCGAACAGCTGCCCGAGGACCCGGAGCATCCGCTGGGCCAGCCGCGGCCGTTCGTCCGGGCCGAGCAGGAGAAGCGGCTGAAGGCTGCCGAAAGGGCGTACCAGCAGCTCGGAAAGGTGAATCCGCTGGCGCTCGAGGAGTTCTCGGCGTTGGAGGAGCGGCACAAATTCCTCTCCGAGCAGCTCGAAGACCTGAAGAAGACCCGCGCCGACCTGCTCCAGGTCGTCAAGGAGGTCGACGAGCGCGTCGAGCAGGTCTTCAGCGAGGCGTACCGGGACACCGCCCGTGAGTTCGAAGGGGTCTTCTCCCGGCTCTTCCCCGGCGGTGAGGGACGGCTCGTGCTGACCGATCCCGACAACATGCTCACCACCGGTGTCGATGTCGAGGCCAGGCCGCCCGGCAAGAAGGTCAAGCGGCTGTCGCTGCTGTCAGGCGGCGAACGGTCGCTGACGGCCGTGGCGATGCTGGTGTCGATCTTCAAGGCGAGACCGAGCCCGTTCTACGTCATGGACGAGGTCGAGGCCGCGCTCGACGACACGAACCTGCAGCGGCTGATCCGCATCATGCAGGAGCTCCAGGAGAGCTCCCAGCTGATCGTGATCACGCACCAGAAGCGGACCATGGAGGTCGCGGACGCGCTCTACGGCGTGTCCATGCAGGGGGACGGTGTCTCCAAGGTCATCAGCCAGCGCCTCCGCTGAGCGGCCGCTGCCGCGGTGGCCGCCGTGCCGGGGGAGGATGCGCTCCGGGCACCTTCGCTGAATCTTCAATACTTGAAGTCAATGTTTCGGTCGACGTCTTCTTACGGATTTTCAGCGACCCCTTGACTTCGAAACTTGAAGGCATAGTCTCTGCAACGTTGCTTTTACCTTCAAGTGGTGGGCGGCCAGAACTTGTGCGCCACTTGAAGGGCTCGCCCCACGCCCGGCGACGCTGCCGGTCGGCCCCAGGAGTACACGTGACCAGCACTGCGCAGCCCCCGCCGTCCTCGGGTGCCCGCGAAGCCCACCCCGAACACCTCGGGCATGTCGTCTTCATCACGGCGGCCGCCGCCATGGGCGGCTTCCTCTTCGGATACGACAGCTCCGTGATCAACGGCGCCGTCGAAGCCATCCGGGACCGCTACGACATCGGTTCGGGCACGCTCGCCCAGGTCATCGCCATCGCCCTGATCGGCTGCGCCATCGGCGCCGCGACCGCCGGCCGGATAGCCGACCGCATCGGACGCATCCGCTGCATGCAGATCGCCGCCACGCTGTTCACCGTCAGCGCCGTCGGATCGGCCGTCCCGTTCGCCCTGTGGGACCTGGCCCTGTGGCGCTGCGTCGGCGGCTTCGCCATCGGCATGGCGTCCGTCATCGGCCCCGCCTACATCGCCGAGGTCTCCCCGCCCGCCTACCGCGGCCGGCTCGCCTCCTTCCAGCAGGCCGCCATCGTCATCGGCATCGCCGTCTCCCAGCTCGTCAACTACGGCATCCTCCAGCTCGCCGACGGTGAGCAGCGCGGTGAGATCGGCGGACTCGAGGCCTGGCAGTGGATGCTCGGCGTCATGGTCGTCCCGGCCGTCCTCTACGGCCTGCTCTCCTTCGCGATCCCCGAGTCGCCGCGCTTCCTGATCTCCGTCGGCAGGACCGACCGGGCCAGGGCGGTCCTCGCCGAGGTCGAGGGCAAGACCGTCGACCTCGACGCACGGATCGAGGAGATCGACCTCGCGATGCGCCGCGAGCACAAGTCGACCTTCAAGGACCTGCTCGGCGGCCGCCTCGGCTTCCTGCCCATCGTCTGGATCGGCATCGGGCTCTCGGTCTTCCAGCAGCTCGTCGGCATCAACGTCGCCTTCTACTACTCGGCGACCCTGTGGCAGTCGGTGGGCGTCGACCCGGCCGGTTCGTTCTTCTACTCGTTCACCACGTCGATCATCAACATCGTCGGCACCGTGATCGCGATGGTCCTCGTCGACCGGATCGGCCGCCGGCCGCTCGCGCTCATCGGCTCCGCCGGTATGGCGATCGCGCTGGCCTTCGAGGCGTGGGCCTTCTCCGCGGACCTCGTCGACGGCAGGCTGCCCGAGACCCAGGGCGTCGTCGCCCTGATCGCCGCGCACGTCTTCGTGCTCTTCTTCGCCCTGTCCTGGGGTGTCGTGGTCTGGGTCTTCCTCGGCGAGATGTTCCCGAACAGGATCCGCGCCGCCGCGCTCGGCGTGGCCGCCTCCGCGCAGTGGATCGCCAACTGGGCCATCACCGCGAGCTTCCCGAGCCTCGCCGACTGGAACCTCTCGGGCACCTACATCATCTACACGGTCTTCGCCGTGCTCTCGATCCCCTTCGTGCTCAGGTACGTCAGGGAGACGAAGGGCAAGGCGTTGGAGGAGATGGGCTAATCCCCGCTGCCCCTCTCCTCGGCACGGAACTGCCCCGGCTCAGCGCGTGAGCCGGGGCAGTACGTCGTCGCACAGCAGGTGCAGACTGCGCCAGCCCTCGTCCACCGGCATCCCGCCGCACAGCGGATGGACCACCAGGCTCTCCGCGGCCAGGTCCACGCACTCGTCCGGCGTGACGACCCGGTACACGCCCTCCGCGCGCAGCTCCTCCACCGTGTCCGCGGCGGAGCGCACCGCCGAGCGGATGTCCTTCGACTGCCAGGACGCGTAGGTGCGCGCCTCGTGCAGCAAGTGGTGGCCGTACAGCGCCCACGCCCGGTCCGGGTCCTCGGCGACGTGCAGCAACGGCGTCGTGCGGGCGGGCATCATGCAGAAGCCCCCGGTGCCGTACTCGGCGCGCCGCTCGTGGTAGTACGCCTCCAGCTCCGGCAGGTGCGCGCTCGGGAAGAACGGCAGGCCGAGGCGCGCCGCCCGCCGGGCGGCCGCCCGTGACGAACCGCCGACCAGCAGCAGCGGATGCGGCTGGGTGAAGGGGCGGGGGGTGACGCGCACGGTGCGCCCCCGGTACACGAACTCCTCGCCCGTCCACGCGGCGATCAGCGTCTCGAGCAGCTCGTCCTGGAGCGCGCCCCGCCTGCCCCACTCCACTCCCGCCCGCTCGTACTCCTCCGGGCGGTAGCCGATGCCCGCGACCGTGACGAGCCTGCCCCGGCCGACGAGGTCGAGCACGGCGATGTCCTCGGCCATGCGCAGCGGATCGTGCAGCGGCCCGATGGCCGCGGACACGGTGACGGCGATCCGGCGGGTGGCGCCGAGGACCGCGCCCGCGAAGGCGAAGGGCGAGGGCAGCCAGTTGTTCGCCGCCCCGTGGTGCTCCTCGGTCTGGACGGTGTCGATGCCGCGGTCGTCGGCGTACGCGGCCATCTCCAGGGCCGCGCGGTAGCGGGCGGCGAGTGTGTCGGGCGTCGCGTCCGGCTCCACCAGGTTGAACCGGGCCACCGTGAAGGCCATGGGAAGTCCCCTCCGCCGGATGTGGGCATGGCGAGGGGGACGTTAGTTGACGCGGCGTCAGATGAGAACCCTGGTGTCGGCGGCGGTCGGCTCGGTCCGCTGCCTGGGCGGCCGACCCTGGGTGCACATCTGCGCACCGGGCGCCACCGCGTACCGAGTGGGCTGTGACTCCCCCCACAGGGGCTTCTCGCCGGTACCGGGCCCGGACGACGGACCAGCCCGGGCCCGCAGCGGAAACACCCCGCTGAGGGAGCGAACCGACATGCGAGAGGTCACGCCATACTGGGTTGCGTTATGGAAATCGTCATCCTTGCTGTAGTCATCGCCCTGGTCGCGATCGGCGCCATCAGCGGGCTCGTGGTCAGCAGCCGCAAGAAGAAGAAGCTGCCGCCCCCGGCACCGTCGAGCACGCCGACCATCACTGCTCCGCCCGCCGAACCGCACGTCGGCGACGAGGCGGAGACGCCGCGGGAGGAACCCCGCCGCACCATCGAGGAGGTCGACCTCCCGTCGGCCGAGGAGGCCGTCGGGACCCCGGTCGCCGTCGAGGACCCGGTCGTCGCGGAGCCTGTCGCGCCGGCGATCGAGATCCCGGAGCCGACCGCCGGCCGGCTCGTCCGGCTGCGCGCGCGCCTCGCCCGCTCCCAGAACTCCCTCGGCAAGGGACTGCTCACGCTGCTGTCGCGCGAGCACCTCGACGAGGACACCTGGGAGGAGATCGAGGACACCCTCCTCACGGCGGACGTCGGCGTCGCCCCGACCCAGGAGCTCGTCGAGCGGCTGCGCGAGCGCGTGAAGGTGCTCGGCACCCGTACGCCCGAGGAGCTGCGCACCCTGCTCCGCGAGGAGCTGCTCACCCTGGTCGGCACCGACCTGGACCGCGCGGTCAAGACCGAGAGCGGCCTCGACACCCCCGGCGTCGTCATGGTCGTCGGCGTCAACGGCACGGGGAAGACCACCACCACCGGCAAGCTCGCCCGGGTGCTCGTGGCCGACGGCCGTTCCGTGGTCCTCGGCGCCGCCGACACCTTCCGCGCCGCCGCCGCCGACCAGCTGCAGACCTGGGGCGAGCGCGTCGGCGCCCGCACCATCCGCGGCCCGGAGGGCGGCGATCCGGCCTCGATCGCGTTCGACGCGGTCAAGGAGGGCATCGCCGAGGGCGCGGACGTCGTGCTCATCGACACCGCGGGCCGGCTGCACACCAAGACCGGCCTGATGGACGAGCTCGGCAAGGTCAAGCGCGTCGTGGAGAAGCACGGCCCGCTGGACGAGGTCCTGCTGGTCCTGGACGCCACGACCGGTCAGAACGGTCTCGTGCAGGCGCGCGTCTTCGCCGAGGTCGTGGACATCACCGGCATCGTGCTGACCAAGCTGGACGGCACGGCCAAGGGCGGCATCGTCGTCGCGGTCCAGCGGGAGCTGGGCGTACCGGTGAAGCTCGTCGGTCTGGGCGAGGGTGCGGACGACCTGGCTCCGTTCGAGCCGGAGGCGTTCGTCGACGCCCTCATCGGGGACTGACCCGCTGACGTCACAGGGGCCCGGCCGCGTCGTGCGCGGCCGGGCCCCTGTGCGTGTCCGGGCGGAATCTCACCGGCTGCGGTGGCAGATGTACGCCAGCGTGCCGAGCAGCAGCCGGGCCTCGGGCGGCGCCACCGCCGTGTCGGGGGACGGCGCGCGCAGCCACCGCACCGGGCCGAGGCCGCCGCGGTCGGACGGCGGGGCGGTGATGTGGTCGCCGGGGCCCAGGCAGCGCAGATCCAGGTCGGCGTCGTCCCAGCCCATCCGGTACAGCAGGCGCGGCAGTCCGGCCGCGGCGCCCGGCGCCACGAGGAACTGGCAGCGGCCGTCGGGCGTCTGGGACACCGGACCGAGCCGCAGGCCCATGCGCTCCATGCGCACCATCGCCCGGCGGCCGGCCGGGGCCGCCACGTCGAGGACGTCGAAGGCGCGGCCCACCGGCAGCATCAGCGCGGCGCCCGGCACCTCCGACCACGCCTTGGCGGCCTCGTCGAGCGTGGCCCCGGGCGGGACCTCGAGTGCGAAGCCCAGGGGATGGGCGCCCGGCGCGGCGCACCGCGGGTCACCACAGGAGCAGCGGCCCGCGGCCGCGCGCGCTCCCGGGATCACGGACCAGCCCCACAGGCCCGTGTACTCGGCCACCGCGGTGGCCTCCGTCGCGCGTCCCCGGCGCCGGGAGCCGGACCGGATCTGACTGATCCCCCGGGTGCCGCCGATCGTGAAGCCCATGCCCCCTCCAACGGGTCGGGCGCGCCGGTGGTTACGAGCCGGAGCCTGCCGATGACTCTGCGTCGTCGACAGTCGGCTCCCGGATGCGCGTGGTGGCGTCCTGGGGAGCGCGGCGTGCGGCACGCGCCTGACCGTGCGACACTGCGCCACCTCTGAATCGTGCTGTGTCAAGTGAATCGTGCCTGGCCGTAACTGGGTTCACTCGCCGGGGTGGCGAATGGTGGCGTTTCCGCAATCCCACTCGCCGAGCCGTGATCGCGGGATTACTTTCAGTGCTCGAACCTGCAATTGCAGCGCACCGGCGAGTATGCCCCGGGCAACACGGCATCCTCGAGGACCGGGTGCAAGCGGGTCACCGGAGGCCGTGACGCACGGCATGCTGGTGGTGGGTTCGGACGGCACGGCATCGGCGGATGGGGGCACTCCAGTGAGCGGCAGCGGCGCAGACGGTACGAGCACCGGCAAGCGCCCGAACGAGCAGCTGAGCTCATGGTTCGTGCGGAGCGGCTGGTCGAAGGGCGAGCTCGCGCGCCAGGTGAACCGCAGAGCGCGCCAGATCGGCGCCCACCACATCAGCACGGACACCTCGCGCGTGCGCCGCTGGCTCGACGGCGAACAGCCCCGCGAGCCCATCCCGCGCATCCTGTCCGAGCTCTTCTCCGAGCGGTTCGGCAGCGTCGTCGCCATCGAGGACCTCGGCCTGCGCACCGCGCACCAGGCACCCTCCGTGTCCGGGGTCGACCTGCCCTGGGCGGGCGATCAGACCGTCACCCTGCTGAGCGAGTTCTCCCGCAGCGACCTGATGCTGGCCCGCCGCGGCTTCCTCGGCACCTCGCTCGCCCTCGCCGCCGGCCCCGCCCTCGTCGAGCCGATGCAGCGCTGGCTGGTGCCCACGCCCGGCGAGGGCGCGGCCCGCCCGGAGCCGCCCGCCCCGCTGCGCAAGTCGGCCCGGCTATCCGCCCCCGAGCTGGACCTGCTGGAGTCCACCACCGCCATGTTCCGCCAGTGGGACGCGCAGTGCGGCGGCGGGCTGCGGCGCAAGGCGGTCGTCGGCCAGCTCCACGAGGTCACCGACCTCCTCCAGGAGCCCCAGCCCGCCGCCACCGAGCGCCGCCTCTTCAAGGTCGCCGCCGAACTCGCCGAGCTGGCCGGCTGGATGAGCTACGACGTGGGTCTGCAGCCCACCGCGCAGAAGTACTTCGTCCTCGCCCTGCACGCCTCCAAGGAGGCCGGCGACAAGCCGCTGGGCTCGTACATCCTGTCCTCGATGAGCCGCCAGATGATCCATCTCGGCCGGCCCGACGACGCCCTGGAGCTCATCCACCTCGCGCAGTACGGAAGCCGCGACTGCGCCACCGCCCGCACCCAGGCCATGCTGTATGCGATGGAGGCCCGCGCGTACGCCAACATGGGTCAGCCCAGCAAGTGCAAGCGGGCCGTGCGGATGGCCGAGGACACCTTCGCCGACGTCGGCCTCGACGACGGCCCCGAGCCCGACTGGATCCGCTTCTTCTCCGAGGCCGAGCTCAACGGCGAGAACGCCCACTCCTACCGCGACCTCGCCTACGTCGCGGGCCGCAGCCCGACCTACGCCTCCCTGTCCGAGCCGCTCATGAACCGCGCCGTCGAACTCTTCAGCCGGGACGCGGAGCACCAGCGGTCGTACGCGCTCAACCTCATCGGCATGGCCACCGTGCACCTGCTGAACAAGGAACCGGAGCAGGCCACGGCCCTCGCCGACCAGGCCCTCGTGGTTGCCAAGAAGGTCCGCTCCGAGCGGGTCAACAACCGGCTGCGCAAGACCGTCGACACGGCGGCCAGGGACTTCGGGGACGTCCCCGAGGTGGCCCGGTTCACCGACCGTCTCACCGCCCAGCTGCCCGAGACCGCCGAAGCCGTCTGAGGGGCGGTCCACGCGCCCCGGCCGTGCCACCCACCCCGGACTTTCGACTCGGTTCCCCCTGTGCCAGGTCTTCCGGGTGGGTGACGCGGCCGGTCGCGCAATGCGCCAGAGGATACGCCCGGCACCGCTCGGCGATCACCCCGTTCATGGCGACGTAACACGCCGGACCCCTTCGTCACGGCCGCGAAACATCGAGTGGCATCGGCGGAAACCGCGCTGCGCCAACCTCGTGGCGCATAACCGGCCCGCTCTACCGCACCGGCTCCGCCCGCACGCGGCCGCACGACGACGAGGAGACGCCGATGCCCCCAGGCATCTCGACCCTTGCCGCAGACGCCCCCGAGCTGTCTGCCGCCAACACAGGGTTCATGCTCATCTGTTCCGCCCTGGTGATGCTCATGACCCCGGCCCTTGCCTTCTTCTACGGAGGCATGGTCCGCGTCAAGAGCACCCTGAACATGCTGATGATGAGCTTCATCAGCCTCGGGATCGTCACCATCCTCTGGGTGCTGTACGGCTTCAGCCTCGCCTTCGGCACCGACTCCGGCTCGATCATCGGCTGGAGCGCGGACTACGTCGGCCTCAGCGGCATCGGCGTCACCGAGCTGTGGGACGGCTACACCATCCCGGTCTACGTCTTCGCCGTGTTCCAGCTGATGTTCGCGATCATCACGCCCGCGCTGATCAGCGGCGCCCTCGCCGACCGTGTGAAGTTCACCGCCTGGGCGCTGTTCATCGCCCTGTGGGTCACCGTCGTCTACTTCCCGGTCGCGCACTGGGTGTGGGGCGCGGGCGGCTGGCTCTTCGAGATGGGCGTCATCGACTTCGCCGGCGGTACCGCCGTCCACATCAACGCCGGTGCCGCGGCGCTCGGCGTGATCCTCGTCATCGGCAAGCGCGTCGGCTTCAAGAAGGACCCGATGCGTCCGCACAGCCTCCCGCTGGTCATGCTGGGCGCAGGGCTCCTGTGGTTCGGCTGGTTCGGCTTCAACGCTGGATCGTGGCTGGGCAACGACGACGGCGTCGGCGCGGTGATGTTCGTCAACACGCAGGTCGCCACCGCCGCCGCCATGCTCGCCTGGCTCATCTACGAGAAGATCCGCCACGGCGCCTTCACCACCCTCGGCGCGGCATCCGGCGCGGTCGCCGGCCTCGTCGCCATCACCCCGGCCGGCGGCTCCGTCTCCCCGCTCGGCGCGATCGCGGTCGGCGCCATCGCCGGTCTGGTGTGCGCCATGGCCGTCGGCCTGAAGTTCAGGTTCGGCTACGACGACTCGCTCGACGTCGTCGGCGTCCACCTCGTCGGCGGTGTCATCGGCTCCCTGCTCGTCGGCTTCTTCGCCACCGGCGGCGTCCAGTCCGACGCCAAGGGCCTCTTCTACGGCGGCGGCCTCGACCAGCTGGGCAAGCAGGCCGTCGGTGTCTTCGCGGTCCTCGCCTACTCTCTGGTGGTCTCCGCGGTCCTCGCCCTCGTCCTCGACAAGACGATCGGCATGAGGGTCGACGAGGACGACGAGGTCGCCGGCATCGACCAGGTCGAGCACGCCGAGACCGCGTACGACTTCAGCGGCGCGGGCGGCGGTACGGGCTCCCGCAAGGCCGCACCCGTACCCGCGGACGCCGTCGCAGCCGCAGCCGAGAACAAGAAGGTGGACGCATGAAGCTCATCACCGCAGTCGTGAAGCCGCACCGGCTGGACGAGATCAAGGAGGCCCTGCAGGCCTTCGGCGTCCAGGGGCTCACGGTCACCGAGGCCAGCGGCTACGGCCGGCAGCGCGGCCACACCGAGGTCTACCGGGGCGCCGAGTACACCGTCGACCTCGTCCCCAAGATCCGCATCGAGGTGCTGGTCGAGGACGACGACGCCGAACAGCTCGTGGACGTGATCGTCAAGGCCGCGCGCACCGGCAAGATCGGCGACGGCAAGGTCTGGAGCGTTCCGGTCGACACCGCGGTCAGGGTCCGCACCGGCGAGCGCGGCCCGGACGCCCTCTGATCCCACGACGAACAGGAGCTGCTGGGTGAGTCTCGACGTGATCGGTGAAGCGGAAAGCTCGGACCCCAGCGGCTACGCGGCGGCCCGGCTGCGCCTCCTCGAGGAGAAGGCGCAGTCCGGGCCGCCGCGCCGTACGGCGCTCGCCAAGCTGACCGACGACTGGCTGTCCGCCCTCTTCGCCGCCGCGGTCCTCCAGACCGGGGTGCGGGGTGCGGCGCTCGTCGCCGTCGGCGGCTACGGGCGCGGCGAACTCTCGCCGCGCAGCGACCTCGACCTGCTCCTGCTGCACGACGGCAGCGCCGACCCCGCGGCCGTCGCCGCGGTCGCCGACCGGATCTGGTACCCCGTCTGGGACCTGGGCCTCGCCCTCGACCACTCGGTACGCACCCCCGCAGAGGCCCGCAGCACCGCGGGCGAGGACCTCAAGGTGCAGCTCGGCCTGCTCGACGCCCGCGCCGTCGCCGGTGACCTGGGACTCGTCGCCTCCCTGCGCACCGCCGTACTCGCCGACTGGCGCAACCAGGCCCCCAAGCGCCTGCCCGAACTCGACGAGCTGTGCCGCGAACGGGCCGCCCGCCAGGGCGAACTCCAGTACCTGCTCGAACCCGACCTCAAGGAGGCCCGCGGCGGCCTGCGCGACGTCACTGCCCTGCGCGCCGTCGCCGCCTCGTGGCTCGCCGACGCCCCCCGCGAGGGCCTGGCCGAGGCCCGCCGCACCCTGCTCGACGTCCGGGACGCACTGCACCGCACCACCGGACGCGCCACCGACCGCCTCGCCCTCCAGGAACAGGACCAGGTCGCCGCCGAGCTGGGCCTGCTCGACGCCGACGCCCTGCTGCGGCAGGTCTACGAGGCCGCGCGGACGGTCTCGTACGCCGGCGACGTCACCTGGCGCGAGGTCGGCCGCGTGCTGCGGTCCCGCGCCGTACGCCCCCGTCTGCGCGCCATGCTGGGCGGCGGGCGGAAGAGCGTGCAGCCGGAGCGCACCCCGCTCGCCGAAGGCGTCGTCGAGCAGGACGGCGAGGTCGTGCTCGCCCGCACCGCACGGCCCGACCGCGACCCGGTCCTGGCACTGCGGGCCGCCGCCGCGGCGGCGCAGGCCGGCCTGACCGTCTCCCGGCACGCGGTACGCCGCCTGAGCGAGGCGGCCGGCACGCACCCGCTGCCCGTGCCCTGGCCCGCGGAGGCCCGCGAGGAACTCGTCACCCTGCTCGGCGCGGGGAAGCCCACCGTTCCCGTCTGGGAGGCGCTGGAGGCCGAGGGCCTGATCACCAGGCTGCTCCCCGACTGGGAGCGGGTCCGCTGCCGGCCGCAGCGCAATGCCGTGCACACCTGGACCGTCGACCGGCATCTCGTCGAGACGGCCGTCAGGGCGTCCGCGCTGACCCGCCGCGTCGGCCGCCCCGACCTGCTGCTGGTCGCCGCGCTGCTCCACGACATCGGCAAGGGCTGGCCCGGCGACCACTCCGTGGCGGGCGAGACCATCGCGCGCGACGTCGCCGCCAGGATCGGCTTCGACCGCGCGGACGTCGAGGTCGTCGCCACCCTCGTACGCCACCACCTGCTGCTCGTCGAGACCGCGACCCGGCGCGACCTGGACGATCCGGCCACGGTCGCGTCCGTCGCCTCCGTCGTCGGCTCCAACGGCACGCTGGAGCTGCTGCACGCCCTCACCGAGGCCGACGCCCTCGCGACCGGACCGGCGGCCTGGTCCTCCTGGCGCGGCTCGCTCGTCGCGGACCTCGTGCGGCGTGTCGCCGCCGTCCTCGCGGGCGACGCGCCGCCCGAACCGGAGGAGCAGGCTCCCAGCGCCGAGCAGGAACGCCTCGCCGTCGAGGCCCTGCGCACCAGGGAGCCCGTCCTCACCCTGCACACCCAGGCCACGGCACCGCACGAGGAGGGCGAGAGGGAACCCGTCGGCGTGGAGCTGCTGATCGCCCTGCCCGACCAGCCCGGCGTCCTGCCCGCCGTCGCCGGCGTCCTCGCGCTGCACCGGCTCACCGTCCGCGCCGCCGACCTGCGTGCCATCGAGCTGCCGGACGACCTGGGCGGCGGCGCGGTCCTCGTCCTCGACTGGCGGGTGGCGGCCGAGTACGGATCGCTACCGCAGGCCACCAGGCTGCGCGCCGACCTGGTCCGCGTCCTGGACGGCTCGCTGGACATCCAGAGCCGCCTGGCCGAGCGCGAGGCCGCGTACCCGCGCAGGCGCGGCGTGACGGCCCCACCGCCCCGCGTCACGGTCGCGCCCGCAGCTTCCCACCACGCCACCGTGATCGAGGTGCGGGCCCAGGACGCTCCGGGCCTGCTGCACCGGATCGGCCGGGCGCTGGAGGGGGCCGGCGTACGGGTGCGCAGCGCCCATGTGTCGACGCTGGGAGCGAACGCCGTCGACACGGTGTACGTCGTCGGGAAGGACGGCGCACCCCTGCCGGACGGTGAGGCGCGGGAGCTGGCGCAGGCGATGGAGGAGGCGCTGCGGTGAGGGCGTGACCGGCGGCGGGGCCGTTCGTCGGTCACGAGGCGTGGTGGTCTTCAGGAGGACGGCGTCGTGGTCGACACCGCTGGTCGCTCCCGCCGAGATGTCTCCTCGGCCACCCGATCCGGCGGGCGGGGACGAAACATTTGCCGGGCCGGATACCCTTGAGGGCGATTCTCCGCCCCCGACCCCTGAGGACCGACGAGCGCCGTGTTCGATACCCTCTCCGACCGCCTTGCAGCGACATTCAAGAACCTCCGGGGCAAGGGCCGCCTCAGCGAGGCCGACATCGACGGCGCAGCCCGGGAAATCCGTATCGCCCTGCTCGAAGCGGATGTCGCCCTTCCGGTCGTCCGGGAGTTCATCAAGCAGGTCAAGACCCGCTCCCTCGGCGCCGAGGTCTCCAAGGCGCTGAACCCGTCGCAGCAGGTCATCAAGATCGTCAACGAGGAGCTGATCGGCATCCTCGGCGGCGAGACCCGCCGCCTGCGGTTCGCCAAGACCGCCCCAACCGTGATCATGCTCGCCGGTCTGCAGGGTGCGGGTAAGACCACCCTCGCCGGAAAGCTCGGCCTCTGGCTCAAGGGCCAGGGCCACTCCCCGCTCCTCGTCGCCTGCGACCTCCAGCGGCCCAACGCCGTCACGCAGCTCGGCGTCGTCGCCGAGCGCGCCGGCGTGGCGTTCTACGGCCCGCAGCCGGGCAACGGCGTCGGTGATCCGGTCCAGGTCGCCAAGGACTCCATCGAGTACGCGCGCACCAAGGTGCACGACATCGTCATCGTCGACACCGCCGGCCGCCTCGGCATCGACGCCGAGATGATGCAGCAGGCCGCGGACATCCGCGACGCGGTCTCGCCCGACGAGATCCTCTTCGTCGTCGACGCGATGATCGGTCAGGACGCCGTCAACACGGCCGAGGCGTTCCGCGACGGCGTCGGCTTCGACGGTGTGGTGCTGTCCAAGCTGGACGGTGACGCCCGAGGCGGTGCCGCGCTCTCCATCGCGCACGTCACCGGCAAGCAGATCATGTTCGCCTCCAACGGCGAGAAGCTGGACGACTTCGACGCGTTCCACCCGGACCGCATGGCGTCCCGCATCCTCGGCATGGGCGACATGCTCTCGCTCATCGAGAAGGCCGAGCAGACCTTCAGCCAGGAAGAGGCCGCCAAGATGGCCTCGAAGCTGGCGAGCAGCAAGGGCAAGGAGTTCACGCTCGACGACTTCCTGGCCCAGATGGAGCAGGTCCGCAAGATGGGCTCCATCTCGAAGCTGCTCGGCATGCTGCCCGGTATGGCGCAGATCAAGGACCAGATCAACAACATCGACGAGCGCGACGTGGACCGCACCGCCGCCATCATCAAGTCGATGACCCCGGGCGAGCGCCAGGACCCCATGATCATCAACGGCTCGCGGCGCGCCCGTATCGCCAAGGGTTCCGGCGTCGAGGTCAGCGCGGTCAAGTCGTTGGTCGAGCGGTTCTTCGAGGCCCGCAAGATGATGTCCCGGATGGCCCAGGGCGGCGGGATGCCCGGCATGCCCGGCATCCCGGGGATGGGTGGCGGCCCCGGCCGGCAGAAGAAGCAGCAGAAGCAGGCCAAGGGCAAGCGCAAGAGCGGCAACCCGATGAAGCGCAAGGCCGAGGAGGCCGCGGCCGCGGCCCGGCGCGAACAGGCCGCGCAGGGCGGCGCGTTCGGCCTGCCGGCCGGCCAGCCCGGTCAGGACTTCGAACTGCCGGACGAGTTCAAGAAGTTCATGGGCTGACGCCCACCGGTCCCGTGCGTACGAGGGGCCCGCGACCGATCCGGTCGCGGGCCCCTCGCGCGTAGCCGGGTCAGGGCGTGCGGGTGATCAGATAGCGGAAGACGTTCGGCATCCAGACCGTCCCGTCGGGCCGCACATGCGGGTGCAGCGCCTCGGTGATCTCCTTCTCCACCTGCGCCTGGTCGCTGTCCCGCACCGCCGCGTCGTACAGACCGGTCGACAGCAGCCCGCGCACGGCGCTGGCCACGTCCGCGTAGCCGAAGGGGCACGCGACCCGTCCGGAGCCGTCCGGCCGCAACCCGGCCCGTGCCGCCACGTCCTCCAGATCGTCGCGCAGCGCCGGCCGCCAGCGCCCTCCCCCCACGGCCTGGCGGCCGTGTGAAGTGCTCCCATCGGCGCGCCTGCGGCCGGAATGCCCCTCCGCGACCCGGAGCACGCCGGAGCTGGCGCACCGCTCCGGCGGTCCCCAGCCGGTGAGCACCACGGCACTGCCGCGCTCCGCGAGCGGGACGGCGCTCCGCAGTGCGGGGCCGAGCCCGTCCGCGTCGCCTGCTCGGCAGCCGATCGGCTGGAAGACCGTGATCAGGTTGTACGGGGGCCGGCCCGGATCGGCCGCGGCCCCTGCCTCACCGTCGAACAGGCGCGCGGCCTGTGCGGTGGAGTCGTGGGCGCTCATCCGCTCGCGCGCGAGGGCCAGCCGCTCGCGGTCCGTGTCCGTCCCGCTCACCGCGGCGCCGCGGGCGGCGGCGATCAGCAGCGCGAGACCCGAGCCGCAGCCGAGGCCCAGCACCCTAAAGCCCGCGCCGACCTCCAGACGTTCGTACACGGCTTCGTACAGCGGCACCAGCATCCGTTCCTGGATCTCGGCCCAGTCCCGGGCCCGTTCGCACGCCTGAGCAGAGGACATTGACGCCGCATGGGCTCGGTGCTGGACGAGCGTGGATGTCATCTGTGCGCCCCATTCCGCCGAGAGAGTCGGTTGTGCCCTGAAGGACTTCCCCCGTGTGCTTCCGCCGCGCCCCCGTAAGCCAGGGAACTGCGCGTGCGCCCCCACGTCCAGGGGTTGTACTGCACCGCTTGTGCGCCCAGGGCGTGCGCCCCGGCCGGCCTGGCCGATTCCCGATCCGGTCGCGCCCCGCCGTACCATGCGCGCCATGGCCAAGACACCTGTCCTGACGCCTCAGGCGGAGGACTTCCCACGCTGGTACCAGGACCTGATCAACAAAGCCGAACTGGCGGACAACGGCCCGGTGCGCGGCACCATGGTCATCCGGCCGTACGGCTACGGCCTGTGGGAGCGGATGCAGCAGGAGATGGACGCCCGCATCAAGGCCGCGGGCGCTCAGAACGCCTACTTCCCGCTCTTCATCCCCCAGTCTTACCTGACTCGGGAGGCTGAGCACGTCGAGGGCTTCGCCCCCGAGCTCGCCGTGGTCACCCACGGCGGCGGCAAGGACCTCGAGGAGCCCGTCGTGGTGCGGCCGACCTCCGAGACGATCATCAACGACTACTTCTCGAAGTGGGTCCAGAGCTACCGGGATCTGCCGCTGCTGATCAACCAGTGGGCGAACGTGGTCCGTTGGGAGATGCGCCCGCGGGTGTTCCTGCGCACCACCGAATTCCTCTGGCAGGAGGGCCACACGGCGCACGCCACCTACGAGGACGCCCGCGACTACGCCGCCCACATCCACCGGGACGTCTACGCGGACTTCATGGTCAATGTGCTCGGCATCGACGTCGTGCTCGGCCGCAAGACGCCCAGGGAGCGGTTCGCCGGAGCCATCAACACGCTCACCCTGGAAGGGATGATGGGCGACGGCAAGGCCCTGCAGATGGGCACGAGCCATGAGCTCGGCACCAATTTCGCCAAGGCCTTCAACACCAGCTACCTCTCCGGCGAGGGGCACCAGGAGCTCGTCTGGCAGACCTCCTGGGGCACCTCGACCCGGATGGTCGGCGGGCTGATCATGTCGCACGGCGACGACAACGGACTGCGCGTCCCGCCCCGGCTCGCCGCGGTCCAGATCGTCGTCATGGCGATCAAGGGCGACGAGGCGGTCGCCAAGGTACGCGAGCTCGGCGAGCGGCTCAGGGCGGCGGGCCTGCGCGTGCACGTCGACGACCGCGTGGACACCCCCTTCGGCCGCCGCGCGGTGGACTGGGAACTCAAGGGCGTGCCCGTACGGATCGAGATCGGCCCGCGGGACCTGGCAGCGGGCACCGCGATGCTGACGCGCCGGATTCCGGGAGGCAAGGAGCCGGTGAGCATCGAGTCGCTCACCGCGCTGCTGCCCAAGGTCCTCGACGACGACCAGGCGCTGCTGCTGGAGCAGTCCCGTCGGCGACGCGAGGAGCGCACCAGCGACGTGTCGACCGTCGCCGAGGCCGCCGAGGCGGCCGCGGCGGGCGGCTGGGCCCGTATCCCGTGGGCCACCCTGGGCGAGGAGGGTGAGGCCGAGCTCGCGGAACAGGCGGTGTCGGTGCGCTGCCTGGTCGCGGAGGACGGGTCGGTGCCCGAGTCCGACGACGCACCCGGTACTGTCGCGATCGTGGCCCGCGCCTACTGACGCGCCCCCCTTCGGTAGCACGCCCCGGCGCGAAGGGACCCGCCCCAGCGCCGGGGGCGTACGCCTTCGGTGGCATTCCGGGCGGGGCGCGCTACGTACCACCTTGTTGCGAGCTGCGAGGCTTCTCCGCAGATCAGCGCACCCGCCCTCGTCCGGACGCATCAACGGCAACTGACGGGTACGTGCAAAATATTTGGGATGCCCCGGAATGGAACCCGGCGGGGTCCCGGCTCGTTATCACGACGTGAGCACGACACCACCTGTTCTCGCCGCAGAGCTGGCACAGGCGTGGGCCGACATTCAGCGGCACCACCCCGAGCTGCCGGATCTTGCCGCGCCCGAGTCCCTGATCGGAGAGTCGTCGTCCGCCTGTGGCGCCGAGCTCTCCTTCGAGCGACTGCTCCACGAGGCAGTCCACGGCATCGCCGCCGCGCGAGGCGTCCGCGACACCTCGCGCGCCGGCCGCTATCACAACCGACGGTTCCTCGCGATCGCCGAGGAGATGGGCCTCGACCACGTGGAGGAGCCGCACCCGAGCAGCGGTTTCTCCCTGGTCGTCCTCAATCCCGAGGCCAAGCGGCGGTACCGCCCGACGATCGAGCGGCTGCAGCGCGCGCTCAAGGCGCACACGGCAGCGACGGCCTCCGACACCAAGCGCTCCTTCCGCGGGCCCGCCGCCCGGCACGGCTCCTCGGGCGGAGGCGTGCGGGTGAAGGCCGTCTGTGACTGCGGCCGCAACGTGAGAGTGGTGCCGTCGGTCCTCGCCCAGGCGCCCATCGTCTGCGGAGGGTGCGGAAAGCCGTTCCGTATCCCGGAAGCGGTCGGCGCCGCGAGCTGACCGGCGTACCGAGCACCGGCGTCGACGACACGGCGGCGCCGGCGTCTGAGCGGGCGCGTCCACCCGCCGGCTCACGCTTCCGCCTGCCTTCGGGGGCGGCGTGGCAGGCGGTCGCGGTGTGCCGGGCGGGTGAGATGCCGTCGCGTGCGTATGGCACAATGGCTAGCTGTACTCGACAGCCGCACAGGAACCCTCTCGCCTCCGGCTGACGCGTCCATCGGGCACCCGAGTACCGCAACCCCACGTGGCATCTCGTTGTGCCCAACCACGTCAAGACCAGGAGACACCACTCCCGTGGCAGTCAAGATCAAGCTGAAGCGTCTCGGCAAGATTCGCCAGCCCCACTACCGCATCGTCGTCGCCGACTCCCGCACCCGCCGTGACGGCCGGGCCATCGAGGAGATCGGCCTCTACCACCCGACGTACAACCCGTCGCGCATCGAGGTCGACTCGGAGCGTGCGCAGTACTGGCTGTCCGTCGGCGCCCAGCCGACCGAGCCGGTCCTCGCCATCCTGAAGCTCACCGGCGACTGGCAGAAGGCCAAGGGCCTGCCGGCCCCGGAGAAGCCGCTGCTGGCCCCGGCGACCAAGGAGGACAAGCGCGCCTCCTTCGACGCCTTCGCCAAGGCTCTGGAGGGCGACGACGCCAAGGGTGAGGCCATCACCCCGAAGGCGAAGAAGGCCGACAAGAAGGCGGACGAGGCTGCTGAGTCGGCGGCTCCCGCCGAGTCGACCGAGGCCTGAGCATGCTCGAGGAGGCTCTCGAGCACCTCGTGAAGGGCATCGTCGACAACCCGGACGATGTGCAGGTCGCCTCGCGCAATCTGCGCCGCGGCCGCGTGCTGGAGGTCCGGGTGCACCCCGACGACCTCGGTAAGGTGATCGGCCGCAACGGCCGCACCGCGCGCGCACTGCGTACCGTCGTGGGCGCCATCGGCGGCCGTGGCATCCGCGTCGACCTCGTCGATGTGGACCAGGTCCGCTGATCGAAGATGAGTGTGGATCCGGGAGCTCCCCGGGTCCCTGCAGCACCGGCTCGGGCCGGGGAGGGCCTATGGGCCCGCCCCGGCCCGTCGTCGTATCGAAGGAGACACAAGCGTGCAGCTGGTAGTGGCGCGGATCGGCCGCGCCCATGGCATCAAGGGCGAGGTCACCGTCGAGGTGCGCACGGACGAGCCGGAACTGCGGCTCGGTCCGGGCGCCGTGCTGGCCACCGACCCGGCCGCCGCTGGGCCGCTGACCATCGAGTCGGGCCGGGTGCACAGCGGCCGACTCCTGCTGCGGTTCGAGGGCGTACGGGACCGGAACGCCGCCGAGGCGCTGCGCAACACCCTGCTCATCGCCGAGGTGGACCCCGAGGAGCTTCCCGAGGACCCCGACGAGTACTACGACCACCAGCTGATGGACCTCGACGTGGTGCTCATGGACGGCACCGAGATCGGGCGGATCACGGAGATCAGCCATCTGCCCTCGCAGGACCTGTTCATCGTCGAGCGGCCCGACGGCAGCGAGGTGATGATCCCGTTCGTCGAGGAGATCGTCACCGAGATCGACCTGGCCGAGCAGAAGGCCGTCATCGACCCGCCGCCCGGCCTCATCGACGAGAGCCAGGCCGAGATCGCCTCCAGCCGCGAGGACGAGTCCTGATGCGGCTCGACGTCGTCACGATCTTCCCGGAGTACCTGGAGCCGCTGAACGTCTCCCTGGTCGGCAAGGCCCGCGCCCGCGGACAGCTCGGCGTCCACGTCCACGACCTGCGCGACTGGACCTACGACCGCCACAACACGGTCGACGACACCCCGTACGGCGGCGGCCCGGGCATGGTCATGAAGACCGAGCCCTGGGGCGAGGCGCTCGACGACATCCTCGCGAGCGGCTACGAGTCGGGTGCCCACGGCCCCGCCCTGGTCGTCCCGACGCCCAGCGGCCGCCCCTTCACGCAGGAACTCGCCGTCGAGCTCTCCGAGCGTCCCTGGCTGGTCTTCACGCCCGCCCGCTACGAGGGCATCGACCGCCGGGTGGTCGACGAGTACGCGACCCGCATACCGGTGTACGAGGTCTCCATCGGCGACTACGTGCTGGCGGGCGGCGAGGCCGCCGTCCTGGTCATCACGGAGGCCGTGGCCCGGCTGCTGCCCGGTGTCCTCGGCAACGCCGAGTCGCACCGGGACGACTCCTTCGCGCCCGGCGCCATGGCCAACCTGCTGGAGGGGCCCGTCTACACCAAGCCCCCCGTGTGGCGTGGACGCGCGATCCCGGACGTGCTGATCAGCGGCCACCACGGGAAGATCGCGCGCTGGCGGCGGGACGAGGCGTTTCGCCGTACGGCCCTCAACAGGCCCGACCTGATCGAGCGTTGCGACCCCGCGGCCTTCGACAAGAAGGACAGGGAGATCCTCTCCCTGCTCGGCTGGGTCCCCGAGCCCGGCGGCCGATTTTGGCGCAGGCCCGAGGCCGTGGAAGAATAGGCCGCTGTTGTACGTCCGGCTGGCGCCCCTGCCACAGGGGGAACGACGCCCGCCCGACGACGGCACCCCTTCTCATCACGACATTCCGTCGATGACCTGTGGCATCGGCGAGGAAGCAGACCACCATGTCTCACCTGCTCGACAGCGTCAACGCGGCTGCGCTGCGGACCGACGTCCCGGCCTTCCGTCCCGGTGACACCGTGAACGTCCACGTTCGCGTCATCGAGGGCAACCGCTCCCGTATCCAGCAGTTCAAGGGCGTCGTCATCCGCCGCCAGGGCGCGGGTGTGAGCGAGACCTTCACGGTCCGCAAGGTCTCCTTCTCCGTCGGCGTCGAGCGCACCTTCCCGGTGCACAGCCCGATCTTCGAGAAGATCGAGCTCGTCACCCGCGGTGACGTCCGTCGCGCCAAGCTGTACTACCTGCGCGACCTGCGCGGCAAGGCCGCCAAGATCAAGGAGAAGCGCGACAACTGAGCTCCGGCTCACACGCGCGCCCGGTGTCACAGGGCAGCCGGATAGGCTCTGCCACCCATGGACACCGAAGCACAGCACACGGAGCGCGACCGCTCTTCCGCACCCGACGACGGGACGCAGGGAGAGGGGTCGCGCTCCGCGCGTCGTTCCGGCTTCTCCCGGATGTCCCTGCGCAGCGCGGCGCTGACCGGTGTCGCCTGCACCGTCCTCGTGCTGCTGTTCAGCCACTTCGTGGTGCAGCCCTTCCAGATCCCGAGCAGTTCCATGGAACCCACCCTGCAGGTCGGCGACCGGGTGCTGGTGAACAAGCTGGCCTACGGATCCGGCTCCGGGCCGGCGCGCGGAGACGTCGTCGTCTTCGACGGCAGGGGTTCCTTCGTGCCCGAGGAACTGACGGAAAACCCCGTCAGTTCCGTAGTACGAGAGGGGCTCGCCATGCTCGGGCTCGCCGAGCCGGCCGAGACGGATTTCGTCAAACGCGTAGTGGGCACGGGCGGGGACCGGGTGGTCTGCTGCGATACGGAGGGCAGGATCGAGGTGAACGGTGTACCGGTCGAGGAGAGATACCTCCACCCCGACGGCGTGCCCTCGGAGGTGGCCTTCGACATCGTCGTCCCCGAGGGGACGCTGTGGGTCATGGGCGACCACCGCAGTGCGTCCCGCGACTCCCGGGACCACCTCGGTGAGCCCGGCGGCGGCATGGTGCCCGTGGACAAGGTGATCGGCCGGGCCGACTGGATCGGCTGGCCCGCGGGGCGCTGGACCGGCCTGGAGCCCACCGACGCCTTCTCCGGCGTCCCGGATCCCGGTCCGCTGTCCGGCGGTGTCCATGGGTAACCGCGGACGCCGTGCCAGCCACCGTGCCGACACCCGGCTGCCCACCGGGACACGGCCCACGGACGGCGGACGGCCCCTGCCCGGCCGGGCCGAGCGGCGCCGGCTCGCGCAGAAGGTCCGGCGCAAACGCCGCCGCTCGGCCGTCAAGGAGATACCCCTCCTGATCACCGTGGCGCTGCTCATCGCGCTGGTGCTCAAGACCTTCCTGGTGCAGGCCTTCGTCATCCCGTCCGGCTCGATGGAGCAGACGATCCGCATCCAGGACCGGGTCCTGGTCGACAAGCTCACGCCCTGGTTCGGCTCGAAGCCGCAGCGCGGCGACGTCGTCGTCTTCAAGGACCCCGGCGGCTGGCTGCCGCAGGACGAGAAGCCGAAGACCGCCGATCCCGTCGTGATCAAGCAGGTCAAGCAGGGGCTGACGTTCATCGGACTGCTGCCGTCCGACGACGAGCGCGACCTGATCAAGCGGGTCGTGGCGGTCGGCGGGGACACCGTGAAGTGCTGCGACGCGAACGGCCGCGTCACCGTCAACGGCGTACCGCTGAACGAGCCCTACCTGCACCCCGGGAACGTTCCGTCGACCATGAAGTTCGATGTGAAGGTGCCCGCCGGGCGGCTGTTCGTGATGGGCGACCACCGCTCCAACTCCGCCGACTCCCGCTTCCACCTCGACGAGGAGGGCGAGGGCACCGTGGCCGAGGACCAGGTCGTCGGACGCGCCGTCGTCATCGCCTGGCCGCTGGACCACTGGCGCAGACTGGAAGAGCCGGAGACATACGCATCCGTTCCGAACGCGCGCGCCGGGGAGACCGCGGCGGCACCGGGGTCGAATAGTGTGTCCTCTCAGGATCTGAACGGAATGGTCCTGCTCCCGAGCCCTGCGGAACTCCCGCTCGTTATGGGAGTGGTGGGCCTGCTCCATGTGCGGGGCAGGCGGTCGGCGTGGAGTGAGGAGTGGATGTGGGGGACGTGGCGGTCGGCGCACGGTCCGGACACGACGATCCCGAGGACAGGCAGGGGCGACCCCCCGAGCAGTCCTCGGACGTGACGGACGGGGCGGTGCCGACGACCGGGGACGACGACGCGTCGGAGGGCAGCGGTACGGGACAGAAGAAGCAGCGATCCTTCTGGAAGGAACTGCCGCTCCTGATCGGTATCGCGCTGCTCCTCGCGCTTCTGATCAAGACCTTCCTGGTGCAGGCGTTCTCCATCCCGTCGGAATCGATGATGAACACCTTGCAGCGCGGGGACCGGGTGCTCGTCGACAAGCTCACGCCGTGGTTCGGCTCGGAGCCCGAGCGCGGCGAGGTCGTCGTCTTCCACGACCCGGGCGGCTGGCTGGAGGGCGAGCCCACGCCGGAGCCGAACGCCCTGCAGGAGGTCCTCAGCTTCATCGGGCTGATGCCGTCCGCCGAGGACAAGGACCTCATCAAGCGGACGATCGCGGTCGCTGGCGACACCGTGGAGTGCAAGAAGGACGGCCCGCTCAAGGTCAACGGCGTACCGCTGAACGAGCCGTACATCTACCCGGGCAGCACCCCGTGCGACGCGCAGTCCTCCTTCGGGCCGCTGACCGTGCCGAAGGACCGCATCTGGGTGATGGGCGACAACCGCCAGAACTCCCAGGACTCCCGGTACCACATGGAGGACGTCAACGGCGGTTTCGTCCCCGTCGAGAAGGTCGTCGGCCGTGCGGTCGTCGTGGCCTGGCCGGTGGACCGCTGGTCCACGCTCCCCGTGCCGGCCACTTTCGAGCAGCCGGGAGTCTCCGCCGCGCTCTCCGCGGCTCCCGCGGCCCTCGGCCTGGCCGGTGCCGTGCCGATCGTGCTGTGGCGCAGGAGGAGGCTGACCGACAGGCGTACCGCCGGGTAGTGTGCGGTCCCGGACAGCAGACCCGGGACCGGCATCCGGGGACGGGATCTCCGAGGCGGGAGCGCTGGGATGAGCGGTGCACGACGTGAGGGCGACGGTCAGGGCCGGCTCGGGGCCGCTTTGTCGGGCATGGCCGTGGCCGTGGGCTGTGTGCTCTTCCTCGGGGGATTCGTCTGGGGCGCGCTCGTCTACCAGCCGTACACGGTCCCGACCGATTCCATGTCGCCGACCGTGCAGGCGGGCGACCGGGTCCTCGCCGAGCGCATATCCGGCGACGAGGTGCGGCGCGGCGACGTCGTCGTCTTCCGCGACACGACCTGGGGCGACATGCCCATGGTCAAGCGCGTGGTCGGGGTCGGGGGCGACGAGATCGCCTGCTGCGACGACGGGCGCCTGACGGTCAACGGCAAGGCCGTCGACGAACCGTACCTGCACAGCTCGGGGCCGGCCGCGGAGCAGTTCGGCGCGGAGGTACCCGAGGGCCAGCTGTTCCTGCTCGGAGACGAGCGCAAAAGCTCGCTGGACTCCCGGTCCCACCTCCAGGACGCGGGCCGGGGATCGGTGCCCCGCTCGGCCGTGGAGGCGCGCGTGGACGCCGTGGCCTGGCCGCTGAGCGGTGGGACGGTGGACCGTCCCGAGTCGTTCGCCGAGCTGCCCGGCGGGGTGTCCCGGCCGGGGCCCGTGGGGCTTATGGTCGCGGCCGTCGTGGCCGGTGCCGTCCTCATCGTGGGCGGCGCGGCGTACGGCCCGGTGGCGGCCCGGATCGGCCGGGGACGGCGCGGGAGGGCGGTGACCGCGGGTGCCGCATGAGGCATCGGGCGCGGCGCCCGGGGCGCGCAAGGTCGCCCGGGTCGTGCTGCTCGACCCCCAGGACCGGATCCTGCTCCTGCACGGCTTCGAGCCGGACGATCCGGCGGACGACTGGTGGTTCACCCCGGGCGGCGGTGTCGAAGGCGACGAAAGCCGCGAGGAGGCGGCGCTGCGCGAGCTGGCCGAGGAGACCGGGATCACCGAGGTGGACCTGGGCCCCGTCCTGTGGCAGCGGCACTGCTCGTTCCCGTTCGCCGGGCGGCGCTGGGACCAGGACGAGTGGTACTTCCTGGCGTACACCACCTGCACCGATGCGGTCCCGCAGGCGCTCACCGAACTGGAGCTGCGGAGCGTCAGGGGCCTGAGGTGGTGGACCTCCGCCGAACTGTCCGCGGCCCGTGAGACGGTGTACCCGACCAGGCTCGCCGAGCTGCTGCGTACGCTGCTCGACGAAGGACCTCCGCGTGTGCCCGTGGTGCTCGCCCCGGAAATCGTCTAGGGGTGCAGGACGCTGGCGCACAATAGGGGGACGCAAGGCTGAAGGGGAACATGCCATGAGCGCCGAGGACCTCGAGAAGTACGAGACCGAGATGGAGCTGAAGCTCTACCGGGAGTACCGAGACGTCGTCGGGCTGTTCAAATTCGTGATCGAGACCGAGCGTCGCTTCTACCTCACCAACGACTACGAGATGCAGGTGCACTCGGTGCAGGGTGAGGTCTTCTTCGAGGTCTCGATGGCCGACGCCTGGGTCTGGGACATGTACCGCCCGGCCCGCTTCGTCAAGCAGGTGCGGGTGCTCACCTTCAAGGACGTGAACATCGAGGAGCTCAACAAGAGCGACCTGGAGCTGCCCGGAAGCTGACCGCTGTCCCCGTCCGGGTGACGGAGTTTTCCACAATCCGTTGGTTGTCCACGGTTTTCCACCAAGATCCACAAATCCGGGGCGGGCGTATCAGAGTCGGTGCCGGAGGTGGTGCCGAGATGAACGCGACGGGGGCACTGGGACGGTACGGCGAGGACCTGGCGGCACGGCTGCTGGTCCGGTCCGGAATGCGCCTGCTGGCGAGGAACTGGCGCTGTGGACGCGCCGGAGAGATCGACATCGTCGCCCGCGACGGCGACACGGTGGTCGTCTGTGAGGTCAAGACCCGCAGAGCCGGCTGCTACGAGCATCCGATGGCGGCCGTCACACCGGCCAAGGCCAGACGGCTCCGGCACCTCGCCGACTGCTGGGTCGAGCGGTGCGGAGGCCCGCCGCCGGGCGGGGTGCGCATCGATCTCGTGGGCGTGATGCTGCCCAGGCGCGGGGCCGCCGTGGTGGAGCACGCGCGGGGGGTGGCCTAGATGGGGTTCGCGCGTGCGTGTTCCGTGGCGCTCGTGGGCGTCGAGGGCGTGGTCGTCGAGGTCCAGGCGGACCTGGAGCCGGGGGTCGCCGCGTTCACCCTGGTCGGGCTGCCGGACAAGAGCCTGGTGGAGAGCCGGGACCGGGTGCGCGCGGCCGTGGTCAACTCCGGCGGCGAGTGGCCCCAGAAGAAGCTCACCGTGGGGCTCAGCCCGGCCTCCGTGCCCAAGGGCGGGAGCGGATTCGACCTGGCGGTGGCCTGTGCCGTGCTGGGTGCCGCCGAGCGCATCGACCCGCGGCAGATCGCCGATCTCGTGCTGATCGGGGAGCTCGGGCTCGACGGTCGGGTCAGACCCGTGCGCGGCGTGCTCCCGGCCGTGCTCGCCGCGGCCGAGGCGGGATACGAGCACGTGGTCGTCCCGGAGCAGACGGCCGGGGAGGCCGCGCTCGTGCCGGGCGTCTCGGTGCTCGGTGTGCGCAGCCTGCGCCAGCTCATCGCCGTCCTGGCGGACGAGCCGGTCCCGGACGAGGAGCCCGTCGAGCCGGGCCGCCCCGACGCCATGCTCGCGGGCCTCCTGGTCCCCGGCGCGGG
The DNA here is from genome assembly GCF_046506645.1 of Streptomyces sp. 5K101. NCBI lineage: Bacteria > Bacillati > Actinomycetota > Actinomycetes > Kitasatosporales > Streptomycetaceae > Streptomyces > Streptomyces sp. 5K101. The sequence goes on along the minus strand of NZ_JBKFFO010000011.1, from coordinate 118,669 downwards.
CGTCGGCACGGGACTGGCGGTCGACCGGGCGCACGGCGACGGACCCGACCTGGCGGACGTGGCGGGCCAGCACGCGGCGCGCACCGGGCTGGAGGTCGCGGCGGCCGGCGGACACCATCTGCTGCTGTCGGGGCCGCCCGGCGCGGGCAAGACGATGCTGGCCGAGCGGCTGCCCGCCGTCCTGCCGCCGCTGAGCCGGCGGGAGTCCCTGGAGGTCACGGCGGTCCACTCGGTGGCCGGCATCCTGCCGCCGAGCGAGCCGCTGGTGCGGACCCCGCCGTACTGCGCGCCGCACCACTCGGCCACCATGCAGGCCCTGGTGGGCGGGGGCAACGGGCTGCCGAAGCCGGGCGCGGTCTCGCTGGCGCACCGCGGGGTGCTCTTTCTCGACGAAGCCCCCGAGTTCTCGGGAAAGGCCCTCGACGCTCTGCGTCAGCCGCTGGAGTCCGGTCATGTCGTGGTCGCCAGGAGCGGGGGAGTGGTGCGGCTGCCCGCCCGGTTCCTGATGGTGCTCGCGGCCAATCCCTGCCCGTGCGGGAGGCACACGCTGCACGGCGCGGGCTGCGAGTGTCCCGCGTCGCTGATCAGGCGGTACCAGGCGCGGCTGTCGGGGCCGCTGCTCGACCGTGTCGACCTGCGGATCGAGGTCGAGCCGGTGAGCCGTTCCGACCTACTCGGCCAGGGCGGGCGGGGGGAGTCGTCGGCGACGGTCGCCGACCGCGTGCTGGAGGCCAGACAGCGGGCAGCCGCCCGCCTCGACGGCACGCCGTGGACGGTCAACAGCGAGGTGCCCGGCCATGAACTGCGCACCCGCTGGACCGTCGCGCCCGGTGCCCTGGGCGCGGCCGAGCGGGACGTGGAGCGCGGGCTGCTCACGGCCCGCGGCCTCGACCGGGTGCTGCGCGTCGCGTGGACGATCGCCGACCTCGCGGGGCACGACCGGCCGGAGGCGCAGGACGTCGCCCTCGCTCTCGAACTGCGTACCGGCATCTCCAGGGGTGTCCCGGCGGTCGCGGGAGCGGCGCGGTGACGGGCGCGGTGCGACAGGAGGGCGCCAGGGGCGGGCCGGGTCAGGAGCCCTCGCCGGGCGGGCCTGGACATGACGCGCCGCCGGGCGCACAGCGGCGCGAGCACTCGCCGGGCGGGCCTGTTCACGAGCACTCGCCGGGCGGGACGGGGCCGGAGGGCGAGGCGGAGCGGGTGGCGCGGTCGGCGCTGACGCAGATCCTGGAGCCGGGGGACGAGAAGGGCGGCCGCTGGCTGAGGGAGTTCGGCGCGCAGGGGCTGCTGGCGCTGCTCATGTCGGACGCGTGCGAAAAGGGGGCGCTGCCGGGGGCGACCGAGCGCCGGGTGAGGGGGCTGCTGACCCGTGCCGCCGCAGTCTTGCCGGGGCAGCGGCTGGCGGCGATCCGCGCGCTCGGGGGCAGGTTCGTCATCCCTGGGGACGCGGAGTGGCCGAGCCAGCTCGACGACCTCGGTGACGCCCGCCCGGTCGGCCTGTGGGTGCGGGGCCGGCCCGACCTGCGCACCTGGGCACTGCGGTCGGTGGCCGTGGTCGGAGCCCGTGCCTGCACGCCGTACGGGGCGCACTGCCTTTCTCTTGGGCTGGAAGCCGACGCGATGCTGTGATGAGCGTGACTGTGCAGCTCAGCGCGGGATTGGTCGACCTGTGCGGTGCGCGACACCTGTTGCTTTCATGCGAAGTCGTCCGGAGATCGTTTTTACTCATTAGGCAGGGTTGGGTGCGCAAAGTTATCGGCCTATGCCAAGGGCATCAATCAGGTTGGGCAAGGTAACGTGAATGACGTAATCGCGTAGGTCGACGGCAACCACTCCGTCCTCGGGACTGAGTAAGGCCTGACCCCGACAACCCCTGGAACTCCGCCGTTGTAAACGACGCTTCCTTGAGGAGCCGAGGTCAGGCCACTCTTGTCTCCGCCCTTTTCTGCCTAGTCATGGAGAGGGGGTGAGCGTGAATACCCCTAACGGCATAGGCGCCTTGCTCGCATGGCTCCGCTGGGTTCTGGCAAAACCGCAGCGATGGCTCGGACTCGTTGTGCTGGTTGTGGTTCTGGCGATGGCGATCAAAGTCGCCGGGCCTGGGTTCTGCGACATCGTTGATGCACTGTCACGCAGTGTGTTCCGCGAGGTAGCAGACATGGTTGTTCGGATCAGGAACAACCGGTAATTCACTCATGACCGGGTGGGCATGGAAGGGTAGCGCCGACCATGTCCGCCCCTTACTCCCTCAGGAGTCTTCCGACTCTAACTCCGATTCGCCCATAGCGAGAAATCGATCGTTATCGTTCTGTTGTCTTAGATCTTGTGGATGACGGTGTGTTGAGCTGGGCCATGAGTTCGCGGTTCGTAGCGCGCGCGGCGGCGAGGTCCTCGTCCCGTTCAGCGACGTCGGCCCGGAGGTCGAGGATCTGCTGCTCTAGCTCGGTGACCCGGCGGGTGAGCGTCTCGACGTCCGCGGGGGCTCCGAGACCGGAGGCCTCCCAGGCGGCTTGGCCGAGGGCCTCGGAGAGGCGTCGTTCAAGCCGGGTGACGTGGGCGGACAAGCGCCGGTTGCGGGCCGTTAGGTTGGCGACGTCGGCCAGCAGCGACTGACGACTGACCTGGTTTCCGGTGGTTGTGCCGGGCGGCGCTTCGGCCGCGCGGGCAACGACGGCCGCGTGGAGGTCGCCGTGGCGGTGGATCAGGCTGCGGTGAACGCCGGCTGCGCGGGCGACCGAGGAAACGGTGATCTCCTCGCCACTCGCGGCGAGCTGGTCGAGTGCCTTGAGGACGCGGGCTCGTCTGCGTTCGGAGTCGGCGGCTCGCGCTTTGGCCAGGTGGTCCGGTGATGTGGTCATGCGTCTCGCTCCAGCCGCAGGTTCGGCTCGGGCGGGCGGGTGCCGGGCATGCCCAGGGAGACCGTGCGGGTCTTGCGCAGCGTCCGGGTGGCTTCATTGATCTGCCCGCGTTCCTCGTCGGTGAGCCCTTCGAGGTCGGTTTCGACCCGCCGGATCAGGGCGCGGATGCGCTTGATCTCTTCCTCGGAGGGGGTGGCCTCGGTGCGGGCCCAGTCGTCCAGGTCGGCTGCGGCGGCGAGTCGTTCACGGTCCCGCAGCAGCGTGTCGAGATAGGTCCGAAGATCCGGCAGGTAGGACGGGTCGGTGCGGAAGTGGTCGCAGCCGACGCAGCGGAACCGGAACGGGCAGCCGTGGCCGCCGGCCTTGACGTTGCTCGGCTCGACGCAGATGCCGTAGGGGACGGAGACCTGCCCGATCCGCAGACGGGCGTGCTCATGGCCCAGGAGCTGGCGGGCCTCGGTCCAGACGCGGTTGCCGTGCCGGTCGAACTGGTGCGAGACGAGCTTGTCGACCGCGGACCGGGTCCGCTTCTCAGTGACTCGGTAGTAGCCCTGGGTCGTTTGCAGCGACCGGTGCCCCATGAGTTCGCGCAGGACATCCGGGAGGGTGCCGGCGTCGGCGTGCCGTTGCGCGTAGGAGTGCCGGTAGGAGTAGGGCACGAGCTCCAGCTTCGGGAACTCGGTGCCGTCGGCCAGCAGCAGGGGCGGCATGGCGTTGATCCAGCGGCGGTGGACGTTGCCGATGTGCTGGAAGCGGAAGGTGTGGGTGCCGTCGGAGTTCTGCCGGGGACGGGGGAAGAGAGCCAGCTGGGTGAGATCCGTGTCAGGGAAGCGGGCCCGGACGGACTTCTTCTGCCGGACGATGATCTCGGCGGTGGAGTCCGGGATCGGTAGCCGGCAGCCGACGCGGTTGTTCTTGAAGTCGGTGTAGACGAGGACGGATTTGCCGTGCTCGTCGGTCTCCATGCAGTCCCAGGGCAGAGAGCCAATCTCGTCGGGGCGGCGTCCGGTGTCGATGAGGATCTCGATCGCGTTGCGCATGTCCGCGCTGCCGTCGCGGATCTCGTCGAGGCTGGCCAGTCGTTTGCAGAGCTGGGCGAGGATCTCCTTCGGCAGGGCCCGACCCTGTCCTTCTTCCGCCACCGGTGGGGGCATGTCGTGCCGGCGGAGGATGAAGTCGTCGGGAAGGTCGGCCAGCATTTCGCCGGGCCGGGTGATGCCCAGGTCGCGGATCTCGTTCAGGAACCTGCGGACCCAGCGGCAGACGGTCACACGCCGGAAGGGGCTGACCTCGCCGGTGTGCTCCAGGTGAGCCATGTACTGGGTGAAGGCTTCAAGGTCGCGTCGGCCGAGGGCAGCCGGGTCCTTCCCGCCGTCCTCGCGGCTGCGTACCAGGCTCTGGGACAGGTGCCTCAGGCAGAGGATCATCTCGGAGAGGCTGTTGGGAATGTTCTTGCCGTAGCGGCGCGGGATCTCGTCCAGCACCCATGCCTTGCAGGCCCGGCGCATCCACTCCTGGAGGAGCTGGGTGAAGTCCAGCCGCCGCCACTGGCCCAGGCCGAAGGCACCCATGTTCCAGACGTCTTTGATCTGCTCCAGCTCAGGGGTGGAGACACCTGCGGCGATCAGCTGCCGCATCTTGTTGACCGTCCCGCTGACCTTTGTGTTGGGCCGGACCTGGATGTCGGTGAACTGTTCGACGCGCTGTTCACGCAGGTGCTGGACGATGCTGCGCAGCTGCATCGGCGGTGTCTTCACTTCGGCGTCCGTGCGGGCCTGGAGCACGTAGAGGACTTCGGTGACCACGAGGGGCGCCAGGCCCCGCAGGCTCACGGCCGTCGATTCAGCCGTTCCCGGCTCTGTGCGGCACCAGGTCTCGAAGTTGGAGCCGCGGGCCTCGGCGTCCTTCCAGCGCACCCAGTGCGGAGGGCAGAACGCCTTCGAGCTGGTCGATCGCATCCGGTGGCAGGCGTCCACCGAGCAGGGACCGAACCCGGGCATCGGCTTCACCCGCGGGTGGGCGAAGAACTCCTCAAGCGGCGGGCAGCCCTGCTTCTTGAACTGCTCGCGGTGCCAACTGCACAACTGCGTGCGAGACGAGGTCCAGGGCCGCTCGCACTTCGGGACAGCACAGGCTCCGGACGTGCCGCTGATGACCTTCGGCTGGCTGGCTAGGAACTCCTCGATGGGTTGCCCGGTCCGCTTCCAGCGGCTGCGGCAGGCCGAGCACAACCACAGCTCTGTCCGGCGGGCCTGTGCCCAGCAGCCGGGGCGGGCGCAGATCACCAAGCCCAGAAAGGGGTGATCTGGTGAAGGGCGTAAGACCTGGAACGTGTCGTCCCAGTTCAGCAGAGTCAGCGTCTCCGGGCGGATCAGTTCCCGCAGCCGGTTCGCGCGTGCGGGCAGCAGGTCCGATGCCGGGGGCGGCACCAGTTGCAAGGCTGCGGTCATGTGTTCCTCCTCGGAGCGAGAGCTGCGACTCGTTCGACTGCGGCTCTCAGCCGCTGCGGGTCGGGCTGCAGGTAGACCTGCGAGCTGGACGGGCTGGCGTGGCCGAGCAGGTCGGCGATCTCGTCCAGGACGGCGCCCGCGTCGGCGGCGTTGCTGGCGAACGCGTGCCGCAGGGCATGGGGGTGGACCCCGTCCTTCATGCCGGCCCGGCGCGAGAGCCGGTCGAACAGGTCGTTCAGGGCCGCGGGCGGCATGGGAGCACCAAGTGGCGGGCGGAAGAGGTTGACCAGCACGAAGTCGCTGTCCCGGGCCATCGGGCAGCCGTCTCGTTCGGTGACGTATTGGTCGTAAGCCTGGACCAGCAGGAAGTCGACGGGGACGGCGCGCGAGCGTTTTGACTTCGCCATGGCGCCGTTGTCGTTGTCTCGGCGCACCACGTGCAGGTGGGAGCCGGGAACCCGGCAGCCCAGTCCGCTGGCGTCGAGGACGAAGTGGATGTCCTGGCGGCGCAGGCCGCACGCCTCGCTGCGGCGCAGCCCGGCTCTGGCCAGCAGGAGCACGATGAACCGGTCCCGGGCGTTGCGGCAGGCCCGCAGCAGGGCCAGGACCTCTTCGTCGCTGGCGCGGTCGACCGGCTCGTCCGGTTCGGCGGCCCGGTGCCGGGCTTTGGCGAAGTAGCGCAGCCCGCTGCCCTCGCCGCGGGCATCGGGCGGCAGGTCACGGTCGTCGGCGATTTCGTAGAGCTGGGACAGCACGAACATCGGCACCGTGCCCAGGCTCGTGCCGTGCGCGAGGAACTCGCGGACTCCTGCGAGCACGGTGTTGATCCGGCGCGGCCCTCGGACCGGCTCGCTGCCCGGACCTACCACCACCGTGCTGTCGTCCCCGGCCCAGTGGCGCAGCCAGAGCATGAAGCTGCCCAGGCGGCCCGCAGCCGTCGTCCAGTCCCGCCCGGTGCACCGGCACCAGGTCAGGTAGAGGGCGACCGCGCCGGCGTACGTGCGCGTCGTCGACTCCGCTTGATCCCGCCCGAACCGCACGTGCCGCAGAAACTCGTCCGCCGCCGGAACGGGCGCCAGACAGTCATCGTCCAGCACTGTCCAGTACCGCTGGCCCGACGGCATCACTACACGGAAAGGTCGGAGTCTTCCGAAGATCTGATGAGTCACACGCCTTCAACGACAACCCCGACGTGCCCGACACGGCCTCGAGAAGCGTCGTACACAACACTCCACCTGCGGGTGACACGACAGTGCACGACAAGTCCACAAACACGAGAGAACATGGCGGCCGCGCTCGCCACCGGGCTCGCCGAGCGGGGCTGGGTCGTGGTGTCCGGGGCGGCGTTCGGGGTCGACGGCGCGGCGCACCGGGGCGCGCTCGCGGCCGGTGGCGCCACCGTCGCCGTGCTGGCCTGCGGGGTCGACGTCGGCTACCCGCCCGGGCACACGGCGTTGATCAAGCGCATCGTGCAACAAGGGCTCGTCGTCGGTGAGTTGCCGCCCGGAGACCATCCCACGCGGAGCCGGTTCGTCCTGCGGAACAGGGTGATCGCCGCCCTCACCCGGGGCACCGTCGTCGTCGAGGCCGAGTACCGCAGCGGCTCCCTGGTCACCGCCCGCCGGGCCCAGCAGCTCGGACGCTTCACGATAGGCGTTCCCGGGCCCGTGACCAGTGGTCTCTCGGCCGGGGTGCACGAACTGCTGCGCGGCGGCGCCGTGCTCGTCACCGACGCCGCCGAAGTCGTCGAGCTGGTGGGGGACATGGGCGACCTCGCGCCCGAGCGCACTGGTCCCGTCCTGCCCAGGGACCTGCTCGATCCCCGCAGCAGGCGGGTCCTCGAGGCGTTGCCCGCACGGCGCGCGGTCTCCTGCGCCGAGGCCGCCCGGTGCGCCGGTACGACGGAGGACGAGGCGCTCGGCAGGCTGTACGAACTGCATTCGCTCGGCTTCGTCGAGCGGTGCACGGAAGGATGGAGGTTGACGTCTTGCGCCAGAAGCGGTTCGAACGCGCGGCGAGGCGATGCTTGACCTGGAGCATTCGGGTGAAAAGGTTAAGGCGATGACCTTCGGAGTCCCGTGCGCGACGCCTGAGGGGCCGGTGCGCTGGGCATCGGCCCCGAATCGAAGCTGTGGGCGAGGGCGAATACCCGGGCAGGTTCCTTCCGCTTCCCTCGCCCACCGCGACGGCGTAGTCACGCTACGCTCACCGGGTTCCGGCCTCGGCCGCCCCTCACCGCCCCCTCACAGCAGAACGGCTCAAGGCAACGCATGCCCCAGCACACGTCCGGGTCTGACCGCGCGGCAGTGCCACCCGCTGCCCGTGGCACCGTGCGGCCCTCGGCTCCCTCGTCGGTCGAGGAGCTGTGGCGGTCGTACAAGGCCACGGGTGACGAGCGGTTGCGGGAGCAGCTGATCCTGCACTACTCGCCGCTGGTCAAATACGTGGCGGGCCGCGTCAGTGTGGGGCTGCCGTCCAACGTCGAGCAGGCCGACTTCGTCTCCTCCGGCGTCTTCGGTCTCATCGACGCCATCGAGAAGTTCGACCTCGACCGGTCGATCAAGTTCGAGACGTACGCGATCACCCGCATCCGGGGCGCGATGATCGACGAGCTGCGGGCGCTGGACTGGATCCCGCGTTCGGTGCGACAGAAGGCACGCGCCGTCGAACGCGCCTACGCCACCCTGGAGGCCCAGCTGCGGCGCACACCCTCCGAGGCGGAGGTCGCGGCCGAGATGGGCATCACGATCGAGGAACTGCACGCGGTTTTCAGCCAGTTGTCCCTGGCCAATGTCGTGGCGCTGGAGGAGCTGCTGCATGTGGGAGGCGAGGGCGGCGACCGGCTCAGCCTCATGGACACCCTGGAGGACACGGCCGCGGACAACCCGGTCGAGGTCGCCGAGGACCGGGAGCTGCGCCGGCTGCTCGCCCGGGCCATCAACACACTCCCCGAGCGGGAGAAGACCGTCGTCACGCTCTACTACTACGAAGGGCTCACCCTGGCCGAGATCGGCCATGTCCTCGGGGTCACCGAGAGCCGCGTCAGCCAGATCCACACGAAGTCGGTCCTGCAGCTGCGGGCGAAGCTGGCCGACGTAGGACGTTGACGCCGAGTCGCCACGGCCGCATCCGTACAGTGGAGGCGTGCCCAGGATTCGAGCGGCCTCCGTGGCCGAGCACCGGACGATGCAGCGAGGCGCCCTGCTGGACGCCGCGCGCTCACTCCTGTCCGAAGGCGGTACGGAGGCGCTGACCTTCCCCGCACTCGCCGAGCGCACGGGTCTCGCGCGGTCCTCCGTTTACGAGTACTTCCGCTCGCGCGCCGCGGTCGTCGAAGAGCTCTGTGCCGTGGACTTCCCGGTGTGGGCGGCGGAGGTCGAGGCCGCGATGGACCGCGCGGACACGCCCGAGGGCAAGGTCGAGGCGTATGTGCGCCGTCAGCTCGACCTGGTCGGCGACCGGCGCCACCGGGCCGTCGTCGCGATCTCCGCGAGCGAGCTGGACGCCGGGGCACGCGAGAAGATCCGCGCCGCCCACGGGGGACTGATCGCGATGATCGTCGAGGCGCTGGGGGAGCTCGGCCAGGAGCAGCCCCGGCTCGGGGCGATGCTGCTGCAGGGCGTCGTGGACGCCGCGGTCCGCCGTATCGAGCTCGGCGTGGCCGAGGACCCGTCCACCGTCGCCGACGCGGCGGTCGCGATGGCGCTGCACGGCGTCCGGGGCTGAGGCGGACCGCGGGACCCCGGGAGCGCGGGGCTACGGCAGTGGTGCGCGTAAGGCCGCGGGGCCGTGGGCTACGGCAGTGGTGCGCGTAAGGCCGCGGGGCCGTGGGCTACGGCAGTGGTGCGCGTAAGGCCGCGGGGCCGCGGGCTACGGCAGTGGTGCGCCGAGGGCCGTGGGAGCCACGGGCTACGGGAGCGGTGCGCGGAAGGCTCGGGGACCGCGGCTACGGCAGCGGCACGTGGAGGGCCGCAGGGGCCGGGGGCCACGGCAGTGGTGCGCGTAAGGTCGTCGGCCCGTCGGCTACGGGAGCGGTACGCCGAAGACGGGGAGCAGTCTGGAGGGCGGGCGGCGCAGCATCGACGGCGGGAGCAGGGACAGCGGGTCGAGGTACTCCGTCCCGCGCAGCAGCCCCCAGTGCAGACACCCCGCGGCGCAGTGCCACGGCCCCTCGGCGACCGTCGCCACCACCTGCCCGGCGGCGACCTCTTCGCCCTTGCCCACCTGCGGGCGGACCGGTTCGTATGTGGTCCGCAGCGGCGGGTCGCCCGTACCGGTGAGGCTGATCACCAGCACGCCGCGGTGCGCGACCCGGCCGGCGAAGGCGACCCGGCCGGCCGCCGCCGCGCGGACGGGGCTGCCGGGCGGCGCGGCGAGGTCGACGCCGCGGTGCCCGGCGCCGTAGCGCGAAGCGGGCGGCGCCCAGCCCCGTACGACGACGGGCCGGGGCGCCCCGACGGGCCAGCTCCGCGCCCCGCCGTTCCCGTCCGCGCGGAACCGCGGCGGCGCCACCGCCGCCACGCCCTCCGCCCCGGCACGGACCGTGAAGCCCCCGCCCGGCGCCCCCGCCGCCGCTCCCGCGGCGAGCGCCGGCCCCGAACCCGGCCCCGCACCCGGCCCGCGTGGGGACGACGAGGCGAGCAGCGTGAGCAGCAGCAAGACGGGCAGGGAGCGGCACAGGTGCCTCGCGGGAAGTGCGCAGTTCATGGGGACACCGTCCCGCGGCCCGCCCGACCCGCGCTGATCTTGGTCCTGATCTGTGGACAACCGGGTGGTTGTGGACAGCGCCGTCACCCGGCACGTCACGGGTCCCGTACACTTCTTCTGGCGATCCGGGTCACCGGGTCGACTTCGCACGCCCCGCCACCCACCCCTCGTCGGTCGGTGGCCGCGCTCCTCGGTCCCTTGCGGCACGGCGCGTATCGGGGCGTCAGGACACAACCGAGTACCCAAGGAGATACGGCCATGGCCGTCGTCACGATGCGGGAGCTGCTGGAGAGCGGCGTCCACTTCGGTCACCAGACCCGTCGTTGGAACCCGAAGATGAAGCGCTTCATCTTCACCGAGCGCAACGGCATCTACATCATCGACCTGCTCCAGTCGCTGTCGTACATCGACCGCGCCTACGAGTTCGTCAAGGAGACCGTCGCGCACGGCGGCTCCATCATGTTCGTCGGTACGAAGAAGCAGGCCCAGGAGGCCATCGCCGAGCAGGCGACGCGCGTCGGCATGCCGTACGTCAACCAGCGCTGGCTGGGCGGCATGCTCACCAACTTCTCCACCGTCTACAAGCGTCTGCAGCGCCTCAAGGAGCTCGAGCAGATCGACTTCGAGGACGTGGCCGCCTCCGGCCTCACCAAGAAGGAGCTCCTGGTCCTCTCCCGCGAGAAGGCCAAGCTGGAGAAGACCCTCGGCGGTATCCGCGAGATGCAGAAGGTGCCGAGCGCCGTCTGGATCGTCGACACCAAGAAGGAGCACATCGCCGTCGGTGAGGCGCGCAAGCTCCACATCCCGGTCGTCGCGATCCTCGACACCAACTGCGACCCCGACGAGGTCGACTACAAGATCCCGGGCAACGACGACGCGATCCGCTCCGTCACCCTGCTCACCCGCGTGATCGCCGACGCCGTCGCCGAGGGCCTCATCGCCCGCTCCGGCGCCGCGACCGGCGACCAGAAGCCGGGCGACAAGGCCGCCGGCGAGCCGCTGGCCGAGTGGGAGCGCGACCTGCTCGAGGGCGAGAAGAAGGCGGACGAGGCCAAGGCGGACGAGGCCAAGCCGGCCGAGGCCGCTGCCGAGGCTCCGGCCGCCGAGGCCGAGCAGGCCTGACCTACGGCCTGACCTTCACAGGTTCGGTTGACGACGGCGGGGGCGCGCAGCCCCCGCCGTCCACCCGTAGATCTTCCAGATCTTCGTAGATCTTTCAGACTTCGAGAGAGAAACTCAGACTCATGGCGAACTACACCGCCGCTGACGTCAAGAAGCTCCGCGAGCTCACCGGCGCCGGCATGATGGACTGCAAGAAGGCGCTGGACGAGTCGGACGGCAACGTCGACAAGGCCGTCGAGGCCCTGCGCATCAAGGGCCAGAAGGGCGTCGCCAAGCGCGAGGGCCGCTCCGCCGAGAACGGCGCCGTCGTCTCCCTGATCGCCGACGACAACACCTCCGGTGTCATCGTCGAGCTGAAGTGCGAGACGGACTTCGTCGCCAAGGGCGAGAAGTTCCAGGCCGTTGCCAACGCGCTCGCCGCGCACGTCGCCGCCACCTCCCCGGCCGACATCGAGGCGCTGCTCGCCTCCGAGATCGAGCCCGGCAAGACCGTTCAGGCGTACGTCGACGAGGCCAACGCCAACCTCGGCGAGAAGATCGTCCTGGACCGCTTCGCGCAGTTCTCCGGTGGCTACGTCACGGCGTACATGCACCGCACCATGCCCGACCTGCCCCCGCAGATCGGTGTTCTCGTCGAGCTCGACAAGCAGAACGCCGAGATCGCCAAGGGTGTCGCGCAGCACATCGCCGCCTTCGCCCCGAAGTACCTCTCCCGCGAGGACGTCCCGGCCGAGGTCGTCGAGGCCGAGCGCCGCGTCGCCGAGGAGACCACGCGCGCCGAGGGCAAGCCCGAGGCCGCTCTCCCGAAGATCGTCGAGGGTCGCGTCAACGGCTTCTTCAAGGAGGCCACCCTCCTCGGCCAGCCGTACGCGCTCGACAACAAGAAGTCGGTCCAGCAGATCCTGGACGAGGCCGGTGTCACCCTGAAGCGCTTCACCCGCATCAAGGTCGGCATCTGAGTCCGTACGCGACGGACCCCGGACCCCGGTAGGGTCTGAAGCAGTCGGCCGCGTTCGCGCCGGACGACCGCAGATCTGACGAGGAGGCCATTGCCGACAGGGAGAGCACGAACCCACGGCAATGGCCTTCTTCGCATGTGCACGAGGAGATCTCCATGAATCAGGGCGCCGCACAAGGCGACGACAACAACGGCAAAACGGCCGGCCGCTTCATGCTGAAGCTGTCCGGAGAGGCTTTCTCCGGCGGCACCGGTCTGGGCGTCGACCCCGACGTCGTACACGCCATCGCACGGGAGATCGCAGCGGTCGTCCGCGACGGCGCAGAGATCGCCGTCGTGATCGGCGGCGGAAACTTCTTCCGCGGAGCCGAACTCCAGCAGCGCGGCATGGACCGGGCACGCTCCGACTACATGGGCATGCTCGGCACCGTCATGAACTGCCTCGCCCTCCAGGACTTCCTGGAGAAGGAGGGCATCGACTCGCGCGTGCAGACCGCCATCACCATGGGGCAGGTCGCGGAGCCGTACATCCCGCTGCGCGCCGTACGGCACCTGGAGAAGGGCCGCGTCGTCATCTTCGGCGCCGGTATGGGCATGCCCTACTTCTCCACCGACACCACCGCCGCCCAGCGCGCCCTGGAGATCGACGCCGAAGCACTGCTGATGGGCAAGAACGGGGTCGACGGCGTCTACGACTCCGATCCCAAGTCCAACCCGGACGCGGTGAAGTTCGACGCGCTGGAGTACGGCGAGGTGCTGTCCCGCAACCTCAAGGTCGCCGACGCCACCGCCATCACCCTCTGCCGCGACAACGCCCTCCCGATCCTCGTCTTCGAACTCCTCGCCGAGGGCAATATCGCTCGGGCGGTCCGGGGTGAGAAGATCGGCACGCTCGTGAGCGACCGGGACACCCGGGCCTGACCCGAGGGCCTCGGGGGCGCCCTCGGGGGATGGACAAAGCCCTGCCGGTCGTACACCGTGCAGGGAACACGCGACGCAGGTTCCGCCGGCCCAGTCCGATGCCGGGCCCAACTCAAGACACGCAGGAGCAAGTGGTGATCGAAGAGACCCTCCTCGAGGCCGAGGAGAAGATGGAGAAGGCCGTCCTGGTCGCCAAGGATGACTTCGCCGCGATCCGCACCGGACGTGCGCACCCGGCGATGTTCAACAAGATCGTGGCGGACTACTACGGTGCCCTGACCCCGATCAACCAGCTGGCGTCGTTCTCGGTCCCGGAGCCGCGGATGGCCGTCGTGACGCCGTTCGACAAGACCGCGCTGCGCAACATCGAGCAGGCGATCCGCGACTCGGACCTCGGTGTCAACCCGAGCAACGACGGCAACATCATCCGCGTGGTCTTCCCGGAGCTCACGCAGGACCGCCGCAAGGAGTTCATCAAGGTCGCCAAGTCGAAGGCCGAGGACTCGAAGATCTCGATCCGCTCCGTCCGCCGCAAGGCGAAGGAGACCATCGACAAGTTCATCAAGGACGGCGAGGTCGGCGAGGACGAGGGCCGGCGTGCGGAGAAGGAGCTCGACGACACCACCGCGAAGTACGTGGCGCAGGTCGACGAGCTGCTCAAGCACAAGGAAGCCGAGCTGCTCGAGGTCTGATGAACGACTCTTCCTGGGGGGCCTCGCACGGCGCCGGATACGCCGGTGCATGGCCACCGCCCGACCAGGGGCCCCTCCCGGCGGGTCCTGCCGCCGATGGGCACGGCGCGCGGTATACATCAGAGACGCAGCCCATGCCCATCGTGCCGGTCTTTCCCGACGCAGGTAGAGACGCCGAATTCCCCGAGGGACCCAGCGGCCGGGCCGGCCGCGAGGACCGCGACCGGGGGGCCGCACGGCTCGGTGGCCCCCTGTTCCGCGACGAGAACACGCAGGAGCCCATGCCCAGCCCGCCGTCGGCAGCGCCCCAGCAACCGCAGCCGCCGCAGAAGAAGCGGGCCGGCCGCGATCTGCGGGCGGCCATAGGGGTCGGTGTGGGGCTCGGCGCGGTGATCGTCGCGTCGCTCTTCATCGTCAAGGCCGTCTTCGTCGGCGTGATAGCGGTCGCCGTCGTCGTCGGCCTGTGGGAGCTGACCACCCGCCTCCAGGAGCGCAAGCAGATCAACGTGCCGCTGGTGCCGCTCGCGATCGGCGGCGCGGCCATGGTCGCCGCCGGTTACGTGCGCGGTGCCGAGGGCGCCTGGGTGGCCATGGCGCTGACCGCGCTCGCGGTGCTCGTCTGGCGTATGACCGAGCCGCCCGAGGGCTACCTCAGGGACGTGACGGCGGGTGTGTTCGCCGCGTTCTACGTGCCCTTCCTCGCCACGTTCGTGGCGCTGATGCTCAGCGCGGACGACGGGCCGGAACGGGTGATCACCTTCCTGGTGCTCACGGTCGTCAGCGACACCGGCGCGTACGCGGTCGGCTGGCGATTCGGCAAGCACAAGCTCGCGCCGCGCATCAGCCCCGGAAAGACCCGCGAGGGACTGGTCGGAGCGGTCGCCTTCGCGATGGCGGCGGGCGCGCTGTGCATGCAGTTCCTCGTCGACGACGGCACCTGGTGGCAGGGCCTGCTGATCGGCCTCGCGGTCGCGGCCAGCGCGACGCTGGGCGACCTCGGGGAGTCCATGATCAAGCGGGATCTCGGCATCAAGGACATGGGCACCCTGCTCCCCGGCCACGGCGGCATCATGGACCGGCTGGACTCGCTCCTGCCGACGGCCCCGGTGGTGTGGCTGCTGCTGGTGCTGTTCGTGGGGGCCGGCTGACCCCGCGGGGCGGCACGCGCCGGGACCGTCGGGCAGCGACCGGCTGAACGGCTCCGGCCGGCTCCACCCGCTGTGCGGGGCCGACTGGCCTGCGGTCTTCTTCGTGAGGGCTCGTCGTCCATAGGGCGGCGAGCCCTCCGTCGCATCTCTGCGACACGAAGTCAGCGGGGTAGGCGCGAAGGCGCAGCCTCTCGCTCAGTGCCCTGTCCCTTGACGTCACGTTCTTCGTTTCCGACGCGACGGGCGGCCCTGCCCTCCAAGGGAAGGGCAGGCGTCGGGCGGTTTCAGGAGGTTGTCGGCGTCATGATCCGGCTGAGGATGTCGCTTGCGGTGGACAGCTGCCCTGGGTGCTGACCGTCCTTGTCTTTGCCTTTGTCGTCCTTGCCGATGGTCCCGATCGCCACCTGCTGCGGGGAGTCGCCCACCTGAACGGTGCTGATGACGGCGTTGAGGTTGGTGTTGATCACCGACACGGTGTCGTCACCGGCGTTGGTGACGTAGACGCGGCGACCGTCCGGGGTGATGGCCACGCCGGTGGGCGCGTCGCCGACCGGGATCGTGGTGACGGTTCTGGTGTTCCCTGTACTACTGCGATAACCGACACAAAGACCTCCTGCAGTGCACTTGATGCGGAGCTGACGATCGCTGCAGTGACGCTAAATGCCGGTATCTGCCAGATGGTTGGAGGTCACATGATTGGGGCCGTATGGGCGATTTGAATCCCCCTCTTGGCCACCTGTCGGCAGCATCGGGCACCGGGCTCCGACGCGACGCGTGGCCCTCCAGCGGTGTTCGGACCGGCGGCCTCCATGCCGACCGCCTGGCGGCTATTCGGTCGGCATCGCCCCTTCGGACCCGGCTGCGCTGCGGGCCTGCTCGGCCAGGTCTGGCTTGCTGTGGTCGGGCGCTGGTTCGGCAGGGACCACGCGCGGGGGAGAGGTTCGCCCTGCCGTGGTCGACGGCTCGTGCGGTCGTTCAAGCCGCTCCTTGCCCTGCCGGCCAGCCAGAACGTGTTCCGGCTGGGCCGTCTGCGGGCCGTCCAAGGTTGCCCCACAGCGACCGGCAACGACCGATGACGCCCACCGCCGGCATCGAGGCCCGCGGGTCACCGGACTCCGTCTGCGACACTGGTAGCACCATGCCCAAGCCCGGAGAACTCACTTTCGTCGCGCCCCGCGGAGCCAAGAAGCCCCCGCGGCACCTCGCCGACCTCTCGCCTGCCGAGCGCAAGGACGCCGTCGCCGCGATCGGCGAGAAGCCGTTCCGCGCCAAGCAGCTGTCCCAGCACTACTTCGCGCGGTACGCGCACGACCCCGCGCAGTGGACCGACATCCCCGCTGCCGCGCGCGAGAAGCTCGCCACGGAGCTGCTGCCCGATCTGATGTCGGTCGTGCGGCACATCTCCTGCGACAACGACACCACCCGCAAGACGCTGTGGCGCCTCCACGACGGCACGCTCGTCGAGTCCGTCCTGATGCGCTACCCGGACCGGGTCACGATGTGCATCTCCTCGCAGGCGGGCTGCGGGATGAACTGTCCGTTCTGCGCGACCGGACAGGCCGGTCTCGACCGGAACCTGTCCACCGCCGAGATCGTGCACCAGATCGTCGACGGCATGCGCGCGCTGCGGGACGGAGAGGTCCCCGGCGGCCCGGCCCGGCTGTCCAACATCGTGTTCATGGGCATGGGCGAGCCGCTCGCCAACTACAAGCGGGTCGTCGGTGCCATCCGCCGGCTGACCGACCCCGAGCCCGACGGTCTCGGCCTCTCGCAGCGCGGCATCACCGTCTCCACGGTGGGCCTGGTCCCCGCGATGCTGCGCTTCGCCGACGAGGGCTTCAAGTGCCGCCTCGCCGTCTCCCTGCACGCGCCGGACGACGAGCTGCGCGACACGCTCGTGCCGGTCAACACCCGTTGGAAGGTCCGCGAGGTCCTCGACGCCGCCTGGGAGTACGCGGAGAAGTCCGGCCGCCGGATCTCCGTCGAGTACGCGCTGATCCGCGACATCAACGACCAGGCGTGGCGCGGCGATCTGCTCGGCCGGCTCCTCAAGGGCAAGCGGGTCCATGTCAACCTGATCCCGCTGAACCCCACGCCCGGCTCCAAGTGGACCGCGTCGCGGCCGGAGGACGAGAAGGCGTTCGTGGAGGCCATCGCCGCCCACGGTGTGCCGGTCACGGTCCGGGACACTCGCGGGCAGGAGATCGACGGCGCGTGCGGGCAGCTGGCGGCGCAGGAGAGGTGACCGGGGGCCGTCGGCCGGGTGGCTGATACTGTGCCCTGTGCGTTCGCACAAATGAACAACGAAACATTCCGACAGGGGAGCGCAGCAGCGCTGAGAGTGCGGCAGGGCGTGCGAAGACGCCCAGGGGCCGCAGACCCTCGGACCTGATCCGGGTCATACCGGCGTAGGGAGTCAGCACCATCATGAACAGCCAGCTTCGGCGTGCCGCCGGCGCAGCACTCGCCGCCGCCCTCGGCGTCACCGCCCTCGCGGCCTGCGGCGGCGGGTCCGAGGACTCCGGGTCCGGCACAAGCGGCGGGTCCAAGACCGTCACCCTTGTCAGCCACGACTCCTTCGCGGCGTCCGACGCCGTCCTCAAGGAGTTCACCCGGCAGACCGGGTACACCATCAAGGTCCTCAAGAGCGGGGACGCCGGCGCCGCGCTCAACAAGGAGATCCTCACCAAGGGCTCCCCGCAGGGCGACGTCTTCTTCGGCGTCGACAACACCCTGCTCTCCCGCGCCCTCGACAACGACCTGTTCACGCCCTACGAGGCCCAGGGGCTGGACCAGGTGGCGGACGAGGCGCGGCTCGACGGGGACAAGCACCGTGTCACGCCCGTCGACACCGGCGACATCTGCGTGAACTACGACAAGAAGTACTTCGCCGACGAGAAGCTCGCGCCCCCGAAGACCTTCGCCGACCTCGCGAAGCCCGCGTACAAGAACCTGCTCGTCGTCGAGAACCCGGCGACGTCCTCGCCCGGCCTCGGCTTCCTGCTCGGCAGCGTCGGTGCGTTCGGCGAGTCCGGCTGGCAGGACTACTGGAAGAAGCTCAAGGCCAACGGCGTCAAGGTCGTCGACGGCTGGGAGCAGGCGTACAACGAGGAGTTCTCCGGCTCGGCGGGCGGCAAGAAGGCGGGAGCCGACCGTCCCCTCGTCGTCTCGTACGCCTCCAGCCCGCCGGTCGAGGTCCTCTACGCCGACCCGCAGCCCGCCGAGGCGCCCACGGGTGTCGCGACCGGCACCTGCTTCCGCCAGATCGAGTTCGCCGGGCTGCTCAAGGGTGCGAAGAACGAGGCGGGCGGCAAGGCGCTGCTGGACTTCCTGATCACCAGGACGTTCCAGGAGGGCATGCCGCTCACCATGTTCGTCAACCCCGTGGTCGAGGGCGCGAAGCTGCCCGAGCTGTTCACCGAGCACGGCGTGGTCGTCGACAAGCCCGAGACCGTCGCTCCCGGCACGATCGCCGAGAACCGTGAGCAGTGGGTCCGGTCGTGGTCCTCGCTCGTCCTGAAGTAAGGCAGTTGCTGCGGGGGAACGCGGCACGGTTCGCCCTGATGGCCGGACCCGTCGCGTTCTTCGCCGTCTTCTTCGCCTATCCGGTCACCGCGATCGTCGGCCGCGGCCTGCGCGTCGAGGGCGCCTGGCAGTTCGGGCGGTTCGGTGAGGTCCTCGGACGCCCGGACATCCTGCACGTCCTGTGGTTCACCACCTGGCAGGCGCTCGCCTCCACCGCGCTCACCCTGCTCGTCGCCCTGCCCGGCGCCTACGTGTTCGCCCGGCTCGACTTCCCCGGCAGGCGCCTCCTGCGTGCCGTGGTCACTGTGCCGTTCGTGCTGCCGACGGTCGTCGTCGGCACGGCCTTCCTCGCCCTTTTGGGCCGCGGCGGGCTGCTCGACGAGCTGTGGGGCGTGCGCCTGGACACCACGGTCTGGGCGATCCTGCTCGCGCACGTCTTCTTCAACTACGCCGTGGTCGTCCGCACCGTCGGCGGCCTGTGGTCGCAGCTCGACCCGCGTCAGGAGGAGGCCGCGCGGGTGCTCGGCGCCGGGCGGCTGACGGCCTGGCGGCGGGTGACGCTTCCCGCGCTCGTGCCGTCCGTCGCCGCGGCCGCGCTGATGGTCTTCCTGTTCACCTTCAGCTCCTTCGGCATCGTGCAGATCCTCGGCGGTCCCACCTTCGCCACCCTCGAAGTGGAGATCTACCGGCAGACGGCCGAGATGCTCGACCTGCCGACGGCGGCCGTGCTCACGATGCTGCAGTTCGCCACCGTCTGCGTCGTCCTCGCCGTCCACGCCCGTGTCGTGCGGCGCCGTGAGGGCGCGCTCAGGCTCGTGGACCCGGCCCGTACCGCACATCGTCCGCGCGGAGCTGCCCAGTGGAGCGTGCTCTGCGGGGTGCTGGGCAGCGTCGCCCTGCTGCTGATCGCGCCGCTCGGCGTACTGGTCGAGCGGTCCTTCGACACTCCCCGCGGCTACGGGTTCGACTACTACCGCGCGCTCACCGTGCTCGACGAGACCGGCGGCGCCTTCCTCGTCCCGCCGGTCGACGCCGTGGCCAACTCGCTGGAGTACGCGCTCGTCGCGACCGCCGTCTCGGTACTGGTCGGCGGGCTCGCGGCGGCCGCCCTCACCCTCCGGGCCGGCCGGCTCGTCCGGGGATTCGACGCCCTGCTGATGCTGCCCCTCGGGGTCTCGGCGGTGACCGTCGGCTTCGGCTTCCTGATCGCGCTCGACGAGCCGCCGGTCGACCTGCGCGGCTCGTGGATGCTGGTGCCGCTCGCGCAGGCGCTGGTCGGCGTGCCCTTCGTCGTACGGACGATGCTGCCCGTGCTGCGCGCCGTCGACGTCCGGCTGCGCGAGGCGGCGGCCGTGCTCGGCGCGTCGCCGCTGCGCGCCTGGCGCGAGGTCGATCTGCCGCTGGTGAGCCGGGCGCTGCTGGTGGCGGCGGGATTCGCGTTCGCCGTGTCACTCGGCGAGTTCGGGGCGACCGTCTTCATCGCCCGGCCCGACCAGCCGACGCTGCCCGTCGCCGTCGCCCGGCTGCTGGGCAGGCCCGGAGAGCTCAACTACGGGCAGGCGATGGCCCTCGGCACGATCCTGATGGTGGTGTGCGCCGCCGCGCTGCTCCTCCTCGAACGCCTCCGTACCGACACCACCTCCGAGGAGTTCTGATGGCGCTGCTGGAACTGGAGGGCGTCACCGTACGGTTCGGCTCCCGGGCCGCCCTCGAAGCGGTCGACCTGAAGGTCGCCGAGCACGAGATCGTCTGCGTGCTGGGACCGAGCGGCAGTGGCAAGTCCACGCTGCTCAGGGTGGTCGCCGGACTCCAGCGTGCCGACGCGGGCCGGGTGCTGCTCGCGGGCGCCGACCAGGCCGGAGTGCCGGTCCACCGCCGGGGCGTGGGGCTGATGTTCCAGGACCACCAGCTCTTCCCGCACCGCGACGTGGCGGGCAACGTCGCCTTCGGCCTGCGCATGCGTCCCTCCGGAGCGGGGGAGACCTCGCGCGTCGGCCGCCGCAGCCGCCGGGTGGACGAGTTGCTCGAGCTCGTCGGGCTGCCGGGGGCGCAGCGACGGTCCGTGGCCGCGCTGTCCGGTGGTGAGCAGCAACGGGTCGCGCTCGCCAGGGCGCTGGCGCCGGAGCCCAAGCTGCTGATGCTCGACGAGCCGCTCGGCCAGCTGGACCGCGGGCTGCGCGAGCGGCTCGTCGTCGAACTGCGCGGGCTGTTCGGCCGGTTGGGAACCACGGTCCTCGCCGTCACCCACGACCAGGGGGAGGCCTTCGCGCTCGCCGACCGTGTCGTGGTCATGCAGGAGGGGCGCATCGCCCAGACGGGGACGCCGCTGGAGGTGTGGCAGCGCCCGGCGTCGGAGTTCGTCGCACGCTTCCTCGGCTTCGACAACGTCGTGCCGGCCACGGTCAGTGGCGCGGCAGCCGACACCCCCTGGGGCAAGATTCCCGTCCCGGACTGCTCGCCGCAGGGCGAACGCTCGCTGCTCGTACGGCCGTCCGGGGTGCACGTCGTGGAGCCGGGCCAGGGCCTGGCGGCCACGGTCGTCTCGCGGACGTTCCGCGGCAGCCACGTCGCCCTGCGTCTGCAGCCTGCCGAGGGACCCGTGCTGGAGGCCGAGTGTTCCCTGCGCGCCGCGCCGGGCGAGGGGGCAGCGGTCGGCGTGGTGATCACCGCGGACGACGTGGTGGTCCTGACACCCGGCCCCTGACCCACGGGCCCGGTCCCGGCGCCCGGCACCCGACGCACGGTTACGTTGCCTGACCCGCGGTCCCTGTGCTGGTGCGCGGCGTACGGGCCTCGGTGTCGTTGCCGGGCCACGGTGCCGGTGCCGGTGCCGGACCAACGATACCGGTACCGGCCGCCGGGCCCACGGTCCCGCTCGCCTCGCCTACGCGCCGGTCCCCAGCCGCAGCAGCGCCCCGGGCACCTCGTCGACCGAGTCCACCAGGGCGATCCGGGACTCCATGGCCCGGCCCCGGGCCAGCGAGCGCAGCAGCGGCCACGTGGGCAGGTGGTCGGTCCAGTGGGCGCGGTCGACCAGCACCATGGGGGTCGGTTCGCCGCGTGAACCGTAGTAGTTCGGGGTCGCGTTGTCGAAGATCTCCTGCACCGTTCCCGCCGCGCCCGGCAGGAAGACCACCCCCGCGTCGCAGCGGGCCAGCAGACCGTCCTCGCGCGTGGCGTTGGCGAAGTACTTGGCGATGTGCCCCGCGAACGCGTTCGGCGGCTCGTGCCCGTAGAACCAGGTGGGGATGCCGACCGAGTCGGCGCCCAGCGGCCAGCGGACGCGCACCTCGAAGGCCGCCTGGGCCCAGTCGGTCACCGAGGGCATGAACGAGGGTGCCTTCGCCAGCAGTTGGAGGGCGTCCGCCAGCATCTCATCGGCGTGCCCAGCGGCGTACGCGCCGAGGTTGGCGGCCTCCATCGCACCCGGCCCGCCCCCCGTCGCCACCGTGAACCCCGCGCGGGTGAGGGAGCGGCCGAGCCGGGCCGCGCCCGCGTACGCCTCGGTCCCCCGGCCCATCGCGTGGCCGCCCATCACCCCCACGACGCGGGCGGTGACGAGGAGTTCGGCGAGGGCGTCCGAGACGGCGTCGTCGTGGATCGAGCGGAGCATCGAGGCGAAGACGTCGCCGTCGGCCTTGGTCCGCTGGAACCAGTCGTAGGTGAGGGCGTCCGGAGTGGCCGCGTATCCGCTGTCGAGCCCGGTGAACAGCTCGCCCGCGGTGTAGAGACTGCCGCGGTACGGGTTGAAGGGCAGGTCCGGTACGGGTGGGAAGACGAGCGCCCCGTCGGCACGGACCTTGGCCGCGGCCGCGGGCTCCATCGGGCAGCCGAGGAACACGGCACCGTCGGCGTCCGTGGCCAGCAGCACGGACGTGCGCCGGGTGAGGTCGACGGACTGGACGCGCATTCCGGCGAGCGACCCGCGGGAGACCACCCGGTCGAACGCGTCGAGTGACTCGATCTCGCGGTGCTCCGCCTGCGGCTCGGGGTGCGTCATGGGCCTACGATAGGCCGCGGGGGTGCCTACGACGCCGCGGGGAAGGGCCGGGCCCGCGCGCAGACGGTGAACGGGACGGAGAGAGGGCCTAGCCCCGCAGCGGCGCGGCCGCCAGGGTCGCGAACGTCAGGGTCAGCGGCGCGAACAGCGCGAGCAGGGCCCCCGCGCGCAGCCACGCCGCCTGGCGCAGTGCCGCCGGGTGCGCGCCCAGCCGCAGCAGGGCCTCGGTCGTGGCGGCGCGCGACTGCCGGACCTCCAGCGCCGCCGTGAGCAGTGTGGCCGTCGTGCAGGCGGCGACGAGCGTCGTGCCCAGAGCGGTCATCGGGCCCCAGGGGCGGACCACGTCGCCGTGGACCGCGATCACCGCGAGCGCGCCGGAGGCCACCGCGCACACCACGCCGAGCGGACGGCCGACGCGGCGGGCCTCCTCCATGAGGATGCGGCCCGCGAGCAGCCGGGTCGCACCGGGGCGTACGGCCTGCAGGACGCGGCCGCACAGATGGGTGAGCGCCGGACCCGCGAGCCACAGGCCGGCCGCGGCCAGCACCCAGCCCGCGAGGACCCCGGCCGGGTGGCCGCCGATCTGGCCGGCCAGGGCGAGCGTCTGCCCGGAGGGCCGTCCGCTCGTGTACGCCTCGACCGCGAGACCACCGGCGATCATGGCGATCCCCCACGGCAGTCCGGCGGGCGCCGAGGCGGGCGCCCCCTCCTCGGCGGCCGGCCGGGGGCGCAGCGCGAGCGCGGCGCCCGCCGTCGCGGCCACCGGGACGAGCGACAGCAGCAACAGCACGGCGCCGGGCGGCAGCCAGAAACCGGCCGCCAGCAGGTCGGCGGCCGCTCCGTCGAACGGCAGCCCGCTCAGGTCGCCCCGCAGGTGCAGGAAGAACAACAGCGCCACGACGCTCCCGAGCGTCGTCGCGACAGCCGTCGCCGTCGCGGCGACCACCGAGAGCCTGGCCGGCCCGAGACCGACGGCCGACAGGGCGGGCCGCGGCCGGGTGGTGGGATCGGCGCGGGCGACGGCGACGGCGAAGTACACGGTCACCGCGAGCGGGATCGCGCACCACAGCAGCCGCTGGGTGGCGGTCCCGGAGTCGGCGGGATGGGACAGCGCGTACGTCAGGGTGCACAGCAGCAGGAACCCGACGCCCGCCGACGTCGCGGCCACCACGAGCCGCCGCAGCTGGACGAGGGCGTGAGCGCCGCGAGTCAGACGGAGAGCGAGCACGCGGCCCGGCCTTCCACCTCGGCGAACTGGGGGGAGCCGGCCCGGCGGCCGTCGGCGAGCACGATCACGCGGTCGGCGACGGCGGCCACGTCGGCATCGTGCGTGGCGAGGACCATGGTCATGCGATGGGACCTGGCGGCGGCCGCCACCGTACGCAGCACGTGCGTGCGGTCGGTGCTGTGCAGCGCCGCGGTCGGCTCGTCGGCGAAGAGTACGGACGGCGTGGTGACGAGCGCCCGGGCGACGGCGACGCGCTGCTCTTCGGCCCGCACGAGGGCGTACGGCCGCTTGTCCACGGCGGCCCCGATGTCCAGGCGGCCCATCCACTCCAGGGCGGCCTTCTTGGCCGTGCGGCGGCCGACGCCGCACAGCAGCAGCGGCAGGGCGACGTTCTCCCACGCCTTGAGCTCGGGGACGAGCGTCGGTTCGGGGTCGATCCAGCCGAACCGGTCGCGGCGCAGCCGCTCCCGCTGGAGCGGGGGCATGGTGTGCACGGGCGCGCTGTTGAACCACACCTCGCCCTGCTGCGGGACGAGCTGACCGGACAGGCACCGCAGGAGCGTGGTCTTTCCACTGCCGCGCGCTCCGTGCACGGCGAGGATCTCGCCGTCACGTACTCCGAGCGACACCCCGACGAGCGCCGGTGAGCCGCGGTGGGAGTGGTGCAGGGAACGAGCCCAGATCACGTCGTTGTCCGGCGGGAGCACCATCGCGTACACCTCGGTTCTGATCAGATTTCCGACCCCCCGTACGGGGGAACGAGAACAGGGCCGATCGGTAACTGGCACGCTAAGGAGTCACTGCCGGGCTCCGGGGAAGCACGCGGCCCGGGCACCGCCCATCTCACTCGGATGGGGGCACCCGGGCCGTTCGTACGGGGGGGCCGGAGCCGGGGAGGCTAGAGCTTCGTCCAGGCCTCGGTGAGGACCGAGCGCAGGATCTGCTCGATCTCGTCGAAGGTCGACTGGTCGGAGATCAGCGGCGGCGCCAGCTGGATCACCGGGTCGCCGCGGTCGTCGGCCCGGCAGTACAGGCCGGCGTCGAACAGCGCCTTGGAGAGGAAGCCGTACAGGACGCGCTCGGTCTCCTCGTCGGTGAAGGACTCCTTGGTGACCTTGTCCTTCACCAGCTCGATGCCGTAGAAGAAGCCGTTGCCGCGGACGTCGCCGACGATCGGCAGGTCGTGCAGCTTCTGCAGCGTCGACAGGAAGTTGCCCTCGTTGTCGAGCACGTGCTGGTTGAGCTTCTCGTTCTCGAAGATGTCGAGGTTGGCGAGGCCCACGGCCGCGGAGACCGGGTGGCCGCCGAAGGTGTAGCCGTGCAGAAAGGTGTTGTCGCCCTTGTAGAACGGCTCGGCGATGCGGTCCGAGACGATGCAGGCACCGATCGGCGAGTAGCCCGAGGTCATGCCCTTGGCGCAGGTGATCATGTCCGGCACGTAGCCGAACTTGTCACAGGCGAACGTCGTGCCGAGGCGGCCGAAGGCGCAGATGACCTCGTCGGAGACGAGCAGCACGTCGTACTGGTCGCAGATCTCGCGGACCCGCTGGAAGTACCCGGGGGGCGGCGGGAAGCAGCCGCCCGCGTTCTGCACCGGCTCCAGGAAGACCGCGGCGACGGTCTCGGGGCCCTCGAAGAGGATCTGCTGCTCGATCTGGTCGGCGGCCCAGCGGCCGAAGGCCTCCGGATCGTCGCCGTGGATCGGCGCGCGGTAGATGTTGGTGTTCGGCACCTTGTGGGCACCGGGGACGAGCGGCTCGAAGGGGGCCTTGAGCGCCGGCAGGCCGGTGATGGACAGGGCGCCCTGCGGGGTGCCGTGGTAGGCGACCGCGCGGGAGATGACCTTGTACTTGGTCGGCTTGCCCTGGAGCTTGAAGTACTGCTTGGCGAGCTTCCAGGCGGTCTCGACGGCCTCGCCGCCGCCGGTGGTGAAGAAGACCTTGTTGAGGTCGCCCGGGGCGTGGTGCGCGAGGCGCTCGGCGAGCTCGACGGCCTTCGGGTGGGCGTAGGACCACACCGGGAAGAACGCCAGTTCCTGTGCCTGCTTGGCGGCGACCTCGGCCAGGTCCTTGCGGCCGTGGCCCGCCTGGACCACGAAGAGGCCGGCGAGGCCGTCCAGGTAGCGCTTGCCCTTGTCGTCGAAGATGTAGGTGCTCTCGCCACGCACGATGGTGGGCACGGGTGCGTTCTCGTACGACGACATGCGGGTGAAGTGCATCCACAGGTGGTCGTAGGCGGTCTTGGAGAGGTCCTTGCTCACGGCTATCGGGTTCCCCACATATAGGTCTGCTTCTTGAGCTTGAGGTAGACGAAGCTCTCGGTGGAGCGCACGCCGGGGAGCGCACGTATCCGCTTGTTGATCACTTCGAGCAGGTGGTCGTCGTCCTCGCAGACGATCTCCACCATCAGGTCGAAGGAGCCCGCGGTCATCACCACGTACTCGCACTCGGCCATGGCCGTCAGCGCATCCGCCACGGGGTCCAGGTCGCCCTCGACCTTGATGCCGACCATCGCCTGGCGCCGCAGTCCCACGGTGAGCGGGTCCGTGACGGCGACGATCTGCATCACGCCTTGGTCGAGCAGCTTCTGGACGCGCTGTCGCACGGCCGCCTCGGAAAGGCCCACGGCCTTGCCGATCGCTGCGTACGGACGGCGCCCGTCCTCTTGGAGCTGTTCGATGATGCCGAGGGAGACGGCGTCGATCGTCGGGGACGACGAACCGCTGCCCACCTGGTTCCTGGAGTCTGCGCTACGACTGGCCACGACCTCACTGTGCACCGGTACCCGTCGATCTGGCAAGCTCTGAATGATGAAATTCGTTGTTCAGGCGATAGAATCTCACCGAATCCGAAGTTGACGGCCGTCGGCCCTGTTGAAAACGTCGCACAAGCGATTAGGGTGGGGGTGTCTCACCCATCGGACATCTGACAGGAGGGGTGGCAACAGTGACCACCGAGCTGCGTCGTCTGCGCAACTACATCAACGGGGAGTTCAGGGACGCCGCCGACGGCCGGACCATCGACGTCGTCAACCCCGTCACCGGCGAGGTGTACGCCACGTCGCCGCTCTCCGGACAGGCTGACGTCGACGCCGCCATGGAGGCCGCCGCCGCCGCGTTCCCCGCCTGGCGTGACACCACGCCCGCCGAGCGCCAGAAGGTGCTCCTGAAGATCGCGGACGCCTTCGAGGAGCGGGCCGAGGACCTGATCGCGGCCGAGTCGGAGAACACGGGCAAGCCGCTCGGGCTGACCCGCACCGAAGAGGTCCCGCCGATGGTGGACCAGATCCGCTTCTTCGCGGGCGCCGCGCGCATGCTCGAAGGCCGCTCCGCCGGCGAGTACATGGAGGGCATGACCTCCATCATCCGCCGCGAGCCGGTCGGCGTCTGCGCCCAGGTCGCGCCGTGGAACTACCCGATGATGATGGCCGTCTGGAAGTTCGCCCCGGCGCTCGCCGCGGGCAACACCGTGGTGCTCAAGCCGTCCGACACGACCCCGGCGTCGACCGTGCTGATCGCGGAGATCATCGGCTCCGTGGTGCCCAAGGGTGTCTTCAACGTCATCTGCGGCGACCGCGAGACCGGCCGCGCGATGGTCGAGCACCCGACGCCGGCGATGGCCTCCATCACCGGCTCCGTACGCGCCGGCATGCAGGTCGCCGCCTCCGCCGCCAAGGACGTCAAGCGCGTCCACCTGGAGCTCGGCGGCAAGGCGCCGGTCGTGGTCTTCGAGGACACCGACATCGCCAAGGCCGTCGAGGACATCTCGGTCGCGGGCTTCTTCAACGCAGGCCAGGACTGCACGGCCGCCACGCGCGTGCTCGTGCAGGACTCCATCCACGACGAGTTCGTGGCGGCGCTCGCGAAGGCCGCGTCGGAGACCAAGACGGGTGCGCCGGACGACGACGACGTGCTCTTCGGCCCCCTCAACAACGCCAACCAGCTCGCGCAGGTCAGCGGCTTCATCGACCGCTTGCCGGCGCACGCCAAGGTCGAGGCGGGCGGCCACCGCGTGGGCGACAAGGGCTACTTCTACGCCCCGACCGTCGTCTCCGGCCTCAAGCAGGACGACGAGATCATCCAGAACGAGGTCTTCGGCCCGGTGATCACCGTCCAGTCCTTCTCGGACGAGGCGCAGGCGCTGGAGTGGGCGAACGGCGTGGAGTACGCGCTGGCGTCGTCGGTGTGGACCAAGGACCACGCGCGTGCGATGCGCATGTCGAAGGCACTGGACTTCGGCTGCGTGTGGATCAACACCCACATCCCGCTGGTGGCGGAGATGCCGCACGGCGGTTTCAAGAAGTCGGGCTACGGCAAGGACCTGTCGGCGTACGGGTTCGACGACTACACGCGGATCAAGCACGTGATGACGTCGCTCGACGGCTGATCGCGCCCGGTCGCGAGGGGCGGGGCGGGGAGGTTTCCCCGTCCCGCCCTTTTCGTGTCCGGGGGCATTGGTGTGGGGCAGACTGGCGATCATGAGCGATGACCGCCTGAACCCCCTTGTCACGTATGGCTTGTTGGCCGCCTGGGTCCTTCACGACGCCGAGGAGCTGGCCACCGGACCGCGCTGGCTGCGGGAGAACGTGCCCGTCCTGCGCAAGCGGTTCCCGCGGGTGCCGGAGCGTGTGTGGCGTGCGGCGGAGGCGGTCGACGAGCGCGAGTTCGCGGCCGCCGTGGGCGTGATGGCCGCGATCGTCGGCTCCGCCGCTGTCGCCGGTCACCGCTCGGGCGGCCGGTCCGGCTTCTACCAGGGCGTGTTGGACGGCTTCGGGCTGCACGGTCTGGTCCATCTCGCCCAGGCCGCCGCCGTCCGGGGCTACACCCCGGGCTCCGTGACCTCGCCGCTGATCGTGGTGCCGTTCACCCTCTGGGCGCGCGGGCGGCTGCGGCGCGCAGGGGTGCTGCGGCCCGCCCGGGCGCGGGACGCGGCGCTCGGGCTCGCCGTGGCCGCGGGTGCCACCGCCGTCGCGCACCTGATCGCCCGGAGAGTCACTGCGTAACCCGCTTTTGAACGCGTTCACTTCTCGCGTACTGTGGCGCCATGAGTGAGCGACAAGCCCTCCTTGGGGATACGCGTGTGGCTGGTCTTCTTCGTCGTGTGCCTGGTGCTCAGCGGTGCCACCGCCTTCCCGCTGGTCACCGAACTCCGCTGGCTGGAGGAGCTGGTGAACTCCGCCGCCTCGCCCGTCCCGGAGCACCTGCCCGGCCTCGCGGAGTGGATCGGCCGGGTGCGGGAGGGGCTCGACGCCACCGATGCGGCCCATCCCTTCGTGCTGTACGGCACCGACTGGCTGGCCTTTGCCCACCTGGTGATCGCAATCGCCTTCTACGGGCCCTACCGCGATCCCGTGCGCAACATCTGGGTGATCGAGTTCGGCATGATCGCGTGCGCCGGGATCATCCCGCTCGCCTTGATCTGCGGCCCGATCCGGGGCATCCCCTTCTGGTGGTCCGTCATCGACATGTCCTTCGGCGTCTTCGGCGTGATCCCGCTGTACGCGGTGCGCCGCAGGATCAAGCGGCTGGAGGGGCTGAGCACCACGGGGTCGGCTGCCGTCCCCTCCCCGGCGGGCGCCTGACGCACTGAAGGTCCGGAAGCCCGGGCCGTTGACTGCTCGAGGCGGCCGTCATGGGATGCGGCCCCGTCCCGCCGAACCGCGCGGACTCGGCCCGTAGTGCCGAACTGCGCGGTCTCGCCCGGCGCGCCGAACCGCGTGCCCTTCGGACCACCTACGGCGAACCGCATGGTCTCGGCCCGCCGTTCGGCGCCACGCCCCCCGCTCCCAGGCTGATGCGTCGGTGTGAGGGATGCCGGACAGGGTGGGCAGGGCCGCCGTCACGGACGACGGTCCTGCGCGAGCCGTGACTCGCGCAGGACGGTGCCGAGCGCGTCCACGCGGTTGGTGGTGATCGAGTCCACGCCGCAGGCGACCAGCCGGCGCATCGTGCGCCGGGTGTCCGCGGTCCATGCCGACACCAGCATGCCCTGCCGGTGGACCCGCTCGGTCAACTCCCGCCCGATCAGCCCGAACCGGTAGTTCAGCCAGTGCGGCCGCACCGCGTCCAGCAGGACCGGGCGCGGCGGGGCGAGCGTCGTCCAGGTCATCGCGATCTCGGCCGACGGGTCGGCGGACCGGACGGCCAGCATGGTCGCGGGGCCGGCGCAGTAGTACACCCGCTCGCCGGCCCCGCACTCGCGGACCGTCCCCACCACGGTGCGCACCGACTCCGCCGTGGCGCCGGGCAGATCGATCATCAGCCGGTGCGCGCCCGTCTCGGCCAGTGCCTGCCGCAGCGTCGGCACACCACCGCCGGTCAGGGACTCGATCTCGGCGTGCGTGAGCCGCGCGAGCGGCACGTCGCGTCCCCACAGCCGCTTCAGCGAGTCGTCGTGCAGCAGCACGGGCACGCCGTCCCGGGTCAGCCGCACGTCGATCTCGACCGCGTCCGCGCCGTGGTCGATCGCCGACCGCAGCGACGGCAGGGTGTTCTCCCGCGCCCGGTAGGGGTCGCCGCGGTGGGCGACGACGGTGACCGGACGTACCGCCCCGGCGTCCTGAGGGCCGGTACGTCCGGTCAGCGGGCGAGCCACGCGGCGGTGTACTCGTCGATCTCGGCGGCGATGCGGGATTTGCCCGCCGGGTCCAGGAACGACGCCTCGACCGCGTTCTTCGCCAGGTCGGCCAGTCCGCGCTCGTCGAGACCGAGCAGACGCGCGGCCACCGCGTACTCGTGGTTGAGGTCCGTGCCGAACATCGGCGGGTCGTCGCTGTTGATCGTCACCAGCACACCCGCCGCGACCATGTCCTTGATCGGGTGCTGGTCGAGGTCGATGACGGCCCGGGTGGCGATGTTGGAGGTGGGGCAGACCTCCAGCGGGATGCGCCGCTCGGCCAGGTGCGCCAGCAGCCGCGCGTCCTGCGTCGAGCTGGTGCCGTGGCCGATGCGCTCGGCACGCAGGTCGTTCAGCGCGTCCCAGACCGTCTGCGGCCCGGTCGTCTCGCCGGCGTGCGGCACGGAGTGCAGGCCCGCGGCGATCGCGCGGTCGAAATACGGCTTGAACTGGGGGCGCGGGACACCGATCTCGGGACCGCCGAGCCCGAACGACACGAGGCCCTCCGGGCGCAGATCCACCGCGAGCCGGGCCGTCTCCTCGGCCGCCTCCAGGCCCGCCTCGCCGGGGATGTCGAAGCACCAGCGGAGCACGACCCCGAGCTCGCTCTCCGCCGCCTTGCGGGCGTCCTCGATCGCCGCCATGAACGCCTTCTCGTCGATGCCGCGGCGCGTCGAGGAGAACGGCGTGATCGTCAACTCCGCGTAGCGGATGTTCTGCCGGGCCATGTCACGGGCCACCTCGAACGTGAGGAGCCGTACGTCGTCCGGGGTGCGGACCAGGTCGACGACCGAGAGGTAGACCTCGACGAAGTGGGCGAAGTCGGTGAAGGTGAAGTAGCCGGCCAGGGCCTCGGGGTCGGTCGGCACCTTGGAGTCGGGGTGGTTCGCGGCCAGTTCGGCGACGATGCGGGGGGAGGCCGAGCCGACGTGGTGCACATGCAGTTCGGCCTTGGGCAGCCCTGCGATGAAGGGGTGCAGATCGGTCATCGGGTACCTCCGTGTGCGATGCGCCGCGCCTGGTCAGGGGATCATCGTAGGCGGCCGGTCGGAGCCGCGGACCGAGGTCGTAGCATGACCGGACCACCTATGGGGGAGATCCATGTCTGACAACCAGGGCAACCAGGGCGGGCCGACGGGCGCGCCCCAGCCGAACGACCCGTGGGCCCCGCCGGCCGGCGGGACCCCGCAGGACAAGGTGCCGCTGGACAAGCCGCAGTCCGCGCCCACGCCGCCGAGCGTGCACGACCAGCCCGCGGTCATCGGGATGCCCGGCGACACCGGCTCCGTGCCGCCGCCCCCGGTCGCGCCGGGCGGGCCCGCGCCCGGCTACGGCTACCCGGCCGCCACGAGCCTGCCCCAGCCCCCGGCCTCCGGCACCTCGGGCGGCTTCGGCGCACCCACGGAGGGCTTCGGCGCGCCCTCCGACCCGTACGGCGCCGCCTACCCGGGCTATGCGCCGTACGCAGGCCCCACGCCGGGCTGGACGCAGGGCCCGTCCAACGGCATGGGCACGGCGGCGATGGTGCTCGGCATCCTCGCGGTCACCATCGGCTGGTGCTACGGCGTGCCCGCACTGGTTCTGGGCCTGCTCGCCCTGATCTTCGGGATCGTGGGGCGCAAGCGCGCCCAGCGGGGCGAGGCGGACAACGGCGGCCAGGCGCTGGCCGGCATCATCATGGGTTCGATCGGCCTGCTGATCTTCGTGATCTTCGTCGTCGGCATCGGCCTGGTCATCGCGAACGCGGACAAGTTCGAGGACGACACCTACGACGACGATCCCTTCCAATCGAGCCTGGTCACCTCCGTCCACTGACGTCGCCCGTCCATGACGTGCGGCGGGCCCCGCCAGGGGTCCCGCCGCACCGGGCCTACCCCCGCCCCCGCAGCTCCTCCCGCGCCTCCATCAGCGCGAAACCCAGCAGATTGAGCCCCCGCCAGCGCGCCGGGTCCTGCGCCCGCTCGTCGTCCGCGGCGAGCCCGATGCCCCAAATGCGGTCGACCGGGCTGGCCTCCACGAGCACCCGGTCGCCGGTGCCCAGCAGGAAGTCCCGCAGCGCGGCGTCCTGGCCGAACTTGTGCACGCTGCCGGCGCGCACGATCGCGAACCGCTCACGCCGCCATATCGCCTCGTCGAAGCCGCGCACCAGCCGCCCCGCCTTCTTCGCCTCGGCGGGGCTTTTCGCCTCCAGTGCCCGGCGCTCCGCCTCCGCGTCCTCGAAGAGCCGGGCCTTGGCCGCCATCATCCAGTGCTCGGCGGTCGCGTACCGCACGCCGTCGGCCTCGAACGGCGAGGGCCACCACTGACTGAGGCAGCTCGCTCCGATCCGGCCGTCGCGGCGCGGCGCGTGCCCCCAGAAGTGCAGGTACTTGATTCGCTGCCCCTCGGCGGCCAGCTTGATCAGTTCGTCCGTCCCCATGCACGCGAGTCTGTCAGCCGCCACCGACAGTCCGTCTGGGCACGGCGTCGCCAGCGCGACACATGGTCGACCGATTCCGTCGCGTAATCAAAAGGCAACAACGGAATCCCTTGTTGCATGGGTCACCCTCTGCCAGGATCGGCACTCACTTCGAGCTGGAACAACGGAGAGCATCATGGGCAACGGCCACCCGATGCGGGACCGCTTCGCGGCCGGCACGCAGTACATCGGCGGACGGCTTCGATCCGGTACCTCGGGACGCACGCAGGACGTGGTGAACCCTGCGACGGGCGAGACCGTCCACACCTACGAGCTCGCGTCGGCCGCGGACGTCGACGCGGCTGTCGCCGCCGCGCGGGAGGCGCTGCCCGGCTGGGCGGGCGCCACCCCGGGCGAACGGTCCGACGCGCTGCACCGGTTCGCGGGCGTGCTGGCGGACCGGGCGGCGGACCTGGCACACACGGAGTCCGTCCAGTGCGGCAAGCCGATCAAGCTGACCACCGAGTTCGACGTCCCCGGCACCGTGGACAACACCGCCTTCTTCGCCGGGGCCGCCCGCCACCTCCAGGGCCAGTCGGCCGGCGAGTACAGCGGCGACCACACCTCGTACGTACGGCGGGAGCCCATCGGCACGGTCGGCTCGATCGCACCCTGGAACTACCCGCTCCAGATGGCGGCGTGGAAGATCCTCCCGGCGATCGCGGCGGGGAACACCATCGTCCTCAAGCCTGCCGAGATCACCCCGCTCACCTCGCTGATGTTCGCGGAGGCCGCCGCGGCAGCGGCTGTTCCGGACGGGGTCGTCAACATCGTCAACGGAGCGGGCCGGGACGCGGGCGAGCACCTGGTCGGCCACCCGGACGTCGCGATGACCTCGTTCACCGGCTCCACCGCCGTCGGCAAGCGCGTCGCGGAGATCGCCACCGCGAGCGTCAAGCGGCTCCACCTCGAACTCGGGGGCAAGGCCCCCTTCGTGGTCTTCGACGACGCCGACGTGGAGGCCGCCGCGCACGGCGCGGTCGCGGGCTCCCTCATCAACTCCGGCCAGGACTGCACGGCGGCCACCCGCGCCTACGTGCAGCGGCCGCTGTACGACGCCTTCGTCGCCGCCGTCGCCGACCTGATGGCCATGGTCCGGCTCGGGGACCCCCTCGACCCCGCGACCGACCTCGGCCCGCTCGTCTCGCACCTCCAGCGCGACCGCGTCGCCGGTTTCGTCGACCGGGCGCGGGCCTACGCCACCGTCGTCACCGGCGGCGAAGCGCCCCAGGGCGAGCTCAAGCGTGGTGCGTACTACCGGCCTACGTTGATCACAGGAGCCGCCCAGGACAGCGAGATCGTCCAGTCCGAGGTCTTCGGCCCGGTCCTGGTCGTGCTCCCCTTCGACACCGACGACGAGGGCATCGCCCTCGCCAACGACACCCCCTACGGACTCGCCGCCTCCGCCTGGAGCCGCGACGTCTACCGGGCCGGCCGGGCCACCCGCGAGATCAAGGCGGGCTGCGTCTGGGTCAACGACCACATCCCGATCATCAGCGAGATGCCGCACGGCGGATACAAGGCATCCGGCTTCGGCAAGGACATGTCGGCGTATTCCTTCGAGGAGTACACGCAGGTCAAACACGTCATGTACGACAACACCGCGGTCGCCAGGAAGGACTGGCACCGCACGATCTTCGGGGACCGTCCGTAACGACGTGCCGCTGCCGGTCACGCGTGACCGGCGGTCGCACTCCACCCGAAAGGGCAAAGCGTCATGGAGCAGTACGAGTCCGAGCGCCTCTCGGCGGCGCAGATCGCCGCGATGCGGCGCAGCCTGGCCAACGGGCGGGGTGCCCTCTCCCGCCGTTCGCTGCTGCGTGCGTCCGGCATCGGCGCACTCACGGCCGGCGGCGCCGGCCTGCTGAGCGCCTGCGGCATCCCGCCGGCCAAGCGCGAGGCCGGGGCCGAGGGCTCCGACGACTTCTCGGACAAGGAGAAGCGGCTGACCTTCTCCAACTGGACCGAGTACATGGACATCAGCGAGGACGAGAAGAGCCGTCCCACGCTGCAGGAGTTCACCCGGCGGACCGGGATCACGGTCAAGTACACCGAGGACATCAACGACAACGTCGAGTTCTTCGGCAAGATCCAGCCGCAGCTCGCGGCCGGCCAGGACACCGGCCGTGACCTGATCAACGTCACCGACTGGCTGGCCGCGCGGATCATTCGCCTCGGCTGGGCGCAGAAGCTCGACCCCGCACTGCTGCCGCACGCCTACGCCAACCTCTCCCAGCAGTTCCGCAGCCCCGAATGGGACCCGGGCCGCGCGTACAGCTACCCGTGGACGGGCATCCCCACCGTCATCGCGTACAACATCAAGGCCACCGGCGGCCGCAAGGTGGACTCCGTCACCCAGCTGCTGGACGACCCGCGGCTCAAGGGCCGGGTCAGCTTCCTCACCGAGATGCGCGACACGGTCGGCATGACTCTCCTCGACATGGGCAAGGACCCGGTCAAGGTCACCGACGCCGACTACGACGCCGCGCTCGGCAGGCTGCAGAAGGCCGTCGACAAGAAGCAGATCCGCCGCTTCACCGGCAACGACTACACGTCGGACCTCGACAAGGGCGACATCGCCGCCTGTATCGCCTGGGCCGGCGACCTCATCCAGCTCCGGGTCGACAACCCCGACATCCGCTACGCGATCCCCGCCGCCGGCTACATGACGGCCACCGACAACCTGCTGGTCCCGGCGCAGGCACGGCACCGGAAGAACGCCACCCGGCTGATCGACTACTACTACGAGCTCCCGGTCGCCGCGAAGCTCGCCGCGTACATCAACTACGTCACCCCGGTCGCCGGAGTCGGCCCCGAACTGGCGAAGATCGACCCGGAGCTGGCCAAGAACCCGCTGATCATCCCGGACGAGGCCATGGCGGCCAAGTCCCACTCCTTCCGCTCGCTCAGCAGCGAGGAAGAGACGGCGTACGAGGAGAAGTTCGCCAAGCTCATCGGCGCCTGACCGCCGCCCTGCCCTGACGACACGACACCCCCTGGGACCGCGACCCATGACTGACAAGACAGCGGGCGGCGACGTCCGCCTCTCCGGGATCAGCAAGACCTACGGCTCCTTCACCGCCGTCCACCCGCTCGACCTGACCGTTCCGCAGGGGTCGTTCTTCGCCCTGCTCGGCGCGTCCGGCTGCGGCAAGACCACCACGCTGCGCATGATCGCCGGCCTGGAGGACCCCACCACCGGCACCGTCTCGCTCGGCGCGCGCGACGTCACGGCCCTGCCGCCGCACAAGCGCCCCGTCAACACGGTCTTCCAGAGTTACGCGCTCTTCCCGCACCTGAGCATCTACGAGAACGTCGCCTTCGGACTGCGCCGGCGCGGCGTGACATCCGTGACGAAACAGGTCGGCGAGATGCTCGACCTCGTCCAGCTCGGCGACTTCGCCCAGCGCAAGCCGCACCAGCTCTCCGGCGGCCAGCAGCAGCGCGTCGCCGTCGCCCGCGCGCTGATCAACCATCCGCAGGTCCTCCTGCTCGACGAGCCGCTCGGCGCGCTCGACCTGAAGCTGCGCCGCCAGATGCAGCTGGAGCTCAAGCGCATTCAGACCGAGGTCGGCATCACCTTCGTCCACGTCACCCACGACCAGGAGGAGGCCATGACCATGGCCGACACGGTCGCGGTCATGAACGGCGGACGGGTCGAGCAGCTCGGCGCGCCCGCCGAGCTCTACGAGAACCCCCGCACCACCTTCGTCGCCAACTTCCTCGGCACCTCCAATCTCATCGAGGCGGAGGTCGTGGACAGCAGCGGCGACGAGGTCGTCGTCACCGCGGGCGGCGGCAAGCTGCGCCTGCCCGCGGACCGCTGCCCCGACGCCGTGCGCACGGGCGGCAGGCTGCTGGTGGGGGTGCGCCCCGAGAAGATCTCCCTCACCGCCGCCGACGAGGCCGAGACCGTCGCCGCCGGCCGGAACGCCGTCACCGGCCGGATCGTGGACTCCTCCTTCATCGGCGTCTCCACGCAGTACGTGGTGGAGAGCCCGGCAGGCAGGGCGCTCGAGGTCTACGCACAGAACGTGGAGCACCGCGCCGGACTCGTACCGGGCACCGAGGTCGTCCTGCACTGGAACCCGGAGCACACCTTCGGGCTCGACGCCGCCCAGGACATCGCGGCGGGTGTGGAGACGGTGGAGGAGACGCCATGACCGTCACCGAGGCGCCGCCGGCCGCCCCGGCCCCCGCCGGACCACCGGCCCACAAGACCCCCGTGCGCCGCCGGCTCGTCCCGTACTGGCTGCTGCTGCCGGGCATCCTGTGGCTGCTCGTGTTCTTCGCGCTGCCGCTCGTCTACCAGGCGTCGACCTCCGTGCAGACCGGCTCCCTGGAGCAGGGCTTCGAGGTCACCTGGCACTTCGCGACCTACTGGGACGCGCTGACCGAGTACTACCCGCACTTCCTGCGCTCGCTGCTGTACGCGGGCACCGCCACGGTCCTGTGCCTGCTGCTCGGCTACCCGCTCGCGTACCTGATCGCCTTCCGGGCGGGCCGCTGGCGCAATCTCCTGCTGGTGCTGGTCATCGCCCCGTTCTTCACCAGCTTCCTGATCCGTACGCTCGCCTGGAAGACGATCCTCGCGGACGGCGGACCGGTGGTGGATGTCCTGAACACCGTCGGGTTCCTCGACGTCACCAGCTGGCTCGGCATGACCGAGGGCGACCGCGTCCTCGCCACCCCGCTCGCCGTCGTCACCGGCCTGACGTACAACTTCCTGCCGTTCATGATCCTGCCGCTGTACACCTCGCTCGAACGGATCGACCCGCGCCTGCACGAAGCGGCCGGCGACCTGTACGCGACGCCCGCCACGGTCTTCCGCAAGGTGACGTTCCCGCTGTCCCTGCCGGGCGTCGTCTCCGGAACGCTGCTGACGTTCATCCCCGCGAGCGGCGACTACGTCAACGCCGAACTGCTGGGCTCCACCGACACGCGCATGATCGGCAACGTCATCCAGGCGCAGTTCCTGCGCGTGCTCGACTACCCGACGGCGGCCGCGCTGTCGTTCATCCTGATGGCGATCGTCCTGATCATGGTCACCGTCTACATCCGCCGGGCCGGAACGGAGGACCTGGTCTGATGCGTTGGATACGGCGCAACCTCGTGGTGGTCATGGGCCTGCTCACGCTCGCCTATCTCATCGTGCCGAACATCATCGTGACGGTGTTCTCCTTCAACAAGCCGGCGGGGCGGTTCAACTACTCCTGGCGGGAGTTCTCCACCGACGCCTGGCAGGACCCGTGCGGCGTCGCCGACCTGTGCGGCTCGCTCGCGCTGTCCCTGCAGATCGCGCTGTGGGCGACCGTCGGCGCGACCGTCCTCGGCACGATGATCGCGTTCGCGCTCGTGCGCTACCGCTTCCGCGCACGCGGCACGATCAACTCGCTGATCTTCCTGCCGATGGCGATGCCCGAGGTGGTCATGGCCGCCTCGCTGCTCACCCTCTTCCTCAACCTGGGCGCGGAGCTGGGCTTCTGGACCATCCTCATCGCCCACACCATGTTCTGCCTCAGCTTCGTGGTGGTCGCCGTCAAGGCACGCGTGATGTCGATGGACCCGCGCCTGGAGGAGGCCGCCCGCGACCTGTACGCGGGACCCGTGCAGACGTTCCTGCGGGTCACCCTGCCGATCGCCGCCCCCGGCATCGCGGCCGGCGCGATGCTCGCCTTCGCGCTGTCCTTCGACGACTTCATCATCACCAACTTCAACTCCGGAAACACCGTCACCTTCCCCATGTTCGTGTGGGGTTCGGCCCAGCGCGGTACGCCCGTGCAGATCAACGTCATCGGCACGGCCATGTTCGCCCTCGCCGTGCTGATCGTGGTCGCGGGCCAGGTCGTCAGCAACCGGCGCAACAGAGCCGGGCTGCCCCAGTAGGCCCTTCCGGGCCCCTAAGGAGTGGAAACCATGGCCCCCGCCGCCATGACCGTCGCCTCGTCCCTCGCCGACGCCCGGCCCGTCCCCTTCTGGCTGGACGACCCCGGCAGGCCCGGTGCGCTGCCCGCCCTCACCGGCACCGAACGCTGCGACCTCCTCGTCGTCGGCGGCGGCTACAGCGGCCTGTGGACCGCGCTCCTCGCCAAGGAGCGCGACCCCGGGCGGGACGTCGTGCTGATCGAGGGCCGGGAGGCGGGCTGGGCGGCCTCCGGCCGCAACGGCGGCTTCTGCGCGGCCTCCCTCACCCACGGGCTCGGCAACGGGCTCGCCCGCTGGCCGGACGAGCTCGCGAAGCTGGAGGAGCTCGGGGCGCGCAACCTGGACGCGATCGGGGACACCGTCGCCCGCTACGGGATCGACTGCGACTTCGAGCGCACCGGCGAGATCGACGTGGCCACCGAGCCCCACCAGCTCGCCGAACTGCACGAGCTGCACGAGGAGGCGACCCGCCTCGGGCTCGGCGGACTGCAGCTGCTCGACCGGGACGCGGTGCGCGCCGAGGTCGACTCGCCGACCTTCCTCGGGGGCCTGTGGGACCGCGACGGCGTCGCCATGCTGCACCCGGCCAAGCTCGCCTGGGGGCTCAAGCAGGCGTGCCTCGGCCTCGGCGTCCGCATCTACGAGAACACCCGCGGGCTCGAACTGGCCGCCTGCGGGCCGGGCATGGCCGTGCGCACCCCGTACGGCCGTGTCCTGGCCCGGCGGGTCGCGCTCGGCACCAACGTGTTCCCGTCGCTGGTCAAGCGGCTGCGCCCGTACACCGTCCCGGTCTACGACTACGCCCTGATGACCGAACCGCTCGGCGGCGAACAGCTCGCCGCCGTGGGCTGGAAGCGCAGGCAGGGACTCGGCGACAGCGCCAACCAGTTCCACTACTTCCGCATCACCGCCGACCACCGCATCCTGTGGGGCGGATACGACGCGGTCTACCCGTTCGGCGGCCGGCTCAGCGCCGAGCTGGACCACCGGCCCGAGACGTATCTCCGGCTCGCCGGGCACTTCTTCCGGTGCTTCCCGCAGCTGGAGGGGCTCCGGTTCAGCCACGCCTGGGGCGGGGCCATCGACACGTGCTCGCGGTTCGCCGCGTTCTTCGGCACCGCGCACGGCGGCAAGGTCGCCTACGCCGCCGGGTACACCGGACTCGGTGTCGGGGCGACCCGGTTCGGCGCCGACGTGATGCTCGACCTTCTGGGCGGCGAACGCACCGAGCGCACCGCGCTGAAGATGGTGCGCAGCAAGCCGATGCCGTTCCCGCCCGAGCCCGTGGCCTGGGCCGGCATCGGGCTCACCAAGTGGTCGCTGGCCCGGGCGGACGCCAACGGCGGCCGGCGCAATCTGTGGCTGCGGACGATGGACAGGCTCGGTCTCGGCTTCGACAGCTGAGCCGCCGCCACCCTTCGAGTGAGCGGCGGTGGCGACAGGTATCGCGCGCGGCGAGAGGGGCGCGAACGGCCCGGAGTGCTGAGGGCGGGGGGAGTGGGGCGTGCCAGAGGTCTTGACAACGGAATTGGTCTGGACCATGTTGTGCGCGCCGCCCCACTCCGAAACCCCCATGCCCGGAGGCAGTTGTGGACCGCACCCGACTCAAGGCTGCCCTTGTGGCAGTCGCACTCGCCGCATCAGGACTCCTCGCCACGGCCCGGCCCGCGACAGCCGCCGACGCCGAACTCGCCCGCAACGGCGGCTTCGAGGCCGGTCTCACCGGCTGGAGCTGCACCGCGGACAGCGGCGCAGCGGTCACCTCGCCCACCCACGGCGGGACGTCCGCCCTCAAGGCCACCCCGGTCGGCAGCGACAACGCCAAGTGCTCTCCCTGTCGCTGAACACCGGCGACACCGACTTCCGCAACCCGACCTCGCCGGTGATCGTCAACCTCATCTCGGCGCTCAAGACCCTCAAGGCCAGGTACGGCTCCGACTTCGTCCTGACCATGGCGCCCGAGACGTTCTTCGTCCAACTCGGCTACCAGTACTACGGCTCCGGGCCCTGGGGCGGCCAGGACCCGCGCGCCGGCGCGTACCTCCCGGTCATCCACGCC
This sequence comes from Streptomyces sp. 5K101, assembly GCF_046506645.1. Classification (NCBI taxonomy): domain Bacteria; kingdom Bacillati; phylum Actinomycetota; class Actinomycetes; order Kitasatosporales; family Streptomycetaceae; genus Streptomyces; species Streptomyces sp. 5K101. The sequence goes on along the minus strand of NZ_JBKFFO010000011.1, from coordinate 78,004 downwards.
CTGCGCGACGACCTCACGCTGCTGCACGTCCAGGACTACAACTCCGGCCCGATCATGGGACTCGACAACCAGTACCACTCCATGGGCGGCGCCGACTTCCACATCGCGATGACCGACATGCTGCTCACCGGCTTCCCCGTCGCCGGCGACCAGAGCAAGGTCTTCCCCGTGCTGCGCCCCGACCAGGTCGCGATCGGCCTGCCGGCCTCCACCCAGGCGGGCAACGGCCACACCGTCCCGGCCGAGGTGAACAAGGCGCTGAACTGCCTGACGAGGAAGGCCGACTGCGGCTCGTACACGACCCACGGCACCTGGCCCGCACTGCGCGGCCTGATGACCTGGTCGATCAACTGGGACCGCTTCAACCAGTGGGAGTTCGCCAAGAACTTCGACGCCTACCCGTGGAGCTGAGCACCAGCAGCACCGCGCCGGACAGGCACCCGCTGCCCGCCACGTCCAGCGGCCAGTGGTAGCCGCGCAGCACGAGTCCGACGCCCGTCGCCAACGTGAGCACCACGGCGACGGGCACCGGCCACCGGCGGCGGGTGTACGGGGCGAGGAGCAGGGCGGCGCCGCAGTAGGCGACCATCGCGGTCGCGGTGTGCCCCGACGGGTACCAGCCCGTGCCCGGCTCCAGCGGCCCCGGCCGGGCGATCCACGCCTTGAGCGGGATCACCAGGGCGGGCACCGCCGCCATGGCGAGCGCGGTGGCCAGTACGGGGCGCCACCGTCCGCCGCGCCACAGCGTCCACGCGAGGGCGGCGGCGAGCACGGGCAGGGCGACGGTCATGCTGCCGAGGTCGGCGAGCGGTTCGGTCAGGGCGTCGGGCACGTCGCGGAAGACGGCACGTCCCAGGCGCTCGTCGGCCCTGCGCAGGGGGCCGTGCGCGGCGACCTGCCAGGTGATCAGTGCGAAGAGCGTGCAGCACACCGCGAACGCGGCGGCCCGAGAACGCCGAGAGGCCGGCCACATCGGAACAGGGGGGGTGGTTCCGATGCGGCCGGCCGGACCGGTGCGCCGCGCGCCCCGGGGGGTTTGGGGCGAGCGGCCATCCGATCGGTGAGGAGCTCCGGAGCGTGAGACTCCAGCGGTGTGCGCGAGGGCACGACCGGGTCGGGGCTGGGGAGGCTCCGGCCCGGGGTCGCCCGCGGTGCCCCGCGAGCTGGGTGTTTCTCTCATCTGCAGGAACCGTACGGCAGAGGCCGGGGGGACCGACAGACGGATTCCCATCCCGCCATCGGCCCCCCACACTCTCTTCACAGAGCGGCTCCGTCGTCCCCGGTCAGACGCCTGCGAACGCCTGCTCGATGATGTCCAGGCCCTCGTTCAGCAGGTCCTCGCCGATGACCAGCGGGGGCAGGAAGCGCAGCACGTTGCCGTAGGTGCCGCAGGTGAGGACGATCAGGCCCTCGGCGTGGCAGGCCTTGGCGAGCGCGCCGGCGGCCTCCGGGTTCGGCTCCTTGGTCGCCCGGTCCTTCACCAGCTCGATCGCGATCATCGCGCCGCGGCCGCGGATGTCGCCGATGATGTCGAACTTCTCGGCCATCGCGGTCAGGCGGCCCTTCATGACCTCCTCGATGCGCTTGGCCTTGCCGTTGAGGTCGAGCTCCTTCATCGTCTCGATGGAGCCGAGCGCACCGGCGCAGGCCACCGGGTTGCCGCCGTAGGTGCCGCCGAGGCCGCCCGCGTGCGGGGCGTCCATGATCTCGGCGCGGCCGGTGACGGCGGCGAGCGGCAGACCGCCCGCGATGCCCTTGGCGGTGGTGATCAGGTCCGGGACGATGTCCTCGTCCTCGCAGGCGAACCACTGGCCGGTGCGGCAGAAGCCGGACTGGATCTCGTCGGCGACGAAGACGATGCCGTTGTCGTTGGCGAACTTCACGATCGCCGGCAGGAAGCCCCTGGCCGGCTCGATGAAGCCGCCCTCGCCGAGGACCGGCTCGATGATGATCGCGGCGACGTTCTCGGCGCCGATCTGCTTGGTGATCTGGTCGATGGCCTGGGCGGCGGCCTCGGGGCCGCAGTTCTCCTGGCCGGTGGGCCAGCGGTAGCCGTACGCGACCGGGACGCGGTAGACCTCGGGGGCGAACGGGCCGAAGCCGTGCTTGTACGGCATGTTCTTGGCGGTCAGCGCCATCGTGAGGTTGGTGCGGCCGTGGTAGCCGTGGTCGAAGACGACGACGGCCTGGCGCTTGGTGTACGCACGGGCGATCTTGACGGCGTTCTCGACGGCCTCGGCGCCCGAGTTGAACAGCGCGGACTTCTTGGCGTGGTCGCCCGGAGTCAGCTCGGCGAGCGCCTCGCAGACCTCCACGTAGCCCTCGTACGGGGTCACCATGAAGCAGGTGTGGGTGAAGTCGGCGAGCTGCGCGGAGGCGCGGCGCACGACGGCCTCGGCGGAGGCGCCGACGGAGGTCACGGCGATGCCGGAGCCGAAGTCGATCAGACGGTTGCCGTCGATGTCCTCGATGATCCCGCCGCCCGCACGGGCCGTGAAGACGGGCAGCACGGATCCCACACCGCCGGCGACCGTGGCCGTACGGCGGGCCTGCAGCTCCTGCGACTTCGGGCCGGGGATGGCGGTGACGACGCGGCGCTCCTGCGGGATTGCGGTCATGAGGGGCTCCTGGGGGTGTATCCGGACGCTTCTTGTCTTTCTCCGCAGGCTAGGTGCGGGGAGGGGATGGGGGCATGCGCCGTTCGGGAGTGTTGGGGGTGTGTCGTTGTCCTCGACGTCCATACGCACACGAGCACGCGTCGGGTCGGGGTGGCGCGTGGCGTCGGGGTGCCGCCGTCCCGGGCGGGCGGGTCGCGGCCGCAGGCCCCGTGGCGTCGGGGGCCGCCGTCCGGGCGGAGCCGGGTGGACCGGGCCGCCGGCTGGTCGGGGCGGGCGCGGGTACCACCGCCGCCGTGGCCCAGCGGCGCGGGACGTACCTCCGGAACGGCCGTCCTGGCCGGGACGTGTTGCCCGGGACGCACTGCCGGGACGTGCTGCCGGGCCAGGGCGGCCGGGCCGCGGGCCGCCGGCTCGTCCGGTGGGCGGGTTGACGGCCACCGCGGCCGAGTGCACGGGCCTGCACCGGACCGCCGTCCGGTGCCAGGCTGTGCTGCCGGGCCCGGGCGGCCGGGTGTGGTGGGCCGGCGCGGGCCCCGGCCCCTTGGTGCCGTCCCGGGATGCCCGCATCGGGGTCGCCGTCCCGGGTGCCCCCGGCCCGCAACCGGGCGCGGGTGCAACCTCAGGGCGAGCGCCCGCCGCGCGCACGGCCCCGCCGCGCGACGGGGCCGGGCACCGCACGCGGTGGTGTGCGGCGGGCACGACACCGGGGCGAGTCGCTGAACTCCCTCCGCGCGGGCACTAGATTGACCGTGCACAGACGGGCCTGGCTGGTCAGGGGGCAGCGGTTCAATGGAATCCGAAGGCACATTCGACGCACGCGGCACACGCGCCAACCCCGTGCCCCGTCCGGCCGGACCACCGCCCGAGGCACCCGCCCCGCCCCTGCCGCCGGGGACCCCCGCCGTGCCGGGGCACGCACCCACCACCCGCCCCGCCGTACTGGAGTGGCTGCGCACCCCCCGCCCCCAGGCCGAGCCCGGCGTGTGGCGGCTCGGGCACCGGCCGCGCCCGGAGGAGGAACCCGAGCTCGTCCCGGCCAGGCGGCTGTTCTCCGGCGCGATCATCTCGCTGCTCAGCGGCTGGCTGCTGTGGTCCCTGCTCTGGAACGGCTACCTCGGCCGCTACTGGCTGTGGCCCCTCCTCGTGCTCACCCCCGACTCCTGGCGCGCCGACGCCACCACCTGGGCCAACGCCAGCTACGTCTACTACGCCGTGGTCGGCGGCGGAATGCTGGTGTTCTTCGCCCGCATCGGCCACGTACCCGAGATCTGGCAGCGCTACGTCGTCCGCCGCCGCACACCCGCCCGCCCCGCCCCGCCCGCGCCCGAGGCCGATCTCGCCGACTGGCCCGAGCTGCGCGGCGCCGGGCTCTCCGACGCCGCCGCGCGCCTCGGTGAGGCCGCCCGTTCCGGCGCGCTCGGCGACGTCGACTTCGCGCGCATCCGGCGCGCCTGGCAGAGCGTCCACGCCAGGCCCGAGCGGCTCACCGCGTTCGCCGACACCGTGCGCAGGCACGGACCCGCCGCCTGCGCCCACCCCTCGGGCCTGCGGGACCTGCCCGTACGCGCCGCCACCCACGACCTGGTCACCGGCCAGGTCAAGATCGGCACCGTCGTCGACGACGCCCGCAACCCCTACGCCCGGCGCACCACCGGCGTGGCCCTGGAGCCCGCGCTGCTCGGGACCTCGCTGCTGGCCGTCGGCCCCTCGGGGTCCGGCAAGAGCGTGCGGCTCGTCCGGCCCGTCGTCGAATCGCTGTGCCTGCTCGCCCTCGCCAACCGCGCCGCCGTCGTCGCCGTCACCGCCCACGGCTCCGCCGTCGCCCCGGACGGCGACTTCGACCTGGTCGTCTCCGTGGGACGGCCCGGATCCACCCATGACCTCGACCTGTACGGCGGCGCCGAAGACCCCGACGAGGCCGCCCGCATGCTCGCCGAGGCGCTCGTCGGCGACCTCGCGGCCGGTCTCCCCGGCGGGGACAGCCGCCGCGCCGCCACCGCCCTCGCCCAGCTCATCGGTCCCTACCAGTGCGTCCACGGCCACTTCCCGGCCGTCCCGGAGCTGCGCGAGCTCCTCGGCGGTGCGACCGCGGCCCTGGACGGCCTGCGCGCGGCGCTGGAGGCCCGGGGAGAGGCATCACAGCTGCGCGAACTGGACGCGCGCACACGGCAGTCGGCGCGCGGCGACGACATCGGCGTGCTGCTGTCCGAGCGGATCGCGTTCCTGGACCGGCCCGCCTTCGCGGAGTTCTTCCGTACCGACGGCGAGGGCCGGCAGTTCTCGCTGCGCTCCATCGAGCACCCGTTGCGGGTCCGCATCGACCTTCCCGAGCGCGGTCACGCCGAGGCGTCCCGGATCATCGCGCGGCTGGTGCTGGCCCAGTTCACCGAGGCCGCGCTGACCCGCGGCGACCGCTCGCTGTTCGCCTGCCTGGTCCTCGACGACGCCTCCTACACGGTGACCGGCGACTCGGTGCGCGCGGTGCAGCGGCTGCGCAGCGCCAACGCCGGTGTCGTGTTCGCGCTGCGGACGCTGGAGGACGTACCGGAGCCGCTGCGCGGACCGCTGCTCGGCGCGGTCGGCTGCCGCATGGCGTTCGCCGGCCTCGCCCCCTGGGACGGCGGGCACTTCGCCGAGACCTGGGGCACCGAGTGGGTGCAGACCCGCGACGTCACCAACCGGCAGATCGTCTCCGACGAACCGCTCACCAAGGCGTTGCACATGCTCCGCCGGCTGGCCACGGGCAAGGCGGCGACTGCCGAGGCGGTCACCGTGCGCGAGGTCGAACGGCCCCGCTGGTCGGCCTCCGACCTGGCCCACGGACTGCCCGCCGGGCACGCGGTACTGTCACTGACCAGCGTCCGCGGGGAACACGCGCCGCCGCTCCTGGTCGACCTGCGGACCTGAGCGGATTTCCGGACTGCTCCGCCCTGGCAGAATCGAGGTAGGCCGTTCATACGGGACGGCGAAACTCGCACCTCTGCTCGAAGGGCCCCCGGTCCATGCCGCCCACCCTCGCCTCGCTGGTCCAGCACTCGGCGCTCAAGCTCACCGTGCGCGCCGGTGAGGACCGCCTCGAGACGCCCGTGCGCTGGGCCCACGTCAGCGAGCTCGCCGACCCCGTGCCGTACCTGGAGGGCGGCGAGCTGCTGCTCGTCACCGCCATGACGCTGGACGCCGAGGACCCCGAGGCGATGCGGCGCTATGTGCGCAGGCTGGTCGCGGCGGGAGTGGTCGGCCTCGGCTTCGCGGTCGGCGTCAACTACGAGGACGTGCCCGACGCGCTGGTCGACGCGGCCAAGGAGGAGCGGCTGCCGCTCCTCGCGGTGCCGCGCCGCACCCCGTTCATCGCCATCTCCAAGGCGGTCTCGGCCGCGATCGCCGCCGACCAGTACCGGGCCGTGACCGCCGGTTTCGAGGCGCAGCGCGAGATGACCCGCGCGGCGCTCGCCGAGGGGCCGGCCGCGGTCGTGGCCCGGCTCGCCGCGCATGTCGACGGCTGGGCCGCCCTGTACGACGCCTCCGGCGCGGTCGTGGCCGCCGCCCCCGAGTGGGCGGCCCGCCGGGCCGCCCGCTTCACGGGCGACGTGAAACGGCTGCGCGAGCGGTCCGCGCCCGCGAGCGCGGTCGTCGGCGGCGCGCAGGACGACGACCGTGTCGAGCTGCAGTCCCTCGGCTCCGGCCGCCGCGTGCGCGGCGCGCTCGCCGTCGGCACCGGAGCGCCCCTCGGCACGGCCGAGCGCTACGCGGTCCACTCGGCCGTCGCCCTGCTCACGCTCGCCACGGAACGGTCCCGCTCTCTCCAGGCCGCGGAACAGCGCCTCGGCGCCGCGGTGCTGCGGATGCTGCTGGCCGGTCAGCCGGACCACGCCCGCGCGGTCGCGGGCGACCTGTACGGCGGGCTGCTCGACGCGCCCTTCCGGCTGCTGATCGCCGAGCTGTCCGGCGAGCCGGACACCGACGCCGACGACCCGCTGCCCGCGTTCGCCGAGTCGGTGGAGTCGGCGGCGGCCCGGGCCGGCGAGACGGTGCTGGTGGTGCCCGAAAGCGACGGCCGGCTGGTGATACTGGCCGCCGACGGCGGCGCGGTGGTCGCCTCCTGCACGGCGGCGTACGCGGACAAGGAGGCCGAGGACGCGGAGACCGTCGTCGGGCTCTCCGCGCCGACGGGGACGACGGCGGCCGCCGGGGCGTACAAGCAGGCCGAGCAGGCGCTGTCGGTGGCCCGGCGGCGGTGCCGCGCGCTGGTCGAGCACGAGGAGCTGGCAGCAGGCTCGATCCTGCCGCTGCTCGCGGACGACGCGGTACGCGCCTTCGCCGACGGCATGCTGCGCGCCCTCCACGAACACGACGCCACCGGCCGCGGCGACCTCGTCGCGTCGCTGCGCGCATGGCTGTCCCGCCACGGCCAGTGGGACGCGGCGGCCGCGGACCTCGGCGTACACCGCCACACGCTGCGCTACCGGATGCGCCGCGTGGAGGAGATCCTCGGCCGCTCCCTGGACGACCCGGACGTCCGGATGGAGCTGTGGCTGTCCCTGAAGACGACGGCGACTCCTGTGGCGGATTGACGCCGGCGCGCGTGTGCTCGGCTCGCCTCGCGGCAGTTCGACGCCCCACGCTCGGCGGGGCGAGCCCTCGGGCCGGTCGGGCCAGCTGACGTGCCCCCGCGTCTTCCCGCGTCTGCCGGGCCACCCGGCCCGCGTGCCATGCCACGTCCCGGGCGGGCTTCCACCCGCCCGTCCCAGCTGCCGGGCCGCGCCCCCGGGCGGGCCCCATGCGTCTGCCCGAGCCCGCTGGGCCACGCCGCTCGCGTTCCGTGCCGCGCCCCGGCGGCCCCACGCGTCCGGCTCCAGGCTGCCGGGCCACGCGGGCGGGCCCCACGTGTCTGCCCGCGTCTGCCGGGCCACGCCGCTCGCGTTCCGTGCCGCGCCCCGGCGGCCCCACGCGTCCGGCTCCAGGCTGCCGGGCCACGCGGGCGGGCCCCACGTGTCTGCCCGCGTCTGCCGGGCCACGCCCACTCGCGTTTCGTTCCGCGCCCCGGCGGGCCCCACGCGCCTTCCCGAGCTCGCCGGGCCGCGGCCCCGGGCGCGCCCCACGCGCCTGCCGGGCAGCGCCGCCCGCGTGCCGTGACGCGCCGCCCGCGTGCCCCGCCCGGGACGCGGGTCGAGCGGTGGAGAGCTCCACGCGTCGCGGAAAACCCCACCCACGGCGTGGATTTCACCGTCTCCCTGCCCGATTGCGGGCAGAATCATTGCAGTTCGGCTGGCGACTTCCTATCTTCCTGGCTTGTAACGGCGCGTCACGGCCGAGGCTGCGGCGCGCACATCCAGGAGACGAGGAGCATCGATGCCCCCACGCGTGACCGACTTGGACATGACTGTCGAGGGCATCGAGCCTGCTGCTCCCCAGGGGCGGCGGATCAGCGGTGCCGTCTGGGCCGCCCTCGTCATCGTGTACGTCGTCTGGGGCTCCACCTACCTCGGCATCCGCGTCGCGGTCGAGACCATGCCGCCCTTCCTGTCGGCCGCCGCCCGGTTCGTCGTCGCGGGTATCGTCCTCGGCGCGATCGTCGCCTGGCGCTACGGACCCGCGGCGCTGAAGGCCACCCGGGCCCAGCTGGGCTCCGCCACCCTCGTCGGCCTGCTGCTCCTGCTCGGGGGCAACGGGCTCGTGGTCCTCGCGGAGACCTCGGTGCCCTCCGGACTGACCGCCCTGCTGATCGCCGTCGTCCCCGCCTGGGTCGTCGTCCTGCGCAGGTCCTTCGGCGAACGCCCCGGCCCCGGCGCCTACTTCGGCGTGCTGCTGGGCCTCGCCGGACTCGCCGTCCTCACCCTGCCCGGGCTCAGCGGCGACGTACGGATCGGCGGCGTGCTGACGGTGGTCGTCGCGACCGTCCTGTGGGCGGTGGGCTCGTTCTCGTCGTCCCGCATCCCGATGCCGGCCAATCCGTTCGCGGCCTCCGCGTACGAGATGGTCGCGGGCGGCCTCGGCTGCGCCGCCGTCGCCCTCTCCCGGGGCGAGCAGCACGGTTTCCGCCTGGAGGACGTGTCGGCCCGGTCCTGGACCGCCCTCGCCTACCTGATCGTCTTCGGCTCGCTGATGGCGTTCACCGCGTACGCCTGGCTGCTGCACTCCGCTCCGCTGTCGCTCGTGGCGACGTACGCCTACGTGAACCCGGTCGTCGCCGTGCTGCTGGGCGCGCTCGTCCTCGACGAGCGGCTGTCCTGGCCGATCGCTGTCGGCGGCGCGGTCGTCGTGGCCGGTGTGTGCCTCATCGTCAGCACCGAACGGCGGCGCTGACCTGGGATTCTGCCCGCGCTGCGGCGGCAGCGCCCCGCGCTCTCGCCAAAGCGTCGCAGATCGCCCGGCGACCAGTACACCTCGGACAAACACATCCGCCGGTTCCCGGTCCTACGGTGGGCACAGACCAACCCCCATCTACTTCGGAAGGGCCGGGACCCGGACATGACTGCCACCCACGCCTTCTGGCTCGCCGGCCGCCAGGCCACCGGCGAGGCCGCCTTCGACGTCACCTCCCCCTGGGACGGCCGGGTCGTCGGCCGGGTCTCCGTGCCCACCGAGGCGCAGGTCGAGGAGGCCGTCGCCGCGGCGCACGCCGTGATCGACGAGTTCGCCGCGACCCCGGCCCACGTACGCGCCGCCGCCCTGGACCACGTCTCGAAGCGCCTCGTCGAGCGCACGGAGGGGATCGCCCAGCTGATCTCCGCCGAGAACGGCAAGCCGATCAAGTGGGCGCGCGGCGAGGTCGGCCGCGCCGTCTCGGTCTTCCGCTTCGCCGCCGAGGAGGCCCGCCGCTTCAACGGCGGCGAGGCCCAGCGGCTCGACACCGACGCCGGCGGCCAGGGCCGCCTCGCACTGACCCGCCGCTTCCCCAAGGGCGTCGTCCTCGGCATCGCGCCGTTCAACTTCCCGCTGAACCTGTGCGCCCACAAGATCGCTCCGGCGATCGCGGTCGGTGCGCCGATCATCCTCAAGCCCGCCCCGGCGACCCCGCTGTCCGGGCTGATCCTCGGCGAGCTGCTCGCCGAGACCGATCTGCCCGCCGGCTCCTGGTCCGTGCTGACCGTCCCGAACGAGCAGATGCCCGCCCTCGTGAAGGACGAGCGCCTGCCGGTCATCTCCTTCACGGGCTCCGACAAGGTCGGCTACGCGATCATGGACTCCGTCCCGCGCAAGCACTGCACGCTGGAGCTCGGCGGCAACGGCGCGGCGGTCGTCCTCTCCGACTTCGCGAGCGAGCAGGACCTGGACTGGGCGGCGACCCGTATCGCCACGTTCTCCAACTACCAGGGCGGCCAGTCCTGCATCTCCGTGCAGCGCGTGATCGCCGACGCGTCCGTCTACGACCGGCTGCTGCCGAAGATCGTCGCGGCGGTGGAGGCCCAGGTCACCGGTGACCCGTCCGACTCCGCGACCGACGTCGGCCCGCTCGTCAACGAGGACGCCGCCCAGCGCGTGGAGTCCTGGGTCGACGAGGCCGTCCAGGGCGGCGCGAAGCTGCTGACCGGAGGCAAGCGCGACGGCGCCACCTACGCGCCCACCGTCCTCACCGACGTCCCCGCCGACGCCACCCTCGCCTGCGAGGAGGTCTTCGGCCCTGTCCTGACGGTGACGAAGGTCGACGGCGAGGACGAGGCGTTCGCCGCCGTCAACGACTCCAAGTACGGCCTGCAGGCAGGTGTGTTCACGCACGACCTGCAGACCGCCTTCCGCGCGCACCGCGCCCTGGAGGTCGGCGGCGTGATCGTCGGCGACGTCCCGTCCTACCGCGCCGACCAGATGCCCTACGGCGGTGCGAAGCAGTCCGGCGTCGGCCGCGAGGGCGTGGCCTTCGCGATGGACGACTACACGTACGAGCGGGTGCTGGTCCTCACGGGCCTGGCCCTCTAGTACGTCACCGAACCAACGGCCGGAGCCCACTGTGCGGGGGCTCCGGCCGTTGCCTTGCATGTCTCCTGCCCCCGCCGCGACGGAGACCGCATGGGGGAGCGGACTCGCCCGTACGGCCCTCATCCACCGGCTACGAACGGGCACGGGCTGATCAGGGCACCTAGCGTCGGCTGCGGCGATCATCAGCGCCGCGGCGATCCGGACGTCCCTGACAGGCCATCGATCGCCGCCTTCATCCATAGCACGCAAAGCACTTCGGTGCCGTGCACTGCAGGAGGTCTTCATGTCAGGTATCGCAGTCTCGGGGGCGCCGGGGCGGGGCAATACGGGGCGAAGTCGCGGGGGCGGGGGTTCGTGGTGGGTCATGGTGCGGGCCTGGGTGGCGGGTCTGGCGGTGCTGGCGGGCCTGGCCGTCCCGCTCGCCGTGGCGACGCCCGCGGCCGCGCAGGACGGAACGTTCGCTTACGTCGCCAACCGCGGTTCTGACACGGTGTCGGTGATCAACGACGCCACCAACACGGTCATCACCACCATTCCCGTGGGCGACAGTCCGGAAGGGGTGGTACTCACCCCCGACGGCACCCGCGCCTACGTCTCCGCCTCCGGCGATGACACGGTGACGGTGATCGACACCGCCACCAACACCGTCATCACCACCATCCCCGTGGGCCTCGGCCCCCACACGTTGGCGGCCAGCCCGGACGGCACCCGCGTCTACGTCACCAACTTCTTCGAGGGCACCGTCTCGGTGATCGACACCGCCACCAACACCGTCATCGACACCATCACCGTCGGCAACGGTCCTACCGGGGTGGTCGTTACCCCGGACAACACCCGTGTCTATGTCGCCAATTTCGTCGACAACACGGTGTCGGTGATCGACACCGCCACCAACACCGTCATCGACACCATCACCGTGGGCGTCGCCCCGGAGGGGGTGGCGGTGACCCCGGACGGCGCCCGCGTCTACGTCACCAACAACGGCGATGACACGGTGTCGGTGATCGACACCGCCACCGACACCGTGATCGACACCATCCCGGTCGGCGACGGCCCTGCCTTGCTCGCGGTGACCCCGGACGGCGCCCGCGTCTACGTCGCCAACTCCAACGACGACACCGTGTCGGTGATCTCCACCACCACCGACACCGTCATCGACACCATCCCGGTCGGCGACGGCCCGGAGGGGGTGGCGGTCACCCCGAACGGCGCCCGCGTCTACGTCACCAACGCCAACGCCAACACCGTGTCGGTGATCTCGACCGCCACCGACGCCGTCATCGCCACCATCCCCGTGGAGATCGACCCGCAGAGCGTGGCGATCGGAACCGACCGGACCCCGACCAAGCTGACCCTGAAGCTGGAGAAGAAGAAGGGGAAGGGGAAGGACGTCGTGGACGCCCTGGGCGACGGGGGCAGGAAGGCCCTGGTTCTGAAGGCCAAGCTGACCGCCGAGGGCGAGCCGCTGGAGGGGCAGTGGATCGCGTTCACCACTGACTCCGTCGAGCTGTGCACCGAGACGACCGACAGGCGGGGCAAGGCCACCTGCAAGGTTCCGCGCAAGCAGGACAGCGAGAACTGCTACACCGCGACCTTCGCCGGCGACGACACGTATGAGCCCTCCTCGGCCACCGTCTGCAGGTTCGACGACAAGTCCGACCAGTCGTCAGAGATGGAGGACCTGGAAGGGCCGAGCGGTATCCATGACCTGGCGCAGGCCGCCATGTCCGCGGCGGGCTTGCGGGGCTGAGGCCGCCGGTAACCGTTCGCCCGATGGCGTACGGATCAGGTACGGAGAGTCGCAGGACGACCTGGTCCGTACGCCCCGAGCCCTCGCTCGGCCGTCCGGCGACGCACCGCTCCTGTGGGCGGTGACGTCCTCGGTCCCCGGTCGGGCCGCCCTGCCGGCCGCGGTGCGGTATAAGCGCCAAGGATGGCCCGCAGGGCGCGCGAAGGCTGGTGAGAGTCGGCCGGATCGGGTAGAGACTCACAAGTAGCACCGACCGGTAGTTCCCGACGGATCGAGTGATTCCAGGACTCCACCACACCGCGGCGAGGTGACTCCCTTCATGTCCGCACCGACCAAGCCCAAAGTCTCCGAGCGTGAAGCCCGCCAGGTCGCCGAGGCGGCGCGCGAGCAGGACTGGCGGAAGCCCAGCTTCGCCAAGGAACTGTTCCTCGGCCGCTTCCGGCTGGACCTCATCCACCCCCACCCCCTGCCGTCCACGGAGGACGCGCAGCGCGGCGAGGAGTTCCTCGCCAAGCTCCGCGACTTCTGCGAGACGAAGGTCGACGGCGCCCAGATCGAGCGCGACGCCCAGATCCCCGACGCGGTGATCGACGGCCTCAAGGAGCTCGGCGCCCTCGGGATGAAGATCGACACCAAGTACGGCGGCCTCGGACTCACCCAGGTGTACTACAACAAGGCCCTGGCCCTGGCCGGCTCGGCGAACCCCGCGATCGGCGCGCTGCTCTCCGCCCATCAGTCGATCGGCGTACCCCAGCCCCTCAAACTTTTCGGCACGCAGGAGCAGAAGGACACCTTCCTGCCACGACTGGCCCGCACCGACATCTCCGCCTTTCTGCTCACCGAGCCGGACGTCGGCTCGGACCCGGCGCGCCTGGCCACCACGGCCGTCCCCGACGGGGACGACTACATCCTCGACGGGGTCAAGCTCTGGACGACCAACGGCGTCGTCGCCGACCTCCTCGTCGTCATGGCACGGGTGCCGAAGAGCGAGGGACACAAGGGCGGCATCACCGCCTTCGTCGTCGAGTCGAGCTCGCCCGGCATCACCGTCGAGAACCGCAACGCCTTCATGGGCCTGCGCGGCCTCGAGAACGGCGTCACGCGCTTCCACCAGGTCCGCGTCCCGGCGGCGAACCGCATCGGCCCCGAGGGCTCCGGCCTCAAGATCGCCCTGACCACCCTCAACACCGGCCGGCTCTCCCTGCCCGCGATGTGCGCCGGCGCGGGCAAGTGGTGCCTGAAGATCGCCCGCGAGTGGACCTCCGTCCGCGAGCAGTGGGGCAAGCCGGTCGCCCACCACGAGGCCGTCGGCTCGAAGATCTCCTTCATCGCCGCCACCACCTTCGCCCTCGAAGCCGTCCTCGACCTGTCCAGCCAGATGGCGGACGAGAACCGCAACGACATCCGCATGGAGGCCGCCCTCGCCAAGCTGTACGGCTCCGAGATGGCCTGGCTGATGGCCGACGAGCTGGTCCAGATCCGCGGCGGCCGCGGCTTCGAGACCGCCGACTCCCTCGCCGCCCGGGGCGAACGAGCCGTCCCCGCCGAGCAGTTGCTGCGCGACATGCGCATCAACCGCATCTTCGAGGGATCGACGGAGATCATGCACCTGCTGATCGCCCGCGAGGCGGTCGACGCGCACCTCGCCGTCGCCGGCGACATCATCGACCCCGACAAGTCCCTCGGCGACAAGGCGAGGGCGGGCGCCCACGCCACCGCCTTCTACGCCCGCTGGCTGCCCAAGCTGGTCGCGGGCCCGGGCCAGCTCCCGCGCTCGTACGCCGAGTTCCACCCCCGCGGCCACGCGGACCTGTCGACCCATCTGCGCTACGTCGAACGGGCCGCGCGCAGGCTCGCCCGGTCCACGTTCTACGCCATGTCCCGGTGGCAGGGCCGGATGGAGACCAAACAGGGCTTCCTCGGCCGCATCGTCGACATCGGCGCCGAGCTGTTCGCGATGAGCGCCGCCTGCGTACGGGCGGAACTGCTGCGGAGCACCGACGACCACGGCCGCGAGGCGTACCAGCTCGCCGACGCCTTCTGCCGGCAGTCGCGCATCCGCGTCGAGGAGCTCTTCGGCCGGCTCTGGAACAACACCGACGACCTGGACCGCACGGTGGTCAAGGGTGTTATGGCCGGCACGTACACGTGGCTCGAGGAGGGCGTCATCGACGCGAGCGGTGACGGGCCCTGGATCGCGGACGCCACTCCCGGCCCTTCCCAGCGGGAGAACGTGCACCGGCCGATCCGCTGACCGGCACCGGGGTGCGGCCGGGACGTCCCGGCCGCACCCGCGGGCCCGCCGCGCTCCCGGGCCCGCCGCACCCCGAGCCCGCCGGCCCTCGGCCCGGCCCTCGCCGTGCCCGGAAGGTGGCGCACGCAGCCCCCGCTGATCCACAATCGGCCTTCGATCACGGTCAACAGGGGAGCGCGGCACGGATGTTCGGGGCGGGACACGTCAACAGCGGCAACCGGCACACCCGCCGGCTGCTGCGGATCCGCGGCCTCGCGCTGGCCGGACTGCTCGCCGCCACGGCCGCCTGCGGTGGCGGTGGCGGTGACGGCGGCACGGACGCAGCGGACGGGAACGGCGGCGATCGGTCCGCCTCCCCGTCCCGCTCCGCGCAGCCGGCCGGCGGTGGCGCGCTCACCGAGGCCGCCCTGGAGGCCGTCGCCTTCACGGACGGCGAGCGGATCGGCCCGTACACCGCGAGAGAGCCCGACTTCGCCCCGCTCGGCGAGGACTACACCGCGGATCCGGCCCGGTGCCAGCCCCTCGTCAGCCTCGCCGCGGGCGCGACCGCGCACGACCCGGCCGCCGAGGTCCACCGCGAGGCCGACGTCGCGGACGAGCCGGCCGGCATCGGCGTCCTGGTGCAGCTGCGGTCGTACGCGGGGGACGGGGCCGCCGCCGTGATGAAGGACCTCGCCGGCGCGGGCGACGCCTGCGCCGGCGGCTACACCGAGGTGCGGGTCCTCGTGCGGGCCCGGGTGCTGAAGGCCGAACGCGTCGAGGCGCCCGCCATCGGCGACGAGGCCGAGGCGTTCCGCCTCACCGTCCTCGACGTGAAGGACGATCTGAAGCTGTACGAGTACCTGACCGTCGTCCGTTCCGGTACGGTCACGCTCTCCTTCCGTGCCGACTTCCTCGGCACGAAGGACATCGGCGCCGTGCCCCCGGAGATCATCGACGCCCAGTGGAAGAAGTTCTCCGCCGTCCACGCCGGCGGCGCGTAGTTCCACCTGCCCAGGAGGCGCACGGGGGACGCCCTGTCCGGGCGGACCGGCCTAACGGCCACAATGGAGGGATGAGCGACAGCCCATCACCCCTCGCCGACCCGCACCTGACCTTCGATCCCTCTCAGGGACGCCGGGACATCGTCGTCCTCGGCTCGACCGGGTCCATCGGCACGCAGGCCATCGACCTGGTCCTGCGCAACCCCGACCGCTTCCGCGTCACCGCGCTGTCCGCCGCCGGCGGACGGGTCGGCCTGCTCGCCGAGCAGGCGCACCGGCTGCGCGTCGAGACCGTCGCCGTGGCCCGCGAGGACGTCGTTCCCGCGCTGCGCGAGGCGCTGGCGGCCCAGTACGGCAGCGAGCCCCTGCCCACGATCCTGGCCGGCCCCGACGCGGCCACCGAGCTCGCCGCCTCGCCGTGCCACACGGTGCTCAACGGCATCACGGGCTCCATCGGCCTCGCGCCCACCCTCGCGGCGCTCGAGGCCGGCCGTACGCTCGCTCTGGCCAACAAGGAGTCGCTCATCGTCGGCGGGCCCCTGGTCAAGGCGGTCGCCAAGCCGGGCCAGATCATCCCCGTCGACTCGGAGCACGCCGCGCTTTTCCAGGCACTGGCCTGCGGCACCCGCGCCGACGTGCGCAAGCTCGTGGTCACCGCGTCCGGCGGGCCCTTCCGGGGCCGTACGAAGGCGGAGCTCGCGGACGTCCGGCCCGAGGACGCCCTCGCGCATCCCACCTGGGCCATGGGCCCCGTCATTACGGTCAACAGCGCGACCCTCGTCAACAAGGGCCTCGAGGTCATCGAGGCCCACCTCCTCTACGACATCCCCTTCGACCGCATCGAGGTCGTCGTCCACCCCCAGTCGTATGTCCACTCGATGGTGGAGTTCTCCGACGGCTCGACGCTCGCCCAGGCCACCCCGCCGGACATGCGCGGGCCGATCGCGATCGGCATCGGCTGGCCCGAGCGGGTCCCCGACGCGGCTCCCGCGTTCGACTGGTCCAAGGCGTCGACCTGGGAGTTCTTCCCCCTCGACAACGAGGCGTTCCCGTCCGTGGGACTCGCCCGGCACGTGGGGGAGCTGGGCGGCACGGCGCCGGCGGTGTTCAATGCGGCGAACGAGGAGTGCGTCGAGGCGTTCCTCGACGGGCGGCTGCCGTTCAACGCCATCATGGATACGGTCACCCAAGTGGTCGCCGAGCACGGGACACCCGCGCCGGGAACCTCGCTCACGGTGACGGACGTCCTCGAAGCGGACGCCTGGGCCCGGGCGAGGGCCCGTGAGACGGCGGCGACGTACACACACAGCGGCGAAGAACGGCCTGCGGAGGCTCGCGCATGACGATGGTGTTGACGGTTCTCGGCATAGTGCTGTTCGGCGTGGGGCTGCTGTTCTCCATCGCCTGGCACGAGCTGGGCCATCTGTCGACGGCGAAGCTGTTCGGCATCCGGGTGCCGCAGTACATGGTCGGCTTCGGCCCGACCTTGTTCTCCCGGCACAAGGGCGAGACCGAGTACGGCATCAAGGCCATCCCGATGGGCGGCTACATCCGCATGATCGGGATGTTCCCGCCCGGGGACGACGGCCGGATCGAGGCCCGCTCCACGTCCCCGTGGCGCGGGATGATCGAGGACGCCCGCTCCGCCGCGTACGAGGAGCTGCGGCCCGGCGACGAGACGCGGCTGTTCTACACGCGCAAGCCGTGGAAGCGCGTCATCGTGATGTTCGCGGGGCCGTTCATGAACCTCGTGCTGGCAGTGGCGATCTTCGTCGGCGTGATGATGACCTTCGGCACGCCGACGCAGACCACCGAGGTGGCAGGCGTGCAGAAGTGCGTCATCGAGCAGAGCGAGAAGCGCGACACGTGCGCCGAGGGCGACCCCGACTCGCCCGCCGCGCTCGCCGGGCTCAAGGAGGGCGACAGGATCGTCGCCTTCGACGGGGAGCGCATCGACGACTGGCCCACGCTCTCCGAGCGCATCCGCGACACGATCGGCCCGGCCGAGATCACCGTCGAACGCGACGGGCGCGAGCAGGTCCTGAAGGCGACGCTCATCGAGAACATGGTGGTCAAGAAGGACGAGGACGGCGAGGTCGTCTCCGGCTACGAGCCCGCGGGCTACCTCGGCTTCGCCGCCAGGACCGAGATCCTGCCGCTGTCGTTCGGCGAGTCCGTCGACCGCATGGGCGGCATGATCGAGAACGGCGCCGAGTCGATCATCGCCCTGCCCTCCAAGGTTCCGGATCTGTGGGACGCGGCCTTCGGCGACGGGGAGCGCAAGGACGACTCCCCCGTGGGTGTGGTCGGCGCGGCCCGGCTCAGCGGCGAGGTCCTCAACCTCGACATGCCGACGACCAACATCGTCGCCACGTTCCTGATGCTGCTCGCCGGCTTCAACCTCTCGCTGTTCCTGTTCAACATGCTGCCGCTGCTGCCACTGGACGGCGGGCACATCGCGGGCGCCCTGTGGGAGTCCGTACGGCGGGGGATCGCCAAGCTGTTCCGGCGTCCGGACCCGGGCCCGTTCGACGTGGC
Organism: Streptomyces sp. 5K101; assembly: GCF_046506645.1. NCBI lineage: Bacteria > Bacillati > Actinomycetota > Actinomycetes > Kitasatosporales > Streptomycetaceae > Streptomyces > Streptomyces sp. 5K101. The sequence goes on along the minus strand of NZ_JBKFFO010000011.1, from coordinate 59,947 downwards.
GAAGCTGATGCCCGTCGCCTACGTGGTGGCCGGGATCTTCATCTGCTTCACGCTGCTCGTGCTGGTCGCCGACATCGTGAACCCGGTGAAGATCAGCTGACGGAAAGATCAGGGAGATCATCCTCGCGACGGCCGGACACCCTGCGTGTCCGGCCGTCCTCTTTGGGTGGACTCCGGGCGGCGGATGTGCCCGCCCGAACGCCCGTGGCGTAACCTCGGGTGCTGGAGCCCGCCGATCTCGGGACCTCGATCCATACCTTGGGGTTGCACAGCAGATGACTGCAATTTCTCTCGGAATTCCGTCCGTTCCGACGAAGCTCGCCGACCGGAGGGTCAGCCGGAAGATCCAGGTCGGTTCCGTCGCGGTCGGCGGCGACGCACCTGTCTCGGTGCAGTCCATGACGACGACCCGGACCTCCGACATCGGCGCGACGCTGCAGCAGATCGCCGAACTGACGGCGTCGGGCTGCCAGATCGTCCGCGTCGCGTGTCCCACGCAGGACGACGCGGACGCCCTCGCGACCATCGCCAAGAAGTCGCAGATCCCGGTCATCGCCGACATCCACTTCCAGCCGAAGTACGTCTTCGCGGCGATCGACGCCGGCTGCGCGGCGGTGCGGGTCAACCCGGGCAACATCAAGCAGTTCGACGACAAGGTCAAGGAGATCGCGAAGGCGGCCGGGGAGGCGGGCACCCCCATCCGCATCGGCGTCAACGCGGGCTCGCTGGACCGCCGCCTGCTGGAGAAGTACGGCAAGGCGACCCCCGAGGCGCTCGTCGAGTCCGCCCTGTGGGAGGCGTCGCTCTTCGAGGAGCACGGTTTCCACGACATCAAGATCTCGGTCAAGCACAACGACCCCGTCGTGATGGTCAACGCCTACCGCCAGCTCGCCGCCCAGTGCGACTACCCGCTGCACCTCGGCGTCACCGAGGCCGGCCCCGCCTTCCAGGGCACGATCAAGTCCGCGGTCGCCTTCGGCGCGCTGCTCTCCGAGGGCATCGGCGACACCATCCGCGTCTCCCTCTCCGCCCCGCCGGCGGAGGAGGTCAAGGTCGGCATCCAGATCCTGGAGTCGCTGAACCTGCGCCAGCGCCGCCTGGAGATTGTCTCCTGCCCGTCCTGCGGCCGCGCCCAGGTCGACGTCTACAAGCTGGCGGACGAGGTCTCGGCGGGCCTCGAGGGCATGGAGGTCCCGCTGCGCGTCGCCGTCATGGGCTGCGTGGTGAACGGCCCCGGCGAGGCCCGCGAGGCCGACCTCGGTGTCGCCTCCGGCAACGGCAAGGGCCAGATCTTCGTCAAGGGCGAGGTCATCAAGACCGTGCCCGAGTCGAAGATCGTCGAGACGCTGATCGACGAGGCGATGAAGATCGCCGAGCAGATGGAGAAGGACGGCGTCGCCTCCGGCGAGCCCCAGATCTCCGTCGCCGGCTGACGCGTCCCCGCGTTTCCGAGGCCCCGCTCCCACCGGGAGGCGGGGCCTCGCGCCGTCCTGCGCATTCCCGCAGCCGCTCGCGCGGGCCGGTCCCTTTCCCGCAACCGGACACGACGCCGAAGCGGCGGGTACAGTGCCAGGATCAGCAAACCGCATGGTGAGGCCCCTCGTGTTGACGCAGACCACCACCCGGGTCCTCGACCCCGGCGAACTCGGCGCAGCGCTCGCCATCCTCGAGAGCGATCCCGTGGCGAATGCTTTCGTCACCGCCCGGGTCCAGGCAGCCGGTCTCGATCCCTGGCGCCTCGGCGGCGAGATGTGGGGCTGGTACGCGGACGGGCAGTTGCGCTCCCTCTGCTACACCGGCGCCAACCTCGTCCCGGTCTGCGCCACGCCCGAGGCCGTGCGCGCCTTCGCCGACCGGGCCCGCAGGACCGGACGCCGCTGCTCGTCCATCGTGGGCCCCGCCGAACCGACCGCCGCGCTGTGGCGTCTGCTCGAACCGAGCTGGGGCCCCGCCAGGGACGTACGCGCGCACCAGCCACTGATGATCACCGAGAAGGTGCCCGACGACATCGAGCCCGACCCGTACGTCCGCCGCATCCGCAAGGACGAGATGGACGTGATCATGCCGGCGTGCGTGGCGATGTTCACCGAGGAGGTCGGCGTCTCCCCGCTCGCCGGTGACGGCGGCCTGCTCTACCAGGCCCGCGTCGCCGAACTCGTCGGTACGGGACGCGCGTTCGCGCGCATCGAGGACGGCAAGGTCGTCTTCAAGGCCGAGATCGGCGCCGCGACCGCCAAGGCCTGCCAGATCCAGGGCGTCTGGGTCGCGCCCGAGTACCGCGGCCGCGGACTGTCCGAGACGGGCATGGCGGCCGTCCTGCGCTACGCCCTCGCGGACGTCTCGCCGATCGTGAGCCTGTATGTCAACGACTACAACACCGCCGCCAGGGCGGCCTACCGCAGGGTCGGCTTCCGCGAGGTCGGCGCCTTCATGAGCGTGCTGTTCTGAACGGCAGGCCCGGCCAGTAGGGTGCGGCCATGGCAGCAGATCCCGGCGTCGTCATCGGCCCGCTCGACCTGACGGCGCGGGTCGACGAGGCACTCGCCGTCCAGGCACTGGCCTTCGGGCTCAGCGACGAAGAGATCGACATCCGCCGCTACATCGTGCTGCGACACCTGACCAACCCGGGCGCGCGCGCCCTCGGCGCCACCACCCCGGACGACCGGCTCGTCGGCTTCGTCTACGGCATGCCCAACGACCGCGGCCACTGGTGGTCCACCGTCGTCGAGCCGTACCTGCGCCGCAACGGCAAGGACGACTGGCTCGACGACGCCTTCGTCATCACCGAACTGCACGTCCACCCCGGCTTCCAGGCCCGCGGGATCGGCCGCGCGCTGATCACCACCATCACGGACGGAGCCGACCAGCCGCGCTCCATCCTGTCCGCCATCGACGTCGAGAGCCCCGCCCGCCGCCTGTACCGCAGGCTCGGCTACCGGGACCTCGCCGAGCACGTCCTGTTCCCGAGCGCGCCCAGTCCGTACGCGGTGATGGGCGCGCCGCTGCCGCTGCTGCGCGGCAACTGATTTCCGCCTGTCGGTGCGGCCCGGCTAACCTCCTGCACATCACACGTTCCGAGCAGGAGTTCACCATGGCCCAGGTCCAGCGCATGTCCCGTCTGATGATCAAGACACTGCGCGACGACCCGGCGGACGCCGAGACGCTCAGCCACAAGCTCCTCGTCCGCGCCGGTTACGTCCGCCGCAACGCCGCGGGCATCTGGTCCTGGCTGCCGCTGGGCAAGCGTGTCCTGGAGAACGTCGCCCGCGTCGTGCGCGAGGAGATGGACGCCATCGGCGCCCAGGAGGTCCTGCTGCCGGCCGTGCTGCCCAAGGAGCCGTACGAGGCGACGGGCCGCTGGGAGGAGTACGGCGCCGAGCTGTTCCGCCTCAAGGACCGCAAGGGCGCCGACTATCTCCTCGGCCCCACCCACGAGGAGATCTTCACCCAGCTGGTCAAGGACCAGTGCACGTCCTACAAGGACCTGCCGGTGATCCTCTACCAGATCCAGACGAAGTACCGCGACGAGGCGCGCCCCCGCTCGGGCATCCTGCGCGGCCGCGAGTTCCAGATGAAGGACTCGTACTCCTTCGACACCTCCGACGAGGGCCTCGCCGAGTCCTACGCCCTGCACCGCGAGGCGTACGTGAAGATCTTCGAGCGCCTCGGCCTGGAGCACAAGATCGTCTCCGCGGTCTCGGGGGCGATGGGCGGCTCGGCGTCCGAGGAGTTCCTCGCACCCGCCGCGGCCGGTGAGGACACGTTCGTCTACTGCCCCTCCTGTGCATACGCCGCCAACACCGAGGCCGTCACCTTCGGGCTGGTGCCCGTCGACGGCTCGGCCCACGGCCCGGTCGAGGAGCTGGACACCCCCGACACCCCGACGATCGAGACGCTCGCCGAGCACCTCGGCGTCCCGGCGTCGGCGACCCTCAAGAACCTCCTCGTAAAGGTCGACGGCGAGATCGTCGCGGTCGGCGTCCCCGGCGACCGCGAGGTCGACCTCGGCAAGCTCGGCGACCACCTGGCGCCCGCGACCGTCGAACTGGTCACCGCCGACGACTTCGTGGACCGCCCGGACCTGGTCCGCGGCTACGTCGGCCCGCAGGGCCTGGAGAAGGTCCGCTACATCGCCGACCCGCGCGTCGCGCCCGGCACCGCCTGGATCACCGGGGCGAACAAGCACGGCTTCCACGCGAAGAACGTCGTCGCGGGCCGGGACTTCGAGGTCGACGACTACCTGGACGTCGTCGTGGTCGAGGAGGGCGACCCCTGCCCGACGTGCTCCACCGGCCTGAAGCTGGACCGCGCGATCGAGATCGGCCACATCTTCCAGCTGGGCCGCAAGTACGCGGACGCCTTCCAGCTCGACGTGCTCGGCCAGAACGGCAAGCCGGTCCGCGTGACCATGGGCTCGTACGGCATCGGCGTCTCGCGCGCGGTGGCGGCGCTCGCCGAGCAGACGGCCGACGAGCAGGGCCTGTGCTGGCCGCGCGAGGTGGCGCCAGCGGACGTGCACGTCGTCGCCGCCGGCAAGGCGCTGCAGACGGAGCTGGCCCTGGACGTCGCGCAGCAGCTGGGCGACGCGGGCCTGCGCGTGCTGGTCGACGACCGGGCGGGCGTGTCGCCGGGCGTGAAGTTCACGGACGCGGAGCTGATCGGCGTCCCGAAGATCCTCGTGGCGGGCCGCCGGGCCGGCGAGGGCGTGGTGGAACTGAAGGACCGCCGCACAGGCGAGCGCGAGGAGCTCCCGGTGGCGGAAGCGGTCGCACGCCTGCGCGCCTGACGCGACGGGGGCGGGGTCCTTTCCCGGGGACTCCGCCCCCGGGCCCCCGCCTCGCACGGAGGTGGGGCGTGATTCGGGGCGCTGCCCCCGTGCCCGCGGCTCCAACGGCGGCGGGGCGTGATCCGGGGGTTCGGCCCCGCGCCTTCGATGCGGCGGGGTGGCTCGCTGTGCGGGATTCAGCCCGTCCGGCGTTTGAGGACACCGCGCGGAGCGCGGTACGGGGTCCGGGGCGAAGCCCCGTAACGGGGGCCGGGGCGGAGCCACGCGCGGTGCGGGGTCTGGGGCGGAGCCCCGGTTCGGGGAGGGGAAAGGCCCCCCGCTACAACCAGCCCGCGAACTCCAGCGCCAGTTCCCCCTCCGCCCGCCGCCCCGACGCCACCGCGCGGACGCCCGACTCGACCGCGCGGAACAGCGTCCAGCCCCGCAGCCGGTCGCGGTCCACCTCCAGCGAGTCCGCCAGCCTGTTCACCCGGCGGCGGGCCGACGACGCACCTGCGGCCGCGGCCACCAGGTCCTCGACCCGGTCCCGGACCAGCCGCGCCAGGTCGTAGGCGCGTTCGCCCACCACCGGCTCCGGTCCCACCGCGAGCCACGGCACGCGCTCACCCGCCAGCACCTTGCCCTGGCGGAAGTTGCCGTGCAGCAGCAGGAGTTCGGGCGCGGACGCCACCAGTTCCTCGCGCGCCGCCAGCGCCGCCGCGACGAGCGGCTCCCCGGCCCCGCGCGCCCGCATCGCCTCCGCCTGCCGCTCCGTGCGCGCGGCCACCGTCTCGAAACCGTGGCCCGCCGGCGGCTCGACCCACAGCCGCCGAACCGTTCCGGCAGCCTCCAGCAGCGCCTTCGCCTCGGGCAGGGACCGCAGGGAGACGTCGGGCTGCAGCCGCTCCATGAGCAGGCCGTCTCCCTCCTCGTCCAGCAGGCGCACCGCACCCCACCCGTTCCAGTGCGCGAGCGCCGCCCGCTCCAGCGCCGGGGCGGCGGTGGGCGGGGCCAGCTTCAGCGCGGCGGGTGTGCCGTCGGAACGGCGTACGAGAAGAACGAGACCGCTCCGGCCGCCCGGCACCACCACCCGCTCGACGTCGAGCCTCCGCCGGTCCACCGCCTCCTGGACGGTCCGGTGCAGGTGCACGAGCCACTCGTCGTTCTCCCCGAGTGCCCGGACCAGCCGCTGCGGCGGTTCGAGAGCCATACGTGGTGCGTTCCCTTTCCGGTTCGGCCGATTGCAGGTGAGGTCAGCCGCTTCGGCCGCCGGCCTGCTCGGCGAGCCCAGGAAAGGCTACGCCGCTGCCGCGCCAGCGCACGGCACGGACCGCCGCCTCACGCAGCGCCGTCGCGGCCTCCAGCCGCAGCGGTCCGTCCGCGGCCCGTACGAGGTCGCAGTACACGCCCGCGACCCGTTCCTCCAGCTCGGCCGCGAGCCGGACGGCCGCAGCCGAGTCCGGCACGGCGAACGGCAGGGCGTAGGCGGCCGCGGCGACCACCGGTTCGGCGCCGAGGTCGCGGGCCGTGCGGGCGAGCGCGTCCCGGCGGGCCCGGTGCGCCGCGTGGGCGGCGGCGGCCTCGTGGGCGCGGTCGTCGGCGATGCGGCCGCCGACGACCCCGTACCCGTAGACCGCCGCGTGCTCCGCCGCGAGCGCGGCCTGTACGGCGTCCACCGTGCTCATCGCGCGTCCCCCTTCGTCAGCAAGTACGCATGGGCCGCCCCGGCCGCGGCGACCGACGCCAGCAGTTGGGCCAGCTCCGGCTCCGCGTCCGCCAGTGCCGCGGTGTGCTCGTCGGAGGTGCGCCGCTCGGCCGCGGCCAGTGCCGTGAGCGCGGCGGCGGGATCGTCCGGGGCTGGCCCGCCGGCCACGACGGACCGTGACCCCGAGGGCGACGGCGACACCGGCGACGGCGTCACCGGTACGGCGGCCGACGGCGACACCGGCACGGCGGGCGCCGGCTTCCGGTCCGTGAGGGCCGCGACATGCGCGGCCACATCCGTGCGCAACGGCGTCAGCCGCGCGGCGAGCCCGGGATGGCGGGCGATCACGGCGTCGTACTCGTCGAGCAGCGCCTGGCTGCGGGCCGCGAGCCGCCGGCGCAGAGCCCTCTCGGCCCGTGCCGGGTCGGCGGCCGGCCGGCCGGGGGGCCGCTCCCCGGCGGCATCGCCCGAACAACCGGTCACCATCGCGGCAGCGGCCGCCCCCGTCGCCAGCAGCGCACGTCGCCGCGTCGTCCCCGTGCGCCCCACGCCTGTCTCCTCGGCCGTCTAGGTGATCATCGCCGCAGGCGAGCGTACCCGCGGGTCCGGCGCCCGTGGACGGCAACACCCTCCGCGACCGGATACCCTTTCCTTCGACACGCGACGATCCCACAACAGCACACGCGGCCGAGGAGTCACCCGGATGAGCACCACCCAGAGCGAGAGGCTGCGCGGGCTGCTGGAGCCGCTCGTCACCGCCGCCGGCCTGGATCTGGAAGAGATCGAGGTCTCCCGGGCGGGCCGGCGCCGCACACTGAGGATCATCGTCGACTCCGACGACGGCGTGGAACTGGATGCCTGCGCCGAGCTGAGCCGCTCCCTCTCCGAGAAGCTCGACGAGACGGACGCGATGGGCGAGGGCGAGTACGTCCTCGAAGTCAGCTCCCCCGGCGCCGACCGCCCCCTGACACAGCACCGCCACTACGTGCGCGCCACCGGCCGCCTGGTCAAGCTGCAGCTGCACGAATCCGGGGAGCTGGTCGCCCGCATCCTCACCGTGGACGACGCGGGGCTCGACCTCGAGGTCCCGGGCGTGAAGGGGCGCAAGCCCACCGCCCGCCGGGTCGCGTTCGACGAGATCGCCAAGGCGCGCGTCGAAATCGAGTTCAGCCGCAAGGACAAGCAGGACCAGAAGGACGAGAAGGAAGAGGAGGCGTAGCCGTGGACATTGATGTGAAGCTCCTGAGGGGCTTGGCACAGGAGAAGGAGATCGCCTTCGACCTGCTGGTCGAGGCCATCGAATCGGCCCTCCTCATCGCGTACCACCGTACCGAGGGCAGCCGCAGGCACGCCCGTGTGGTGCTCAGCCGGGACACCGGCCACGTGACGGTGTGGGCGAAGGAGGACCCGTCCGAACTGGAGGAGGGCCAGGAGCCCAAGGAGTTCGACGACACCCCGTCGGACTTCGGGCGGATCGCCGCGAGCACCGCCCGCCAGGTCATCCAGCAGCGGCTGCGTGACGCGGAGAACGACATCACCTTCGGCGAGTACGCCCGCCGCGAGGGCGATGTCGTCGCCGGCCAGGTGCAGCAGGGCAAGGACCCGAAGAACGTCCTCGTCAAGCTGGACGACAAGCTCGAGGCCATCCTGCCCGTGCAGGAGCAGGTGCCGGGCGAGGAGTACACCCACGGCCTGCGTCTGCGCACCTACGTGGTCCGGGTGGCCAAGGGCGTGCGCGGCCCGTCCGTGACGCTCTCGCGCACCCACCCGAACCTGGTGAAGAAGCTGTTCGCGCTGGAGGTCCCGGAGATCGCGGACGGCAGCGTCGAGATCGCGGCGATCGCCCGTGAGGCCGGTCACCGCACCAAGATCGCGGTCCGCTCCACCCGATCGGGCCTGAACGCCAAGGGCGCGTGCATCGGCCCGATGGGCGGCCGGGTGCGCAATGTGATGGCCGAACTGCACGGCGAGAAGATCGACATCGTCGACTGGTCGGACGACCCGGCCGAGATGGTGGCGAACGCGCTCTCGCCCGCCCGGGTGAGCAAGGTGGAGATCGTCGACCTCGGCGCCCGCTCCGCCCGCGTCACCGTTCCGGACTACCAGCTGTCGCTGGCGATCGGCAAGGAGGGGCAGAACGCCCGCCTCGCCGCGCGCCTGACCGGCTGGCGCATCGACATCCGCCCCGACACGGAGCACCCCTCCGAGCAGGGCTGAGGAATGAAGCGGCGTGGGTCCCCGTTGGCGAAGACGGGGCTCACGCGGATCAGGACAACATCCGTTCGATTTTTGCCCCAAAGGGGTGAGGTCGGTGCGGGGAGGTAGACTTAAGCGTGTCTGGCCGGACGCATGCCCGCGTGTGCCCTGAGCGAACCTGTGTGGGATGCCGGGAGCGAGCGGCCAAGAGCGATCTGCTGCGCATCGTGGTGATCGAGGGCGAGTGCGTCCCCGATGATCGCGGTACGCTGCCCGGCCGGGGTGCGTACGTGCACCCCGCCTTGGTCTGTCTCGACCTGGCGGTTCGCCGCCGGGCGTTCCCGAGGGCCTTCCGGGTCACGGGACCGCTCGAGACCGCCGACGTCAGGCGGTATGTCGAGCAGGCAGCACCGTAAGAAGAAAGAAGTACGGCACGGAACACCGTGCGGTCAGGTACCTCGCGAGTCGGAAGTAGGTCGAGATTGCGATGAGCACTCGATGAGTACGCGATGAGTACGCCCATGAAGTAGCGACGGTCCGGCGGTAACCCGGACCTAAAAGGAGCGAAGTGGCTAAGGTCCGGGTATACGAACTCGCCAAGGAGTTCGGTGTGGAGAGCAAGGTCGTCATGGCCAAGCTCCAGGAACTCGGTGAATTCGTCCGTTCGGCGTCCTCGACGATCGAGGCGCCGGTTGTACGCAAACTGACTGACGCGCTGCAGGGTCCCGGTGGCACCGCCGGCAAGACCGCAGCCAAGCCCGGCGCGCCCCGCAAGGCGACGCCGTCCCCCGCAGCGGCAGGCCGCGCGGGAGGCACCCCCACGCCGTCCGCGCCCTCTCCGGCGCAGGCGGCCCGTCCGGCTGCCCCCAAGCCCGGCGCCCCGGCCCCCAAGCCGGCCCCGGCGAGCGGCACCCCCTCCGCGGCCCCGACTCCGGGCCCGCGTCCGACTCCGGGTCCCAAGCCCGCACCGGCCAAGCCCGCTCCGGCGGCTCCGGTGCCGGCCGCCGAGTTCTCGGCCCCGGCTCAGCCCAGCACCCCGCAGGCCCCGCGGCCCACGGGTGCCACCCCCGGGCCCCGTCCGGCCCGCCCGGCTCCGGCCGGCGGCCAGCGTGACGGCGGCCGCGGCGGCGAGCGTCCGGCGCGTCCCGCCGGCGGCACCGGCGCGCGCCCGGGTGCCCGTCCGGCCGGTCCCCGCCCGGGCAACAACCCCTTCACCTCCGGTGGCTCCACCGGCATGGCGCGCCCGCAGGCGCCCCGTCCGGGCGGCGCCCGCCCCGGCCCCGGCGGCGGTGCCGTTCCGGGTGCCCCGCGTCCGCAGGGCGGCCCCGGCGGCGCTCCGCGCCCGCAGGGTCCCGGCGGTGCCCGTCCGACTCCGGGCGGCATGCCGCGTCCGCAGGCGCCCCGCCCCGGCGGCGGCCCTGCCGGCAACCGTCCCAACCCGGGCATGATGCCGCAGCGTCCCGCTGCCGGCCCGCGTCCCGGCCCCGGCGGCGGCGGTCGTGGTCCCGGCGGTGCCGGTCGTCCCGGCGGTGCCGGCCGTCCGGCCGGCGGCGGCTTCGCCGGCCGTCCCGGTGGCGGTGGCGGCGGTCGTCCCGGTGGCGGCGGCGGCTTCGCCGGCCGTCCCGGTGGCGGTGGCCCCGGTGGTGGCGGCGGCGGCTTCGGCGGCGGTCGTCCCGGCTTCGGCGGACGTCCGGGCGGTCCCGGCGGCCGTGGTGGCACGCAGGGCGCCTTCGGCCGTCCCGGCGGCCCGGCGCGCCGTGGCCGCAAGTCGAAGCGGCAGAGGCGCCAGGAGTACGAGGCCATGCAGGCCCCGTCGGTCGGCGGCGTGATGCTGCCTCGCGGCAACGGCGAGACCATTCGCCTGTCGCGCGGTGCGTCGCTCACCGACTTCGCGGAGAAGATCAACGCCAACCCGGCGTCGCTCGTCGCGGTCATGATGAACCTCGGCGAGATGGTCACCGCGACCCAGTCCGTCTCCGACGAGACGCTGGAGCTCCTGGGCTCCGAGATGAACTACACCGTCCAGATCGTCAGCCCGGAGGAGGAGGACCGCGAGCTTCTCGAGTCCTTCGACATCGAGTTCGGCGAGGACGAGGGCGGCGACGAGGCCCTGGTCTCGCGTCCGCCGGTGGTGACCGTCATGGGTCACGTCGACCACGGTAAGACCCGGCTGCTCGACGCCATCCGCAAGACGAACGTCGTCGCGGGCGAGGCGGGCGGCATCACGCAGCACATCGGTGCGTACCAGGTCACGACCGAGGTCAACGGCGAGGACCGCGCGATCACCTTCATCGACACCCCGGGTCACGAGGCGTTCACCGCCATGCGTGCCCGTGGTGCGAAGTCCACCGACATCGCGATCCTCGTGGTCGCGGCCAACGACGGTGTGATGCCCCAGACGATCGAGGCGCTGAACCACGCCAAGGCGGCCGACGTGCCGATCGTGGTCGCGGTCAACAAGATCGACGTCGAGGGCGCGGACCCGACCAAGGTGCGCGGCCAGCTCACCGAGTTCGGTCTGGTGGCCGAGGAGTACGGCGGCGACACCATGTTCGTCGACATCTCCGCCAAGCAGGGTCTGCACATCGACTCCCTGCTGGAGGCCGTGGTCCTGACCGCGGACGCCTCGCTCGACCTGCGGGCCAACCCGGAGCAGGACGCGCAGGGTATTGCGATCGAGGCCCACCTCGACCGCGGCCGCGGCGCCGTCGCGACCGTCCTGGTCCAGCGCGGCACGCTGCGCGTCGGTGACACGATGGTCGCCGGTGACGCGTACGGCCGTGTCCGCGCGATGCTCGACGACAAGGGCGAGAACGTGGAGGTGGCGGGTCCCTCGACCCCCGTCCTCGTGCTCGGTCTCACCAACGTCCCGGGCGCCGGCGACAACTTCCTCGTTGTCGACGAGGACCGCACGGCCCGTCAGATCGCCGAGAAGCGCGCCGCCCGTGAGCGCAACGCCGCGTTCGCCAAGCGCACCCGCCGGGTGTCCCTCGAGGACCTGGACAAGGTGCTCAAGGCGGGCGAGGTCCAGCAGCTCAACCTCATCATCAAGGGCGACGCGTCCGGTTCGGTGGAGGCCCTCGAGTCCTCCCTGCTCCAGCTCGACGTCGGCGAAGAGGTCGACATCCGCGTGCTGCACCGCGGTGTGGGTGCGGTCACCGAGTCGGACATCGACCTGGCGATGGGCTCCGACGCCATCGTCATCGGCTTCAACGTCCGCGCGGCCGGCCGTGCCTCGCAGATGGCGGAGCGCGAGGGCGTCGACGTCCGGTACTACTCGGTGATCTACCAGGCCATCGAGGAGATCGAGGCGGCCCTCAAGGGCATGCTCAAGCCGGAGTACGAAGAGGTCGAGCTCGGTACGGCGGAGATCCGCGAGGTCTTCCGCTCGTCCAAGCTGGGCAACATCGCGGGTGTGCTCATCCGCTCCGGCGAGGTCAAGCGCAACACCAAGGCCCGGCTCATCCGCGACGGCAAGGTCATCGCGGAGAACCTCAACATCGAGGGCCTGCGCCGCTTCAAGGACGACGTCACCGAGATCCGCGAAGGCTTCGAGGGCGGTATCAACCTCGGAAACTTCAACGACATCAAGATCGACGACGTCATCGCGACGTACGAGATGCGCGAGAAGCCGCGCGGCTGACACAGCTCGGCTGCGCAGCCTTTCCGGGGCCGGTCGGCGGAACAAACTCCGTCGATCGGCCCCGGCCGTTGCGTGTACGGTTTGGAGGTCCCTGCCAAGCGCTGGCAGGCGTCATGAACCCGAACCGGCGGGACATCCGGTCACACATGTATGTGGGGACGCTGTCCTTCGATCTGCTTCTCGGCGACGTACGGTCGCTGAAGGAGAAGCGCTCCGTGGTCCGCCCGATCGTCGCCGAGCTCCAGCGGAAGTACCCGGTGAGCGTGGCCGAGGTGGGCGGTCAGGACCTCTACCGGCGGGCCGAGATCGGCCTCGCGGTGGTGTCCGGCGACACGGGACATCTCACGGACGTACTGGACCGGTGCGAGCGCCTCGTCGCCGGCCGGCCAGAGGTGGAGCTGCTGTCGGTTAGACGCAGACTCCACAGCGACGAAGACTGAATGAGCAAGGCACAGCAGGAAAGGGAGAAGGACCAGTGGCCGACAACGCGCGGGCGAAGAAACTGGCAGACCTCATCCGGGAGGTGGTCGCCGAGAAGCTGCAGCGCGGCATCAAGGACCCTCGGCTGGGATCGCACGTGACCATCACGGACACCCGCGTCACCGGTGACCTTCGGGAGGCCACGGTCTTCTACACGGTCTACGGCGACGACGAGGACAGGGCCAGCGCGGCGGCCGGACTGCAGAGCGCCAAGGGCATCCTGCGCTCGGCGGTCGGCGCGGCGGCGGGGACGAAGTTCACGCCGACCCTGACGTTCGTGGCCGACGCCCTTCCGGAGAACGCCAAGACGATCGAGGACCTCCTCGACAAGGCGCGGGCCTCGGACGCCAAGGTGCGCGAGGCGTCCTCGGGCGCCACGTACGCCGGCGAGGCCGACCCGTACCGCAAGCCCGAGGACGAAGCCTCGGAATGACACAGCACCACAGGACGCCCGACGGGCTTGTCATCGTCGACAAGCCGTCGGGCTTCACTTCGCACGACGTCGTCGCCAAGATGCGCGGGATCGCGAGGACCCGCCGCGTCGGACACGCGGGGACGCTCGACCCCATGGCCACCGGGGTGCTCGTCCTCGGCGTCGAGAAGGCCACCAAGCTCCTCGGCCACCTCGCGCTGACGGAGAAGGAGTACCTCGGCACCATCCGGCTCGGGCAGAACACCGTCACCGACGACGCGGAGGGCGAGATCACGTCCACCGCCGACGCCTCCGGGATCACCCGTGAGGCGATCGACGCGGGCGTCGCCCGCCTGACCGGCGACATCATGCAGGTGCCGTCCAAGGTCAGCGCCATCAAGATCGACGGCAAGCGGTCGTACGCGCGCGTGCGCGGCGGCGAGGAGTTCGACATCCCGGCCCGGCCGGTGACCGTCTCCTCGTTCCAGGTGTACGACGTGCGGGAGGCGACCACCGAGGACGGTCTGACCGTCGTCGACCTCGTCGTCTCCGTGGTCTGCTCGTCCGGCACCTACATCCGGGCGCTCGCCCGCGACCTCGGTGCCTCGCTCGGCGTCGGCGGCCACCTCACGGCGCTGCGCCGGACCCGGGTCGGCCCGTACGGGATCGACGCGGCGAAGACGCTCGATCAGCTCCAGCAGGAGCTGACGGTAATGCCCATCGCCGAGGCGGCCGCGGCTGCCTTCCCCCGCTGGGACGTGGACGAGCGGCGGGCGAAGCTGCTGGCCAACGGTGTGCGGCTGGACATGCCGGCCCAAGACCGGTCGCCGGTCGCGGTCTTCGGCCCCGGCGGGCGCTTCCTGGCGCTCGTCGAGGAGCAGAAGGGCAAGGCCAAGAGCCTCGCGGTCTTCGCGTGACAGGTCTTCGCGTGACAGCTCGTCGCATGACCGGTCTTCGCGTGACCGTGAGCACGGGTCATGGCGTCGCCCGGGAGCCCGGCTCTTCGCCCGGCTGACGCTCCGGCCGGCCCGCACGGGAATCGTCCGCCGGGCCGGGCGGTGCCGCCCGGCGCAGGGCGGGTCGGGCCGCAGGACCGGAAACGCTTCGTGGCACGGGCGGTGCTGCCGCCCGTGCCACGACCCCCCTCGCTTCCCCCACCCACAGCCTGTCCGCCGTAACGCCGGGATTCACCTCATCGTGCAGGCGCTCGGAGTACCTGACGGCGCACTCGGGGGGCGCTTTTGTGACGCGGACTCGTGCGTTGATCATCGGCGACCTACCGTCGACCGCATGGAACAGGGCAGTCCGGCAACGCTGGTACGGATCTGCGATCTGGCCGGGCGGCCGCTGGGCGCCGGCTTCGTCGCAGACGACTCGGGCACCGTCGTCACCGGTCAGGAGACCGTCGACGGGCACGACGCCGTGCTCGTCAGGGCGCCCGGCGGCCGAGAGAGCACCGCCGCGGCGGATGACGTCACCCGCCTCCCGGGCCCCGGCCTCGCCCTGATCCGCACCCGCCGACTCGCCGTTCCCCCGCTGCCCATCGGCGCACGGGACCAGGTCGCGCCGGGGACATACGTACGACTGGCTGCGGACGGCTGGCGCGAGGCCAGAGTCCTCGGCGCGGCCCACGACGTCCCGCAGCCGGGCGCCATGGAGCTGGCCATGGGCACCGACGGCAGCGACGCACTCCGCCGCGGCCGGTCGGCCGTCGGGGGACCGGTGCTCGACGCGGCCACCGGCGCCGTCCTCGCCGTCCTCGGCGCGGCCCCGCCCGGACAGCGCGCGGCGGCGGTCGCCCGGCCCCTGCGCCCCGGCCACCCCGACGGACCGCTCGCCGCGCTGCTGCGCCGCAACGCCGCCACCGTCCCCGCCTACGGCGACGACCTCAACCTGGCCGCCGTCCTCGAACTCACCGCCGTCTCCTGCGGACCCGCCGGAGCGGACGGCGCCTGGCCCGATCCAGTCGAACGCCCCGAAACCGCCGCCCAGTTGACCGCCTTCACCCGGTCCGCCCCCGGGGTGCTGGGACTCGTCGGCGCACCCGGCACGGGACGCAGCACGCAGCTGTCGGCGCTCGCCGCACGGCGCGCAGCCGGCCCCCACCCCGCTCCCACTCTGTGGCTGCGCGGAGCCGACCTGCACCCCGACGACTCGTCCGTCGCCGACGCGATGGCCCGTACGCTGCGTCACGCGGCACGCATCCGGGCCGCCGCCGACGGGACCGCCGACCTCGCGGGCGTCACCCCGCAGCTGGTGGCGCACCTGTCCCACGCGGCCGGCCGCCCTCTCCTCGTCGTCCTCGACGGCCCCGAGGAGATGCCGCCCGCCGTGGCGCACCGGCTCGCCCAGTGGGCGCCGGCCACCGCGGACTGGCTGGCCGCCCACTTGGTGCATCTGATCGTCGGCTGCGGCCCCGAGCACTGGGATCAGGCCGCGGACCTGTACCGGCCGTCCGCCCCCCATCCCCGCACCGCGCGCCCCGTCGTACGGATCGGCGACCTCGGACCGGAACAGGCGCGCCTGATGCGGGAGCGGTACGGCCTGCCCGAGCACGCCCTCGCCGACCGGGACGCGGGGCATCCGCTCGCCCTACGCCTGCTCGCCGAGGTACGGCGGGCCCTGCCCGCGGAGGCGGCCGGCAGTCCGGGGCGCGAGGACGTCTTCGCGGCCTGGCTCGACCTGGTCTGCCTGCGCATCGCGGTCCGCGTCGCCGCGGCGTCCGCACCGGCCCCGCGCGGCACCGCCGTACGGCGGCTCGCCGCCCGGGTGGCCGGCCGGGTGCACGAGGCGGCACGGCGCTGCCTGGGCCCGGGACAGGGCGAACTGGACCGCCGGTCCTTCGAGGACCTCTTCCCCTGGGCGTCCGGCTGGGCCCCCGCCGTGCTCACCGAGGGACTGCTCGTCCCGGCCGGCGCGGGCTACCGCTTCGCCCACGAGGAGTTCGGCGACTGGATCCAGGGCGTCCATCTGGACCTCGGCACCGCGCTCGGCACGCTCGTGCACCGCCGCGCCGACACGGCACCGGCCCTGCCGCGCCACCGCAGCGGCCCCGTCGTACAGGCCCTGCTGCTCCTCGCCCGGCAGCACGGCCCCGGCCGGCTCGTCGCCGAACTGACCGCCCTCGTCGGCGCGTTGGACCGTACCGACGTGTCGCCGCAGGACCGGCAAGCCCGCTGGTGGGCGGTGCGGCTGCTCACCGAGGTGCTGCACCGCGTGCCGGACGCCGAGCCGTACGTGGGCGTGCTGCGGCTGCTCGCGCGGCGCGTCGTCGCCGTCCCCGGCGAACGGGAGGACTTCGGGCCCGCGTTCTGGGCACGGCTGCCACTCGGCGAGGCGTCCCGCCTCGACCTGCTGCGCCGCCTCCTTCCCGCCGACCCCGCTCCGGGCAGGGGCGCAGCCGCGCCGCGCTTCCTCGACCTGGCCGCCGAGCGACTGGCCGCCGACCCCCGGGCCGTACAGCCATTGCTGTGCCGGTGGTTCACCGACGACACACCGCTCGCCGCCGGGCCGGCCGCCGCCGTACGGCCCACCGTCTCGGCCGCCGCACAGGCCCTCCTGTACGCCCGGCGGGGCCAGGACCCCGACGGCCTGGCCGAAGCCCTCGTCGACACCGGCCACCGGCGGGCCGCCGAGCTGCTCGCCGCCCTCGCGGCCGACGAACCCGCCGCCTACTGCCGTGCCGTCCACCGCTGGGCCCGCGACCCGCGTCCCGACCGCAGGGCCGCGGCCGCCGCCCACGCGCGAGCCGCCGACGCCACGATCACCGCCGACGCCGACCGCGAACTGCTGCGGCGGGCCGCGGCCGCGCTGCTCGCGCGGCCCGGACCGCCGAGTGGCCCGGCGCTGGCCCTCCTCGTCCGCGACCCCGTCAGCCGCGGCCGCTACCTCGACCGGGCGCTCGCCCGCTTCACGGACGGCGACCCGCAGCTGGCCCCGGCCGCCTTCACCGGCGCGCTCGCCACGCACCCCGGCCCCGTGCTCGCCGCCTTCCGGGCCCGGCTGCTGCGGCCCGGGGCCACCGACACGGGCCGCCTGATGGATGTGCTCGCCCGGGCGACCACCCCCACCACCGCCCGGCCGGTCGCCGCCCTCGTCTGCGAGTACGTCGACGACCGCCCCTGCGGCGCGCCGCACGCCGCCGCCTACGTCGAGCACCGCCTGGAGCACCCGCCCGTCGACCGGGCCGTCCTCTTCCCCCTCGTCACCCGCCTGCTGCGCGGCCGGCCCGCCCGCGTACGCAGCGCGCTCGCACCCGTACTCGCCGCGCCCGGCAGCCCCGCGTCCCGCCCGCTGCGCGCCGAGCTCCTCGACGTCCTGCTGCGCTACGAGCAGTACGAGGCCCGCGACCTGGAGGTGCTCGACGCCGTGCTGGGTGCCGCGGCCCTGGGCTGCGGCACCCAGGACGAGGCCACGACCAGGACCCTGGTGCACCGCACCGGCCTCCTGCTGGTCCGCAGCCCCGGCGGCGCGGCCCGCATCGACCGCCGTCTCGTGGAACTCGCCGGGACCGTGCCCCGCTTCGCCGCCGCGCTCACCCGATGGCTCGCCGAGGACCCGGAGGAGTGGGCCCTCGTGGCCGGTCCGCACACGTGGGGGACGCTTTGGAGGCCCGGCAGCCAGGTGCCGATGCGAAGCGGGAGTCACGGGCATGGCAGTCTTAGACCTGCGTAATCGTTAATGACGTACACGGGTTCGGGCGAGGAGCGGTCACAGTGCAGCGCTGGCGTGGCTTGGAGGACATCCCCGAGGACTGGGGACGCAGCGTCGTCACCATCGGCTCCTACGACGGGGTGCACCGCGGACACCAGCTGATCATCGGTCGTGCCGTGGAGAAGGCGCGCGAGCTGGGCGTGCCGTCGGTCGTCGTCACCTTCGACCCGCACCCCAGCGAGGTCGTGCGCCCCGGCAGCCACCCGCCGCTGCTGGCCCCCCACCACCGCCGTGCGGAGCTGATGGCGGAGCTGGGCGTCGACGCGGTGCTCATCCTGCCCTTCACCGTCGAGTTCTCGAAGCTGTCGCCCGCCGACTTCATCGTGAAGGTGCTCGTCGACAAGCTGCACGCGCGCGCGGTCATCGAGGGGCCGAACTTCCGCTTCGGCCACAAGGCCGCCGGGAACGTCGCCTTCCTCACCGAGCTCGGCGCCACGTACGACTACGAGGTCGAGGTTGTGGACCTGTTCGTCTCGGGCGAGGCAGGGGGCGGCGAGCCGTTCTCCTCGACCCTGACCCGCCGCCTGGTCGCCGAGGGCGACGTGACGGGCGCCGCCGAGATCCTCGGCCGCCCGCACCGCGTCGAGGGCGTCGTGGTCCGCGGCGCGCAGCGCGGGCGTGAGCTCGGCTTCCCCACGGCGAACGTCGAGACCCTGCCGCACACCGCGATCCCGGCGGACGGCGTGTACGCGGGCTGGCTGACGGCGAACGGGGACCGGATGCCGGCGGCGATCTCCGTCGGCACGAACCCGCAGTTCGACGGCACGGAGCGCACAGTCGAGGCGTACGCGATCGACCGCGTCGGCCTGGACCTGTACGGGCTGCACGTGACGGTGGACTTCCTGGCGTTCGTGCGGGGCCAGCAGAAGTTCGACTCGATCGACGCGCTGCTGGTGGCGATGGCGGACGACGTGAAGCGCTGCCGCGAACTGACGGCGTAGCCCTCGGGCGGGCGGCGTACCGGGCTGCGCACTCGGGCGTGGCCCGGTCCCGGGGGCTTGGCCTCGGGCCGCTCCGGGGCTCGAATTCGGGACTGCTTTCACGAACCTGCGTTGCGGTGACTCACGACGCTTTACGTCCCGAACACGACCCCTGCGCGCCCCGCCCCGTGCAGGGGCCCGCGGCCCCGCCGGTGGGCGACCGAGCCAGCGGGCCGGCTCAGTGCAGCGCCGTGCAGCCGGCGCGGGGCCGGCGGGGCGGAGCCCCGGTCTCGGCAGAGTTTCGGGGAGGGGTGGGGTGGGGGAAACCGCCCCGGCCTGAGCCCGGCGTCCGCGTTCAGCGGCACGCCCCCCGGCAGGGGGGAACCCGGGGGCGCAGCGCCCCCGGGGTCAGCCCGACCAGTGGCACGCCACCCCCGCGCTCCCCAGCACCGGCAGGTCCCGTTCGCGGCACAGGTCCGCCACCCCCGCCCGCGCCGCCTCGCCCGAGGACAGGACCTGGCAGCGGGCGTGGAAACGGCACCCGGACGGGATCCGGGACGGGTCCGGGGGTTCGCCCGTCAGGACCACCGGGGCGTTCTCCGACTCCGGGAGCACCGACAGCAGCGCCTGGGTGTACGGGTGCCGGGGCGCCGTCAGCACCTCCTCCACCGGGCCCGCCTCCACGATCCGGCCCAGGTACATCACCGCCACCCGGTCCGCGATGTTCCACGCGAGCCCGAGGTCGTGCGTGACCACCAGCGCGGACAGGCCCAGTTCGTCCCGCAGGCGCAGCAGCAGCGCGAGGATCTCGCCCCGGACGGAGGCGTCCAGCGACGCCACCGGCTCGTCGGCGACGATCAGCTCGGGCTCCAGCGCCAGCGCGCCCGCGATCACCACGCGCTGGCGCTGCCCGCCGGACAGTTCGTGCGGGTAGCGCAGGAAGAACCGCTCCGGCGGCCGCAGCCCCGCCCGCGACAGCGCCTCGGCGACGGCCACCCGTTCGTCGCCCGCGTACCCGTGGATGCGCAGGCCCTCGGCGACCCCGTCGTACACGGTGTGCCGCGGGTTGAGCGAGCCGCTCGGGTCCTGGAGCACCAGCTGCACCCGCTTGCGGTACCGCTTCAGCGCGCGGGAGGCGTAGTCCAGCGGCTGCCCCCCGAACGTCACCCGGCCCGACGTCGGCGGGACCAGGCCGAGCAGCGAGCGGGCGAGCGTGGTCTTGCCGCACCCGGACTCGCCGACCAGCGCGACGATCTCGCCCGCACCGATGTCGAGATCGACCCCGTCGACCGCCCGGGCGGCGGGGCGGCCCCGCCGCCCGGGGAAGGCGACGTGCAGTCCGGCCGCCGACAGCAGGGGAGTGGTGGTCACGCTCGGCTCCTCGGTACGGCTCACAGCTGCTTCGCCCCCACGTGCAGACAGGCCGCGCGACGCCCCTCACCGGCCGCGACCAACACCTGGTCCTCGCTCGCGCAGGCGTCCACGGCGACGGGGCAGCGCGGGTGGAACGTACAGCCGCCGGGCAGCGACGCCGGGTCGGGCGGATCGCCCGGCAGGCCGCGCGGGGCACGGCGCGACGCCGGGTCGCCGATGCGCGGGAACGCGGCCGACAGCGCCTGCCCGTACGGATGCCGGGCCGCGCCGTACACCTCTCGGGCGGGCCCCTCCTCGACGATCCGGCCCGCGTACATCACGGCCAGCTCGTCGCAGGTGTCGGCGAGGACGCCCAGATCGTGGCTGATCATCAGCAGGGCGATGTCCTTCTCGGCGACCAGCTGCTCGATGAGCCGCAGGATCTGAGCCTGGATCATCACATCGAGAGCGGTGGTCGGCTCGTCGGCCACGATGAGCCGGGGATCGCAGGCCAGGGCCATCGCGATCATGACTCGCTGGCGCTGCCCGCCGGACAGCTCGTGCGGATACGCGTCCGCGCGGGAGACCGGCAGGCCCACGTGCTGGAACAGCTCGCCGACGCGCGTCCTTGCCTCGGCCGGAGTGGCCCTGCCGTGCAGCAGGATCGGCTCGGCGATCTGGTCGCCGACGCGGTGCACCGCGTTGAGCGAGTGCATCGCACCCTGGAAGACGATCGACGCCCCGGCCCAGCGGACGGCCCGCAGCCGTCCCCACTTCATCGTCAGCACGTCCTCGCCGTCGAGCAGGATCTCGCCGGTGAGGCGCGCGGACGCGGGCAGCAGCCGCAGCAGGGCGAGGGCGAGCGTCGACTTGCCGCAGCCGGACTCGCCCGCGACCCCCAGCTTGCGGCCGCCGGCGAGCGCGAGGTCGACACCGCGTACGGCGGGGACGGCCCGCGCACCGGAGCCGTAGGTCACATGGAGGTCCCTGACCTCGAGAAGGCCCGGCGTGGTCATCGCGTCACCCCCAGCTTCGGATTGAGCACGGACTCGATCGCCCGTCCGCACAGGGTGAAGGCGAGGGCGACGACGGCGATCGCGATACCGGGCGGCGCCAGGTACCACCAGTGGCCCGATGAGACGGCACCCGCCTCACGCGCGTCCTGGAGCAGTCCGCCCCAGGAGACGACCGTCGGATCGCCGAGGCCGAGGAAGGCCAGCGTCGCCTCGGTGAGAATGGCGGTGGAGATGCCCAGCGTCGTCTGCGCCAGCACCAGCGGCATCACATTGGGCAGCACGTGACGGTTCATGATGTGTGCGTGTCCGCCGCCGAGCGCCTTGGCGCGCTCGATGTACGGCCGGGACTCGACGGCGATGGTCTGGGCGCGCACCAGCCGGGCCGTGGTGGGCCAGCTGGTGACGCCGATGGCGACGACGACGGTCCACATGCTCCGTGACATGACGGTGGCCAGGACGATCGCCAGCACCAGCGCCGGCATCACCAGGAACCAGTCCGTGATCCGCATCAGCACGGTCGAGAGCCAGCCGCCGTGGTGTCCGGCGACAATGCCGACGAGGGTGCCGATGGCGACCGAGAGGGCAGCGGCCAGCAGTCCGACGGTGAGCGACATCCGCGCGCCCCACAGCAGCAGACCGAGCAGCGACCGGCCGAACTGGTCCGTCCCGAGCGGGAATTCGCCGCTGGGCTTCTCCAGCGCGGTGCCGGGCGCGTTCGTCACGCTCTGCACGTCGGAGCCGACGAGCAGCGGCGCGGCGAGGGCCAGGAGGGCGATCAGCGCGAGCGCGGCCAGTCCGTACAGCCCGGCGCGGTGGGTGCGGTACGCCCGCCAGAAACGGGCCACCGAGTCACGGCGGCGCGCCCATGCCAGCGACGCGGCGGACGGTGCGGTCTTCTCGACGGGGGTCGTCGTCATCGGCCCACCCGGGGATCGAGCAGCGGATACAACAGGTCGGCGAGGAGGTTCATCAGAATCATCGCGCCGGCGAACACCACGAACAGGCCCTGCACGAGCGGGAGGTCCGGCACGCTCAGCGCCTGGTAGAACAGGCCGCCGAGGCCGGGCCAGGAGAACACCGTCTCCACCAGGATCGAACCGGCCGCCACATGACCGAGGTTGATGAACACCATCGTCACCGTGGGCAGCAGCGCGTTCGGCACGGCGTGCCGGCGGCGCACCGCGTCGTCCCGCAGCCCCTTGGCGCGGGCGGTCGTCAGATAGTCGCTGCCCATCTCGTCGAGCAGTGAGGAACGCATCACGAGCAGCGTCTGCGCGTAGCCGACCGCGACCAGCGTGATCACCGGCAGCACCATGTGGTGCGCGACATCGGCGACGTACGCGAAGCCGCTCTCGTTGCCGGACTCCATGCCACCGGTCGGGAACATGCCGGGAATCGGGCCGATGCCGACCGCGAAGACGATGATCAGCAGCAGGCCCAGCCAGAACGAGGGCACCGACCACAGCGTCAGCGCCACACCCGTGTTGAGCTTGTCGCCGAGACTGCCGTGCCGCCATGCGGAGCGCGTGCCCAGCCAGAGCCCGATTGCCGAGTAGACGACCACGGCGACGCCGGTCAGCAGCAGCGTCGCCGGGACCTTCTGGGCGATCAGGTCGCCGACGGGCGCGTGGAACTGGTACGACATGCCGAGATCACCCGACAGGGCCTTGCCGCAGTAGTCCGTGAACTGCTGCCACAGCGGCTGGTCAAGCCCGAACTGGCGCCGCAGCGTCGCCAACTGCTCCGCGGACGTCGGCATGCCGTGGGTCATGGCCTTCACCGGGTCGCCCGGGATGATCCGGAAGAGGAAGAAGCTCGTGACGAGCACGGCGAACAGCGAGACCGCCGCACCGCCGAGCCTGCCCGCCGCATGCATGAGGTAGGCGCGTACGTGGCCGCTCGCGGCGCGGGCCTCGGGGGCCCGCGCCACAGCGGTCGTGCCGGTCGTGCTCGTGGTGCTCATCGTCTATTCACGGTCTTCCGCGGTGGAACGGCGCCGCATCGCGACGAAGAGCCCGAGAGCGACGGCCAGCACGACGACCGCGCCGACGCCGATCACGACACCTGTCGAGGAGCCGCTCCGGGAGTCACCACCGTCATCGCTCGCCGGCTCGGCCGACCACCAACTCCAGTAGCCGTCCTGGCCGTAGATGTTGCCTGCGGCCTCGGGCATCGTCTTGATGGACTTGATCTGGTCGGTACGGTACGCCTCGACCGCGTTCGGATACGCGAGGACATTCATGTATCCCGTGTCGTACAGCCGCGACTGCATCAGCCGGACCAGGTCCGCGCGCCTGGCGGGGTCGTACTCGGCGGCCTGCTGGGCGTACAGCTCGTCGAACTGCTTGTCGCAGATGAAGTTGTCGGTCGCGCCGGTGTCCTTGGGCGTGGCGGGCAGCGCGGCGCAGGTGTGGATCGACAGGACGAAGTCCGGGTCGGGATTGACGGACCAGCCGTCGAAGGCCAGGTCGTAGTCGCCCTTGAGCCAGGGGTCGGAGACGTTGTCGAGGCACTCGACCTTCAGGCCGATGCCCAGCTCGCCCCACCACTCCTGGAGATACTTGCCGATCGCCTTGTCGTTCGGGTCGGTGGCGTGGCACAGGATGCGGAAGTCGAGCGGCTTGCCGTCCTTGCCGGTGCGCTTGCCGGCGGCGTTCTTCCGGTAGCCGGCGTCGTCCAGCAGCTTCGCCGCGCGCGCCGGGTCGTAGTCGATCTTCTGGCCGGCCTCGGGCTGCCAGAAGTACGCGGAGAAGCGCGGCGGGATGTAGCCCTCGCCCTCGACGGCGTGGCCCTGGAAGACCTTGTCGACGATCGTCTTGCGGTCGGTCGCGTGGAACAGCGCCCTGCGCACGGTCGGGTCGAGCAGCGCCTTGTGTCCGGTGCCGAACGTCCGGCCGTCCTTGGACCGCGCGCCCGGGTTGGTCGCCAGGGCGAAGAAGCGGCGGCCCGGGGCGTCGTTGACCTTGATGTCGGGCGTGCTCTTCAGCGCGGCGGCCTGCGCCGGGGTCAGGCCCTGGACGAAGGACACCTCGCCCTTCTGCAACGCGGCGACGGCGGCGTCACCGTCCTTGTAGTACTTGAAGACCAGCTCGTCGAACTTCGGAGCACCCCGCCAGAAGTCCTTGTTCGGACGGAGCTTCACATACTGGTCGACCTTGAAGTCCGTGATGACGAACGGGCCGTTGCCGACGATGGGGAACTGCTGGTCGTTGTTGAACTTCGAGAAGTCCCCGACCTTCTCCCAGACGTGCTTCGGCACGATCGGCACGTCCAGCGCCGTCATGGTGGCCTGCGGCTTCTTCAGCCGGATGACGAGGGTCCTCGGGTCGGGCGCGGTGACCTTCTCGAAGTTGGCCGTGAAGCTGCCGTTGGCGGTGGCGGCGTTCTCGTCCGTCATCATCTTGTTGAACGTCCAGGCCGCGTCCTCCGCGGTGGCCTGCCTGCCGTCCGACCACTTCGAGTCGTCACGGATGGTGTACGTCCACGTGAGCTTGTCCGCGGACGGCTTCCACGCGGTGGCGAAACCGGGGACGGTCCGGCCGTCCTTGGGGTCGTAGTTCGTCAGGTACTCGTAGGCCAGCCGGTGGATCGAGGTGCTCACGAGCCGCGCGGCGAGGAACGGACTCAGGGAGTCCACGCTCTGCGAGACGGCGACGGTCAGGACCTGCTTGCCGTCCTTGCCGTCCTCCTCACCGGCGGCCTTCGACAGGGCCGGCGCGAGAGCGCGGCTCTCCGGCTGCGCGTGGGCGTACGGAACGACCGCGCCGGACATCACCAGCGCGGAGGCGGCGGCGCCCGCGGCGAGGACCAGGCGGTTGCGGGGGCGTTGCCGGGCGGAGCGGGATGGAGCCTTTGTGACCATGGACGGTGACCTCGCGTCATGAGTCGCTCGGAAAAGGCGGGTTGGTGATCATGGGTTCGCCAGCTGGTGAAGCGAAGGTTTATCAGGGTGGTCATGCCGCGTCAACGGTGGCTCAAACCCCTTGTGGGCTGCGGGAATACGCCGAGGGCCCGCACCGGCGAGTCGGTGCGGGCCCTCATTGGTCGAGACCTCTGTCGCGCTACTGCTGAGGGGCTGGCGGTGCCTGGGGCGGCTGCTGCTGCGGCCATCCGGCCGGCGGCACCGGCGCCTGCGGATGGGGCTGACCGGGAACGCCCGGCTGACCCGGAACGCCGGGTGTGCCGGGGTGTCCGGCCCCGGCGGGCGGCGGCCCGGCCGGCGTCGCGGGGGACTGCGCCTGCGACGGCGGCGACTGCTGCTGGCCCTGCGGCGGGTACCCCTGCTGCGGGCCGCCGTAGGGCGGCTGCGGCTGCTGGGGGTGGTGCGGCTGCGGCGGGTAGGGCTGGCCGGGCATCGGCTGACCGGGGACGCCCTGCCACTGCGGCTGCCCCTGGCCCTGGTGGCCGGGCATCGGCGGCGCGGCCTGCGGCGGCGGGTTGCTGCCGTCGGCCGTCCACAGGCCCTGCTGCTGCTGGGCCCGCACGAAGTCCTCGGCGATCAGCGCCGAGAGGTTGAAGTACGCCTCGCGCGTCTTCGGGCGCATCATGTCGAGGTCGACCTCGGCGCCGGCGGCCAGGTGCTCGTCGAAGGGCACCACGACCACACCGCGGCAGCGCGTCTGGAAGTGCGCCACGATGTCGTCGACCTTGATCATCTTTCCGGTCTCGCGCACCCCGGAGATGACGGTCACCGAACGCTGCACCAGCTCCGCGTACCCGTGCGCCGACAGCCAGTCCAGCGTCGTCGACGCACTGCTCGCACCGTCGACGGACGGCGTCGAAATGATGATCAGCTGGTCGGCGAGGTCCAGCACTCCGCGCATCGCGCTGTAGAGGAGACCGGTGCCCGAGTCCGTGAGGATGATCGGGTACTGCCTGCCGAGCACGTCGATCGCGCGCCGGTAGTCCTCGTCGTTGAACGTCGTGGAGACGGCCGGGTCCACGTCGTTGGCGATGATCTCCAGCCCGGACGGGGCCTGCGAGGTGAACCGGCGGATGTCCATGTACGAGTTGAGGTACGGGATCGCCTGGACCAGGTCACGGATGGTGGCCCCGGTCTCACGGCGCACCCGCCGCCCGAGCGTGCCGGCGTCGGGGTTGGCGTCGATCGCGAGGATCTTGTCCTGGCGCTCGGTGGCCAGGGTCGCGCCGAGCGCGGTGGTCGTCGTGGTCTTGCCGACGCCGCCCTTGAGGCTGATGACCGCGATCCGGTAGCAGGAGAGCACCGGCGTACGGATCAGGTCCAGCTTGCGCTGGCGCTCCGCCTCCTCCTTCTTGCCGCCGATCTTGAAACGGGCGGCGTTGGAGGGGTTACGGCTCGACTTGGGCTTCTGCCGGTTGTTGCGCAGCAGCCGGTCGGAGGAGAGCTCGACAGCGGCCGTGTACCCGAGGGGAGCGCCGGGCACGGACCGCTCGCGCTGATCGTGCGTGACGGGAGTGGGCCAGGCGCCACCGGTACGCGGGTCGACGGGCGCGCCGGGAGGCTGGGACACGGGTGCCTGGGGAGGCTGCTGTCCCGGGTGGCCGGGCTGTGCCTGCTGCCCCGGGGGCGGAACAGGCAGGGGGGCGTTGGGCGCGGGCTGGCCGGGGTGTCCGGACTGTGGGGCCTGGGGAAAGCCGTAACCGCCCTGTGGGGTAGGGGCGTTGGGAGCTGGCTGGGGCTGCGGCTGGGCGGGCTGCGGGGCCTGGGGGGCTTGCGGGAAGCCGTAACCGCCCTGGGGACCCGGAGCCTGGGGCGGGAGGGGCTGACCCGCTTGCGGGGCCTGCGGGAAGCCGTAGCCGCCCGGCGCGGGCGGAGTGTTGGGGGCGGGCTGGGCCTGCGGCTGCTGGGCCTGCTGCCCGGGCTGCGGGAAGCCGTAGCCGCCGGGCTGCCCGGGCGCGGGCGTGGGCCAGGGCGCCGACTGGTCGGCGGTCGGCGCCGTCCACTGCTGGGCGGGCGCCGGTGTGGCGGGCTGGTACGCGGGCGGCAGCGGCGGCAGTTCGCCCTGCGGCGCGGCGGCGGCCGGCGTGGGCGCCCACGGCTGGGCCGCGGCGGCGGGCGGGGCGTCCTGCGGAACGGCGTCCTGGACGTCGTCGGCAGCGGCCTCGCCGTCCGCCGGTGCCTCCCCGCCTGCCGCAGTGCGGGCAGCGTCGTCGGCCGGGGTGCCGTCCGAGGCGTCCGCCGGCTCCGCGGGGTCGTCGTCCGTGCCGGCGACGGCGACGGGAGGATCGACGGGCTCGCCCGCTCCGGTGTCGCCCGCGGTCTCGGCGGTGCCGTCGGCGGCCTGGGCGTCCTCCGAGCCCTCGGAGCCCTCGGAGTCCTGAGCCTCCTTGGCGGCGGCCAGTTCGGCCATCTCGCGCTTGAGCGCGGCGGCGGAGAAGCGCATGGTGGCGCCGCTCTCCAGATCGCCGCCCCCGAAGGACTGCGACGAGGCGTCGTCCGCCGCGGGCGCGACCGCGGCGGCAGGCTGCGCCTGCTCGGCCGGAGCGGGAGTCGAAGCGGGAGCAGGAGCAGGGGCGGGGCCGGGCTCCTGGGCCGCGGGCGGGGCGGGCGGCGCCGGTGTCCAGTTCGGCTCGAAACCGCTGCCCGTGGGCAGCCCCGGCACGGCGACCGGAGCACCCTGCGGCGGAGGCGGGGTGTGCTGACCGGTGCTCCCGCCCGAGGTGTCGCCCGACGCGTTCTGCGTGTACCAGGCAGGCGGGGTGTAGTCGATGGTGAACTCACCCGTCAGCTCGGCGGGCTCCGCGTCGGACTCGTCGACGGGAAGGTTCCAGCCCCCGTGGATGTCGTCCCGATCGCCGTTCACTTTGCCTCCTGGTGTGGTCGAGCACCCTTGTGCCGTCGTGGGCGGGGGCCACCGTTGACTTCCGATCGGCCCGGCTCTCCCCCTGGGGACGCGCTCAACCCCGAGGGTTCTTCTGCCGCGCCCTGACCCACCCTAATCGCCAACAAGACCACTCCGTCAGGCCCGCCCGCCCCCGGCCGCTGTCCGGTGCGTCACGCCCTGCCCGCATGTGACGCCGGTACGCCGGAGCGTGAAGAACCTCATGGGGCAAACCAGTACAACTGCACCGAGATCCGGGGCCGCTCAGTCCATCCGCCGGGCGCTGCCCAACAATCCGGTCTCGGCGTCGGTGGCCTGCGTCATGACGAACCGGCGGTCCCGCGAATCCCTGCCCGGTCGTCGCGAGCCGCCGGCTGGTGTGAGGAGGTCGAAGCCCCGACGAGGAACGAATGCCTCAGCGAAGATCGAACTCGCCGTCCCGCGCACCGAGCACGAACGCGCGCCACTCCGCCTCGGTGTACCGGAGAACCGTGTCCGGACACAGGGAGGAACGCATGGCGACGGCACCGCCCGGGAGGTGTGCGATCTCGACCCGTTCCTCGTCCGGACTGGTGCCGGGAGGGCCCTGCCATTCGACGTCGGAGATGTCCAGTGCGTACAGTTCGTCCTTCTCCTGCGCGCTCCCCATCAGGCTTCCTTTCGCTACAGCCGACTTCCGGCAGCCGGGTGAACGGCCCAAGTGCCTCGTGGCGCCGAGTAGTTCGGCGTCGCTCTCCGTCACCATGAAACATCCTAGGCCAGCAGGCCGGACGTGGTGAGCGAGTTCCCGGACCCTGCAACCGTGACCTGGGACCCCTGCAACCGTGATCCGAAACCCTGCCCCGTGAGGTGACGCGGACGCCGGCCCGGGCGGTTCACAGGCGTCTGCAGGAACATTCACCCTCTCCGGACCGGCGCGACGGGCTCAGTCCATCCGGCGGGCCACACCGAGCAGGCCGGACTCGGCGTCCGTCGCGCTCGTCATGACCCAGTGCCGTTCACGTCCGGCGCACCAGAGCGTGACGCCGTCCGCCAGCGTCGGCAGAGCGTCGACCTCGCCCTGGGCGAGCCCCAGGATGTGCCCGATCTGCTGTGCCTCCTGCGGCGACACCCGCTGGACGCCGACCAGCGTCGCGGTCCGCAGCAACCGCGGGGCCACCGGGCTCAGATACGGCAGAAGGGTCAGTACCGACTGCCACGGCGACGACACGACGCGCCCCCGCGGCGGCCGCATGCCGCAGTCGCGCACCACCACGACGGGGCTGCCGACGGTCGCACCCATCGGAGGCACGCGCCCCACGTCGTGCAGTGTGATGCACTCCAGGCCCGCGCCGGCCGCCTGGGCCAGCACGCTCCACTCCCGTGCGCGTCCGGTCTCCACGGCCACCCTCGCGCCCGTACCCGCCGCGCGGAGCGCCAGCACCTGCGCGGTCCACAGGCCGCCGATCAGCAGCACCTCGTAGGGGGTCGAGCGATGGAGGCCCACCATCTGCGGACGCCCCTCGGCGTCGTCCCCGATGACCACCCCGTCGTCGCCCACGGGGAGGGAGAGGGCGCCGAGGTGATCGGCGGTCATGGTGTGCCCCGCGTGACGGGGGCCGATCAGGCCCCGCAGGCCCTTGGACATTCCCGTGCGCCCCATCACCGAGCACCTCCCAGCGGCATCGTCGCCAGTACGCCCGGCAGTTGTTCACGGTCGAGCCGCAGCAGGCCGACCTTCGCGGTCCGCGCCGCCTGCTCCAAACTCCTGCGCACACCGACCAGTTCCGTGTCGGAACCGCCGGTGATCCGCACATGACCCCCGATGTCCATCGTGCCCTGACGCGCACCGCGCCGGACGGTGAGACTGAAGGTGGTGGCGTACGCGGGGACGGCGGTGAGCAGCGAGACCAGCTTGGGCAGCGGCGTCGCGCCCCGGCCGAGCTCGGGCCAGCGGCCGACCGCGTAGGTCGTGTGCCAGCGGTCGTCGCACCGCCACACCCGGGAGGTCTCCGTGGTGCGCCGCTGCGGAGCGGTGTCGGGCCGGCCCGCACGCGCCGCCGCCCGTGGGCTCGCACACGCCGCGGTCGCCATGGTGGAGTTGAGCTCCTCCTGGTCCAGCACGACGGCCTGGAATCCGGCGCCGGTGATCCGGCTGGCGACATGGTCCGCCACCCGGACCAGGCAGCGCTGGGCGCCCTCGAAGCCGCCGCCGCGAGCCGCCACGGCCTCCGGGCACAGCTCGGGGTCCAGCTTCACCGCCACCCAGGTCATCCGCAGGGCGGGCGCGCCCGTCTTCTCCTGCAGCGGCGCGTACGAGAGCCGGGCGACCGACTGCTGCGGGAGGTGCGGCGCGGGTGCGGCGCGGACCTGCTGCACCAGTTGCACCGACTCGGCCCGGATGTCGTCGACAGCCAGGGCGTCGCCCAGCAGTGACAGCGGCAGGGCGCGGGCGCCGAATGCCGGCCGCAGTGCAGACCCGCTGGCCTCGACGCGCACCACGGCCGTCAGGAAGCTCCCGTCGCCGAGCATGCCGACGGTGCGGCGGCTCCGGTCGACGTACGGCGACGGGCGCAGGCCCGGGACGCCCTCGGCGATCGGGGCGAGGGATGCATCGGTCTCGTGCGCGGCCGACGCGGTGTTGCGCCTGCGTGCACGCAACGCCTGAGCAGTCGACAGCCAGTCCTGGAGGGCGTGTCCGCGGCGGCGGATCACGGCGAGCAGTACGAGCGCACCCGCCACGACGCAGGTGGGCACGAGCCAGAGGCCGCCGAGGGCCAGACCCACGGCGACGAGGGCCAGCGCCGACTCCACGAGGACCAGCTGCCTCAGCTGCAGCGGGCCGACCCGGCTCGTGCGGGACAGAGGGCGCAGAGTCGTTGTTGCCGGGACACCCCGGACACCCTGCCCTCCGGGCGCGTTGCTGCGTTGCCGTCGGGAAGTGTCAGGCGCCTGACCGGTGGCCCGCCCGTTCCGCGCACGCGTCGCCGTACCCATCGCCGCGTTGCCCCCTCGTGTCCGTAATAGCCAAATTCTCATGGGCGTTGACCGGGCGATCACCCTACCTGAGCAGTGGGACGCGAGCGCCAGGAGGCATAGTAGGGGCGGCACGGCGTCAGGCCGCCCCGCGCGGGTGTGGGAACCTGGTCGCCCAGCGGGGAGAGGGACTGCGTACAGATGGCATCACGACGGGACGAACTGAACGCCTACACCTTCGCGAAGCGAAGGCTGATTGCACAGTTCGTGCAGCCGAATGCGACCGGCTCGGAGGAAGGCGCGCCACGGCCCCTGCGTGCTGTGCTCCCCGGAGCCATCATCGGCGTGGTGATCCTGGCGATCTTCGGCGCCTGGGGGATGTTCAAGCCGGTCGCCCCCAAGGACTGGGACAAGCCCGGCGAGAACGTGATCATCGCCAGTAAGTCGACGACTCGTTATGTTGTGCTCAAGACCGGCAAGAAAGTCCAGTTGCACCCGGTTCTTAACATGTCGTCGGCCAAGCTCCTGCTCAACCCGGACAAGGGCAAGGTCATCAACGTCGACGAGTCGGTCCTCGACAGCGGCAAGATCCCGCACGGCGCCACGCTGGGCATCCCGTACGCGCCCGACCGCCTGCCCGACAGCAAGGAAGCCAGTGCGGCCAAGCGCTGGGCCGTGTGCGAACGGCCGGGCGAGGGCGGCCGGGCGATCCAGAAGGCGGCGTTCGTCTTCGCCGAGCGTGAGGCGAAGAACACGGAAGGCGCGAACCGACTGACGGGCGGCGAACTGCTCTACGTCGAAGGCCCCGACAAGACCCGCTACGTGGTCGACGCGTCGGGCACGGCGTACCGCGTGGAGAAGAACGAACTACTGCTGCGCCAGCTCGTCGGCGAGGGCCGTGCGGCGCAGCGGGTGTCCGAGGCGTGGCTCGCCACCCTGCACAAGGGCGACACCATCACCTTCCCGACCGTCCCCGGGCAGGTCAACACCCCTGCCAACATCCCCGGTGAACTCGACCCCCAGGTCAACAAGGTCGGCATGGTCCTGTCCGCCACGAGCGGCACGAAGAAGCAGATGTACGTCGTCCTGCAGGGACGGGTCGCCCCCGTGTCGGACTTCACCGCCAAACTGCTGCTCAACAGCCGGCAGCTCGTCGACCTCGGCCAGGCCGGCGAGGCGACCGCGGTCAGCGGCGGCGCCTTCCAGCCGGGCCGGGCGTTCGGCCAGGACAAGAAGTGGCCGCAAGCGGCACCGGTGCCCGTGAACGAGGCGAGCACGTCCGAAGGCAGCCGCAACACGGTGTGCAACGTCCTGCGATCGGTGGATGCCGACAACGGGACGACCACACTGAGCACCTGGGCCGGTACCGACTTCCCGGCCACCCTCCCCACGGGATCCAGCAGCGCCTACGTCACCCCCGGATCGGGCCAGCTGTTCCGGCAGTTCAAGGGTTCGACGACCGGCAGCGGCTTCCTCTTCCTCGTGACCGACACCGGGCTGCGCTACGCGATGCAGTCCAACGGCGACAGCGCCACCGACGACTCCGGCATCGGCTCCTCCGGTTCGGCGGAGGAGACGCAGGCGCGCCAGGCGGAAGCACAACAGGCCCAGAACCGGCTCGGTTACAAGGGTGTCGACCCGCGGCCCATCCCCGCGGAGTGGTCGACGTTCCTGCCCACCGGGCCGCGTCTGTCGACCGGGGCCGCGCGGCAGCCCCAGGGCTCGTGAGGGCCGGTACGAAGATGACGAACACCAGCCGGCGCCTGCTGACCGTCGCGGCCGCCACCGCGCTCACGGTCGTCGGCCTGCCGATGACCACCGCGGCGGCGGACAGTACCCAGTGCACCTTCCCCGGTAAGACGTACGAAGGCCGACCCTGGGCGCTCCAGCGCGTCCTGCTCGACGAGCTGTGGAAGCAGTCCACCGGCAAGGGGGTGCGGGTGGCCGTCATCGACACGGGGGTCGACGTCAAGAACCCGCAGCTGACGAAAGCCGTGGACACGAAGAGCGGCGTGAACCTGATCCCGAAGGACGCCAAGGACTCGGGCGGCAACAAGCTCGAGCGCGGCAAGGAGAACGGCACCACGGACACGGTGGGCCACGGCACCAAGGTCGCCGGCATCATCGCCGCCCGCCCCGCCAAGGGCACCGGTTTCGTGGGGCTCGCCCCCGAGGCCACGATCATTCCCGTGCAGCAGAACGACGCGGACGGCAACGGCACCGCCGAAACCCTGGCCCAGGCGATCCGGCACGCGATCGACGAGAAGGCCGACGTCATCAACATCTCGCAGGACACGGCCGACGCCGTGGCACCGGCCCCGGCGCTCAAGCAGGCGATCGACGCCGCCCTGGCGCAGGAGATCGTCGTCGTCGCCTCGGCGGGCAACGACGGGCTGGGCGGCAACGTCAAGCGCACCTATCCCGCCTCGTACGACGGCGTGCTCGCCGTCGCCTCGTCGGACCGCAACAACGAGCGGGCCCAGTTCTCCCAGTCCGGCGACTTCGTGGGGGTGGCCGCTCCGGGTGTCGACATGGTCTCCACCGTGCCGGGCGGCGGCCACTGCGCCGACACCGGCACGAGCTTCTCCGCGCCGTACGTCGCCGGTCTGGCCGCCCTGGTCAAGGCCAAGCACGGCGACTGGACCCAGGAGCAGATCGTCGCCCAGATCCAGCAGACGGCGGAACGCTCGATCGCCGGTCATGACCGCCTCGTCGGCTGGGGAGTGGTCGACCCGGTCCGTGCCCTGACCGAAGACGACAAGCCGATCGAGAAGCCGGTCGCCCACGAGGGCGTGACCCGCGCGGAGGCCCCGACCCCGGCCGAACTCCCCCTGGGCGAGACGCCGGACCAGCGCAACGCGCGACTGGCGACGTATGTGTTGGTCGGCGGAGGAGTGGCGGTCGCGGCGATCGCGGGCTCGGCGGTGGCACTCCGCGACTCCCGCCGCAGGAGCCGACGGGTCGCGCGGGGGGCGGCGGGCTGACACTGCGTAGCAGTACGGGGCCGGTGCGGTGACGATTGCAGGCGCACACGACGCGGTCCGGAGACTGTTGAAGTCTCGTGACGGATAAGACACTTGGCCTGTCATGCCTGGTGGTTAGAGTGGTATCCGATGCAATCGGCGGATGACGAGTCACGACGATCGCACCGCGGACAGCTGAAGCAAACGGGGAGGAATGGGCATCGTGCTTCCGGCAGAAGATGGGGGCGGCTCGGGGGCCAGGGGTGACCTCGAGCGCGGCGTAGGGGCACTGAAGCGGTTTCAGAAGCGGGTGACCACACTGCTGACCGCGTTCGAGGAGGGGGCGGCGGGCAAGACCAAGGTGTCGGCCCAGACGATTTCGCCCGCGTCGCTGACCAGCGGTGGATCCAAGGAGTTCGCGGAAGCGTACGGGCTCTACACCCAGTACGAGCGTGTCCATCAGTCGCTCGTCTCACTGTCTCAGTCCCTCGGTGACCAGATCGAGATGCTCAACATCGCTGTGCATGCCTCGGACGTCGGCTTCGACAACGTGGACGAGGACACGAGGCGCCGGTTCGCGGAGATCAAGGCCCGGGTCGACGAGCGGTACGCGGCAGACGAAAAGCGTGAGAAGCACGACGACAAGACGCATACGCCGGGCTCTAACGACAACACTTCAGACGGCGGGAATTACCGATGACCGAGAATGCGCCGGAGCTGAGCCCCAAGGAACAACACGAGCAGGACCTGACGCGCGTCAAGGTGCAGCTCGGGATCACCGACGTAACCAGGATCGTCACGTCGGTCTGGGACTCGAGCGGGGTGTACGCGCGCAGCGACTTCGAAGGCAAGCAGCTCAACGACCTGATCAAACTCGTCGAGAACACCAACCCGGCGGACCTGGAAAACGCGGGCACCGCCCTGTGGAACGCACGCGATGCGCTCAGGGACGCCGCGCGGGAGTTGCAGGCCTACGTCGACAAGGTGGACTGGCAGGGTGAATCCGGGGAGGAGTTCCGGTCCTTTGGACGGGCACTCGCCGGACACGCACGAGAGCTTGCCGCGTTTGCCGACGTTGCCGGCACGCAGATCACCGTTGCCGGCACTGGTCTTGCCTCTGTGAAGATGCCGCCGCGTGACGACCGGGCGGTCAAGCGGAAGCCTGGCGAGATTCCGCCGGAGGAGCGTGCCGCCAACAAGGCGGAGTACGACAAGGCCGTGCAGGTCGAGAAGGACCGACAGGAAGCCATCAACCAGATGTACAAACTGGCTTCGTACTACGCGGTGTCGGAGCAGAATCTGGCGGCGGCGGAGACACCGAAGTTCGAGCGGGCGCTCAAGGCGCATGTGCCGGCTCCAGAAACGGGTGGCCGCAGGGTTCCACAGAGCGACAGCCCGGCCTATGCCGATTCGGTCGAAAGGGCAGCGAGGGAGAACACGTCGGAACGGTCGGTACCCCAGGGGACCGACGGTTCATCGCGCAAGGAGTCCATCGGCACCGTGGGCACGCCGCCGCCGAGTACGTCCGTGCAGATCGACAGCGTCACACTCCAGCACCCGCCGACCACTACTCCATCTGCCCCCCCACCGGTGTCGCCCACCACGGGACCGTCTCCTTCTCCGACAGTCCCCCTGCCTCCCGTGACCGGTATGCCTCCCGGGCGGGAAATGACGTCGCGTGCGGTGGGCAAGCCCGGTCAAGCGCGAACGACCGGTCCGAGTGGGCCCCCGGTGGGCAGGGCGGATATGTCCCGAACCAATCCTGTGACAGGGCGCCCGGGGCCTGCAGACCGCCAGGCGGGCCAGCCTCCGATGGGTCGCACAGCCGGTCAGCCTCCCATGGGCCGTACAGCTGGTCAGCCACCGATGGGCCGCACAGGGGCGACGGGCCCCATCACCTCGACAGGCAAGGGCCCGGGCCCTGTCACAGGCCGCACCGGCGGCCCCCCGCCTATGGCCGGCCGAGCCGACACCGGAAAGTCGACAGGACCCTCCCGTGCTGGACGGGCAGACGGCATCTTTGGTGGCAAGCCGCAGCAGACTGCGAACAAGACGTCCGGCACCCGGATCCCCCAGGGGAAGGTGATTGGTGCCGATTCGACACCTGCGGGTCGCACTTCGGGTGGCCGGATCGGTCAGCAGGGTGTCATCGGGGCGACCACGGCGAATCCCGAATCCCGCCCTGGAGCCCGGGTCACCGCTGGGCCGAACGGAGTTGTTGGTACACCTCGTGCCGACGGGACCGGATCCCGCCCCGGTGCTGGTGGCTTCACGCAGGGCGGCTCGGGGCTCGTGAGGCGAGCGAAGGGGCACGACAAGCCCGAGAGCGAGGAGCAGGAGCGTACTGATTCGTCGCGTCCAGAGTTCCTGACGGAAGACGAAGAGGCCTGGCAGGCACGGCGCCGCAATGCCGTTCCTCCGGTCATCGAATAGGCACACGGAAGGTTCGGAAGCCAGGATGGGGTCAGTGATGGGCCAGGCAGGGAAGCGCGGTGTGTCTCGTGCCTTGCGACGAGGCGTTGTGTGCACGGTAGCTGCGGCCGGTGTCTGGTTCGCCGGCCCAACGGGTGCTGCCCTGGCCGCAACTGCAGAGGATGTCCAGGCGAAGCAGTGGTACCTGGAAGCGATGTACGCGGAGGAGCTGTGGCAAGTCTCCACCGGTAAGGGCATCAAGGTCGCAGTCATCGACACAGGGGTCAACCCGGACGTGCCATCCCTGAAGGGACAGGTGCTGAAGGGGCTTGACGCGACAGAGGCCGACGGCGAGGAAACAGACGACTACACGGGGCATGGGACGACCATGGCCGAATTGATTGTCGGAACAGGAAAAGGCGGAGGCTTGCGGGGAGTTGCTCCAGGCGCTCAGGTCATCCCCTTTCGTGTTTCGGACTCCGACTTTCAGAACAAGCACAAGGTAAACGGCCAGGATCAGGCTGACGCGATCCGTGCTGCGGCTGACAGCGACGCGCAGATCATCAGTATGTCCTTCGGGAGCCCATACTCGGACATGGCCACCCGGCAAGCCACGAAATACGCGCACAGCAAGGGTAAGCTGTTCTTTGCCAGTGCCGGAAACAACGCCAAAGAAAGCAATGCTCCCGAATATCCGGCTGGATATCCCGACGTAGTCGGCGTTGCCTCCGCTGATCAAAAGGGTACGGTCTCCGATTACTCCCAGCACGGCGACAACATCGACCTCGCTGCCCCGGGCAACGACATCCCCGGCTGGTGCGACTCGACGTTCACCAAGTACTGCGACGGGGATGGTGGCACGAGTTCGGCCACAGCCATCGCTTCCGCATCCGCCGCACTCATCTGGTCCCAGCACCCTGACTGGACCGCCAACCAGGTTCTTCGCGCGATGTTCGACACAGCAAGCCGTGACTGGGCGAAGGGTACCCGGAGTGTCTACCTCGGCCACGGTCTCATCCGCCCCGGCCAGATCATCCTGGACAAGAAGGGCGACCCCGGAGCACCCGACGTCAGCCCGCTCACCAATGAGAAGACCGGGGGCGACATCCCAGCCACCGGTGCCCCTTCCTCTTCTGCACCAGCTTCGTCACAAGCCCCCCAGGACAAGCCGGACTCCGCCGTTCCCGTGGCAGGCTCCAGTTCAGAGTCCTCGGGCGACAGCAGTCTGCCCGGATGGGCAATCGGAGCCATCGCCGCCGCGGTGGTGATCGGGGGCGGGGCCTTCGCTGCCGTACGGAAGCGTCGCAGCGCCTGACCCAACGGCCGGGCTCGAAGGCCCGCCCGTTCAGACATTCACCTCAAGTCAGGCTTCACCTCATACCCGGTGAAGCGCAACCCAGCGGGTCACAACAGTAGTTCAGAAGGGAAACGCAACCGTGTCACAGGGCCAGCGGCTTTCAGATCAGCAAGTCATTCAGCTCGAGAAGCAGCTGTTTGAGAAGTTCAACTCGATCAAGGGCCAGCTGCAGCAGATTCAGGGCACGATCGACAGCCTTGAGGGCCAGTGGAAGGGTATCGGTGCCGGTGCCTTCAACACGAAGCAGCAGGAGATCAACACCTCGATGGTGCGTCTCGGCAACATCCTTGCGAAGTTCCTCGAGGCGATGAGCACCTCGCGGAAGATCAAGGACGGCACGGAAGACGACGTCCGGGCTGCTGTGCAGGCCATCAACGTCGATCTCGGTGTCGGCACCAGTGCCGCTCCGAAGTCGGGCCTCAGCGGTCTCTAGAACCACTGGGCGCACCCGATCTCGGCACGTGCGATGCCGAACGACCACAACACGTGAGATGAGGGAATCATGGGCATGAACTCGGGAGACGAACTCGTCGTCAAGTACGACGGTCTCGACATGGCGGCGACCACGCTTGGCAACCAGGCCAAGAAGCTCGAAGAGGACCTGCGGGAGATCAAGACCGCCATGGCCACTGTCGCCGCCGGCTGGGAGGGCGAGGCGCACACCGCCTACGTCCAGGAGCAGGTGAAGTGGGACAAGGAAGCCGCGGACATCCACCGGGCTCTCATGCAGATCGGCAAGGTCGTTGCGCAGGCAGGCGGCGACTACATGGGTGGAGACAAGAAGGCCGCCAGCTACTTCGCCTGAGCGACGCTAAGGCAGTACGCAGCCACAAGGGGTGGGCACGCGCGAGGGGTGCCCACCCCCCTGCATGTCTCATGTTCACCCCCAAGCTCAGGTTCCACGCTGCGTCAGCAGGCCCACATCGCCTCCTGATGGAGCACGACTGGGGAACGTTCAGAAGTCAGGATGACGTCAGGAATGATGACGGCGCGAGGGTTTCGATGGCGGCGGTTGGCCAGCACCGTGACGGTGGTTGCGGCACTGACGGCGAGCTTCGCGGGAACCGCCCCAGCCGCAGTTCCTACTGACGCGCTCGTTACGCTCACGGTGTGAGTGGAGACCCTGGTGATGAGTCGATCTTCGTCCGAAGGCGAGGGAGTTATGCGTACAACCCCAGAAATCCCATCGGGCGCGCGCTGATCGTGGTGAGTGTGGTGTTCCTGATCGGGTACCTGTATCACCTCTTCGACAGCGCGCAGTGGAGCGAGAACGAGCTACGGAACGCCGTTCACGAGGCCGCGCGCCACCTGGAATCGGAGCCGCAGACCCTGAGGGGCTACATCGGCTACGAGGTTCTGATCGAAGAGGCCATCGAGAAGACAGGAGAGGGGCCTGAGCACGGGCTCGTCCGCGTCGAGGAGATCGAGCATTCGCATGTTGCCGACGCCACGGCAGCCAGCCATGCCTCCGACGCCTTCGAGATCAGGACGGACGACGTCGAGACCATTCACTGCATGCGTGTGTCCCCTCCCCGGCCCGAAACAAGCATGTCGAGCTTGACCGTGACGCTCACGGTGGATGTTGCGGGAGGACGGTGCTGATGCTGGGGCCGAGGTGTGACCGCCAAGCAGTACGTCCGCTTGGGCGTGAGTCGCAGCCTGCAGACGCGAGCGTGTCGCTGGAGGAGCACCGCCATTCGGCTGCTGCGCAGTCCTCGAATACCTGGCCGTGATCCTGCGAAGCTCTTGCGTCTCGCAGGATCACGGTGGTGGCCAGCCCTTAGAGCTGCCCGCGCCAGTCCGGTGGCGGTGTCAGGCCGAGCACCCGAGCTCCTTCTTCACCTTGGGCACCAAGTCGATGGTGAAGGCCTCAATGTTCCTGCGGCGTTCGGCGACAGCGCCGCCGGCATCGCCATCCACGCTCACGTACGTGATGAGGTGGTCTGTTGCCGGGCCGGCGCAGTCCGTACTGACCATGGAGTTGGAATCACCCAACGCGCCCAAGCCATCGAACGGCAGGTTGGTCATCTTCTCCCGGTTGCGGAAGCGGAACTCCTCCGACTTGTCCATGGGGTCGTAGAGCTTGTCGACTTTGTCGACCTGAAAGGCGACGATCAACGCACCATCAACCCGGATCTGGCACCGCCCCCATGTCTTCCCCTCGGGCTTGATCACGGAATCGCCGACGACTGTGAGCTTCTCGCCATCAACGAGGAACGGGTTCAGGGCCTTCTCCTCGATGGGGACGCCGCACGCCTCTTTCGGAACGGCGTACTCCCGTCCCTCGCCGCACCCAGCGAGGGACAGTGCGAGGCATGCGGTCAGCGCTGAGGTGGCCGTGTGGCGTAGTGTCTTCGTCACTGGGTGCCCGACACTCCCTCGGCCTTCTTGTTGCCGTCGTTGGCTGCGCCCTCGATCTGCGAGTAGATGCCGTGATCCTTCGAGTAGCCCTCGTGCGTGGGGTCCTCGGCCCACTCCTTGTTCTCCCTGTACCAGAGGTCTGCGAGCCCCCGCAGCTCCTCACTGCGGTTCTCATAGGTCTTTGTGTGGTCAGCGGTGGCCTGGGCGTTGATCCTGTTCTGCTCGTCCTCGAGCATCTTCGCGGTGATCAGGTCCACGCCGCGCTGTACGGCGTCGCCGGCCGGATGCCACGGCGTCAGGAGACCACCGACGATGTGGTATCTCCACGACTTCTCCCACGAGGCGTCGGCGAGGGCTTCACCCTTGTCCGTGTTGGTCGCCTGGTAGCGGGCTTCCTCCAGGAAGCCGATCGTGCGCCCGGCGCGGTCCAGGCTGTCCTCGGGGTGGGCCTTCTCGGTGACGATGTCGGCCACGACCGACTGGTGCATGACTTGGGTGAGGGTCTGGTAGTCGTCCCTGTTCCGCGAGATCTGCTTGCTGACCTCCATCAGCTGGCCGGCGTCCAGCTCGTGCCGGCCGACAGGGTCGCTCATGGCCTTGTGGACCCAGTCGCCGTGGTTGCCCATGGCGTACGCCATGCTGTCGCGCATCTCCGGCGGGAAGTCGTTACCCGTGCCGGCCAGGATCGCCAGAGAGCGCTTCATGGCCTCGCGCTGCTCCGGGGTGTGCTCCTGGTATTTCGTCCCAGGTGCCTCCGGGTCCGTGACGCCCGACACCGCGGCGAACATGGCCTTTCCGGCGGCGTCCTTGGCCTCGTTCGGGCCGTCGTCCAGTGGCGAGTCGTCGAAGTACGGGCGGTCCTTCAGCACCCACTGGGCGTTGTCCTGCGGCTCCTTCGCGTTGAAGAAGTCTGTCGAGGCGTCCGGGCTGTTGGCCAGAGCGGTGAGGAAGCCAGTCATCGGGTCGCGGCCGAACTCCGTGTCGCCGATGAAGTTCATCTTCGGCATCGGTGGCGCGTTCCAATAGCGGTCCGGGAGCTTCATCTCCTTTTCCTTGGCGACCAGCTCGTTGCCGTACTTGTTGAGGAACTGGTCGTCGTAGTCGCCGGTCCGCATGAGGTTGCTCATGATCTGGTAGCCCCATACATCGCCGTGGCGCGTGTTGTACCGCTCGCCGGCGAGCCGCACCATGTCGTTCTCCCACTGCCGCATGGCAGGGCTGTCCGACTGGGTGGCGCCGCCGAGAACGTGGCCCAGGTTCTTCTGGAACTCGCCGAGCTGGTCGAGCTGTGTCCGGGTCAGGTCCTTCGTGGTGTCCGGGCTCGACAGGTCCGACCAGAACTCCAGCATCCCCTTCGGGCCGACCTGCGCGGCGAACTTCTCCTGGAACAACGGGTCGTTCTTGTACGAGGCGAGCAGCCCGTTCAGCTTCTGGAACTCCTCGGGCGACATCTCGTCGCCCTTCTCCTTGAGAAGCTTGGCCGCTTCCTCCGCCTTGCGCATGGCGTCGATCGCGGAGTCTCGGTCGCCGTACGAGGCCCCCGAGAAGCCGGTCTCTGCCTGGTCGACCAGGGCGCGCAGGACGGTCGCCGCCGTTGTGTCGCTCTCCGTCGCACGGTTCAGTATGCGCTGGACGTCATCCCGCAGGTGTTCCGCGTCCTGCGGAGAGTGGTCCGGGACGTCATGGCCCTTGGCGGCGCGGTCCGGGTGGATGAGCATCGTCACGGTGAAGCCACCACCGGCGATGGGGGTCACCGTGAGGTTCTTCTTGCGGCCCCTCTCCAGAGCCTGCTCCAGCTGCTCCTTGTAGCTCACCAGCTCGTCGCGGGTGTCATTGAGGATGTCGTGGATGCTCTTGGCCTGGGTATGGGCGTCGGAGAACTCACCCGCCGTCTTGGTGATGAACTCACGGGAGACCGTGGCGTTCACACCGGCCCAGTTGGCCTTGTCCGCCTTCGCCTTCAGATCGTCCCGTGCGTCCTTCTCCAACGTCTTGAGTTTGTCCATCACGCCCTTCCAGGCAGTTATGGCCTGTCCCAGCTGGGCGAAATTCCCCTGGCGCAGCGTTTCGAGGTCCATCAGCGCTGCGTCCTTTCGGTGAATCCGTCGTCCAGCGTCGCAATACTGCTCACGGCGCCGTAGATGTAGTACTCGTCGCCGGCATGTGCGCCTTTTGTGTAATCCATATGATTGGAAATGTGCGCGCAAGCGTCCAACAGGGTCTTGAGCTGCTTCTCCCAGCGCTCCTGCACATGGTCGAGCGCGCCGCCCAGCGCGAAACCCTGGGTCGTCAGATCCTTCGCGGCTGTCTGGCTGATCGACCAGGCGTCACGGCCGTGTTTGCCCAGATTGTCGAAGAGCCGGAACGCGGCGTCACCGACAGCTGCGAGATCCTGCTGGCCGACCTTCAGGTCACCTCCCGGTGGGGCTGCGCCCGGGTCGTCCGGCACACGGTTCAGCTGCATCTGCGCCGACCCCTTTTCGGCCGCCGACGCCTTCAACTGCTCCCACTCGTCCCAAGCCATCCGCAGGGCTCCTTCCCCCGTACACCGATGGACGCTTCAATTCCGAATCAACATCAACCTATGTGATGCGCTGTTCCTACGTACAAGGGCTGTCGACGACGTCGGTGGTGATGCCGTACATCAAGTTGTCGATCGCCGCGTCCCTCTCGGACTGTCCCGCCAGCGGCACCGCATGCACCGTCAGGCAGATGCTGCCGTCGATCTCGTACCGCTCGACGAACGGGCCCGTGGGGTCCGGCTCGGAGGCCGCCTCCGACCCGGACCCGCCCTCCCTGCTCGCCTCCGAGTCCCAGTCGCCGCCGGAGTCCTCGTCCTCCTTGACCAGCGTCGCCACCGGGTCCTCACGTTCCGGTCCCTTGAGCCGCGGGTCGATGAACCCGCCCCACGAGCCCTCTCCGACAGGCCATTTGCGGCGCCCTTGGCCGTCCTCCGTCTCCAGGTTCAGCGCCGCGTGCTCCACCCGGTCCAGGACCTCCGCGTGATCCGGCCCCGTCTCGAAGACGCCCGCCAGGCGCAACAGGCTGACCACCTGCCACCCGAGGAAGAGCCCCACCGCCACCAGTGCCACCCGGCGCCACATGAACGACGCCGCCGACGGCTCGTGTGGTTCCGGGTTCTCGAAGTGCGGCGCCCGGAAGCGCCACCACAGCTTGCGGGGGTCGACGAACAGTCCGAAGGCGACGAACGCCACCGCGAACACCCCGGCGAAGACCGCTGCCACGATCATCAGGACATCTCCGACGGCATCAGACCCGTCTGCACCAGCGGGTTCCCCCGCTGCCGCGAGACGAAGACGCCCCGCCCCGCCGGCATCGGCCGCATCCGCACTCCGCCGAGCACGTCGCCTTCGGTCGGATCGCCGGAGAGCAGCACA
This sequence comes from Streptomyces sp. 5K101, assembly GCF_046506645.1. Classification (NCBI taxonomy): domain Bacteria; kingdom Bacillati; phylum Actinomycetota; class Actinomycetes; order Kitasatosporales; family Streptomycetaceae; genus Streptomyces; species Streptomyces sp. 5K101. The sequence goes on along the minus strand of NZ_JBKFFO010000011.1, from coordinate 16,495 downwards.
CCCTGCGCGCCCAGCTCCATCATCCGCTGCATGAACGCCTCGTACGTCGCCCTGCTCGCCCCCGCCGCGTTGCGGGCGATGATGAAGCGGACGCCGACGTCCCGGGCGAAGGGCAGCAGTTCCGTCAGCTTCGCCAGCGGGTTGCCGCTCGACGTCGAGACGAGGTCGTAGTCGTCGACGACCACGTACACGCACGGACCGCGCCACCAGCTGCGGTCCCGCAGCTGCTGCGCCGTGACCTCCGCGTTGGGCGTACGGCGCTGCATCAGATCGGCCAGCGCGTCGACGTGATGGTCCATGTTGTTCGACATCGGAACGTACTCGGCCAGGTGAGTGGCCGGGGTGACGTCCAGCAGCGCACGCCGGTTGTCGATCACGAAGAACTTGGCCGAGTCGCCGTCGTAACGCTCCGTCAGCTGCTTGATCAGCAGCCGCAGCAGGTTCGACTTGCCGGACTCGCTCTCACCGAAGATCAGGAAGAACGGATCGCGGTCGAAGTTGACGAAGACCGGCTCCAGCGCGTTCTCGTCGATGCCGAACGCCACGCCGCGCTGCGGTTCGGCGTAACCCGCCGGAAGGCTCTGCGCCTGCAGCTCGCGCGGAAGGAGGCGTACGGCCGGGGCCGGAGCCGCCGTCCAGTGCCGGGTGACCTCCTGCGCCATGGCGGCCGTCGCCTCCGAGAGGTCGCTGTCGGAGCTGATGCCGTCGATGCGGGGCACGGCGGCCATGAAGTGCAGGCCCTCCGGAGTCAGACCGCGGCCGGGCACGCCCGCGGGGACGTTCGCGGCGGCCTTGCGGTCCACCTCGGAGTCCATCGTGTCGCCCAGCCTCAGCTCCAGCCTGTTCATCAGCTGGTCCTTCAGGTTGGAGCGCACCTCCATCGAACGCGACGCGGTCAGGATCACGTGGATGCCGTAACCGAGTCCGCGTGCGGCGATGTCCACCACCGCGGACTCCAGCCCCTCGTAGTCGCTGCGGAAGTTGCCCCAGCCGTCGATCACCAGGAAGACGTCGCCCCACGGCTGGTCTGTCGCCGAGATCTCGCCGCGGGCGCGGAGTTTGCGGTACGTGGCGATGGAGTCGATGCCGGCGCTGCGGAAGTACTCCTCGCGACGGGACAGGATGCCGTAGACCTCGGCCACCGTGCGCCGCACCCGCTCGGGGTCGAGACGCGAGGCCACACCGCCGACGTGCGGCAGGCTCTGGATCGACGACATACCGCCACCACCGAAGTCGAGCCCGTAGAACTGGACCTCCTGCGGTGTGTGGGTCAGCGCGAACGAGGAGATGAGCGTCCGCAGCAGGGTCGACTTGCCGGACTGCGGACCACCGATGATCTGCATGTGGCCCGCGGCTCCGGAGAAGTCCTTGTAGAGCGGGTCACGGCGCTGCTCGTACGGCTTGTCCACGAGGCCCAGGGGGACGACCAGCCGGCCGGCCCCCTCGTAGCCGGGCTGGGTGAGACCGCGGCCCTCCACCCCCGCGAGGCCGGGCAGCAGTTCGTCCAGCGCCGGCGGGTTGTCCAGCGGCGGCAGCCAGACCTGATGGGCCTCGGCGCCGCGGCCCTCCAGACGCCGCACGATCACATCGAGGACGGAGTCCGCCAGCGCGTCGTCCTCGGGCGTGCGGGCGTCGGGGACGGTCGACTGGGCGGTCGGCTGGATGTAACGGACGGGGACCGGCGCGGCGGTGAAGGGCGCCGGCCGGCGGTCGACGGGCAGCGGCCCGCTGGACACAGCCGCGTGCTGGTTGGAGCGGTACACACCGGAGACGTAGGCCGCCTTGAAGCGGACCATCTCGTCCGTGCCGTACTTGAGGTACCCGGAGCCCGGGACGTTCGGCAGTGTGTAGGCGTCGGGCACACCGATCGCGGCACGCGACTCGGCGGCGGAGAAGGTGCGCAGACCCACCCGGTACGACAGATACGTCTCCAGACCGCGAAGACGCCCCTCCTCCAGGCGCTGCGAGGCGAGCAGCAGATGGACGCCCAGCGACCGGCCGATACGGCCGATCTGCACGAACATCTCGATGAAGTCGGGCTTGGCCGTCAGCAGCTCGCTGAACTCGTCGATCACCAGGACGAGCGACGGGATGGGCTGCAGCGGCGCACCGGCCGCACGCGCCTTCTCGTAGTCGTGGATGTTCGCGTAGTTGCCCGCGTCGCGCAGCATCTCCTGCCGGCGGTTGAGCTCGCCGCGGATGGAGTCGCCCATGCGGTCCACCAGCGTGAGGTCGTCCGCGAGGTTGGTGATGACGGCGGCGACGTGCGGCATCTGGGACATGCCCGCGAAGGTCGCACCGCCCTTGAAGTCCGCGAGGACGAAGTTCAGCGTCTCCGAGGAGTGGGTGACGGCGAGACCGAGGACGAGCGTGCGCAGCAGCTCCGACTTGCCCGAACCGGTGGCGCCGACGCACAGGCCGTGCGGGCCCATGCCTTCCTGCGCCGCCTCCTTGAGGTCCAGCATGACCGGGCTGCCGTCCTCGCCGACGCCGATCGGCACGCGCAGCCGCTCGGACTGCGACCGCGGCCGCCAGGTGCGGCTGACGTCGACCGAGGCGGCGTCGCCGAGGTTCAACAGGTCGGTGAACTCCAGGTTGGCGAGCAGCGGTTCGTCGTCGTCCCCGCCGGATGCGATCCGCAGCGGAGCGAGCTGACGGGCCAGGGCCTCGGCGGCCTCCAGGCTCAGACGGTCGGGCGTTCCGTCGTACACGAGCCCGTGACCGGACTCCAGTTGCAGGGACTCGGGGTGCACGATCACGGACAGGCCGCCACGGGCGCCCGTGAGCTCACCCGGTACGACCTCGATGATCGTCACGCCCTGAAGGCCCTCCGGGGCGGCGAGCGCCGAAGCCTGCGGTACCGACTGGCCGTCGAGCACGACGACGATGTGGGGGTGGTCCAGGAGCGGGTGGTTGCCGCCCTGGAAGCGGGGGCGGCCCTCCAGGCGGGTGGCGAGCATGTCCTGCAGGTCACGCGCGTCCGTGGTGATGAGACGCCGCGTCCCCGCGCCGTCGCCGGGACCGGTGTCCTGGACGTGCGGAAGCCACTTCGCCCACTCCCATTCGGGCGCGGCGGTGGTGCTCGCCGCGACGGCGACGACCAGGTCCTCGGGGGAGTGGAGCGCTGCGAGCGAGCCGACCATGGCGCGCGCGGCCGAGCGGACGGAGTCCGGATCGCCGCTCACGGTCAGGTGGTAGAAGGCCCGCAGGGACACCGCCATCGGCAGGCCGTCGAGCGTGCTGTGCGCATGGACGAACTGCTGCATGGCACCGGCCGTGAGTGGCTCCAGCTCATCGACGGGCGCGGTCTCCGGAGCGATGAGCGGAGTGGCGAGCTGCTGGCTGCCCAGCCCGATGCGGACCTGCGCGAAGTCGTCGTCGGCGACGCGGCGTTCCCAGACCCGGCTTCCCTCGGCGACGAGCGCCCACAACTGCTCCGGGGACGGGTGCAGGTAGTACTGCGCGTCACGCTGCAGCTTCGCCGTCCTGAGCACGGTCCGCCGCATCTGCGTCAGGTACTTGAGGTAGTCCCGTCGCAGATCGGCCAACTGGCCCTGCGTACCGCGCCGGTAGCGGACGAGCATGGCGATGCCCATTCCGACCGTCGACGCGATCATCACCATGCCCATGATCCGCATGATCGGGTTCGGGGTCATGAAGAAGAAGACGACCGAACCGCCCATACCGAGCATGGGCAAGAGCTGCATCAGAGCGCCCTCCTGCTGCCCCCGGGGCAGCTCAGGCGGTGGTTGCAGCTGCACCTGCTCGCCGGGCACTTCGGACGGCAGGGCCCGTGGTGGGCGCTTGACGACGATCTGACTCACAGCTCACCGATTCCCTTGCCGGACGGAATGTTCCTATCGGCGCCCCCGTGGCGACGGGTTCCATCCGCGGGGAGGGATCCTACTTGCGTGAGGAGTCACGGGTGGGCGGTAGGGTGGCGCGACGTGTTTGCGCGCTCATGAACTACCGCAAAAAAAGGGTCATTCGGAGCGCAATGTCAGGCTCGCCAGCCAGGATCACCACGAGGGGAAGCAGCAGGTGACTATGTCGGCCCCAGCCACGGCCACCGGAGCCGGTCAGACGGCGCCCGCGACTGTGTCCAACGGCAGCACCGGCTTCTGCCGGGTCACGGTCGTGGCACCGGACAGTCGCGTCGACGTCGCCCTGCCCGAGGACATCGCCGTCGCCGACCTGTACCCGGAGATCCTGCGTCTGTCGGGCCAGACGCCCGCGCAGGGCGCCCCGGTCGGGTACCACCTGGTGCGCCGGGACGGCACGGTCCTGGACGGTGGACGTTCCCTCGCCGCCCAGCGCATCCTCGACGGCGAACTGCTGTCGCTGCGGCCGTTCGCCGAATCGCTGCCGCCGGCGGTCTTCGACGACGTGTCCGACGCCGTGGCCTCCGCCGTCGCCCGGGACCGCACGCTGTGGAGCGACGCCCTGATGCGGGGCGCGGGTCTGTTCGGCGGTTCCGTCCTGCTGGTGCTGCTGGCCTTCGCCCTGTGGTCCGCCGACCCGCGGCACGACATGCACGGCCTGCCCGGCATCCTCGCCGCCGTCGCCGGAGTGCTGCTCCTGGCGCTCGCGGCTGTGCGCGCCAGGGTGTACGACGACCGGGGCTCCTCGGTGGCGCTCGGAGTCGGTGCAATGGCGAACGCGGCCGTGGGCGGCGCCGGGCTGCTGCCGCTCGCCCAGGGGGAGGGGATCGGTAAGCTGCAGTTCCTGCTCGCCTGCGCCGCCGTCCTCGTCTGCGCCGTGATCCTCACGATCGTCGCGCCGGCCGGGGACGGACCCTTCGTCGCGTTCGTCTTCGCCGCGACCGTCGGCCTCCTGGTCACGTTCGTCGCCATCCTGACCTCGCTGGAGCCGGTCGAGACGGCGGCGGTCTGCGCACCCCTCGCCGTCGGCGCCCTCGCCTTCCTGCCGGGTCTGTCCACCCGGTTCGCCCGCCTGCCCGTCGGCTTCGAGCCGCCGCGGACGTCCGTCGGCGGTTACGGCACGGACCCCGAGCCCCAGGGTCCGGTCGACGGCGAGCGGATCGCGGCCCGAGCCCGCCGGGGGCACGAGCTGCTCGTCGGTCTGGTCGGCGGCTGTGCCCTGGTCACGGTCGGCGCCGCCGCGGTGCTCGGATTCTCCGACAACGTCTGGGGACAGCTGCTGGCTCTCGCCACGGGCATCGCCATGCTGATGCGCGCCCACCTCTTCCGCTACACCGCACAGGTCGGCTGCGCCCTGGCCGCCGGCCTCGGCGCCCTGGTGCTGCTCGGGCTCGGGCTGTGCCTCAACCCGCCCACCGGCCTCTTCCGGGACGCCCTGCGCGGGGACGGCACCGGCCTCGACATCCGTACGATCTGGCTCGCCGCCGCGATCGCCGGAGTCGCCGCGCTGATCACGGCCATCGGCCTGATCGTGCCGCGCAAGGGCGTCACGCCGTTCTGGGGCCGCTTCCTGGAGGTCGCCGAGACGTTTGTGCTGCTCACGCTCCTGCCCCTGTGCCTGGCCGTCTTCGACGTCTACCACTCCATCCGGGCTCTGACGTCCTGAACACCCTGGTACCCTGTGTGACGGCCGTTTGTGTACGCGATCCCCGGAGCCCTCCCGGACTCTGGAGCAGCGCTCATCGGACCTTCGCCTCCGAGTCACGGAAGCTCCCCTGAGACCAAGACCAGGGGCACTCGTGGGCGCATCGAACACCAAGAGGAGTACCGAGTGTCTCTCGACGCCGCTACGAAGAAGCAGATCATCGCCGAGTTCGGCACCAAGGAGGGCGACACCGGTTCCCCCGAGGTCCAGGTCGCGATGCTCTCCCGCCGCATCTCGGACCTGACCGAGCACCTCAAGACGCACAAGCACGACCACCACTCCCGTCGTGGTCTGCTGATCCTCGTCGGCCAGCGCCGCCGTCTGCTGCAGTACCTGGCCAAGAAGGACATCCAGCGCTTCCGTACGCTGGTCGACCGGCTCGGCATCCGCCGCGGTGCGGCCGGCGCCAAGTAAGACGCCGTGAAGGGAGCGGTTCCCACCGACAGGGAGCCGCTCCCTTTGCTGTACGCGCGGCAGTCGTCGCGCTGTACGTGCGCGACCGGCCGGACGGCAATTAGTCTGGTCGCACAACGCCACACACCCATCGAGCGAGAAGACGCCTCCTCGCCGCCGGTCCTCGGTAGTGGCCCCCGGAGACATGCCGGGTGCTTCGATCGAAGACCGGCCCGCACACAAGGCGCGCTTCTCCGCCACCGTCCCGCCACCACACGGGTGCCGGGACGAAAAGACGATACGTAGGAGAAATCGCTAGTGGAGAACGAGACCCACTACGCCGAGGCCGTCATCGACAACGGCACCTTCGGCACCCGCACCATCCGCTTCGAGACGGGCCGCCTGGCCAAGCAGGCCGCTGGTTCCGCCGTGGCGTACCTGGACGACGACACCATGGTGCTGTCGGCCACCACCGCGTCGAAGAAGCCCAAGGACCAGCTCGACTTCTTCCCCCTCACGGTGGACGTCGAGGAGCGGATGTACTCGGCCGGCAAGATCCCCGGCTCCTTCTTCCGCCGGGAGGGCCGGCCCTCCGAGGACGCGATCCTCACCTGCCGCCTGATCGACCGACCGCTGCGCCCGTCCTTCAAGAAGGGCCTGCGCAACGAGATCCAGATCGTCGAGACGATCATGGCGCTCAACCCCGATCACCTCTACGACGTGATCGCGATCAACGCCGCCTCCTGCTCCACGCAGCTCGCCGGCCTGCCCTTCTCCGGCCCCATCGGCGGCACCCGTGTCGCGCTGATCAAGGGCCAGTGGGTCGCGTTCCCGACGCACACCGAGCTCGAGGACGCCGTCTTCGACATGGTGGTCGCCGGCCGCGTCCTGGAGGACGGCGACGTCGCGATCATGATGGTCGAGGCCGAGGCGACCGAGAAGACGGTCGAGCTCGTCAAGGGCGGCGCCGAGGCGCCGACCGAGGAGATCGTCGCCGCCGGTCTCGAGGCCGCGAAGCCGTTCATCAAGGTCCTGTGCAAGGCGCAGTCGGACCTCGCCGCCAAGGCCGCCAAGGCCGAGGGTGAGTTCCCGGTCTTCCTCGACTACGAGGACGACGTCTACGCCGCCCTGTCCGACGCGGTCAAGGACGAGCTCGCCCAGGCGCTCACCATCGCCGGCAAGCAGGAGCGCGAGACCGAGCTGGACCGCGTGAAGGCCGTCGCCGCCGAGAAGCTGCTCCCGGCCTTCGAGGGCCGCGAGAAGGAGATCTCGGCCGCGTACCGCTCGCTGACCAAGGCCCTGGTGCGCGAGCGCGTCATCAAGGACAAGGTCCGCATCGACGGCCGTGGCGTCACGGACATCCGTACGCTGGCCGCCGAGGTCGAGGCGATCCCGCGGGTGCACGGCTCGGCGCTGTTCGAGCGTGGCGAGACCCAGATCCTGGGCGTCACCACCCTGAACATGCTCCGCATGGAGCAGCAGCTGGACACCCTCTCGCCGGTGACCCGCAAGCGCTACATGCACAACTACAACTTCCCGCCGTACTCCACCGGTGAGACCGGCCGCGTCGGTTCCCCCAAGCGCCGCGAGATCGGCCACGGCGCGCTCGCCGAGCGCGCTCTCGTGCCGGTGCTGCCGACGCGCGAGGAGTTCCCGTACGCGATCCGCCAGGTGTCCGAGGCCCTCGGCTCCAACGGATCGACGTCCATGGGTTCGGTCTGCGCCTCCACCATGTCGCTGCTGAACGCCGGTGTGCCGCTGAAGGCCCCTGTCGCCGGTATCGCCATGGGCCTGATCTCCCAGGAGATCGACGGCGAGACCCACTACGTCACCCTCACCGACATCCTCGGTGCGGAGGACGCCTTCGGTGACATGGACTTCAAGGTCGCCGGTACCAAGGAGTTCGTCACCGCCCTCCAGCTCGACACCAAGCTGGACGGCATCCCGGCCTCCGTCCTGGCCGCGGCCCTCAAGCAGGCCCGCGACGCTCGCCTCCACATCCTCGACGTGATGATGGAAGCGATCGACACCCCGGACGAGATGTCCCCGAACGCCCCGCGGATCATCACCGTCAAGATCCCCGTGGACAAGATCGGCGAGGTCATCGGCCCCAAGGGCAAGATGATCAACCAGATCCAGGAGGACACCGGCGCCGAGATCACGATCGAGGACGACGGCACCATCTACATCGGTGCCGCCGACGGCCCGGCCGCCGAGGCCGCCCGCGCCACGATCAACGGCATCGCCAACCCGACCATGCCGGAGGTCGGCGAGCGCTACCTGGGCACCGTCGTCAAGACGACCACCTTCGGTGCGTTCGTGTCCCTGCTCCCGGGCAAGGACGGCCTGCTGCACATCTCGCAGATCCGCAAGCTCGCCGGCGGCAAGCGCGTCGAGAACGTCGAGGACGTCCTCGCCGTGGGCGCCAAGGTCCAGGTCGAGATCGCCGAGATCGACTCGCGCGGCAAGCTCTCCCTGATCCCCGTGATCGAGGGCGAGGACGGCGACGAGGACAAGACCGCGGCTGACACCGGCTCCGCCGGGGGCACCGACAAGTGACATCCCGCAGTTCCAGGACGACGGCCCGCACCTCCTCGGAGGCGCGGGCCGTCGCCCGTACCCAAACCCTGCTCAAGGGCAAGGACGGCATCGGCACGGTCCGGCGCACCACCCTGCCCGGCGGACTGCGCGTCGTCACCGAGACGCTGCCGTCCGTGCGCTCGGCCACCTTCGGGATCTGGGTGAACGTCGGCTCGCGTGACGAGACGCCGTCGCTCGGCGGCGCCACCCACTACCTCGAGCACCTCCTGTTCAAGGGCACGAGCCGGCGCTCCGCCCTCGACATCTCCGCCGCCATCGACGCGGTGGGCGGCGAGATGAACGCCTTCACGGCCAAGGAATACACCTGCTACTACGCGCGGGTGCTCGACACGGACCTGCCGCTCGCCATCGACGTCGTGTGCGACATGCTCACGGGCTCGCTCATCCTCGACGAGGACGTCGACGTTGAGCGCGGCGCGATCCTCGAAGAGATCGCGATGACCGAGGACGACCCGGGCGACTGCGTGCACGACCTGTTCGCGCACACCATGTTCGGTGACTCCCCGCTCGGCCGGCCGGTCCTCGGCACCGTCGACACCGTCAACGCGCTCACGGCGGACCGCATCCGGCGCTTCTACAAGAAGCACTACGACCCCACCCACCTGATCGTCGCCGCCGCCGGCAACATCGACCACGCCACGGTCGTACGCCAGGTCCGCAGCGCCTTCGAGCGGGCCGGCGCCCTCTCCCGTACGGACGCGGTCCCCACGCCGCCCCGCGACGGGAGCCGGGCCCTGCGCACCGCCGGCCGGGTCGAGCACCTGAACCGCAGGACCGAGCAGGCGCACGTCGTGCTCGGCATGCCGGGCCTCGCCCGCACCGACGACCGTCGCTGGGCCCTCGGCGTCCTGAACACGGCGCTCGGCGGCGGGATGTCCTCGCGCCTGTTCCAGGAGGTCCGGGAGAAGCGCGGCCTCGCCTACAGCGTCTACTCGTACACGTCGGGCTTCGCCGACACGGGACTGTTCGGGGTGTACGCGGGCTGCCGGCCCAGCCAGGTCCACGACGTCCTCAAGATCTGCCGGGACGAACTCGACCGGGTCGCCACGGAAGGCCTGTCCGACGAGGAGATCGGCCGGGCCATCGGGCAGCTCGCCGGTTCCACCGTCCTCGGCCTGGAGGACACGGGCGCGCTGATGAACCGCATCGGCAAGAGTGAGCTGTGCTGGGGTTCCCAGATGTCGGTCGACGAGATGCTCGCCCGGATATCGGCCGTCACCCCCGACGAGGTGCGTGCGGTGGCCGGTGACATCCTGGGGCAGCGTCCGTCGCTGTCGGTCATCGGCCCGCTCAAGGACAAGCAGGCGGACCGTCTGCACGAAGCGGTCTCGTAAACCTCCTGCGTAACCCCCTGGCGTAACCCCTGAAGGAAGAGTGCAATGAGCAAGCTGCGCGTGGCTGTTCTCGGTGCCAAGGGCCGTATCGGCTCCGAGGCCGTACGAGCCGTCGAGGCGGCCGACGACATGGAGCTGGTCGCGGCCCTCGGCCGCGGCGACAAGCTGGAGACCCTGGTGGAATCCGGTGCACAGGTCGTGGTGGAACTGACCACTCCCGACTCCGTGATGGACAACCTCGACTTCTGCGTACGCCACGGCATGCACGCGGTCGTCGGCACCACCGGCTGGACCGACGAACGCCTCGCGCAGCTGAACACCTGGCTCGCCGCCTCGCCGGAGACCGGCGTCCTCATCGCACCCAACTTCTCCATCGGCGCGGTGCTCACCATGAAGTTCGCCGAGCAGGCGGCGCGGTTCTTCGAGTCCGTCGAGGTCGTCGAGCTGCACCACCCGAACAAGGCCGACGCCCCGTCCGGCACCGCCACCCGCACCGCCCAGCTGATCGCCGCGGCCCGCGCCGAGGCGGGCTGCGCACCGCAGCCCGACGCCACCGTCACCGCACTCGACGGCGCCCGCGGTGCCGATGTCGACGGGGTCCCGGTGCACGCGGTCCGTCTGCGCGGTCTCCTGGCCCACCAGGAAGTGCTGCTCGGCGGCGAGGGCGAGACGCTGACCATCCGGCACGACTCGCTGCACCACAGCAGCTTCATGCCCGGCATCCTGCTCGGCGTCCGCCGCGTGGTCTCCGCCCCCGGCCTCACCTTCGGGCTGGAAAACTTCCTCGACCTGGCCTGACCGGAACCTCGCATGCGCGCAAAGATCACGTACTTCGTCACGGCAGCCGTCCTGGTCGTCTACTTCGTCCTGGTCGGCAGCCGGGGCCTGATGCTGATCCGGCAGGGCACCGCGCTCACCGTCACGTTCGGTGTCGCGGTGCTGATCCTGCCGGTGATCGGCCTCTGGTTCCTGTGGAAGAACACCCAGTTCGTCACCAGGGCCAATCAGCTCGCGGCCGAGCTGGACGCCGAGGGCGGCCTGCCGGTGGACGAGCTGGTGCGTACGCCCGGCGGCCGTATCGACCGCGACTCGGCCGACGAGGTGTTCGCCAGGCGACGGGCGGAGACGGAGGACTCGCCGGACGACTGGCGCTGCTGGTTCCGCCTCGCCGTCGCGTACCACGACGCGCGCGACACACCGCGCGCCCGTAAGGCCATGCAGCGCGCGATCGCCCTGCACGACGGCAAGCCCGTCACCGACTGACGGTCCGGTCACCCGCTGACGCCCGCTGACGGCGCGGTCACCCGCCCACGGCCGGGCCCCGTCGGCGGCCGGGGCCAGCCGTCAACCGGCCCAGACCCTACGGCGTGCCGCCCCGCCCTCGCCGTCAGCCGGCGCGGTACTCGGAGCCCCAAGCCTCGATGCTGTCCGCGGCCCGGTCGAAGGCCTCGAGCCGCGACAGGAAGTCCCCGTTGTGATCGGTGAGCAGCGTGAGCTGCTCACCGCCCCGGTGATCGAGGACCAGCGCCTGCCCCTGCACGGTCCGGGGCATGCCGAGCCAGCGCACCGGCTGCTGGACGGTCCGCAGGGCGGTGGTGCGGCTCCAGGGGACCGTGGTGGTCGAGAGGAACGTCACGCGCCGCACGCCGTGCCGGCTCACCCACGTACCCATGCGCAGCAGCCGCAGCGCGGCCACGATCACGGAGCCGCCGATGACCATGCACACAGCCGTCCCGGGAAGCTCGCCCGCGAGGGCGATGATCATTCCTGCCATGAGCACGAACGAGGCGAGCAGCAGCAGAAGCGCCGCAGGCCCCACGCGCCACGGACCCGGGCGGTAGGGACGCCGCCAGCGGTCGTGGTCGTCGAAGGGCAGCGCGACATCGTCCGCTTGCGCGTCGAAAGCACGGTCGGCCGTCAGGAAGGGCAGGGGCACGACGGATCCTCACTCACCAGCACGCTCGGTTGGGCTGTGCCCGGTGAGGCTATCGAGGCGGTCGGGGGACGACCACCCCCGGGGTCCAAGGGGGTGTCCTCCGATCCGGTTGGTCACGGCCAGGTCAGCGCCCTTGGGATGCCTCGGACTTCTGCGAATGGGTGGGAGCCTGATCCGACTCCAGGGCGGGCATCCCGAGCAGCAGGGAACCGACGAGACCACCGACGATGGTGAGCCCGATCATCGCCCGCCCCAGCAGCTGCGACCTGGTCGGCCGCTCCCTGGGCGGGGGAGTGACGTTACTGCGGAAGGCGTCGGCCTCGGCGACGAACGAGAACGGGACGGCCTCTCGCCGGAACATCAGGGACTCTCCTCGACAACTCGTGGCTCAGTGGTGCGTGCCGGCCATTCGTGCGGCCGCTGCTCATACAGACGAGCAACGCGGCCGTTCGGTGCCCGAATTCCCCGAATTGACCAGCGGGGGTCCTCTCGCTCGCCGTTTCCGCGATTGTCGGTGGTCCGCCGTAGAGTGGGTGCCGCCCGAGCGATGCAACTGGAAGGACCCGCCGGTGAGCGGCACCCCCGCAGAGAACGTCAAGCCCAGCTTCCGCAGCGATGTCACGGTCGAGCTGGTGAAGCACACCGCCAGTGACTCCGACGTGCTGTGGGCCGCCCGGGTGTCCACCGCCGGCGAGCAGTCCCTCGACGAGCTCTCGAAGGACCCCAAGCGCTCCAAGGGCCTCATCAACTACCTGATGCGGGACCGCCACGGCAGCCCCTTCGAGCACAACTCGATGACCTTCTTCATCAGCGCCCCGATCTTCGTCTTCCGCGAGTTCATGCGCCACCGCGTCGGTTGGTCGTACAACGAGGAGTCCGGTCGCTACCGCCGTCTGGAGCCGGTGTTCTACATCCCGGACGAGGAGCGCAAGCTCGTCCAGGAGGGCCGCCCCGGGAAGTACGTGTTCGTGGAGGGCACCCAGGCGCAGCAGGAGCTCACCGGCCGCGTCATGTCCGACGCGTACCTGCACGCGTACCAGGCGTACCAGGAGATGCTCGATGCGGGCGTGGCCCGCGAGGTGGCCCGTTCGGTGCTGCCGGTCGGGCTGTACTCCTCGATGTACGCCACGTGCAATGCCCGCTCGCTGATGCACTTCCTCGGCCTGCGCACCCAGCACGACGACGCGAAGGTCCCGTCCTTCCCGCAGCGTGAGATCGAAATGGTCGGCGAGAGGATGGAGCAGCACTGGGCCAAGCTCATGCCGCTCACCTACGCCGCCTTCAACGCCAACGGGCGCATCGCTCCCTGACGCCGGCTGCGGGGCACAGATGTGCGGTCAGCCTGGAGAAGTGTCCGTATTGCGGCGTTTCGAGAAGTTCATCTAGGCTGATCAAACGGACCCGGCACTGCTTGAACCCCCGAGCAGGCAGTGCCGGGTTCCACATGCCACGTCGTACGTCACGTCCCCCGAGGGGACACCGGGCGCTGAGCAGCGAGTAGCGTGTTACCCATGGCTCCGATCTCCACTCCGCAGACCCCCTTCGGGCGGGTCCTCACCGCCATGGTCACGCCCTTCACGGCGGACGGCGCACTCGACGTCGCAGGCGCGCAGCGACTGGCCGCCCATCTGGTCGACGCAGGCAACGACGGCCTGGTCGTCAACGGCACCACCGGCGAGTCGCCCACCACCAGCGACGCGGAGAAAGACCAGCTCGTACGGGCCGTCCTGGAAGCGGTCGGAGACCGTGCCCACGTCGTCGCCGGCATCGGGACCAACGACACCCACCACTCCGTCGAGCTCGCCCGCGCCGCCGAGCGCGCCGGCGCACACGGCCTGCTCGCCGTCACGCCGTACTACAACAAGCCCCCTCAGGAGGGCCTGTACCGGCACTTCTCGGCCATCGCCGACGCGACGGAGCTGCCGGTCATGCTGTACGACATCCCGGGCCGCAGCGGCGTCCCGATTGACACCGAGACGATCGTCCGCCTCGCCGCGCACCCGCGCATCGTCGCCAACAAGGACGCCAAGGGCGACCTCGGCCGCGCCAGCTGGGCCATCGCCCGCAGCGGCCTCGCCTGGTACTCCGGCGACGACATGCTCAACCTGCCGCTCCTGTCCGTCGGCGCGGTCGGCTTCGTCTCCGTGGTCGGCCATGTCGTGACCCCCGAGCTGCGTGCCCTCCTCGACGCCCACCGCGGTGGCGACGTCCAGAAGGCGACGGAGATCCACCAGAAGCTGCTGCCGGTCTTCACCGGCATGTTCCGTACCCAGGGCGTGATCACCACCAAGGCGGCCCTGGCCCTCCAGGGCCTGCCCGCCGGTCCGCTGCGGCTGCCGCTCGTGGAGCTGTCCCCGGAGGAAACCGCACAGCTCAAGCTCGACCTGGCCGCCGGCGGGGTAGAGCTCTGAGCACAGACTTCACAACTGAATAGACGCAGAACCGGCCGACGTGATCGATGAGGTCGCACACCCGTGGAATCGGTGAGCCACGACCCCGATCGGACCGGCCGACACATACATCAGCAAGTGGCATGAATGTCATGTACGCCACGTGCCCGGAGGGGCGCGTGGCGTACATGGTGAGGAGAGTCTTTTGAGTCATCCGCATCCTGAACTCGGCGCGCCCCCGAAGCTGCCCAAGGGCGGCCTGCGCGTCACGCCTCTCGGCGGCCTCGGCGAGATCGGCCGGAACATGACGGTCTTCGAGTACGACGGCCGACTGCTCATCGTCGACTGCGGCGTCCTCTTCCCCGAGGAGGAGCAGCCCGGGATCGACCTGATCCTTCCGGACTTCACCACCATCCGGGACCGGCTCGACGACGTCGAAGGCATCGTGCTCACGCACGGCCACGAGGACCACATCGGCGGTGTCCCGTACCTGCTCCGGCTGAAGCCGGACATCCCGCTGATCGGCTCCAAGCTGACCCTCGCCCTGATCGAGGCCAAGCTCCAGGAGCACCGGATCCGCCCGTACACGCTCGAGGTGGCCGAGGGCAACCGCGAGCGCATCGGCCCCTTCGACTGCGAGTTCATTGCGGTCAACCACTCCATCCCCGACGCCCTGGCCGTCGCCATCCGCACCCCCGCGGGCATGGCCGTGCACACCGGCGACTTCAAGATGGACCAGCTGCCGCTCGACCGTCGGCTCACCGACCTGCACGCCTTCGCGCGGCTCAGCGAGGAGGGTATCGACCTCCTGCTGTCGGACTCGACGAACGCCGAGGTCCCGGGTTTCGTCCCGCCCGAGCGCGACATCTCGAACGTCCTCCGCACGGTCTTCGCGAACGCCCAGAAGCGGATCATCGTCGCCAGCTTCGCGAGCCACGTCCACCGCATCCAGCAGATCCTCGACGCCGCGCACGAGTACGGACGCCGGGTCGCCTTCGTCGGCCGCTCGATGGTCCGGAACATGGGCATCGCCCGCGACCTGGGCTACCTCCGCGTCCCGGCGGGGCTCGTCGTGGACGTCAAGACGCTCGACGACCTGCCCGACCACGAGGTCGTCCTCGTCTGCACCGGTTCCCAGGGCGAGCCCATGGCGGCCCTGTCCCGGATGGCCAACCGCGACCACCAGATCCGCATCGTCCAGGGCGACACGGTGATCCTGGCGTCGTCCCTCATCCCGGGCAACGAGAACGCGGTGTACCGCGTGATCAACGGCCTGAGCCGCTGGGGCGCGAACGTGGTCCACAAGGGCAACGCGAAGGTCCACGTCTCGGGCCACGCCTCGGCCGGCGAGCTGCTGTACTTCTACAACATCTGCAAGCCGAAGAACCTGATGCCCGTCCACGGGGAGTGGCGCCACCTGCGCGCCAACGCCGAGCTGGGCGCGCTCACGGGCGTCCCGAAGGACCGCATCGTCATCGCCGAGGACGGCGTGGTCGTCGACCTGGTCGACGGCAAGGCCAAGATCGTCGGCAAGGTCCAGGCCGGGTACGTGTACGTGGACGGCCTCTCGGTCGGCGACGTCACCGAGCCCGCGCTCAAGGACCGCCGCATCCTCGGAGAGGAGGGCATCATCTCGGTCTTCGTCGTCGTCGACAGCACGACGGGCAAGGTCGTGGGAGGGCCCAACATCCACGCGAGGGGCTCCGGCATCGACGACTCGGTGTTCACCGCCGTCGTGCCCAAGATCGAGGAGGCGATCGCCAAGGCGGCCTCCGACGGCGTCGCCGAGCCCCACCAACTGCAGCAACTGGTCCGGCGATCGGTGGGCAAGTGGGTGTCCGACACCTACCGCCGGCGCCCGATGATCCTGCCCGTCGTCGTCGAGGTCTGACGCCCCGGCAGGCCGTCACTCCGGAGCGGGGCCCCCGATTTGCATCGGGGCGCTCCGCTCCAGTACGTTTGCGTCTCCGCCTGAACGGGAACTCCGCACACTCACTCATGTGCGCGTACCGGTGCCCGAACGGGGCGGGGAATTCCGACTCAGAATCTCTGATAAAGTCGGGTCCGCCGGAAAGGGAAGCGCGAAAGCGAAGAACTGGAAAGCACCGAGGAAATCGGATCGGAAAGATCTGATAGAGTCGGAAACGCAAGACCGAAGGGAAGCGCCCGGAGGAAAGCCCGACGAGGGTGAGTACAAAGGAAGCGTCCGTTCCTTGAGAACTCAACAGCGTGCCAAAAATCAACGCCAGATATGT
>NZ_JBKFFO010000010.1:0-308416 GCF_046506645.1 Streptomyces sp. 5K101 | reverse complement strand
ACGTCGTCGAGCAGGCCTTCGCCCTGCTCCACCAGTTCAAACGGCTCGCCGTCCGCTGGGAACGCCGCACAGAACTCCACGACGCCTTCGTCTCCCTCGCCTGCAGCCTCATCTGCTGGCGACGCCTCAACAAGCCCGACTCATGATCCTGTTACGAGCTCGTAGGGGATTTTCACCTCGATACCTTTCCGTACGGTGCACCGCACCCACCGCACGAAAAGGCTCCGCAGGCGGAGAACGGCACGCCGAATAAGCCCACCGGGGAATTCCGACGCGCCTGAACAGTGCCGCTCATCTGCACGCGAGCAGGGATCGGACCACCTCGCGAGCGCGGCAGCGGATTAGGGATCGAGAGACTGATGCCCCGTCAACCACTGGGACATAAAGGACAAATAAGTAGCTGATGCACGGTCACTTCGCCCCTTTCTTCCCGTCGCTCGCGCGCGCGTTCCCCGGTGGTGTATAACCGCGGCTCGGTTCCACGTGGACCCGCTTCCGCAGGGGATTGCGGAACTCCGGAATCCCGGCGTTCCGGACCGGTCATGCGCGGCGTCGGTCACGAAGAGACGGCAGTCACTGATCCGAGGGGGGCGGGCCTGCCGCCCGTCGGAGTGCGGTCGCGGCGGACGTCCGCGGCCGCACCCGGTGGGGCAATGCCCGCGTGGACACGGTCAGTTGCATACGAGGGATGGGGCATGAGTCCGAGAAGAACCCGCGCACCGCGGTCGAACAAGGCACGACGCACGGTCTGGCTGGTGACGGGAGCCGTCGTTCTCGGAGGCGGCGGGGTGACGGCCGTGGCCGTCACCGGTTCCTCCGAGGACGCGGGCGCCGAGGCCGGCGGACGTCCGGCCACGGCGCACGTGCTGTCGCTGGACGGCAAGGACCCGAAGAAGCGCGAGCTGCCGCGCACCGACACGCAGACGTTCTCGCTGGTCGGCGTCTCCTGGGAGGACAGCGCCGACGCCTTCGAGGGCACGGCCCAGATCCGTACCCGCAGTGCGGACGCGGGTACCTGGTCCGACTGGCGCGACCTCGAATTCGGCGTCCAGGCACCGGAGTCGGCGGAGGGCGACACCTCCGGCGTGCGCGGCGCGTCGGAACCGCTGTGGGTGGGGGCCTCCGACGCCGTCGAGGCACGGGTCGTCGCCGACGGCGAGGAGACCGCGGTGCCGAAGGCGCTGCGGCTCGACATGATCGACCCGGGCACCACCGACGGGGAGACCGTCAAGGACGGCACGGGACGGCCGGCGAAGCCCGAGCGCTCGAAGTCCCCCGGCAAGCCGACGGCGCAGCCCTCCGAGCCCGCGGCGTCGGCCCCCGCGCTCGCAGAGAGCACCGGCGGCGAGCCGACGGCCGAAGTGCCCACCACCGAGCCGTCCGAGGCGCCGGCCGAGCCGAGCGACGCCCCGGCCGAGCCCGCGCCGTCCGTCAGCGAGGAGCCCACCGGATCCGCCGAGCCCGAGCCCGAGCCGAGCACGACGCCCGCCGAGCCGTCGCAGCCTGCGCCGTCCGAGGAGCCGACGGTGGCTCCGTCGCCGAGCGAGCCCTCCTCCGAGCCGCCGGCCGAGTCCTCGGCCCCCGCGGAGCCGACGGCCTCGCCGTCGGAGCCGGCCCCGTCCACCGGCGCCACGGACGTTCCGACCGCCGGCCCGAGCGGCACCCCGGCTCCGAGTGAGAGCACGTCCGCGCCCGGCGCGCCCGCGATCGTGAGCCGGGCCGAGTGGGGCGCGGACGAGTCGCTCGTCCAGGACCCGCCGACGTACCTCACCAAGGTCGACGCGGTGTTCGTGCACCACACGGCCGGTACGAACGACTACGACTGCACCGAGTCGCCCGCCATCATCCGCGCGATCCTCACGTACCACGTGAAGACGAACGGCTGGAACGACGTCGGCTACAACTTCTTCGTCGACAAGTGCGGCACGGTCTTCGAGGGCCGCGCGGGCGGCGTCGACAAGCCCGTGCAGGGCGCCCACACGTATGGCTTCAACAGCTACTCGTCCGGTGTCTCCGTCCTCGGCGACTACGAGAACGGCGGTACGCCGACGGCCGCGGCCAAGCAGGCCGTCGCCGACCTCTCGGCCTGGAAGCTCGGCCTGCACGGCGTCGACCCGGAGGCCCGGGTGACGCTCACCGCGGCGGCCGACACCGGGGTGTGGAAGAAGGGCGACAAGGCCACGCTGTACACGATCTCCGGACACCGTGACGGCTACGCCACACTGTGCCCGGGCAGGACCCTGTACTCCGCGCTGCCGGAGATCCGCACGGCGGCGGGCGCATCCCGGTACGCCGCGGGCTGAGCCGCCGGCTGCGGCAGCGGGACGTCCCCACGTACCCCGCGCCGAGCCGGCAACTGCGGTGCCGGGCGTCCCCCCGCACCGAACCGGCAACTGCGGTGCCGGACGCGCTCGCGCGCCGAGTCGGTGCGCGCCAAGGGGCGGCCGGCGCCCCACCCGGGCGCCGGCCGCCGCTCGCGTTCCGGGAAGACCCCCGTCAGGGCTGGGCGCGCGCCTTGCGGGAGAGGGCCGCACGCAGCACCCGGCGGCCCTCGGTGACCAGGTCCATGGCACGGCGCAGACCGGCGCTGCCCTCGGTCACCAGGAGGATCTCCAGGATCTGTATCTGGCGCCGCTCCTCCCCCGCGACGAGGGGCCCGTCGGGCCCGTCGTCGCCCTCCGGCGGGTCGAGCTCCCGGTGGACCTCGAGCGCCAGGGCGGAGCACGCCGTCGCCCACTCGGTGAGGCGGTCGGCCGCCCACTCGGAGGGCGCGGCACCGATCATCTGCCGTACCGGGGCGGCCGCTCCGTCCGCCTCGGGCACGGTGTCGAGGGCGGCTCTGGCCGTGGCGAGCCGCTCTGCCCAGCCGTCCTCACCCGCGGCGATGCCGGACCACAGCGGGCGGAGCACGTCCATCTCGTCGACGAGCAACGGCAGACAGCGATCCAGGCAGGCGAGCCCGCTCGCGGCGAGAGCGCGCTCATCCGCCTCTGCGATCAGTTCCGTCAGGCTCTTGGACGTCATTGGGACGCCTCCCATCGCGGACGAAGTCACGCCTCATACTGCGCCCGATGGCTCGATTGCGTCACTCTGTGACTGAAGTCCAATACTCAACGAATTCTTCCGGCGCTCGTCAGCCGTGCTCAGCCCAGCTTCTGCGCCAGGTCCGTGAAGGACCGCCAGTCGCGCGCCGGCGGCCTCGGGTCCCAGAGTTTCTGGGCGGTCGCCTGGAGCGGCCTGCGGATGCCCGCCGCGACCTGGGCCTGGGTCTGGGCGTTCGCGAGGTCGCACCAGACGGCGAAGCGGCCGCCCAGGATCTGCGACGAGTACCTCTCCGGCACCGGCTGGGTGCCGCGCAGCACCAGCGGGGTCCACTGCTCGTAGATGCGGCGGCCGGTGGGGTACGTGAACTGGTTCGGCTCGCCGAGCACGTAGTAGAGGTACTCGTCGTTGAGGTTCACCAGCCTGCGGCCCTCGGCCAGGTACTCGGCCGGCGGGCGGGCGCCGATCTCCCGGCCCGTCCAGTACTCGACCTCGATGCCCTTGTCGGCGGTGACCACTCCCCCGGCGAAGAACCCGTCGTTCCACGCCTTGGGCCGCTTCTTCTGGTCCCGCACCACGGCCGCGCGGTCGTTCAGCCAGCCCTCAGCCAGGTCCTGGACGCCGGCCCCGGCGCCGTACTTCTCGCGGGCGGCCGTCGTCAGCTGCGGGTACGAGGCGGCCGGGTCGCTGACGGTCAGCGCCTGGTACTCGTCGGCGCCGACGTGGAACCACGCTCCCCGGAACAGAGCCGTGTACTCGCGCAGCAGGTCGTCGACGATCCTCGCGGACGCGGGGTTCGAGATGTCGATCGCGCCCTGCCGGGGCACGCCCCGCACGTTGCGGAGCTGGAGCTGCGGATGGGCGCGCAGCACGGCGCCCAGGTGTCCGGGCGAGTCGATCTCGCCGAAAACGGTGATGTGCAGCCGGTCCGCGAGCGCCAGGATGCGGCGGACCTCGGCCTTGGTCAGATGCGGATCGGAGACGATCTCGGGGTGCGAGTCGGACTGGATGCGGAAGGCCTGGTCGTCGGAGAAGTGCAGACCGAGCTGGTTCAGCTTGAGGTCGGCCATCTCGCGCAGCCGGTCCTCTATCCAGCCGGCGGTGAAGTGCTTGCGGGCGATGTCGACGTTCAGCCCGCGCTGGGGGCGGTCGGGCCGGTCGCGTACGACGCCTTCGGGCATCGCGCCGCCGGAGCGCACGGCCTGCTTGAGCGTGCGGGTCCCGTAGAAGACGCCGGCCTCGTCGGGGCCGGTGATGCGGACCCGCCCGCCGCGGGTGGTCAGGGTGTACGACTCGGGGGCGCCGCCGCCCGCGAGCGCCAGTTCCACGTCGCCGGAGCGGGGCGCGTTCGTGCCCCGGAAGCCCAGCTTCAGCTCCTGGGCGATCAGACGGCCCTCGTCCGCCAGCTCCTCGCTGCCCTTGGCGACCACGACGGCGCTGCCCGCGGTGCGGCTCCAGCCGGGGCCGCGGGCGGCCTGGTGCTCGCGCACGGAGGGGATGGTGGCGGGCGGTCTCGACAGGGCGTAGCTGCGGGTGGGGCTGGGCGTGGGGGACGGGGTGCCGGCTGCGGCACGGTCCGGGGACGGAAGCGGTGCGGCCGGTCCGGCTTCGGAGCAGCCGGTCACGGTGACCGAGAGAACGGCGACGGCCGCCGCTGTCGCCGCGGTGACCTGCCTCTTTCGCGAACGCCTCATCATGCGCAAAACCTCCCGGAAGCGGATGAACCCGATCGAAGTACACGCATGTCCTCTCCAGCCTCCACCCCTGGCGTCTATCACATGAGTCCAAACTCTCCCGTCCGGGTGAAATTCGCGCATCCGTCGGACAGCGCTCGATACGCATCGATAGCGTTACGACTCATCTTTCCCTCCCTTTCCAGCCGTCCCGCTGGCCCTTCGAGGAGTCCCCGCTGTCCAGCGATTCCCCCGCCGGCGTCCCCGAGCGACCGCCGGCGCTCCGCTCCGCCCGGAGCGCTCTCGCCCCTTCGCCCATACCGCCCCGGCGCGGCACGCCGACGGGACTCGCCCACTTCAACGGCGTACCGGCCGAAGCCGCCGAAGCCCTCCTGCTGACCTGCTGCGGAAGCCTCCGCTGGGCACGCCGGGTCGCGGCCCACCGCCCCTACCCCGACCTCGACGCGCTGCTGGCGGCCTGCGACGAGGCCGGGTACGACCTCTCCCCCACCGACATGCACGAGGCGCTGTCCCGCGAGACCTCGGCCGGGCTGCACCCGGGCGCACCCCAGGCGGCCCACACCGCGCTCGCGGCCGCGCATGCGGCATACGAGAGCCGATTCGGACACGCGTTCGTCATTTGTCTCGACAAGTACGGCCCGCACGAGCATCTCGATCAGCTGCTCGCCGGTATTCGCAGCCGGCTCTCCCACGAACCTGACGAAGAACGGTCCGTTTCCGCCGACGAAATGCGCGCCCTCGCGCGCTCCCGCGTGGCCCGCGCCATGGCCGGCCGCCCGTAGCCCGACGTCCGGGCGATGTCCGGGCGACGTCGGAGCGATGTCCGAAAGGCGCCGCGTCTAGCCCGTCCGGGCATTTTGGCTGCCTGTTTGATCACACCTGTGGACCCCGCGCGAGCGAACCGACAACACGTCGCTACGATGGCCGGGGCCGGTGGACCGTACCCGGCCGGGCCAGACCGACACCCGCTGTACTTGACTTCGAGTAGAAGATGACGGCAGGCCCCAATCCCCGCTCCCGGAGGGTTCTTCCGTGCCGGCTGGAACGCTGTACCGCGGCCGGGAAGGAATGTGGTCCTGGGTGGCTCACCGAGTCACCGGCGTCCTCATCTTCTTCTTCCTGTTCGTACACGTGCTGGACACCGCGCTCGTCCGCGTCTCCCCCGAGGCGTACGACGAGGTCGTCGCCACCTACAAGACGCCGATCGTCGCGCTGCTCGAATACGGCCTCGTCGCCGCGATTCTCTTCCACGCGCTCAACGGCCTGCGTGTCATCGCCGTGGACTTCTGGTCCAAGGGCCCGCGCTACCAGAAGCAGATGCTCTGGTCCGTGATGGCCGTCTGGATTGTGCTGATGGCCGGAGCGCTGTACCCGGTGCTCGGCCACGCCGCTCGTGAACTGTTCGGGAGCTGAGGCGAGAGATGTCCACTGATTCCGCAATCGGCGAGGTCGAGGGCGGCCGGGTCTACGACGCCGACAACCCGGCCCCGTACATCGAGGCCCCGCGCAAGCGCACCAAGAAGACCCCGAAGGCGACCCGTGGCAACTTCGAGATGGCCGCGTGGCTCTTCATGCGCCTCTCGGGCGTCCTCCTCGTCGTCCTGGTCATCGGCCACCTGCTGATCCAGCTGGTGCTCGACGGCGGCGTCTCCAAGATCGGCTTCGCCTTCGTGGCCGGCCGCTGGGCGTCCCCGTTCTGGCAGACCTGGGACCTGCTGATGCTGTGGCTTGCCATGCTGCACGGCGCCAACGGCCTCCGCACCGTCATCAACGACTACGCGGAGCGCGCGAACACGCGCCTGTGGCTCAAGGGCCTGCTGTACACCGCCACGGTGTTCACCATCCTTCTGGGCACGCTGGTGATCTTCACCTTCGACCCGAACATCCGCTAGGCACGGGGCTGAGGTAATCCACTCATGAAGATCCACAAGTACGACACCGTCATCGTCGGCGCCGGTGGCGCCGGCATGCGCGCCGCCATCGAGGCGACCAAGCGCAGCCGCACCGCCGTGCTGACGAAGCTCTACCCGACCCGCTCCCACACGGGCGCCGCGCAGGGCGGCATGGCCGCCGCGCTCGCCAACGTGGAGGAGGACAACTGGGAGTGGCACACCTTCGACACGGTCAAGGGCGGTGACTACCTGGTCGACCAGGACGCCGCCGAGATCCTGGCGAAGGAGGCCATCGACGCCGTCCTCGACCTGGAGAAGATGGGTCTGCCGTTCAACCGGACCCCGAACGGCACCATCGACCAGCGTCGCTTCGGCGGCCACTCCCGCAACCACGGCGAGGCCCCGGTCCGCCGGTCCTGCTACGCCGCGGACCGCACCGGCCACATGATCCTCCAGACGCTGTACCAGAACTGCGTCAAGGAGGGCGTGGAGTTCTTCAACGAGTTCTACGTCCTGGACCAGCTGATCACCGAGGTGGACGGCGTCAAGAAGTCCGCCGGTGTGGTCGCCTACGAGCTGGCCACCGGTGAGATCCACGTCTTCCAGGCGAAGGCCGTGATCTACGCGTCCGGCGGCACCGGCAAGTTCTTCAAGGTGACCTCCAACGCGCACACCCTCACCGGTGACGGCCAGGCCGCCTGCTACCGCCGCGGTCTGCCGCTGGAGGACATGGAGTTCTTCCAGTTCCACCCGACGGGCATCTGGCGCATGGGCATCCTGCTCACGGAGGGCGCCCGCGGTGAGGGCGGCATCCTCCGCAACAAGGACGGCGAGCGCTTCATGGAGAAGTACGCGCCCGTCATGAAGGACCTCGCCTCGCGTGACGTCGTCTCGCGCTCCATCTACACGGAGATCCGCGAGGGCCGCGGCTGCGGCCCCGAGGGCGACCACGTCTACCTGGACCTGACCCACCTGCCGCCGGAGCAGCTGGACGCCAAGCTCCCGGACATCACCGAGTTCGCGCGGACGTACCTCGGCATCGAGCCCTACACGGACCCGATCCCGATCCAGCCGACCGCGCACTACGCCATGGGCGGCATCCCGACCAACGTCGAGGGTGAGGTCCTCAGCGACAACACCACCGTCGTCCCCGGCCTGTACGCCGCCGGTGAGGTCGCCTGCGTCTCGGTGCACGGCGCGAACCGCCTGGGCACCAACTCGCTGCTGGACATCAACGTCTTCGGCAAGCGGGCGGGCATCGCCGCCGCCGAGTACTCCGCGACGGCCGACTACGTCGACCTGCCCGAGAACCCGGCGTCGTTCGTCGAGGAGCAGGTCGAGCGCCTGCGCAACTCCACCGGCTCGGAGCGGGTCTCGGTGCTGCGCAAGGAGCTCCAGGAGACGATGGACGCCAACGTGATGGTGTTCCGCACCGAGCAGACGATCAAGACCGCGGTCGAGAAGATCGCCGAGCTGCGCGAGCGGTACCTGAACGTGTCCATCCAGGACAAGGGCAAGCGGTTCAACACGGACCTGCTGGAGGCCATCGAGCTGGGCAACCTGCTCGACCTGGCCGAGGTCATGGCCGTCTCCGCCCTGGCCCGCAAGGAGTCCCGCGGCGGCCACTACCGCGAGGACTTCCCGAACCGCGACGACGTCAACTTCATGCGCCACACCATGGCGTACCGCGAGGTGGGCGACGACGGCTCCGAGACCGTCCGTCTCGACTACAAGCCGGTCGTCCAGACCCGCTACCAGCCGATGGAGCGTAAGTACTGATGGCTACCCCCGTCATGGACAAGGCCGAGGCGGTGGCCAAGGCCGCCTCCCCGTACATCACGGTCACCTTCCGGATCCGCCGCTTCAACCCCGAGATCTCGGACGCGGCGGTCTGGGAGGACTTCCAGATCGAGATCGACCCGAAGGAGCGCGTGCTCGACGGTCTCCACAAGATCAAGTGGGACCTGGACGGCACGCTGACCTTCCGCCGCTCGTGCGCGCACGGCATCTGCGGCTCGGACGCGATGCGGATCAACGGCAAGAACAGGCTCGCCTGCAAGACGCTGATCAAGGACATCAACCCCGAGAAGCCGATCACCATCGAGGCCATAAAGGGCCTGACGGTGATGAAGGACCTCGTGGTCGACATGGAGCCCTTCTTCCAGGCGTACCGGGACGTCATGCCGTTCCTGGTCACCAAGGGCAACGAGCCGACGCGTGAGCGTCTGCAGTCCGCCGAGGACCGCGAGCGCTTCGACGACACCACCAAGTGCATCCTGTGCGCCGCGTGCACGTCCTCGTGCCCGGTGTTCTGGAACGACGGCCAGTACTTCGGCCCGGCGGCGATCGTCAACGCGCACCGCTTCATCTTCGACTCGCGCGACGAGGCGGGCGAGCAGCGCCTGGAGATCCTCAACGACAAGGACGGCGTGTGGCGTTGCCGCACCACGTTCAACTGCACGGACGCCTGCCCTCGTGGTATCGAGGTCACCAAGGCGATCCAGGAAGTGAAGCGCGCGCTGATCACGCGCCGCTTCTGATGCCACGGATGCCACGGATCCTCAGGTGACGTGGCGTCAAGGGCCTCGACTCCGCCCGTGGAGTCGAGGCCCTTGCCCGTATCGCCGTACGGGCTTCACCGACCGGGGGCGGACCTGGCAGGATCGGGGGACGTCTGACGTGACGCAGCAGGAAAGCGGGGACGACGAGATGACCGAGCCCAATCCGTACAAGGACGGGGAGCCCGAGTACCAGTGGGGGCCGACGCAGCCGCCGGGGACGCCGGCGTACGGCTACCCGAACGCGGCGCCGGGCTACGGGTACCCCCAGGACCCGCATCCGTCCTACGCCCAGACGCAGCCCGCCGGTGTGCCGGTGCCGGTGGCGGGCGGCGTGCCCGCCCCGACGGGTGGTCAGCCGCTGGTCTCGATCGGCGACATCACCGTCATGGGGGACTCGATCGTGACCCCCGCCGGCTCGATGCCACTGCGCGGCGCGGTGTGGAACGCGACGGACATGTCCCGCACCGAGGAGAAGATCCCGACGCACGCGATCGTGCTCGCCATCGTCTTCTTCATCTTCTGCCTGCTCGGCCTGCTCTTCCTGCTGATGAAGGAGAAGCAGACGACCGGCTTCATCCAGGTCACCGTCACCAGCAACGGCAAGCACCACTCGACGATGATCCAGGCGCGCGGCCCGGAGACCTTCCAGCAGGTGATGGGGCAGATCAACTACGCGCGCTCGCTGAGCAGCATGTAACTCCGAGCAGCAGGTGGGCGGCGGCCGCGGCACCCGCGTGCGCCCAGTTCGCCGGCGCGCCGATCCGGTGGAAGCGGACCTGGTCGGTGGTGATGCGGGCGTAGGCCCCCGAGTCGGTGAGGTCGCCGTCCTCCCTGCCGCCGATGCCCTCGATCCAGTACTCCGCGCGCAGGCCCCACTCGGGCAGCTCACGGACGGCCGGCGGATACGTGTCGTCGACGCAGAGCCGCAGCTTCGCAGTCCAGCCGCGCACCGCCGCCAGGGCGTTGAACTGGTACTGGCCGAGGATGTGACCGGCGAAGCGGTTGGAGTACGTCCCGGTGGTGCGCTCGGCGTCGGTGAGGGGATACACCTCGCGGTGCGCCTGCTTGAACGGCTGGGTGACGCCGAGCCGTTCGAGCCGGTCGCGCCAGGCCGCGATCTCGTGCTCGGGCCGCCCCACCGGATGCCACAGCTCGACACGGGCCCCCGCCTCCGGGACGTGGACGGCCTCGCCGTCGATGGTGCGGATGTCCGTGCCGTCGAACGCGACGGGTGTGTCGCCGACCAGCCAGATCAGCCGGCGGGCGAGGGCGCCGACGAGCGGGTGGTCGAGGAAGCACGCGCGCCAGCTCCGGAACTCCCAGCCGCGGCGGGACAGGAACAGCCGGTCGAGGCGCTCCGAGACGGCCGTGAGCATCCTGTCGATGTCCTTGACCGCGGCGCGCAGCTCCTTGACCTCGTCGGGAAAGTCGCGCCGGACGGCGGCGGGTACGGACTTGACCGTCTTGCCCGCGGCGGTGCGCCAGGTGAGGACCGCTCTGCCGCCGTGGACCTCCAGGACGGCGGTGCTGTCGCCCAGTCGCCGCTCGCCCCGGCCCACTTCGGTGAGCCCGTACGAGGGGACGGCCAGCTCTGCCATGTCCTCGCGGGTCAGGCCGAGCGCCTCGGCCTTGGCGTCGAGCGCGGCGCCCAGCTGCTTGAGCGTGCCCTTGTACGTCACCCGGGTGGACAGCCGGGCAAGTTCGGCGAGCGCGGCGTCGCCGTCCGCCAGGGACAGGGCGGTCACTCCCGCGTTCGCCACCTTGGGGGCGCGGGGGCCGACACCGCGGACCTTGCGCAGCGCGGTCTCCACGAGGGCGCCGAGCGCGCGGGCGATGTCCTGCGACGGCGGCAGCAGCGCGGCGAGCCAGGCGAGGCCGCGCAGCGCGTCGGTGTTGTACGGGTCGAACAGCGCGTTGTGGTCGTGGTCCCCGGGGTCGACGTACAGCGGGTGGGTGCGCGGCGAGCCGGTGTGGTCGAGCCAGTCGAGCACCAGGCGGCGGGCGGTCTCCGCGCCGAGCTCGTCGATCAGCGCGGCCGCCGTCGTGTTCCACGCGGCGGACGGCTTGGCGGCGGTGGCCTGCTTCAGGTGCATGAGCAGCCGCCGGACCGGGTCCCCGAGCTCGGCGGCGTCGGCCATGGCGCGGTCCGCCCAGGCCTCGCCCGGGTTGAGCACCGGGTCGTCTGACAATCGGCCGCGGCGGGGCAGCTCTGCGCGCTTGGCGGTTTCCCCGTCGTGGCCGACCTCCCACCATGCTCGCTTGAACATGTTCAAAAGAGGGCCTACAGTCATACCCACACGCATTTGAACGTGTTCAAGGGAGGGTGGGGAATGGACCTCACTGTTGTCGCGTACGTCTCGTACCTGCTGATCAGCGTGGCGCTCACCGTCTGGGTCGCGCGCACTCTCAGCCGGAACGGCAGGGTCTTCCTCGCCGACGTCCTCAAGGGGAACGAGAAGCTCGCCGACGCCGTCAACCACCTGCTGGTGGTCGGCTTCTACCTGGTGAACCTGGGCTTCGTCGCCCTCTATCTGAGGTCGTCCGAGGCCGTCACCGACGCACGCGGCCTCCTGGAGGCCCTGTCGGTGAAGATCGGCGTCGTGCTGCTCGTCCTCGGCGTGATGCACCTCGGCAACGTGTACGTGCTCAACAAGATCCGCCGACGCGGTGTCATGGAGCGCGAGCAGACCCCGCCGGTCGGACCGCAGGGCTGGACCCGGCAGTCCTCCGCCGACCCGTGGAAGGGACCGGCCGCCGGTCCCGCCGGGGCGTGACGGCGGTGGCCGCCCCGGTCCGCGCACTGACCGTCCTCTACGACGCGAACTGCCCCCTCTGCGTCCACCTGCGCAGCTGGCTGCCGCGGCAGCGGCAGCTCGTCCCGCTGCATGCCGTACCCGCCGGATCGGTGGAGGCGCGGCGCAGGTATCCCGAGCTCGATCACGCCCGGACGCTGCGGGAGATCACCGTGATCGGCGACAGGGGCCAGATCTACACCGGCCAGGCCGCCTGGGTGGTCTGCCTGTGGGCGCTGGCCGAGCACCGGTCCAGGGCCCACTGGCTGGCCACCGCCGCAGGGGCGCCGTTCGTCCGCGTCACCATGCTCGCCGCGGCGAAGTACCGCGAGGCAGTGAGCCGTCCCGGCACCGCGTCGCCCTGCGCGGAGCAGTGCGCCGTCCCCCATTAGGCTCGGTCACCGTGACTGATCCGAAGGACCCCACCGAGGCCAAGGCTCCCAAGAGCGAGCAGACCCGCGCGCTGATCCTGGAGACGGCACTGCGTCTCTTCCAGGAACGTGGTTACGACAAGACCACGATGCGGGCCATCGCCAAGGAGGCCGGCGTCTCGGTGGGGAACGCGTACTACTACTTCGGCTCGAAGGAACACCTCGTCCAGGGCTTCTACGACCGGATCGCCGCCGAGCACAGGGCGGCGGTCCGGCCCGTGCTGGACAAGGAGACCGACCTCGAGGCCCGGTTGGCCGGGGTGCTGACCGCCTGGCTGGACATCGCCGCGCCCTACCACGAGTTCGCGGCCCAGTTCTTCAAGAACGCCGCCGACCCGGAGAGCCCGCTCAGCCCCTTCTCCCCCGAGTCGGAGCACGCCCGCGAGGAGGCCATCGCGGTCCACCGCGAGGTGCTGGCCGGGTCCAGGTCCAAGGTCGCGGAGGAACTGCGGGAGATCCTCCCGGAGTTGATGTGGCTCTCCCAGATGGGCCTGGTCCTGTACTGGGTGTTCGACCGCTCCGAGAACAGCGAGCGCAGCCGGCGGCTGGCCGTCCGCGGCGCCCGCCTGACCAGCCGCGGAGTGGCGCTCGCCCGCTTCCGAGTGCTGCGGCCCCTGGTCCACGAGGTGCACGAGCTGTTCACGGACTTCCTGCCCGGGATGGCGCAGAGCGTCGCCGCCCGCAAGGCGGGTGGCGGCGGCTCGCATTCCGCCTCCGCCTCCCGCACCGCGAACGACGAGGACTGAGCGTCCGGCGGGTCTCGGTGGGCCCGCCCGGGCCGGTGCCGTCGAGCACCGGACGCCGGTCGTGGCCGCCCGGCCGGTGCCGTCAGGCCTGGCGGGAGGCCAGCTCCACGACGGTGATGTCGGACGAGGCCCCGACGCGCACCGGCGGGCCCCACGCGCCCGCGCCGCGGGAGACGTACAACTGGGTGTCGCCGTACCGCTCCAGACCCGCGACGGTGGGGTTGGCCAGGCCGGCGAGGAAGTTCCCCGGCCAGAGCTGACCGCCGTGGGTGTGCCCGGACAACTGGAGGTCCACGCCCTGCTCGACGGCGTCGTGGATGACGACGGGCTGGTGCGCGAGGAGCACGGACGCGCGGGAGCGGTCCCGGTCGCCGAGCGCCTTCGCGAAGTCCGGGCCCTGCCCCTCGCTCTCGCCCGCGACGTCGTCGACGCCGGCGAGGTCGAACCCGCCCGCGATCTCGACGCGCTCGTTGCGCAGCGGCCGCAGGCCCAGCTCGCGGACGTGGTCGACCCACGCGTCCGCGCCCGAGAAGTACTCGTGGTTGCCCGTCACGAAGAACGCGCCGTCGCGCGAACGGAGCCCGGCGAGCGGCTCGGCGGCGGACCCGAGGTCGGCGACACTGCCGTCGACGAGGTCGCCCACGACGGCGACGAGGTCGGGCTGGGCGGCGTTGATGGTGTCGACGATGCGCTGTGTGTGGGCGCGGCCGAGGATGGGCCCGAGGTGGATGTCGCTGACGACGGCGATGCGGTACCCGTGGGCGGCGCGGGGCAGCTTGGCGAGCGGAACGGTGACGCGCTTGACGCGGGGGCCGCGCAGTACGCCGTACGTGCCGTACCCGACGGTCCCGAGCGCGGCGGTGGCGGCTGCGCCGCCGACGACCCGCGCGACGAACACCCGCCGCGAGAGCGCCCCACGGGCCGCGTCGCCGGATACGGCTGCGCCCGCGGACGTGGCGTCGCCGGTGTCCGGCGAGACGACGGTCCCGGTCGCCACGGCCCCGTCGCCGGAGGCGGGCACGAGGCCGTCCGTACGGGTCCCCACGGACGTGGCGTCGCCGGTGTCCGGCGAGACGACGGTCCCGATCGCCACGGCCCCGTCGCCGGACGGGCTCACCTGCCCGGCAGGAGCAACGGCCCCGGCCTCTGCGCGAGCGCCACCTGCAGCCGGCGAGACGACGGTCCCGGTCGCAACGGCCACGTCGCCGGAGGCGGGCGCGGGGCCGTCCGTACGGGTCCCCGCAGACGCAGTGCCACTGGCGGCCGGCGAGAAGAGGGGTCCGGCGGGGGACGGGGCGCGGCCCGCGAGGAGGCGGGTCAGCAGTGGGCGCACCGCCTCGCCCGCCACCAGCGCCAGGACCAGGTACAGCAGCACCGCGAGCCACAGGAAGCCGGGCCAGGCGAGCACCCGCTGCACCGAGAACGGCACGCCGACGCGGCCCGACATCAGCGCGCCGAGCGACAGCAGCGGCAGCACCCAGAGCACCGCCGTACCGACCCTGCGGGCGGTCCCGCCCGGCGCGGTCGTGTCGCGCACCAGGCGACGCCACACGTACCAATGCACCCCTGTGAGCAGGGCGACGACCAGAATGATCACAAGCACCACGACGGCGACCACGAACGCGTTCCCCTACCCCTTACGTGCGCTCACGGCGCAATGCGCGCAGACCGCGCAACCCGATGATGCCGATGATCGTCCCCAGGACAAAGGACGTGATGGCGAGCAGCAGATGGACCCAGAAGTACCCGGTCGGGTCGCCCGCGTCGTCGAACGCGAGCCCACTGGCGTCCCGCCACAGGTTCTTGACGAAAGTGATCCAGATGAACCAGCTCCAGACCCCGAACGCGAGCAGGAACCAGGACACGCGGCGGCTGAGCTTCATGAGTCAAGTATCGCGGGTGTCCACCGACCGGGCCTCACGGGGTGCTCTGTCCCGGCGTCGCTCCCGGCGGGTCACCGGGCCGATCTCCATATTGTCGACGGCGCCCTGTACGTTCTCGTCCGTGTCTGCTCTGTCTGCCGCCCTGAAACCGTTCGCGAGAAGGGCCGCGCTCGTCGCCGTGGCCTCCGCGATGCTGCCCGCCCTGACCGCCGCGCCCGTGTTCGGGGCGACGCTCGACGACAAGCCGGGCCGGAAACAGCCCAAGCCGCCGACCACCATGTCGACCGTCGGAGGAGCCCAACTGGGCAAGCCGGGCACGCAGGTCAGGCTCGGCGCGGGCGCGCCGGTCCTGCCGAAGGACGTCAGCGGCCGTTCGTGGATCGTCGCGGACGCCGAGAGCGGCGACGTGCTCGCCGCCCACAACGCGCACTGGCGGCTGCCGCCCGCCTCGACCATGAAGATGCTCTTCGCGGACACGGTGCTGCCCAAGCTGTCCAAGGACACCGTCCACAGGGTGACCTCCGAGGACCTCGCGGGCGTCGGCGACGGCAGCAGCCTCGTCGGGGTCAAGGAGGACCAGACCTACACGGTCCACGACCTGTGGCTCGGCGTGTTCCTGCGCTCCGGCAACGACGCCGTGCACGTGCTGGCGGAGATGAACGGCGGTATGGACAAGACGATCCACGACATGCAGGAGCACGCCGACGAGCTGCAGGCACTGGACACGCGCGTCGTCTCCCCGGACGGCTACGACGCGCCCGGCCAGGTCTCCTCGGCGTACGACCTCACGCTCATCGCCCGCAGCGGCATGCAGAAGAAGGACTTCCGCGAGTACTGCTCCACGGTCCGCGCGGCCTTCCCCGGCGAGCAGAAGGAGGGCGAGAGGCGCGAGTCGTTCGAGATCCAGAACACCAACCGCCTGCTGACCGGGGCGGTCGGGATCGAGCCGTACAAGGGCATCGCCGGCGTCAAGAACGGCAACACCACGCACGCCGGAGCGACGTTCACCGGTGTCGCCGAACGTGACGGCCGGGTCCTGCTCGTGACGGTCATGAACCCGGAGTCCGAGGAGAGCCAGGCCGTCTACAAGGAGACCGCCCGGCTGTTCGACTGGGGTTTCGCGGCGGCCGGCAAGGTGACCCCGGTGGGAGAACTGGTGCCGCCGAAGTCGGCCGATACGGCTCCGAGCGAGCCGGTCAAGGACGGCAAGGGCGCACCCGCGAAGCCCGTGGCCGCCGGACAGCACGGCTCGGGCGGCATGGGCGTCGCGCTGGCCGTCGCGGGCGGCGTGCTGGCGCTGGTGGCCGCGGGCGCGTTCCTGGTCAAGCGCCGTTGGCCGCTTCCCGAGCGGATGCGCCGCTTCCCGCGCTCCTGACCTCCTCGCCGTCGCCGCCGCCCGCGCTCCTGACCTCCTCGTCGTCGTGGCCGCTCCGCGTCGCCGTCCAGGCGGCGCAGAACAGCAGCAGTCTGGCGGTGAAGTTGATCCAGAGCAGGAGCGCGATCGGCACGCCGAACGCGCCGTACACGCTGCGGGTCGCGACGCCCTGCATGTAGCCGCCGAGCAGCAGCTTGAGCAGTTCGAAGCCGACCGCGCCGATCAGACCGGCCACGACCAGCCGACGGCGCGGCGGCTCCACACCGGGCAGCAGCGTCAGGACGTAGAGCAGGATCAGGAAGTCGGCGAGCACGGCGACCGCGAGGGCGGCGATCCGCAGCAGGACACCGCCGGTCCCGCCCTCCTCCAGGCCGAGCCGCTGCGCGCTCCAGCCGACCGCCGTGGACCCGAGCGCGGAGGCGGCGAGCGAGGCCAGACCGATGCCACCGAGGCCGACCAGCACGCCCGCGTCCTTGAGCTTGCGGACCAGCGGATTGCCCTCGTCCTGGTCGTCGAGCTCCCACACGGCCCGCAGACAGTCCCGCATCGAGCCGACCCAGCCGATGCCGGTCAGCAGCAGCAGGGCGCCGGCGACGGCCCCCACCGTGCCCGCGTTGGCGACGAGGCCATTGATGTCGAGCTGGTCGGAGATGCCCGGGACCTGGGCGGAGAGCTTGCTCTCCAGGGTGTCCAGCGCCTCCTGGTCGAGCAGCGCGGCGCCGATCGCGGCGGCCACCGTGATCAGCGGGAAGAGGGCGAGGAAGCTGAGGAACGTGACGGCCGCGGCCAGCCGTGTCCAGTGCACCCGCTCCAGGGTCTCGTAGCTGCGCCAGGCGTGGGTGCGCATCAGGCGGGCGGCGAGCGGGCCGACGACGGGGAGCTTGATCAGCCAGTCCATACCGTACGCCTACCCGGCGAGCGCGCCGCCAGTGCCCCCGGCCCGCCCGGCGGTCGCGCGGTCAGGCGGTGGTGGCGCGCTCGTCGACCGGTGCGCCCTGCGCGGGGACTGCGGGCACGCCGCCCCCGAAGGCGAAGGTGCGGAGCTTGCGCCACACGCCGTCCGCGCCCTGCTCGTACAGGGCGAAGGAGGCGCAGGTCCACTCCGCGGCGTACTCCGACAGCTCCTCGTACGCCCGGTCCATCGCCTCCTCGGAGATGCCGTGGGCGACGGTGACATGCGGGTGGTACGGGAACTGCAGCTCGCGCACCAGCGGGCCGGACGTGTCGCGCACCCGCTGCTGGAGCCACGAGCAGGCCGAGCCGCCCTCGACGACCTGGACGAAGACGACGGGGGACAGCGGGCGGAAGGTGCCGGTGCCGGACAGGCGCATCCGGAACGGTCGCCCGGCCGCCGCCACGGCCGCGAGGTGCGCCTCCACGGAGGGCAGCGCGGCGGCGTCGACCTCGGTCGGCGGCAGGAGGGTGACGTGGGTCGGAATGCCGTACGCGGCGGGATCCCCGAAGCCCGCACGCCGCTCCTGGAGCAGGCTGCCGTACGGCTCCGGGACCGCGATCGAAACGCCGAGCGTTACGGTCCCCACGTCGTTCTCCTCCGTCTCGGTACGCGGGCTGCGGTCGGCAGCCTGCGCGGGTGTGCAGCGCCAGTGTGGCGGCTGTACCGCCGGTTCGGCCAGAGACCTTGGACACAGGTCCTCGGGCTCCCGCCTCCCGGCGGCCGTCCGGTGTGCGCTCGGTGCGCGTCCGGGCGCGCTCGGTGCGGTTTCCGGGCTCGCGGTCCTCGCGGTCGGTGCGCGGCCGCTCAGTGCTTGGCGGGCAGGAAGCCCACCCGCTCGTACGTGGTGGCCAGCGTCTCCGCGGCCACCGTGCGGGCCTTCTCCGCGCCCTTGGCGAGGATGGAGTCCAGCGTCTCCGTATCGTCCAGATACTCCTGCGTGCGGGTGCGGAACGGTGTGACGAATTCGACCATCACCTCCGCGAGGTCGGTCTTGAGCGCACCGTAGCCCTTGCCCTCGTACTTCCGCTCCAGATCGGCCACAGCCGTACCCGTGAGGGTGGAGTAGATGGTGAGCAGGTTGCTGACGCCCGGCTTCTCGACCGCGTCGAAACGGATCACGGTGTCCGTGTCGGTGACCGCGCTCTTGACCTTCTTCGCGGTCGTCTTCGGCTCGTCGAGCAGGTTGATGAGGCCCTTCGGCGTGGAGGCCGACTTGCTCATCTTGATCGACGGGTCCTGGAGGTCGTAGATCTTCGCCGTCTCCTTGAGGATGTGCGGCGCGGGGACGGTGAACGTGTCGCCGAAGCGGCCGTTGAAACGCTCGGCCAGGTCGCGGGTCAGCTCGATGTGCTGGCGCTGGTCCTCGCCGACCGGGACCTCGTTGGCCTGGTACAGCAGGATGTCCGCGACCTGCAGGATCGGGTACGTGAACAGGCCGACCGAGGCGCGGTCGGCGCCCTGCTTGGCGGACTTGTCCTTGAACTGCGTCATCCGGGACGCCTCGCCGAAGCCCGTCAGGCAGTTCATCACCCACGCCAGCTGCGCGTGCTCGGGCACGTGGCTCTGCACGAACAGGGTGCAGCGCTCGGGGTCGAGCCCCGCGGCGAGCAGCTGGGCGGCGGCGAGCCGGGTGTTGGCCCGCAGCTCGGCGGGGTCCTGCGGAACGGTGATCGCGTGCAGGTCCACGACCATGTAGAACGCGTCGTGCGACTCCTGCAGCGCCACCCACTGGCGGACCGCGCCGAGGTAGTTGCCGAGGTGGAACGAGCCGGCGGTGGGCTGGATTCCGGAGAGCACACGAGGTCGACTCTGCATGGCGGTGCCATTCCCCTGAGGGTGGTGGTGGGCGACGGGCGGGCGAACTGAGGCCATGCCCCACATTCTCTCAGGTATGGAACCGATGTCCGGCCGCCGGTGTATTCCTTGCATGAGACGGTGGGAGGGGACCCTGGAGGGGGGTCGCATCACCGACGAGGGCACGGTGATCGCCCGCGTGCGCGCCGGGGAGCCGGAGGCGTACGCGGAGCTGGTCCGCGCCCACACGGCGGTCGCCCTGCGGGCGGCGGTCGCCTTCGGCGCGGGCGCCGACGCGGAGGACGTGGTGCAGGTCGCGTTCCTCAAGGCGTATCAGGCGCTGGGGCGGTTCCGGGACGGCGAGAGGTTCAGACCGTGGCTGCTGCGGATCGTGGCCAATGAGACGAAGAACACGGTGCGTTCCGCCGTGCGGGCCCGCGCGGTCGCCGGGCGTGAGGCACTGCTGCTGGGCGCCGAGCCGCGGATACCGGAGTCGGCGGACCCGGCGGTGGCGGCGCTGGCCGGGGAGCGGCGCGGGCTGCTGCTGGCGGCGCTGGGCGAGCTGAGCGAGGACCAGCGCCGGGTGGTCGTCTACCGGTATCTGCTGGAGATGGACGAGGCGGAGACGGCCGAGGCGATCGGATGCCCGCGCGGCACGGTCAAGTCCCGGCTCAACAGGGCGCTGGCCAGGATGGGCCGGCTCATAGGAGCGGCGGAAGGAGGTGGGGAGCGTGACTGAAGGTGCGCACGGCGAGGACCGTGACGACGGTGCTTACGAGGCTGCGGATGTGCTGGAGCGGGAGCTGCGGATGCTGGGGCGCGGGCTGCCGGTGCCGGACGTCGACGGCGGGACGATGGCCGAGCGGGTGCTGGCGCAGCTCCTCGCCGAGTCGGCGGGCCCGCCCGCGGCGGCCGTCCCGCCGGGCCGGTGGCGCCGGGCCGGGCGACGGCTGCGCAGACGGTGGCGCGCCCTGACGGCGGGGCTCTCCGGGGTGCTGGTGGTCCTCGTGCTGACGCCGCCGGTGCGGGCGACGGTCGCGGACTGGTTCGGCTTCGGGGGCGTCGAGGTGCGTTACGACCCCTCGGCGCCGCCCCGCACGGCTGCGCCGGTGCCCTGGTGCCACGGCCCGGCCGGCGCCGAGGGGCTCGCGGACGCCGGGCGGCGTGCCGGGTTCACACCGAGCGTGCCGGGTGCGCTCGGGGCGCCGGATGCGGTCTCGGTGAGCGAGGGGCCCGCTGGGCGGACGGTGGTGAGTCTGTGCTGGCGGGAGGACGGAGGGACGATCCGGCTGGACCAGTTCCCGGCCAGGCTGGACATGGGGCTCGCCAAGGAGGCGCGGGCCAGGCCCCAGTGGCTGACGTTGGAGAGCGAGGGCTCGGCCGGGACGGGGCTGTGGTTCGCCGAGCCTCACACGCTGCGGTTCGGCATGACGGACGCGCGCGGGGCCACCTGGGTGCGCTCCGAGCGCACGGCGGGCCCGACACTGCTGTGGACGGTGCCGGACGCGGCCACGACGCTGCGGCTGGAGGGCGTGGCGGAGCTGCCGCGCGCCAGGGAGATCGCCGAGTCGACGGGCACTGACTCGACGGGCAGCGGGTCGGCGGGCATCGGCTCGATCGGGTAGCGGGGCGACGGGCATCGGCTCGATGTGGGGGGCGACTGGCATCCGTTCGACGGGCGGAGAAGGCCGCCGGAAGGTCCGGCGAAAGGGGAACCGGCGTCGGTCGGGCGGTGTACCAGAGGTGACGCGGTGCGGACGGTCCGTACCGGCGTCGGCTGGGGGAAGACATGCGACTGCTACGACGGCTGGCCGCGCTGGCGACGGCGCTCGCGCTGACCTGGTTCCTCGCGCCCGCGGCGGTGGCGGGCGGCCCGACGAGCGCGCTGCTCATCTCGCCGGAGAGCGGTGAGTCGGCCGCGCTGTACCACTCGGACTCGGAGTACGAGCTGCTGTCGGACCTGCTGGAGCCCGCCGCCGCGGGCCGGACCGCACGGCCTCCGTCACTGGACGAGGCGATGGGGACGCGGCAGATCACGGTGACGTGGATGGTCCATGACGTGCAGCCGTGGCGGGTGGACCGGGTGTATCCGGGAGCCGGCGGAGGATCGGTGTGGATCCATCGCTCGACGGCCATGGAGTCCCAGCGGGGCACATGGCACGAGGCGGCGGACCCCGTCAACCTGACGAAGTTGTTCCACGAGCTCGGGCTGATGGGCCCGAAGACCGGTGGCGGCGGGGGCTCGGGGGCGGGCTATCCGGCGCCGTGGGCGCGGAGCAGCCCGTCTCCGGCCCCTGAGCCTGAGCCGGCGGCAGCGGGGGCGGGCTCCGCGGACGGCCGGTGGTGGGCCGTCCCGGCCGTGCTGGCGGGCACGGCGCTGGGTCTGGCGCTGCGCCCCCTCGCCACCCGCCTGTCCTCGTTGCCGCCGATACGACGCCGGACCCCGCCCGGCGAGCGGGAGCCACGCCGTCAACTCATCGACGGCTGACGGCATCCGGGAGGGATCGGCCGGAGTCTAGGGCCGGTCCGTGCCTCGGGGCCTGACCGGCCAGGTCGCCAGGCCCGCTGACGGGGCGGGGTGGATGGGACGCCCCCCAACGGCCCAGGGCCGGACGCCCCCGAAGGCCCCGGCCCCGCGCGCCGCGGGCTACGCCGGGAGGCCCGGGGCCGGGTGGGCCGACATCAGGTCGGAGACCTCCGCGCGGATCGCGGCGAGCGCGGCCTCGTCGCCCTTGGCTGCCGCCGCGACACCGCGGTCGATCCACTCGGCGACCGCGGCCATGTGCTCCGTGCCGAGGCCGCGGGAGGTCAGTGACGGGGTGCCGATGCGGATGCCGGAGGGGTCGAAGGGCTTGCGGGGGTCGAAGGGGACGGTGTTGTAGTTGACGACGATCCCGGCCCGGTCGAGCGCCTTGGCCGCCATTTTGCCCGGGATGTCCTTGGAGGTGAGGTCGATCAGGATCAGGTGGTTGTCGGTGCCGCCGGAGACCAGGTCGAAGCCGCGCGCGAGCAGCTCGGCGGCGAGCGCCTTCGCGTTGGCCACGACGGCGTGGGCGTAGTCGCGGAAGGAGGGCTGGGCCGCCTCGTGGAGGGCGACGGCGATCGCGGCGGTGGTCTGGTTGTGCGGGCCGCCCTGGAGGCCCGGGAAGACGGCCTTGTCGACGGCCTTGGCGTGCTCCTCGCGGCACATCAGCATGGCGCCGCGCGGCCCGCGCAGGGTCTTGTGGGTGGTGGTGGACACGACGTCGACGTGCGGCACGGGCGACGGGTGGGCGCCGCCCGCGACGAGGCCCGCGATGTGTGCGATGTCGGCGACCAGCACCGCGCCGACCTCCCGCGCGATCTCGGCGAAGGCGGCGAAGTCGATGGTGCGGGGCAGCGCGGTGCCGCCGCAGAAGATGACCTTGGGCCGTTCCTTGAAGGCGAGGTCGCGCACCTGGTCGAAGTCGATGAGCCCGTCGTCGCGCCGCACGCCGTACTGCACGCCGCGGAACCACGTGCCGGTGGCCGAGACGCCCCAGCCGTGCGTGAGGTGGCCGCCCATCGGCAGCGCCATGCCCATCACGGTGTCGCCGGGCTGGGCGAAGGCGAGGTAGACCGCGAGGTTGGCCGGAGAGCCGGAGTAGGGCTGGACGTTGGCGTGGTCGACGCCGAAGAGGGACGTGGCGCGCGCGACGGCGAGCCGTTCGACCTGGTCGATGTTCTGCTGGCCCTCGTAGTAGCGGCGGCCCGCGTAGCCCTCGCTGTACTTGTTCTGCAGGACCGTGCCGGATGCCTCCAGCACGGCCGCGGAGACGTAGTTCTCGCTGGGGATCAGTCGCAGGGTGTCGGCCTGGAGCAGTTCCTCGGCGCCGACGAGGGCGGCGAGTTCGGGGTCGGCGGCGGCGAGAGCGGGATGCGGCAGGGGAAGGGCCATGGTGTCCTCCGGGACGGTCCGTGACATCGGTCGTGGTCCCGGGGTGCCCAGGCGATCGACACCACGCGTTACTGCCCGCGCGGCTTCCTCGGGGTCAGTTCCCCGTACGCCAGTCGCCGCACGTGTCGTCCACCCTAGCCCGTGTCCGGCGGGCACGCCGACCATCCGGTTTCCCCGTCCGCACGGCGAGCGACGATAGAAACGGGAACACACCCCGGACCGGGGCACCGTCCAGGGGACGGGGCGCCGTCCCTCGCCGGCTGGTCTGTCCTGACGATCGGAGCACCCGTGTCGACCACGACTTCCGCCTTCGCCGCAGCGGAGGCGCACACCGCGCACAACTACCACCCCCTCCCGGTCGTCGTCGCCTCGGCGGACGGCGCCTGGATGACCGACGTCGAGGGGCGCCGCTTCCTCGACATGCTCGCCGGCTACTCGGCCCTCAACTTCGGCCATCGCAACCGCCGGCTGATCGACGCGGCGAAGGCCCAGCTGGACCGGGTCACGCTCACCTCCCGCGCCTTCCACCACGACCGGTTCGGCGACTTCTGCGCCCAGCTGGCCGAGCTGTGCGGCATGGAGACGGTGCTGCCGATGAATACCGGCGCGGAGGCGGTGGAGACGGCGGTGAAGACCGTCCGGAAGTGGGGCTACCGGGTCAAGGGCATCCCTCAGGGACAGGCGAAGATCATCGTTGCGGCGAACAACTTCCACGGCCGCACGACCACGCTGATCAGCTTCTCGACCGACCACGAGGCCCGGGCGGACTACGGCCCGTACACGCCGGGCTTCGAGATCGTGCCGTACGGCGACCTGACCGCGCTCGATGCGGCCATGTCCGCGAACACCGTGGCCGTTCTGCTGGAGCCCGTGCAGGGCGAGGCCGGGGTAATGGTCCCGCCGCACGGCTACCTCCCCGGCGTGCGCCGGCTCACCCGGGAGCGCGATGTGCTCTTCGTGGCGGACGAGATCCAGTCGGGCCTCGGGCGTACGGGGAAGACGTTCGCGTGCGAGCACGAGGGTGTCGTGCCGGACATGTACGTGCTGGGCAAGGCACTCGGCGGCGGTGTGGTGCCGGTGTCGGCGGTCGTGTCGTCCGCCGAGGTCCTCGGGGTGTTCCGGCCGGGCGAGCACGGGTCGACGTTCGGCGGCAATCCGCTGGCCTGCGCGGTGGCGCTGGAGGTCATCGCGATGCTGCGCACCGGCGAGTTCCAGGCGCGGGCGGCCGAGCTGGGCGAGCACCTGCACCGTGAGCTCCGCCTGCTGGCGGAGAGCGGCACCGTGACGGAGGTGCGCGGGCGCGGCCTGTGGGCGGGCGTGGACATCGCGCCGGGTCTGGGCACGGGCCGGGAGATCTCGGAGAAGCTGATGGACCGGGGGGTCCTGGTCAAGGACACCCACGGTGCGACGATCCGGATCGCGCCGCCGCTGGTGATCAGCAAGGAGGACCTGGACTGGGGCCTCGACCAGCTCCGGGCGGTCCTCACGGAATGACCCGCGCTCCCGGCGGTCCTCACGGAATGACCCGGTCACTCCGGGCGGCAACCACCGAATGAGTCGGCCGGGCCCCGCGCTACTCCAGGGACTTGCACAGCGCCTCCAGCGCTCCGGCCCAGGCGCTGTCCGGCGGCGTGGCGTACCCGACGACGAGCCCCTCGCGGTCGGTGGCCCGGGCGTCGGCGTGGCGGAAGGTGGAGAGACCGTGCACGGCGAGGCCGTGCCAGGCCGCGGAGCGGACGGCCTGGCGCTCGGTGCCCGGCGGGAGTTGGAGCACGGCGTGCAGCCCGGCGGCGATCCCGCTGACGCGGACGGCGGGGGCGCGCTCCGCCAGCGCCGCCACCAGCTGGTCACGCCGCCGCCGGTAGCGCAGACGCATCCCGCGGACGTGCCGGTCGTACGCGCCCGATGCGATGAACTCCGCCAGCGTCAGCTGGTCCAGGGCACCGGAGGACCACTCCTCACGGCCCTTGGCCTCCAGCACCTCGCCGACCATGCTCTCCGGCAGCACCATCCACCCCAGGCGCAGTCCGGGCGCGAGGGACTTGCTCGCCGTGCCCATGTAGACGACGCGTTCGGGGTCGAGCCCCTGGAGGGCGCCGACGGGCTGGCGGTCGTAGCGGAACTCGCCGTCGTAGTCGTCCTCGAGGATCAGGCCGCCCGTTCTGCGCGCCCAGTCGACGGCCGCTGCGCGCCGGTCGGCATGCAGCGGAACGCCCAGCGGGAACTGGTGCGCGGGCGTCATCAGCACCGCCCCCACGCCCCGCATCCCGCCCAGCCCCTCCGTGCACGTGCCGGCGTCGTCGAAGGGCAGCGCGGGCGTGCCGAGCCCGGCTCCGGTCAGCAGGTCCCAGTGGATGTCGAGCCCGTACGACTCGACGGCCACCTCCCGCACCCGCCGTTGCCTGAGGACCCTGCCCATCAGCATCAGGCCGTGCACGAAGCCGCTGCAGATGACGACCCGTTCGGGCGCGGCGTACACACCGCGGGCGCGGGCCAGGTAGTCGGCCAGGACGGTCCGCAGTTCGATGCGTCCGCGCGGGTCGCCGTAGCCGAACGCCTCGTGGGGCGCGGCCGTCAGCGCCCTGCGGGCGGCCTTGAGCCACTGCGCGCGCGGGAACGACGCGAGGTCGGGGCTGCCCGGCTTCAGGCTGTAGGCGGGGGCGCCGCGCACGGGTCGCGCCCGCGCCCGGCTCTCCCCCGACGGCGGTGTGCGCGGCGCGGACCTCTGCGCGACCCGTGTGCCGGAGCCCTGCTGCGCGACGAGCCAGCCCTCGGCGACCAGTTCCGCGTAGGCGTCGGCGACGGTGTTGCGCGCGACGCCGAGGTCGGCGGCGAGCGAGCGGGAGGACGGCAGCCGGGTGCCGGGCGTGAGCCGGCCGGTGCGGACCGCCTCCCGCAGGGCGTCCATGAGTCCGCTGCGCAGCCGGGTGCCGCGGAGCTCCAGATGCAGGTCGGCGCCGAAAGTGGCCCAGTAATCTGTCACGAGAATGGACCATACCGCTGAGCCACACGGCCCGTACGGTCGTAGCCATGACGACGAACGACACGTACGCCACCGAAGTCGAGCCCCGTATCCGCGTCTCCGAGCTCCTCCCCGATGTCTACAAGGCCATGATCCGGCTGGACGGGGCCGCCCGGAAGAACCTCGACCCGACCCTGCTGGAACTGGTGAAGATCCGCGCCTCCCAGATCAACCACTGCGCGTTCTGCCTCGACATGCACAGCAAGGACGCGCTGGCCGCGGGCGAGTCGGTGGAGCGCATCGTGCAGCTCAGCGCGTGGGAGGAGTCGCGGCACTTC
The DNA here is from genome assembly GCF_046506645.1 of Streptomyces sp. 5K101. NCBI lineage: Bacteria > Bacillati > Actinomycetota > Actinomycetes > Kitasatosporales > Streptomycetaceae > Streptomyces > Streptomyces sp. 5K101. Next base: position 282,035 of record NZ_JBKFFO010000010.1, on the reverse strand, counting down.
TACACCGAGAAGGAGCTCGCCGCACTCGAACTGACGGAGGCGGTGACCGTGCTGACGGACGGTTTCGTGCCCGACGACGTCTACGAGAAGGCGGCCAAGCACTTCGACGAGACGGAACTGGCCCACCTCATCGCGTCGATCGCGGTGATCAACGTCTGGAACCGCTTCGCCGTGACCGGCCGGCTGGCCCCGGGCAACTACACTCCCCCGGCTCACTGATCGTCGCCGCGCGGCGCGTCGGGACGTGGGCCCCGGGCCGCGCCCGAGGGGCGGCGTACCTCTGGAACAGCTCAACTGCGTTGCCCAGCACAGCGATCACGACCGACGATCTTGGCATGTTCGGACTCGGTAAGCAGGAGATGTCGGTGCTGGTCCTCCGTGACGCGGAGGACATCGAGGACGCCGTCCGCGCGGCTCTGGGCAGTGCCCCGCCCGAGGAACGCCCCGGCCTGGAGCGAACGCTGGCGCTCGTGACCGAGGCGGGGACACGGCCGGACGGCGAGCTGCACGCCCGCTGGGTCCGCCAGGTCCTCGCGAAGGCGGGCGTCCAGGGCCCGCCGGACTCCGTTCCGGCGATCAAGGCCCTGCGGGAGGCGGCACCGGGCCTGAGCCTGCTGTCGGCGGTCCAGCTGGCGAAGTCGGCGGCCGCCACGCCCGCGGCGTGACGTCGGGGGCCGTCACGCCGGCGGCGTGACGTCGGCATCCGCCGCGCCGACGGTGTGACTCGGCCGCCGCCACGCGGACGGCGTGATTCCGGGCCCGGGGGTGCGGCCTCGGGCCCGGCTCACGGTGCGGGCGTCACTTGGGGAGCCACGCCCGCCACGTCCGCTCGTTCTCCTTCACCCACTTCTCCGAAGCGGCCTGCGGCGACAGCTTCTGCTCGGCGATCATGAGAGCCACGTCGTTCTGCTGCTCCGTCGTCCACCGGAAGTTCTTCAGGAACGCGGCCGCCTCGCCGCCGTTGTCCGCGAACCGCGCGTTCAGGAACTTCTGCAGCGGGGTGTGCGGGTACGCGCACGCCACCTTCTCGGGATCGGCGTCGCAGCCCTCCTTGTACGCGGGCAGCTTCACCTCCGTCATCGGGACCTTCTCGAACAGCCACTGCGGCTTGTACCAGTAGGTCAGGAACGGCTTCTTCTCCTTGGCGAACTGCTTGATCTGCGTGATCTGCGCCGCCTCCGAGCCCGCGAAGACGACCTGGTAGTCCAGGTCCAGGTTCTTCACCAGCGCCTTGTCGTTGGTGACGTACGAGGGCGAGCCGTCGAGCAGCTGGCCCTTGCCGCCGCTCTCCGCCGTCCGCAACCGGTCCGCGTACCTGTCGAGGTTCTTCCAGTCCGTCACGTCCGGGTGCGCCTTCGCGAAGTACGTCGGCACGAACCAGCCGATGTGACCGGTCACGCCGAGATCGCCACCTGGCGCGATGGTCTTCTTGTCGGCGACGTACCGGTCCTCCTGCTCCGGGTGGCCCCAGTCCTCCAGGATCGCGTCGACCCGGCCCTGGCTGAGGGCGTCCCAGGCGGGGACCTCGTCGATCTGGACGGTGTCGACGCGGTAGCCCAGCTCGTGTTCGAGCAGGTACTGCGCCACGGCGACGTTCGCCTGGGCGCCCACCCAGGACTGGACGGACAGCGTCACGGTCTTCGTGCCGTGCGCGTCGGCGTACGGGGACGCCTGGCGGGTCATGTCGGCCGCGCCGCAGCCGGTGACGGCCATGAGGCCGACCGCCGCGGCGAGCGCGGTGATGCGTGTACGAGAAGCCATGTCAGGCCCCCTTTCCGGTGCTGCGGCGGGTCGGCTGGGTGACGCGGTCCAGCATCAGACCGAGGCACACGATCGCCGCGCCGGCGACGAGTCCGGTCGCCAGGTCGCCCTGGGCGAGACCGAACACCACGTCGTAGCCGAGCGCCCCGCCGCCGACCAGGCCGCCGATGATGACGACGGCGAGGACCAGCACGACGCCCTGGTTGACGGCCAGCAGCAGCGCGGGCCTGGCGAGCGGCAGTTGCACCTGGAGCAGCTGCTGGCGGGCGGTCGCGCCGAGCGAGCGCGACGACTCCATGGCGACCGGGTCCACGGCGCGCATGCCCTGTGCGGTGATGCGTACGACGGCGGGCAGCGCGTACACCACGGCGGCGGCGACCGCCGGGGCGCGGCCGACGCCGAACAGCGCGACCACCGGGATCAGGTACACGAACTGCGGCATCGTCTGGAAGACGTCGAGCACGGGGCGCAGCAGGCGTTCCAGTCGGGTGCTGCGGGCCGCGGCGATTCCGGTCGCGAAGCCGGTGACGAGGGTGACCGCGACGGCGGCCAGCACCTGCGAGAGCGTGTCCAGCGCGGGATCCCACACGCCGAGCACCCCGATGGCGGCCATCGCCAGGACGGCGGTCAGTGCGGTGCGCCAGGTGCCGATGAGCAGGGCGAGCACGCCGACCAGCACCAGCACGGCCCACCAGGGCAGCCATTGCAGCCCGTCGCGGACCGGGTCCAGGACCCAGGTGGTGAAGCGGCCGGCCCAGTCGGCGGTGCCGCCGACGAGGGGCACGCCCGAGTACAGGTGGGCGGTCATCCAGTCGACGGCCCGGTTGACGGGCTCCGCGATGTTCACGGTCCAGGCGTCGGGCCAGGCGAGGCGGCCGGCGAGCCGTCCCGCGAGGGCGGCGGCGACGGCGAGGGCGGCGGCGATGGGCCACCCGAGGCGGGCGGCACGGCCGGTCCGCGGCGCGCTGCCGATCCGCTCCCCCGCCGCGGCGGTGACGCGGTCGAGGACGACGGCGAGCAGCACGATCGGGATGCCTGCGGCGAGCGCGGCGCCGACGTCGACCGAGGCGAGCGCCTGGTAGACGCGGTCGCCGAGTCCGCCGGCGCCGATCACCGACGCGATCACGGCCATCGACAGGGCCATCATGATCGACTGGTTGAGGCCGAGCAGCAGTTCGCTGCGGGCCAGCGGGAGCCGGGCGGTCAGCAGCCGCTGGCGCCCGGTCGCGCCGAGCGAGGCCGCGGCCTCCATCACACCGGCGTCCGCGCCGCGCAGTCCGAGCGCGGTCAAGCGGGCCATGGGCGGGGCGGCGTAGACGACGGTGGCGAGGACCGCGGCCGGCACGCCGATGCCGAAGACGAGGACGACGGGCAGCAGGTACGCGAAGGCGGGCAGCACCTGCATGGTGTCGAGCACGGGCCGCAGCGCCCGGTGCGTACGGTCGAACAGCCCGGCGGCCAGTCCGAGGAGCGCGCCGAGCAGGACGGACGCGGCGACCGCGACGACCATGAGGGCGAGGGTCTGCATGGTGGGCACCCACATGCCGAGCAGTCCGCACGCGGCGAACGCGGCGACAGCGGTGAGCGCGAGCCTGACCCCGGCGACCCGCCAGGCGAGGAGCCCGGCGGCGGCGGTGACCCCGGCCCAGCCGGCGGCCAGGAGCACGAGGTAGACGGCGCGCACCGACAGCACGACGGCGTTGCTGACGTGCCCCAGGAAGTGGAGGAAGAGGGGGTGGCTGTCCCGGTTGTCGATGATCCAGTCGCTGGCCCCGCCGAGCGGCCCGGACAGGTCGACGGCGAACCGGTCGGGCCAGGTGCCGCCGCCGACGAGGACGGCGCCGAGGACGAGGAGCACCGCGCCGCCCACGGCGACGACGGCGCCCCGCCGCCGCGCGAGGGCGCGCAGCGCCCCGGTCCCGGCGGTGGGAGCGGTGGTCTCGGCGGTGACGGTGGCGCTCATCGTCCCCACCTCCGGATGAGACGCGGGCGCACGCCGCGCACGGCACGCGTGGGGGCGCATCGGGCGGCGCTTGGGTGCGCAGGGCGCATGCCTGCGCTCCGGCGCAGGGCACCCGGCGTCACACGGCGCACGACGCCCGGCCCGCCGGCAGGCACGGCCCGCTCGCGGGGGACATCGGCGCGCCCGCGCACCGCGGAGCCGCCCGTCACGCCGGCAGGCGTGCCCACGGCACGCGTGCCCGGCGGGGAGATCGTACGGTCGTACCTCATGCCGCCGCCTTTCCGGCCGCCTCCGGCGTGATGCCGGCGACCACCCCCAGCAGCCCTGTCTGGTCCACGACGCCCACGCAGCGGCCGTCCTCGACCACCCGGGCGGTCTCGCCCGTGCGGGCGACCGCCTCGATCGCCTCGTGGACGGTGGCGTCGGGCGCCAGCGCCGGGCCCGTGTCCGTCTCGGACGTCTCGGCGGGTCGCATCGCGGTGCGCACGGTCATGACCTGCTCGCGCGGCACGTCCCGTACGAAGTCCCGTACGTAGTCGTCCGCGGGATCGCCCACGATCTCCTCGGGCGTGCCGAGCTGCACGATCCGCCCGTCCCGCATCAGCGCGATGCGGTCGCCGAGCTTGAGCGCCTCGCTCAGGTCGTGCGTGATGAAGACCATCGTGCGGCCCTCCTCCCGGTGCAGCCGTACGACCTCCTCCTGCATGTCGCGCCGGATGAGGGGGTCGAGCGCGCTGAACGGCTCGTCGAACAGCAGGACTTCGGGGTCGACGGCCAGTGCGCGGGCCAGCCCGACGCGCTGCTGCTGGCCGCCGGACAGCTGGCCGGGGCGGCGGTGCTCCATGCCGGCGAGGCCGACCTTGGTGACGAACTCCGCCGCACGTTCGCGGCGCCGGGCGCGCCCCACGCCCTGGATCTCCAGCCCGTAGGCGACGTTGTCGAGGACCGAGCGGTGCGGCAGCAGTCCGAAGTGCTGGAAGACCATGGCGGCGCGATGACGGCGCAGTTCGCGCAGTCGTCCGGCGTCCATGGACAGCACGTCCTCGCCGTCGATGGCGATCGAGCCGGACGTGGGCTCGATGAGGCGGGTCAGGCAGCGCACGAGCGTGGACTTGCCGGATCCGGACAGGCCCATGACGACGAAGACCTCGCCCTTGCGGACGTCGAACGACACGTCACGCACGGCGGCGGTGCAGCCGGTGCGTTCCCGCAGGTCGGCGGGGGTGAGGGCGCCCAGCGCGGGGTCGGCGGGCACCCGGTCGGCCTTCGGTCCGAAGACCTTCCACAGGTCGCGTACGGAGAAGACGGGCGGCGGCGGAGTGTTCATCAGGAAGTACCTCCCAGGAGGTCGGCGCATTTCTCCCCGACCATCAGCACGCCGATCATCGGGTTGACGGCGGTCATGGTCGGGAAAACGGAGGCGTCGGCGATCCGGATGCCGTCGAGCCCCCGGATCCTCAGGTCGGGCGCGACGACGGCCAGTTCGTCGTCGGCCGCACCCATCCGGCAGGTGCCGGCGGGGTGGTAGACGGTGTGCGCGACCTTGCGCGCGTACGCGCTGAGCTCCTCGTCCGAGGTGACCTCGGGTCCCGGGCACACCTCCCGCTTCAGCCAGCCGGCCAGCGGCTCCCGGGCCGCGATGCGCCGGGCGATGCGGATGCCGTCGACGAGGGTGCGGCCGTCGTAGTCGTCCTCGTCGGTGAAGTACCGGAAGTCCAGGGCGGGCTTGACCTCGGGGTCCGCGCTGGTCAGGTACAGCCGGCCGCGGCTCCTCGGCTTGGGGATGTTGGGCGTCATCGACACGCCGTGCGCGGGGCGTTCGTAGCCCAGGCGCTCCGGGTTGTCGGTGAACGGGATCTGGTAGAAGTGGAACATCAGGTCGGGCCCGTCCGATGCGGGATCCCGGCGGACGAACAGACCGGCGTCGCTGTCCATCGCCGAGTTCTCGGGGATCGGCCCGTGGGTCTCCCACACGATGACGGACTCGGGGTGGTCGAGCAGGTTCTCGCCGACGCCCGGCAGGTCGTGGACGACGGGGATGCCCAGCTTCTCCAGGTCGGCGCGTGGCCCGATGCCGGAGTGCAGGAGCAGCCTCGGGGTGTCCACGGCGCCCGCGCACACGAGGACCTCGCGCCGGGCGCGTACGACGTGCTCCGCGCCGTCCTTGGTGCGCACGTGCACGCCGGTGGCGCGCGTACCGTCCAGCTCCAGGCGGAACGCCCAGGTCTCCAGGGCGATGTGCAGGTTCGGCCGGTCGAGGAAGGGGTGCAGGTACGCGACCGAGGCCGAGGAGCGCTTGTTGTTCTCCGGGTGGTACGCGAGGTCGAAGAATCCGACGCCCTCGTGGAACGGCTTGCTGTTGAAGCCCTCGATGCGCGGCACTTCGAGCGCGGACTGCGCGGCGTCGACGAAGTCGCGGGCGATGGCGTTCCGGTCGGCCTCGTCGACGGGGACGATGTTGTTGCGCAGCTTGGCGAAGTACGGGTCCATCGACGCGGCGTCCCACCCCTCGGCGCCCGCATCGGCCCACTCGTCCCAGTCGGACGGCAGCGGCTTGAAGGCGATGAGGGTGTTGTGGGAGGAGCAGCCGCCGAGCACGCGGGCGCGGCTGTGGCGGATGTGCGAGTTGCCGCGGGGCTGCTCGGTGGTCGGGTAGTCGTAGTCCAGTTCGCCGCCGAGGAGTCCCATCCAGCGGCGCAGGGTGAGCACGTCGTCGCGGCCGACGTCGCTGGGGCCGCCCTCGATGACGGCGACGGTGACGTCGAGGTCCTCGGTGAGGCGGGAAGCGATCACGGATCCGGCCGTTCCGCCGCCGACGACGACGTAGTCGTACACGGTGTGGTGCTCGGTCATGTGCTGTTCTCTCCGGCTCAGCCCGCGAACCAGCGCACGGGGCGCGGGGCGAGGTTCTGGTAGATGTGCTTGCTCTCGCGGTACTCGGCGAGGCCCGTCGGGCCCAGCTCGCGTCCGGTGCCCGACTTCCCGAAGCCGCCCCACTCCGCCTGCGGGAGGTAGGGGTGGAAGTCGTTGATCCACACGGTGCCGTGGCGCATCCGTGCGGCGACGCGGCGGGCGCGGCCGGCGTCGGCGGTCCACACGGCGCCCGCGAGGCCGTACTCGGTGTCGTTGGCGAGGGCGACGGCCTCCTCCTCCGTACGGAACGTCTCGACGGTGAGGACCGGCCCGAAGATCTCCTCGCGGACGACCCGCATCCACCGGTTGCACCGGTCGAGGACGGTGGGCCGGTAGAAGTAGCCGGGTCCGTCCGGACGTTCGCCGCCCGCCCGGAGCACGGCGCCCTCCTGCAGCGCGGACGCGACGAAGTCCTCGGTCCTGGCGAGCTGCTGCGCGGAGACGAGCGGGCCGCACTCGACGCCCTTCTCGGTGCCGCGCCCGAGCCGGATCTTCTCGGCGCGGCGGGCCAGTTCGGCGACGAACCGCTCGCGCAGGGACTCCTCGACGATGAGGCGTGATCCGGCGGAGCAGACCTGGCCGCTGTGGATGAAGGCGGCGTTGAGCGCCTGGTCGACGGCGGTGTCGAAGCCTTCCTCGGTCGCGCAGGCGTCGGCGAAGACGACGTTGGGGTTCTTGCCGCCGAGTTCGAGGGCCACCTTCTTGACGGTGTCGGCGGCGGCGCGGGCGACCTTGGTGCCGCTGACGAGCCCGCCGGTGAAGGAGACGAGGTCCACGTCGGGGTGCTCGGCGAGGCGCGCGCCGACGGTGTCGCCGGGACCGGTGACGAGGTTCGCGGCGCCGGGGGGCAGCCCGGCCTCCATCAGGAGGTCCATCAGCGCGACGGTGGTCAGCGGCGTGATCTCGCTGGGCTTGATCACGAAGGTGTTGCCCGCGGCGAGCGCAGGCGCGATCTTCCAGCTGGCCTGGAGCAGCGGGTAGTTCCAGGGCGTGATCAGGGCACACACGCCGACGGGTTCGTGGACGACCACGCTGTGGATCTCGTCGCACCCGGCGTCGACGACGCGCCCGCCGCTCTCGTTCATGACGAGGTCGGCGAAGTAGACGAAGGCGTCGCGCACGCAGTCGACGTCGGTGCGGCCCTCTTCGAGGGTCTTGCCGGCGTCCTGGCTCTCCAGCCCGGCGATCCGTTCCCGGTCGCGCTCCAGCAGGGCGGCGACGCGGCGCAGCAGGGCGGCCCGCTCGGCGACCGGCGTACGCGGCCAGGTCCCGTCGTCGAAGGCGGCCCGTGCGGCGGCCACGGCGTCGTCGGCGTCGGCGACGCCGCCTTCCGAGACGACGGCGAACACACGCGTGTCGACGGGGTCGATGATCTCGCGCGTGGCGCCGGAGGCGGCGGATCGCCATTCTCCGCCCACGTGGATGGTCTGTTGTGCTGCCGACACGTCCTGTTTGGCCTTTCGTTCCCGTTTTGCCTTGCACCGGTCACAACCCGGCGATCTGGCCGCCTGCCCGGGGATCCGAAATCCATGCGGAACGGTTAACGGAAAGTGTCGTGCTTCACACAGTGCGTGCGACGTGCGTCACTTCCCCGTGTCGAACGAGACCCAGACATCGCTCACGGCGTCGGCGCTGCCCGGGCCCGGCCTGCGCTCCTCGGTCCATGCGGCACCGGCGACCCTGGTGGCCACGTCCCGCCAGAAGCGCGCGGCACCCGCGTTCTCCTCCTGGAACGGGATGCCCCACGGCCCTGGATGCCGCCCCACCACGTCCAGCGCGACCCGCGTCCCGACCCCGCTCCTGCGCAGAGCGCGCACGACGAAGAACGCGCTCATCACGCGCGTCGGCTCGGCCAGCCCGCGTACGAGGACGAACCCGGCGGCGCACTCACCGCTGGTCAGCAGGTACAGCGCCCGGTCGGGGTGGTCGAAGGCGGCGTCGAGGCGGTCACTGGTGAACGTCCCGTCCGGCGCGGGAAGCGGCCCGACGAACTCGGACAGGTCGTGCCGGAACAGCTGCCACAGCCGCTGAAGGGCGGGCCGGTCACCGGCCCCGGCGAGGCGGAGAGCAAGGGCGTCGGTCATGGAACTCCTCCGGTCGAACGGTCACTGCCCCGAAACGAGGAAAAGCCTCCCGGCCCGGAAGGTGTCCGAGCCGAAAGGCTTGCAGCGCCAGGCATGCCGGCCAATCGGCCGTCCCCGGGGCCGAGTTCAGCACCTTCCGGCCCACCCCCTAGGGTCCACGTCATGACCACGACGTTCAGCGAGCCCTTCCTGCGGCTCACCCGGGAGCACGCCGCTTGGGGTGCCGAGCAGCTCGAGACCTTCAACGAGTTCCTGCCCATGGGCGAGTGGAGCGCCGACCTCGGGCAGTGCCTGTACCGGCAGTCCGGCCGAGAGCTGCGGATCTCGCTGCTCGGCACGTTCGACACCGACGAGCAGTCGTGGCTGTGGGCCTGGGCCAACCCGGGCTTCCAGGGCTCACCCGTGGCGCGGGCCGCCGAGTCGCTCCGCGCGTACGGCCGGACCCATGGTCTGCCCGAGTTCACAAGTGAACTGCTCCGCCTCGCCGCACACGAGGAGCCGCGCCGCGCGGCGGAGACCCTGGCGTTCACCGCGATGGGCGTCCTCGGCGCGTCCGGCTACATCGGCGTGCAGGCCAACCCGTCCGCCCGCGCCTACCTGCTCCCCGACGACCCCAGGTCCCCGTCGCCGAACCGAACGCGATCACGCTCCCCCGTGTCCTGCTCACCGGCGCGGGACTGCTCGGCGGCTCCGCCCGGCAGGTCGTCGAGGGCTACTTCGCCCACCACGACCTGCCGGTGCGCCGGACGGCCGACCGCATGAGCGCGGGCCTCCCCGACGGCGGCACGGTGGACGTCCTGTTCGACGACCTCGACCGCATCGCGTCGGTGCACATCAACTCGGGCTCACCGGCAGCCGTCTGAACGCACGCCTGGTCCGCCCGCCGATACCGACCCCCTGGACTCGCTCCAGCCGGCCTCCCCCCGCGACGGCACGGGCGGTCGTGAGCCCTGGCGTTCGACGGCACCGGCGTGTGGGTCGTCGACATCGGAAAGCCATGACCCGGCGCAGCAGGACACCGCCCCCGGCGGCCGAAGCCGACGGGGGCGGGAAAACGCAGGCGGGGTGCGTCAGATGAGGCCGAGCTCGCGGACCGCCGCGCGCTCCTCCTCCAGCTCCTTCACGGACGCGTCGATGCGCGCACGCGAGAAGTCGTTGATCTCCAGGCCCTGGACGATCTCGTACTTACCGTCCTTGCAGGTGACCGGGAAGGAGGAGATGAGGCCCTCGGGGACGCCGTAGGAGCCGTCCGACGGGATGCCCATGGAGGTCCAGTCGCCCTCGGCGGTGCCGTTCACCCACGTGTGGACGTGGTCGATGGCGGCGTTCGCGGCGGACGCGGCCGAGGACGCGCCCCGGGCCTCGATGATCGCGGCGCCGCGCTTGGCGACGGTCGGGATGAAGGTGTCGGCCAGCCACGCCTCGTCGTTCACGGTCTCGGCGGCGTTCTTGCCGGCGATCTCCGCGTGGAAGATGTCCGGGTACTGGGTCGCCGAGTGATTGCCCCAGATGGTGAGGCGCTTGATGTCGGAGACGGCGGCGCCGGTCTTGGCGGCCAGCTGGGAGATCGCGCGGTTGTGGTCGAGGCGGGTCATCGCGGTGAAGCGCTCGGCCGGTACGTCCGGGGCGGCGGCCTGCGCGATGAGCGCGTTGGTGTTGGCCGGGTTGCCGACGACGAGGACCTTGATGTCGTCCGCGGCGTTGTCGTTGATGGCCTTGCCCTGCGGCTTGAAGATGCCGCCGTTGGCGGACAGCAGGTCGCCGCGCTCCATGCCCTTGGTGCGGGGGCGGGCGCCGACGAGGAGGGCGACGTTGGCGCCGTCGAAGGCCACGTTCGGGTCGTCGGTGATGTCGATGCCCCTGAGCAGCGGGAAGGCGCAGTCGTCGAGCTCCATGGCGGTGCCCTCGGCGGCCTTCAGGCCCTGCGGGATCTCGAGCAGGCGCAGCTTGACCGGCACATCCGCGCCGAGCAGGTGGCCGGAGGCGATGCGGAAGAGCAGCGCGTAGCCGATCTGGCCGGCCGCGCCGGTCACGGTGACGTTGACGGGAGTGCGGGTCATGGCGATCTCCGTATGACAGCTGGCGGTGGGCAACACTGCCCCTCGTGCGGGACATCTCGTCCACGCCCGACCTGAATCTTGACGTGAAGAGAATTCCAGCGGTCAGGCTATCCGACCCGGACCCTCAGCAATCCACGCCCCCTTGTGGCGCGGCTCACCCGTCCGAACCGCCCGCGAGGCCGCTTCACCCACCGTACGGCGGGTCGCGCCGTAGTGGGTGTCGCGCGCGCGGACGGCGTGTACGGGGCTGGACCGGTGTTGACCAGCCGTTCCTTCCGTGGCGGAACGATCACACGATGGCGGAATGGTCACCTCCGTGCCACAGGCCCCAGCCGCCCCTTGAACGCCGTTGGCGCGTGCATGACCCTTGAAACACGACGGCGCCCGTCCTCCCTCGGGGGAGAGGACGGGCGCCGTTCGCCGTTCGTGGAGCCGTGGCGGTGGCCGTGGCCGGTCAGCGCACGGTGAAGTGGACGGCGTCCTCGAGGATCGGGATGTCCAGCCACGGCTTCGGCTGCGTCACCAACGCCAGCAGCACGATCGCCACGCCCAGCACGCCGTACGTGATCATGTCCGTGAAGCGCGAGCGTACGGCCAGCATGCCGACCGAGTGCAGGCAGCGCCGCAGGACGGCCCCGGTGATGAGCGCGGCCCCGATGAGGATCGCGCCGATCCGGAACGCCTCCGCGAAGGCGTCGGTGCCCACGATGAGGATGCCGGCCGCGGCCATGCCGAGGACGGTGAGCAGAGGCCACTGCCGCGCGGGTGCGGGGGCGTCCTTGGGCGCGGCACGCCCGCCGCCCTCGGGCCGCGCGGTGTCCCGCGTGACGGCGGGAGGCCGCCGTGAGGGCTTCTTCTCCCCGGTCTCGCCGGGACCTGTCTCCGGCCGCGCGGCACCGGCGAAACCGTCGCCGTCGGCCCGGCCGTCCCCGCCCGGCGCGCCGGCGCCCGTGTCACCGTCGCGACCGCCAGGTCCCGCGACGGGCGCGTCGGTGGCCGCCGCCCCGTCCGCGACAGCCCCGGCCGGCGCGCCCGCGTCCGCGTCCGCGTCCTCGGGGACGTCGTTCGTGCGTACGCCCATCGCGCCGGCTCAGCCCTCGGTCGTGGCCGACGCCGCGCGCTCGGCCGCCTCGACCACGTTGACCAGCAGCTGCGCGCGGGTCATCGGGCCCACACCGCCCGGGTTGGGGGCGACCCAGCCGGCCACCTCCGCGACACCGGGGTGCACGTCGCCGACGATCTTGCCGTTCTCGTCGCGGCTGACGCCGACGTCCAGGACTGCCGCGCCCGGCTTGACGTCCTCGGGCTTGACCAGGTGCGGGACACCGGCCGCGGCGACGATGATGTCCGCCTGCTTCAGGTGCGCCGACAGGTCGCGGGTGCCGGTGTGGCACTGCGTCACCGTGGCGTTCTCCGACTTACGGGTCAGCACCAGCGGCATCGGGCGGCCGATGGTGACGCCGCGGCCGACGACCACGACGTTCGCGCCCTTGATCTCGACGCCGTGGTGGCGCAGCAACTGCACGATGCCGTACGGCGTGCAGGGCAGCGGGCCCTCGATGCCGAGCACGAGGCGGCCGAGGCTCATCGGGTGCAGACCGTCGGCGTCCTTGGCCGGATCCATGAGCTCCAGGACACGATTTGCGTCGATGCCCTTGGGAAGCGGGAGTTGCACGATGTAGCCGGTGCACTCGGGGTTCTCGTTGAGCTCCCGGACGACCGCCTCGATCTCCTCCTGCGTCGCGGTCTCGGGCAGTTCACGCTGGATGGACGCGATGCCGACCTGCGCGCAGTCGCGGTGCTTGCCGTTGACGTACCAGCGGCTTCCCGGGTCGTCGCCGACGAGCAGGGTCCCCAGCCCCGGGGTGACACCCCGCTCCTTGAGGGCCGCCACGCGGGCGGTCAGATCGGACTTGATCGCGGCTGCGGTGGCCTTGCCATCGAGAATCTGGGCAGTCATACCCCCATCCTCCCGGATGCACCCGTCCCGGTTCCAATCCGGTCCGCCGCGATCTCGCAGTCCGGGCGAACGGCAGGTTGCACTTGCACAACACATACGGATACCGACTGGACAAGAAGTCGACGGTGATACGACGATGATCCGCGCAGTGCCGCGGGCAGTGCCGGGGGGCAAAACAGGAAATAACCATGCAGTTCCTCCGCTCGGACCGCGTCGTCCCCGGAACATCCAACGGAGGAACCCCACCCATGAGCTTCGGCGACCCGAACAACCCGTACGGCCAGCAGCAGGGCCAGCAGCCCGGCTACGGCTACCCGCAGGCCCCGCCGGCCCAGCCCTACGCCGGCGGCTACCCGACCGGTCCGACGGAGATGCCGGGCGGCGTCAAGGCGGCCCGTGTGATGCTCTTCATCATCGCCGGCTTCCAGGTCATCGGTGCGATCTTCGCCGCCATGGGCGCCGTCGGTCTCAACAAGGCCAAGGACGACCCGGCCCTCAAGGACGACATCCAGTTCCAGCAGATCGCCGACATGTCGGTCGGCGCCGTCTGGGCCATCGCGTTCCTGATCCTGGCCTGGGGTGTGCTCGCCATCGTCCTCGGCGCCAAGTTCGGCAGCGGCGGCAACGGCATCCGCATCACCGCCATGGTCTTCGGCATCATCACGGCCGTTCTCGGCATCTACCCGTTCGTCCTGATCGGCCTGGTGCACACCGTGCTCGCCATCCTCATCACCGTCTTCGTCGGCAAGTCCGACGGCGGCGCATGGTTCAACCGCCAGCGCGCCTGATCCGCCCAGCACCTCACGTGCGAAGGCCGTGAACCCGGCTCCGGCGAGGGTTGACGGCCTTCGGCTGTTTCCGGTCAACGGGCCCTCCCCCGACGGCACCTGGGACGCACGAGGCCGCGCGGATACGGAGAGGCCCGCCGCGCGGGTCGCGCGGCGGGCCTCCTGGGTGCTCCGCGTCCCGCGGAGGACGCGGTCAGTGGAAGAAGTGGCGCGTACCCGTGAAGTACATGGTCACGCCCGCCTTCTTCGCCGCCTCCACGACCAGCTCGTCGCGGACCGAACCGCCCGGCTGGACCACGGCCTTGACGCCCGCGGCGGTCAGGATCTCCAGGCCGTCAGGGAAGGGGAAGAACGCGTCGGACGCCGCGTACGAGCCACGCGCGCGCTCCTCGCCCGCGCGCTCGACGGCGAGTTTCGCCGAGTCGACGCGATTGACCTGGCCCATGCCGACGCCGACCGAGGCGCCGTCCTTGGCGAGCAGGATCGCGTTCGACTTGACCGCGCGGCAGGCGCGCCAGGCGAAGGCCAGCTCGGCGAGCTCGTCGGCGGACAGCGCCTCGCCCGTGGCGAGCGTCCAGTTCGCCGGGTCGTCGCCGTCGGCCTGGAGGCGGTCGGTGACCTGGAGCAGCGCGCCGCCGTCGATCGGCTTGAGCTCGACCGGGTTCGCCGGGGCGCCCTCGGCGCGCAGCACGCGGATGTTCTTCTTCTTGGCCAGGACCTCGACCGCGCCGTCCTCGTAGCCGGGCGCGACGATGACCTCGGTGAAGATCTCCGCGACCTGCTCGGCCATCGCGACCGACACCGGGCGGTTGACGGCGATCACGCCGCCGAACGCGGACAGCGGGTCGCAGGCGTGCGCCTTGCGGTGCGCCTCGGCGACGTCCGCGCCGATCGCGATGCCGCACGGGTTGGCGTGCTTGATGATCGCGACGCACGGCTCGTCGTGGTCGTACGCGGCCCGGCGCGCGGCGTCGGTGTCCGTGTAGTTGTTGTACGACATCTCCTTGCCGTGCAGCTGCTCGGCCTCGGCGAGACCACCGGTGCCGGAGGTGTAGAGCGCGGCGGGCTGGTGCGGGTTCTCGCCGTAGCGCAGCACGTTCTCGCGCTCCCACGTGGCGCCGAGGAAGTCGGGGAAGACCGTCTCGTCGGCGGGGGCGTAGGAGGACGCGAACCAGGAGGCGACCGCGACGTCGTACGCGGCGGTGTGCTGGAACGCCTCGGCCGCGAGCCGCTTGCGGGCCGCGAGGTCGAAGCCGCCCTCGCGGACGGCGGCGAGAACGTCCGCGTACCGCGCCGGGCTGGTGACGACGGCCACGGACGGGTGGTTCTTGGCGGCGGCGCGGACCATGGACGGGCCGCCGATGTCGATCTGCTCGACGCACTCGTCGGGGCTCGCGCCGGAGGCGACGGTCTCCTTGAACGGGTACAGGTTCACGACGACCAGCTCGAAGGGCGCCACGCCCAGCTCGGCGAGCTGCTCGCGGTGCGCGTCGAGGCGCAGGTCCGCGAGGATTCCGGCGTGCACGCGCGGGTGCAGCGTCTTGACCCGGCCGTCGAGGCACTCGGGGAAGCCGGTCAGCTCCTCGACCTTGGTCACCGGGACACCGGCGGCAGCGATCTTCGAGGCGGTCGAGCCGGTGGACACGAGCTCGACGCCTGCCTCGTGCAGCCCGCGGGCAAGCTCCTCAAGACCCGTCTTGTCGTAGACACTGATCAATGCGCGACGGATGGGCTTGTTACCCGACTTATTCACCGACATGAACCTTTCGTCCCTCAATGCGGTAGCCGTGCCGGGCGAGACGCCCCACGACCTCGACGAGCAGCGAACGCTCGACTTCCTTGATGCGCTCGTGCAGAGCGGCTTCGTCGTCCGTGTCCCGGACCTCGACCACGCCCTGGGCGATGATCGGTCCGGTGTCGACGCCGTCGTCGACGAAGTGGACGGTGCACCCGGTCACCTTCGCGCCGTACGCGAGCGCGTCCCGCACGCCGTGGGCACCGGGGAAACTGGGCAGCAGCGCAGGATGCGTATTGACGATGCGCCCGCCGAACCGCGCGAGGAACTCCTTCCCCACGAGCTTCATGAACCCCGCCGAGACCACCAGGTCCGGCTCGTACGCGGCGGTGGCCTCGGTCAGGGCCGCGTCCCACTCCTCACGGGTGGCGAAATCCTTCACCCGGCACACGAAAGTCGGCAGCCCCGCCCGCTCGGCCCGCTCCAGACCGGCGACACCCGACCGGTCCGCGCCGACGGCGACGACCCGCGCCCCGAACCCGTCGGGATCGGCGGCGATGGCATCGAGCAGGGCCTGGAGGTTCGTCCCCGATCCGGAGACCAGGACGACGAGACGGGCGGCAGCCACGAGGAGCTCTTTTCACGTTGCGGTGCGGCTTTGTGTGGTCGTACGAACGAATCGCATCCCTGGATACGGGGAACTCTACGAAGGGGTCGACCGTCAGCAACGATACCGGCACTCAGCACGGCCCCCACGGGACGGGGGCGCGGCCGGGGGGTAGCGTCTGGGGGCAGAGAACCGCCCGGGCGCCGCTCGACCGACGGGCCTGAAGAGGGGAAGACGTTCACCAGATGCCGGACCGACGCCACCGTACGAACCTCCTGTTGCCGCGGGAGCGCCAGTCCACGGACGACGACAATCCCTTCGCGCCCCCGCCGGAGGGCCGGCCGGACCAGCCGTGGCGGCCCCGTCGGCCGTTGAACGACGGCTCCTCCGCCGACGGCCGCTCGCAGGGCTCCTCGGGCTCGTCCGGGGACAGCTCGGACGGGTCGGGCGGTTCCCGCGGCGCGGGCGGCACCGACGGGTCCAACGGGTCGAACGGGTCGCAGTGGGGCAGCCAGTGGAGCAGCCGCCAGCCGGGCCGCTCGTCCGGCGGCTTCGGCGGCCGCCCCGGCGGCCAGCGCGACCAGAACGGCCCGGAGGGCGGCGGCCCCGGCGGCCTGCGCTGGGATCCGACCGACCCGGTCCAGAGGCGCGCGCGGTACGCGCTGCTGGGTGGCATGTGGGCGTTCTTCTTCGCGCTGTTCGACTTCCCGGAGATCGCACTGCTGCTGGGCGCGCTAGCCGTCTACTGGGCGTTCAGCTCCCTGCGCGCCAAGCCCCGGCGCGCCACGCCCGAGGCGGTGACGAGCGGGGCACCGTCGTCCGCGTCGGCGCCGTCCCCCCAGTCGAACAGGCCGCAGATCACGGCGGCGATGAGCGGCCTGGTGATGGCGGCCATCGCGCTGCTCATCGTGGCCGCGTCGTTCACCGCGCAGCTGGTGTACCGCGACTACTACACGTGTGTGAACGACGCTCTGACGAAGTCGGGCCAGCTGGCGTGCAACGACCTGCTCCCGGAGCCCCTGCGGGATGTACTGGGCGTGAAGGAGTAGCTCCCGCCCGACCGACGGCTCCTGCTTTCGGCAGCGCGTGAGACGGCCCGGACCGCGACGGCGGTCCGGGCCGTCCTGCTTCCCGCGTCAGCCGGGGGCCGGCGGGTCGTCCGCGGTCCGGGGGTCGGTGGCCGGGTGGGCGGTGTCGGTGTCGGTGGCCGTGGCGGCGTCGGGGTCTGTCCCCGGCTTGGGGTCGGTTCCGGTGGAGCGGGGGCCCTGTTCCTCGTCCGGGGCGGGGGCGTCCTCGTCCGGGGCGGGGGCGACGGATTCCGCGGGCTCGGCGGCTGGCTCCTCGGACAGGCACGGCTCGGCTGCCCCGTCGGCCGGGTCCTGGGGCGGGCGCGGCTCGGCTGCCCCGTCGGCCGGGTCCTGGGGCGGGCGCGGCTCGGCTGCCCCGTCGGCCGGGTCCGTCGCGGGTGGCGCCGGGGCCGTCCGCGCGCTCCAGGTGTCCTCCGGAAGGAAGTCGTACGACACGAAGTCCTCGTCCCGGCCCGCCAGGAACTCCGACGCCTCCGCCGGGGGCAGCGCCGCCTCGCGGCCGTGACCGGCCTCGGTTCCTCCGTCCTGCCCCTCCGGCTCCTTTGCCACCGCGGCCCCGCGCACGCGCCAGGCGCGCAGCGCCACGGCGACCGGAACGGCGACCACCGAGGTCCAGAGCAGCGCGGCCGCGCCCGTGAGCCACCACACCGGCCCGAACTCCGCGAGCCGCCCCCTGCCGAGCGGCCCGCCCGCCGCCGCGGCGAGCACGGCCATGAGCGCCCCGCAGCCGGCGGACCCCAGCAGAGCCGCCACCACCGTCCCGCCGCGCGTCCACGCCTCCTCCCGCTCCCCGTACCGGGGGGCTGCCGCGTCGACGGTGCACCATGCGACGCACAGGCCCGCCACGACCGGGGCGGCGGCCGCCGCCCAGTGCAGAGGCGTTCCCTGGCCGGGGCCCGGCACGGCCGCGAGCAGCGGGAACTCCGGGAGCGCGGGTGTGCCGGTCAGCGCGAGCGGGGTGGCCGTTGCGCCCGTGCCGAGCGCGAATCCGGGGCCGAGTCCGTAAGCCGCAGCCCACACCGCCGCGTTCGGCAGGAGGGCCAGCGCGAGCAGGACGACGGCCAGTCGGCCGGACCAGTCACCGGCGAGGGCCAGGAAGGACGTCTGCGCCGCGTGTGCGTGCGCGACGAGGGACACCAGCACGACCACAGCACCCGCGGCCACCATCGCCAGCGCGCCGACGGCCGCCGAACGCAGCGCCACGGCGACCCGGCTGCGGGCGAGGGCGACCCGCAGCCGGCGCGGCAGCCGGGCGGGGAGCGGCCCGAGCGGACGCCCGTTCGCCGTCCACACGCCGCCGGCCGCGGCCAGCAACGCCAGGAGCGGTACGTGCACGAGGGCGCTCAGCGGCTGGGCGGCGACCGGCCCGCCCGCCGCGTAGAGCACGGCAGGCGCTGCGACCAGCACGTATCCGGTGGACACGGCGGTGAGTGCGCCCGAAGCGGAGGCCCGGGGCCGCGACTCGTCGGGCTCGAGCGCGTCGCGCGCCGCCCGGTGGGCGAGCCAGGCGGGCAGCGCGGCCAGCAGCAGGGGCACGACGCCCACCGGGGCGGGGAGCTGGGAGAGGGTGTCGGTGCGGACGAGCTCCGTCCCGTGGGCGAGGAGCCACAGCGCGGTCGCGACGCGCAGGGCGCCGCCGGGACCGCTGTCGGGGAACGGCGAAGCGATCCACATCACCAGCACGAGCACGGTGATCACACCGAGGCCGAGTCCGGCCGCGGTCGCACCGCGTACGCATCCGGCGACGAACGCCGCCGACGCCCCGCCCTGGACGGCGACCGGCGCGTGCGGCAGGGGCGGGCTGTGGTCGGTCAACTGGGTCACCCGGCCATGCTGCCAACGACACGCACTTTCGGCCGGTAACGAGCTAATGGCCGTTGTGTCGCTAAAAATGCACTTATGTCATTTACTGCCGAGTGCCGTGTCGCTTGGAGCCCCGCATGACACACAGCGCCACACACTCCGCGTCAGGCTCTCCGCCGCTCCCTCCACCGAAGGAGCGGCGCAGGCTTCGCGAGGCGAAGTCGCTGACCGAGGCGCAGCTGGCCTCGGCGCTCGGCGTCACCCCTGCCGCGATCAGGTCCTGGGAGACCGGCCGCACGAGCCCCCGGGGGCGTCAGCGCGAGGCGTACGCGAAGCTGCTCGCCGCCTGCGAGGCGGAACAGGACGCCCCCTCGGCCGAGGCCCCGCACCCGGCCCCCGAGCCGGCCCACGAACAGACGGCGACACCCGACCCGGCCACCGGGCCTGCCGCGCCTCCCGAGCCGGACCACGCGCACGGCGTCGCGACCCCCGAGCCTGACCACGAACACACCGACGCGACACCCGAGCCTGACCACGCCGACACGACACCCGAGCCGTACCCCGTGACGGGCCCCTTCGCGGCGACGGCCGGGGGGACGTATCCCCCGGAGCGACAGCCGGTCGTGGGTCCGAGCGCCGACGGGGAACCGGGCTCCGCCGAGCCGCAGCTGCCTCTCCCGCCGCCTTTCCCGCTGCCGCTCCCGCTCGCGGAGATGACACCCGCCGAGGCGTTCGACACGCTCTACGCGTACGCCGCGCCCGACCTCGTCCGCCAGACCTTCGTGCTCACCGGCCGCCGGCGTCTCGCGCAGGAATCCGTCGAGCGCGCCTTCCACCTCGCCTGGCAGCGCTGGCCCGAGGTCGCCGTCGACCGGGACCCGACGGGTTGGGTGCGGGCGGCCGCCTACGACTGCGCCCTGTCGCCCTGGCAGCGGCTGCACCCCGCCCACCGGCACGCCGACGAGCCCCTGGACGACCCGTACATGCACGCCCTGATGCAGGCGTTGCAGGAGCTGCCCCCCACCTGCCGACGGGCCCTGCTGCTCTACGACGGAGTCGGACTCGGCCTGCCGGAGACGGCCGCGGAGACCGAGGCGAGCACCCCCGCCACCGTGGGTCGCGTCCTCCATGCCCGCGAGGCCGTGGCCGAACGGCTGCCCCGGCTCGCCGAGGCCGCAGAGCTCCAGGACGAGCTCAGAGCGCTCGTCCAGGCGGGCCCCACGCCCCGGCCCGCTTCCGCCGAGACGGTGCGTACGGACTGCGAGCGCCGGGCCGAGGCGTGGACCAGGGCCGTGGTCGTGGCGACCACGCTGATCGTCGTGGCGACGGCTCTGGCGCTGCTCACGTCGCCCCGGCAGTACGAGCCGCCGGTGCCGCCGAGCAAGCAGGTCGAGGGTGTACCGCCGCCGCACGGGGGCCCGCAGATGCTCAGCGGGGCGCCGTTCAGCGGCCCGCACCGGCTCAGCGCGAAGGACCGCAAGCTGCGCGACAAGCTGCGCGCCGAGCCGGCCGCGGGGCCGGAGCGGCTGCTGCCGCAGCCCCGCTGAGGACCGCCGCCGGGAAAGACGCGTGGGCCCGCCCCCGGAGATCCGGGAGCGGGCCCACGCGGTGCTCGGACGACTCGCCCGTGAGGGACGGCTCGACCCGTGCGGAACGACTCAGCCCGCGAGGATGGCGCGCGCGAGCTTGGCCGTCTCGGTCGGCGTCTTGCCGACCTTGACGCCCGCGGCCTCCAGGGCCTCCTTCTTGGCCTGTGCGGTGCCGGAGGAGCCGGAGACGATGGCGCCGGCGTGGCCCATGGTCTTGCCCTCGGGCGCGGTGAAGCCCGCGACGTAACCGACGACCGGCTTGGTGACGTTGGCCTTGATGAAGTCGGCCGCACGCTCCTCGGCGTCGCCGCCGATCTCGCCGATCATGACGATCAGGTCGGTGTCGGGGTCGGCCTCGAACGCGGCGAGCGCGTCGATGTGCGTCGTACCGATGACCGGGTCGCCACCGATGCCGACGGCCGAGGAGAAGCCGATGTCACGGAGCTCGTACATCATCTGGTAGGTCAGCGTGCCGGACTTGGACACGAGACCGATGCGGCCGGGCTTGGTGATGTCGCCCGGGATGATGCCGGCGTTGGACTGGCCCGGCGTGATGAGACCGGGGCAGTTCGGGCCGATGATGCGGGTCTTGTTGCCCTTGGACTTCGCGTACGCCCAGAAGGCGGCGGAGTCGTGGACGGCGATGCCCTCGGTGATGACCACGGCGAGGGGGATCTCGGCGTCGATGGCCTCGACCACGGCGGCCTTGGCGAAGGCCGGCGGGACGAAGAGGACGGAGACGTTCGCGCCCGTCTTCTCCATCGCCTCGGCGACGGTGCCGAAGACCGGTACCTCGGTGCCGTCGAAGTCGACGGACGTGCCGGCCTTGCGCGGGTTCACGCCGCCGACGATGTTCGTGCCGTCGCCGAGCATGAGCTTGGTGTGCTTCATGCCCGTGGCACCGGTCATGCCCTGGACGATGACCTTGCTGTCCTTGTTCAGGAAGATAGCCATGGTTCTACGATCCCTCTTCCCTTACTTCGCGGCAGCGGCGAGCTCGGCGGCCTTGTCGGCCGCGCCGTCCATGGTGTCCACGCGCTGCACGAGCGGGTGGTTGGCGTCGGAGAGGATCCTGCGACCCAGCTCCGCGTTGTTGCCGTCGAGGCGTACGACGAGCGGCTTGGTGACCTCTTCGCCCTTGGAGGCGAGGAGCTGCAGGGCCTGGACGATGCCGTTGGCGACCTCGTCGCAGGCGGTGATGCCACCGAAGACGTTGACGAAGACGGACTTGACGTCCGGGTCGCCGAGGATGATCTCGAGACCGTTCGCCATGACCTCGGCGGAGGCGCCGCCGCCGATGTCGAGGAAGTTGGCGGGCTTCACGCCGCCGTGGTTCTCACCGGCGTAGGCGACGACGTCGAGGGTCGACATGACCAGACCCGCGCCGTTGCCGATGATGCCGACCTCGCCGTCGAGCTTGACGTAGTTGAGGTTCTTGGCCTTGGCGGCGGCCTCGAGCGGGTTGGCTGCGGCCTTGTCCTCGAGGGCCTCGTGCTCCGGCTGGCGGAAGTCGGCGTTCTCGTCCAGGGAGACCTTGCCGTCGAGCGCCAGGATGTCGCCGGAGGCGACCTTGGCGAGCGGGTTGACCTCGACGAGGAGCGCGTCCTCGGCGATGAAGGTCTTCCACAGGGTCACGAGGACCTCGGCGACCTTCTCGGCGACGTCGGCCGGGAACTGCGCCAGGGCGACGATCTCGCGGGCCTTCTCGATGCTGACGCCCTCGTTGGCGTCGACCGGGACCTTGGCGAGCTTCTCGGGCGTGGTCGCCGCGACTTCCTCGATGTCCATGCCGCCCGCGACGGACGCCATGGCCAGGAAGGTGCGGTTGGTGCGGTCGAGGAGGTACGAGACGTAGTACTCCTCGAGGATCTCCGGAGCGGTCTCCGCGATCATCACCTTGTGGACCGTGTGGCCCTTGATGTCCATCCCGAGGATGTCCGTCGCGCGGGCGACGGCCTCGTCCGGGGTGGCGGCCAGCTTGACGCCGCCGGCCTTGCCGCGGCCGCCGACCTTCACCTGCGCCTTGACGACCGACTTGCCGCCCAGCCGCTCGGTCGCCTCGCGCGCCGCCTCAGGCGTGTCGATGACTTCACCGGCCAGCACCGGTACACCGTGCTTGGCGAAGAGGTCCCTCGCCTGGTACTCGAACAGGTCCACGCGCGTCCGTCCCTTTTCTGATGATCGCGGTTCGTTGTCTGCGTGGGCGTGCCGCGAAGGGCAACGTGACTGCTCTGTCACAAGGGAGGCACACACGGTGTCCGTGGGCGCGGCATGTCCGCCTGGCAGGTTATCCCCGCTGGAGGCGGGTCCCTAAATCACAGATCACACCGGGGCGGTGATTACGGTCACAGATCGCGACTCACCGTGCTCGCAGCGGAAGTGTGAGAACGGGCGGCCGGTCGGGGGCGAAGCGCCGCCGTGACGCCGCGCGGGAGCGCGGCCGACGCGATGGCCGTGGAGCGCGGCCGTACGTGCATTCGTACGGCGGGTGGGGCCTGATCGCGTCGAGGCTGGCCGGCCCGGGGCGGCGACGGGGCCGGTCCGCAGCCGCCGGAACCTGCGGGGCGGCTCGCGCGAGGGGCGCGCCGGTCATGCCGAAGGCGACGGCCCGGGGCGAGGAGGCCGCGGCGGCGACGGGGCCGGGAACCACGGGGCCTCGAACGGCCCCGGGGCTGGGCTCGCTGCCGCCGTGGTGGGTCAGTCCGTCGGCGGCACCGGAAGCGGGCGCTTTTCTATCGCCGCCGCCATGACGTCCGGGAACAGGTCCGGCGTGCACGCGAAGGCCGGTGCGCCGAGGGCCGCGAGCGCCGCCGCGTGCTCGCGGTCGTAAGCCGGCGCGCCTTCGTCGGAGAGCGCGAGCAGCGCGACGAACTGCACGCCCGACGCCTTCATCGCCGCGACGCGCTTGAGCATCTCGTCCCGTATGCCGCCCTCGTAGAGGTCGCTGATGAGCACGACCACGGTGTCCGCGGGGCGGGTGATCTGCGACTGGCAGTACGCGAGGGCCCTGTTGATGTCCGTCCCGCCGCCGAGCTGCGTGCCGAACAGCACGTCCACCGGATCGTCGAGCTGGTCGGTCAGGTCGACCACCGCCGTGTCGAAGACGACGAGCCGCGTCGCGATGGAGCGCATCGAGGCCAGGACCGCGCCGAACACCGAGGCGTACACGACGGACGCGGCCATCGACCCCGACTGGTCGATGCAGAGGACGACCTCCTTCTTGACCGACTGCGACGCCCGGCCGTAACCGATGAGGCGCTCGGGGACGACGGTGTGGAAATCCGGCAAGTAGTTCTTCAGGTTCGCCCGGATCGTGCGGTCCCAGTCGATGTCGCGGTGGCGTGGGCGGCTGATCCTCGCGGAGCGGTCCAGCGCTCCCGTCAGCGTCGAGCGCGTACGGGTCGCGAGCTTCTTCGCCAGCTCCTCGACGACCTTGCGCACGACCGCCCGCGCGGTCTCCTTCGTCGTCTCGGGCATCGCTTTGTTGAGCGAGAGCAGCGTGCCGACGAGGTGGACGTCCGCCTCCACCGCCTGCAGCATCTCCGGCTCCAGCAGCAGCGTCGACAGGCCGAGCCGGTCGATCGCGTCCCGCTGCATGACCTGGACGACGGAACTGGGGAAGTACGTACGGATGTCGCCGAGCCAGCGGGCCACGGACGGCGCCGACGCCCCGAGTCCGGCGGAGCGGCTCCCGGAGCGGGAGCCGGTGCCGGCGCGGGTGCCGTAGAGCGAGGTGAGCGCGCCGTCCATCGCGGCGTCCGTGCCGGACAGGGCACAGCCGGTGCCGTCCGCCTCCTCGCCGCCCAGCACGAGCCGCCACCGGCGCAGCCGCTCGTCGTGGCCGGCCGCGGCCTGTGTCGTCGTCCGTGTCATCGGGCCACCCCCGCCAGGTCGTTGTCGTCGATGCCGAGAAGCAGGCGCAGCACGGGCAGGACCGCGTCGGCGCGCGCCTCGTCGAGTCCCGGTGCGAAGCCCGGGACCGCGGGCTCCGTGTGTGCCGGGCCTGCCGCCGCGGCCGGCCCGCGGCGCACGAGCTCCCCGAGGGTCCGCCGCACGCCGGGCTCGTACGCCGAGAACGTGCGCCGCAGCAGAGGAAGCACGTCCGTGAACGCGTCCGCGGGCACGCCCGTCAGCCAGGCGTCCACCATACCGAGCAGCCGCGCGTCGTGGACGAGCAGCAGCCCTCCACCGGACGCCCCGCCGACGAACCCCTCGATCCACGCGGCCGCTTCGGCCGGCGGCGTGGCCGGGGAGAGCGCGAGGGCCATGAGCCGTGCGGCCTCGTCCTCCGCGAGCCGCCCGTCGTCCAGCAGCAGCCGCGCCGCGCGCCCGCGTATGACGCCCGGAACCGACTCCCGCACGGCGAGCTTGCGCAGCACCGCCTGCCAACGCCCCATCATCTCGGCGGAGTCGGGCAGCAGTCCGATCGCGGTGTGCACGCCGTCGAGGTGGCCGCGCATCTCCGCGGCGGCGTCGGCGTCGAGGCCGCCGCAGGCGGGCGGCAGCCCGACGCAGATCCTCTCGGCGAGCCCGGCGGCGACCTCGCCGAGCGCGGCCGTGTCCGTGGCCCGCACGTCTCCGTATCGCAGGGAGCGGGCGAGGGCCGGCAGCGCCTGGGCGAGGTGGCTCACGTCCGCGTCGAGGGCGGCTCGGTCGGCGAGCGCGGTCATCACCACGGGGAGCGCGTCGGGCAGTTCGGCGAGGAGGCACTGCTCGGCCAGTGCCGTGACCTCCCCGAGTGCCGTGGCCGCGAGGGCCTGCGACTCCGCCTTCGCCGTGGCGGCCGAGAGCACGGTGGTGCCCCACACGCCCGCCTCGGCGACCAGGACGAACAGCTCGGGCTCCCAGCGCAGCCGCCATGTCTCGCGGAATGTTCCGGTGCTTCCTCTCCCGGCCGCGGGCTCCCCCCAGTTGACGCCGAGCAGCCGCAGCCGGTGCAGCAGCCGGCTCTTGCCGCCGTCGCTGTCCTTGCGCAGGTCGAGCTCCAGCTCGCGCTCCAGCGCGTCCGGCTTGAGACGGAGGCTGCGCTGCTGCCTGGCCAGGTCGCGCTGGAGCGGAACGGCCGGGGCGTCGTCCGGCACTTCGCCGAGCACGTCGCCGACGACGAGCCGGTCCCTGACGAGGTCGAGCGGCACGTCGGAGCCGTCGCACATCACGGCCCGTACGGCGTCGGTGGTCTCGCTCAGCCCGGCGAGCGGGCGGCCGCGCACGACGGCGAGGGTCTCGGCGAGGCGCACGGCCTCGATGACGTGCGCGGACGACACCATGTGGTCCTCGTCCCGCAGAAGACCGGCGACCTTGGTCATCCAACGCTCGACGGGCCGGTCGGGCGCGGCGAACAGATGGCCGTACCAACCGGGCGAGTCGATGCCGGCGCCGTAGCCGGAGTGCCGCGCGAGGCGGCGGTGCGTCCAGGGCACCCAGGTCGTCTCGGTCCTGACCTTGGGCAGTCCCTTGAGGAGGGCGCGGTCGGCGGCGACGGTCGTCTTCTGTGCGAGGGCCGGGACGTGCCAGGCACCGCAGACGACGGCGACGCCGTCCCCGAACTCCTTGCGGGCGGCGCGCAACTGGACGCGCATGTACGCCTCGCGGACGAGGTCCCGGTCGTGCCCCCCGTGGCCGTACGTCTCCCGGAGGGCGGCCATGGCCTCGCCGAGCGCGGCGAACGGCCCGAAGGGATCGCTCTCTCCGGCACCGCCCGTCCCACGGCCCCGGTGCTCGACGACGTCCTCCCACCAGCGCTCGGGGTCGTCGTACCCGGCGGCCTCGGCGAGCACCCCGACGGGAT
Source organism: Streptomyces sp. 5K101 (assembly GCF_046506645.1). Lineage (NCBI taxonomy): Bacteria > Bacillati > Actinomycetota > Actinomycetes > Kitasatosporales > Streptomycetaceae > Streptomyces > Streptomyces sp. 5K101. The sequence goes on along the minus strand of NZ_JBKFFO010000010.1, from coordinate 255,896 downwards.
CGATCCGCACGGCCCCCGGCTGCACCGAACCGTCGGCCTCCACCCCGTCGGGGCCGTCGGCCCCGGTCGGGTCGTCGACCGCAATCCGGCCGGGGGGGTCGGTGGGGTCGGCCGAACCGGTCCGGTCGACGGAGCCCGTCCGGTCGTCGGTCCGACCGGCCCGGGGCCGGTCAGCAGAACCCGCGGGATCGGCGGAACGGGTCCGATCGACGGAGCCCGTCCGGTCGTCGGTCCGGCCGGCGGGGTCGGCGGCCCCGGTCCGATCGGCGGAACCCGCGGGGGCGGCGGAGCGGGTCGGGGCCCGGCCGCCCGGCGAGCGGGGCGGGTCGTCACCGGGACCGGGGGCCGCCGGGGCCGATGGCGCGACGTCCGCCGGGGCCGCGGGCCGGGCCGGGGCGGGGTCCGATTCCATCGCGAGCGAGTGCGCGGCCGGGAGGTCGATGAAGCGGACGGGCACGTCGTGCGCCAGCGCCCAGCGGATCGCCACCCACTCGGGGCTGAACTCCGCCAGCGGCCAGAACGCCGCCCGGCCCGGATCGTCGGCCGCGTGGGCGAGCAGCGCGACCGGCGGGCGCATCTGCTCGTCCGCGGCCAGCGGCAGCAGCGCGTCGCCCTCGGGCGGGCCCTCGATCAGGACGGCCCGCGGCGACGCCGCGTTCAGCGCGGCCCGCACCGCCCGGGCCGAGCCGGGCCCGTGGTGGCGGACGCCGAGCAGGAGCGGGCCGGTCATGCGCTCACCTCGCGGCAGGCGCGGTAGAAGTCCTTCCAGCCGTCCCGCTCGCGCACCACGGTCTCCAGATACTCCTGCCAGATCACCCGGTCCGCCGCCGGGTCGCGCACGACCGCGCCGAGGATTCCGGCCGCGACGTCCTGCGGGCGCAGCACGCCGTCGCCGAAGTGCGCGGCGAGGGCCAGGCCGCCCGTGACCACGGAGATCGCCTCGGCCGTGGAGAGCGTGCCCGAGGGGGACTTGACCTTGGTGCGGCCGTCCGTGGAGACGCCGTCCCGCAGCTCGCGGAAGACGGTGACCACGCGGCGGATCTCGTCCAGGCCCTCCGGCACCGCCGGCAGGTCGAGTGACCGCCCTATCTGGTCGACACGGCGGGCGACGATGTCGATCTCGGCGTCCGGCGTCGCGGGCAGGGGCAGCACGACCGTGTTGAACCGCCTGCGCAGCGCGCTGGAGAGGTCGTTGACCCCGCGGTCGCGGTCGTTGGCCGTGGCGATCAGGTTGAACCCGCGTACCGCCTGGACCTCCTCGCCCAGCTCCGGCACCGGCAGCGTCTTCTCGGACAGGATCGTGATCAGGGTGTCCTGCACGTCGGCCGGGATACGGGTGAGCTCCTCGACCCGAGCGGTCATGCCCTCGGACATGGCCCGCATGACGGGGCTGGGCACGAGCGCGTCGCGGCTGGGCCCGTGGGCGAGCAACTGCGCGTAGTTCCACCCGTACCGGATGGCCTCCTCGGGGGTGCCGGCCGTGCCCTGCACGAGCAGCGTGGAGTCGCCGCTGACGGCGGCGGCGAGGTGCTCGGACACCCAGGTCTTCGCCGTGCCCGGCACGCCGAGAAGGAGCAGGGCACGGTCGGTGGCGAGCGTGGTGACGGCGACCTCGACGATCCTGCGCGGCCCCACGTACTTGGGTGTGATGACGGTGCCGTCGGCGAGGGTGCCGCCGAGGAGGTACGTGGCCACGGCCCAGGGCGACAGCCGCCAGTTCACCGGCCGCTGCCGGTCGTCGTGTGCGGCGAGCGCCCTCAGCTCGTGGGCGAAGGCGTCCTCCGCATGCGGCCGCAGGGCCTCGGCTGCGCTGGTGGTCCCGGCTTCGGACACGGTCATGGATCCCCCTCCAGATCGTTCGACCCGTTGCGTGATCCACCGTGCACCATGCCACTGACAATCGACCGTCGCCGCAGGTCAGGGCGGATTGTCAGTGGTGGGCCGTAGCGTCGGTCACATGTTGCGACTCAACGGGGGAGAGACCCCGAACCCCCCGGAGCAGGGGGTGCGCTGGACGTCGGAACAGGTGCTCTCGCTGGCTCCTGACGACGCATCACGCAAAGCGGGGAGCAAACTGTCCGCGGCCGGGCCGTGGTCGGGTGCGGGCTGCGACGGCTCGGGCGCGGTGTGGGGCCTGTGCAAGGGCAGCGGCAGCCGGCCGTACCAGACGGTGGTGGACACCACGGGCCCGGCGTACAGGTGCAGTTGTCCGAGCCGGAAGTTCCCGTGCAAGCACGCGATAGGACTGCTGCTGCTGTGGTCCGCGGACGAGCAGACCGTGACGGACGGCGCGGTTCCGGACTGGGCCGGGGAGTGGCTGTCCGGTCGCAGGAAGCGCGCGGCGGGCAGGGAGACGGGGGGCGCGGGCGGGGGTGCGCCGGCGAAGAGCGCCGACCCGGAGGCGGCACGGCGGCGCGCCGAGCGCCGGGCCGGGCGGATCACCGCGGGGGCCACGGAGCTCGAGCAGCGGCTGGCCGACCTGCTGCGCGGCGGCCTCGCGTCCGCAGAGCAGTCCGGATACGGCCTGTGGGAGGAGACGGCAGCCCGCATGGTCGACGCGCAGGCGCCGGGACTCGCCGCCCGCGTCCGCGAGTTGGGTGCGATTCCGGGCTCCGGGCCCGGCTGGCCGGTGCGGCTGCTGGAGGAGTGTGCCCTGATCCACCTGCTCGACTCGGCGTGGCTGGGACGCGAGCGGCTACCGGATCCGCTGGCGGCCACCGTACGCACACGGGTCGGCCTCCCGTCCGCCGTCGCGGGCCACCGGATCCGGGACCACTGGCTGGTCCTCGCGCAGTACGACACGTACGACGGCAGGCTCACCACCCGCCGGATCTGGCTGTACGGACGCGAGTCGGCCCGGACGGCCCTGCTGCTCTCGTTCGGGGCTGCGGGCCGCTCACCCCAACTGGCGCTTCCCGTAGGCCTGGTGGTCGACGCCGAGATCACCCCGCACGGCGGGGCGGCGCAGCTGCGGGCCGAGCTGGGCGAGCTGTTCACCGCGCCCGTCCCCACCGGCGCACCGCCGCCGGGCGGCTCCTGCGCCTCGGCGGTCGAGGCGTACGGGCGGGCGCTGCGGGACGACCCGTGGCTGGAGTCCTGGCCGGTCACCCTCTCCGGGGTCGTGCCGCTGCCCACCGACGACGGCTGGCAGCTGGCCGACGCGGGCGGCACCGCCGGCACGGACGGAGGCGTCGACGGCGAACAGACCGGCGGATACGCGTTGCCTGTGGCGGCCTCCGCCTTGTCCCGGCCGGGCCTGTGGCAGCTCGTCTCGCTCGCGGGCGGCCGGCCGGTCACCGTCTTCGGCGAGTTCGGCCACGAGGGCTTCGTGCCACTGACCGCCTGGTCCGACGACCAGTCCGAGACGGTTCCGCTCATCTGAAGGAGGCCCCATGACCGGCACCACCAGCACGTCACCGTGGGAAGAGCTCGTCACGGCGGCCCTGCTCGGCACCGACCGGCGTACACCGCCGGCCGGCCTCGTGCCCGTCGGCAAGGAGGCACCCGTCGCCCTGCTCGACGCCGCCGCACTGCACACCGTGCGGCGCAGGGCGGGGCTGCGGCCCGCTGCCGCCCCGACCGCCGGCGAGCGGCCCGCGGCGGCGCCGCACGATCCCCGGCCCGCCCTGCCGGACGCCGCCCGACGGCGGCTCGCCCAGCTGCTCGCCGACCGGAGCCCGTCGGGGTCCGGCGGCCGCCGGGGCTCCGCACCCGATTTGACCGAGCTGCTTCCGCAATGGCTGGCCGCCGCCAACGAGCACGGCTACCAGGCCCCGCCGTCCCTCCTGCCCGCGCTGCTCGACGCGGCCCGGGGGCGTACGGACCTGCGGCCGCAGGCGCTGGCGTTCGCCGGGCCGCGCGGGGTGTGGCTCGCCCGGCTCAACGCGGAGTGGAAGTTCGCCCTGCGCGGTGGAGCCGGCGGCTCGGCTCTGCCCGCCCCCGACGACACCGACGCCGTGCGTGGGCTGTGGGAGGAGGGCCTGTTCGCCGAGCGGGTCGCCCTGCTCGCCTCGGTGCGGGCGCACGACCCGCAGGCGGCGCTCACCCTCCTCGTCACGACCTGGCCGACCGAGCGGGCCGAGGACCGCCTCATGTTCCTCGACTCGCTGCGGACGGGGCTCTCCGGCGCGGACGAGCCGTTCCTGGAGCAGGCGCTCTCCGACCGCAGCCGCAACGTCCGCGCCACCGCGGCCGAGCTGCTCTCGGCGCTGCCGCAGTCCGCGCTCGCCGCGCGGATGGCAGCGCGGGCCGCGTCCTGCGTCGCGCTGGACCGGAGCGGTGCGGCGGGCACTGTGATCACGGTCGAGGCGCCGCACGAATGCGACGCGGGCATGCAGCGCGACGGAGTCGTCGCGAACGCGCCGTCGGGCCGCGGCGAACGCTCGTGGTGGCTCGGCCAGCTCGTCGAGTCGGCCCCCCTGTCCACCTGGCCGGCCCGGCTGGGCGGCCGTACGCCGCGGGAGATCGTCGCGCTGCCGGTGTCGGACGACTGGGCCGACGAGCTGCACGCGGCCTGGTGCCGGGCCGCGGTCCGCCAGAGCGACGCCGCATGGTCCCGCGCCCTGCTCGGCGCTCCCGGCACGCCACCGGCGAGCGGGCCCGGCACCACGTCGCTGGCCGAGCGCGCGAAACTGCTCGCGACGCTGCCCGCGGAGGAACGGGCCGGCTGGGTGGCGGAGTTCATCGCCGCGCACGGCTTGTCGGAGGCATTCCAGCTGCTCGGCGTCTGTGCGGTGCCGTGGGCGGAGCCGCTGGGCCGCGCCATGGTCGACGCGCTCGACATCGCGCGCGACGCGGGGAGTTACCCGTGGAGCTTCAGCGGCGTGATGGGCCTCGCGGAGCGCTGCCTGTCCCCCTCGGAGGCGCCCCGCCTGGAGGTCCTGACGGCGACCCCGGCGGAACAGGAGGACGCGTCACCGGGGGCGGGCGGGTACTGGTCGGAGGCGTTCCAGCGTCTGGTGTCGACGCTGCGTCTGCGCGCGACGCTCCACGCGGAACTGGAGCCCTGACGACTCGGAAGCGCTGCGCCCCTGTGCCCCCTGCCCGGGGGTCGTGCCGGGGCCGGGTGCCCACTCGCGGCCACCACCGGCGTCCGACCCCGGGTCAGGGACCCGCAGGGGTCGTGTTCGGGACGTAAGGCGTCGTCAGTCAGGGACCGGCCCGGTAGCCAGAAACCAGTCCGGATACGAGCCCCGGAGCGGCCCGACGCTACGGTCAGGGGCCGGGCCGAGCCCGAGACCGCCGCCCGGTCCGCCGCCCGCCCAAGGCCTACGCGCACGGGGCCGGCCGCGCCCGAGACCGCCGCCCGGTCCACGCCGCTACGCGGCGGTAACGCGGACGTTCGCGTTCACCCACTCCACGATCGACGCCGTCGTCGCGCCGGGCGTGAAGATCTCCGCCACGCCCTTGTCCTTCAGCGGCGCGATGTCCGCCTCCGGAATGATCCCGCCGCCGAAGACCTTGATGTCCGCCGCGTCGCGCTCCTTGAGGAGCTCGATGACCTTCACGAAGAGCGTGTTGTGCGCGCCCGAGAGGATCGAGAGGCCGATGGCGTCCGCGTCCTCCTGGATCGCCGTGTCGACGATCTGCTCGGGGGTCTGGTGCAGCCCCGTGTAGATGACCTCCATACCGGCGTCACGCAGCGCCCGCGCGATCACCTTCGCACCGCGATCGTGTCCGTCGAGACCCGGCTTGGCGACCACCACGCGGATCGGACCCGTCACACCCATCACTGCCTCCACATACCGACTGCGCCGCCTCGGGCACGGGTCCCCGCGCCCGGCGAGCGGAGCGCGGAGAGTGAACGAACGTTATCTCCAGATGTCCAGCATCCCGCAAGCCGCCGTTTCGCGGTGGACTGCGAGGGGGAAATCACACGTGGGACATTTTTCGCTGAGCGTCGTACCGGCACCAGGCACCGCGCAGCCCGCGGCGCCCCCGGCGGCACGACCGCACCAGGGGAGCCGCCGCAGATCCACACAGGGTCGCCGCGCCACCGTGCCGACAGCCGCACGGCAGGGTGGCGCGGCACCGTTTTCGCAGCGCGCGCCCCGCGAGGGCGCACCCGAGCCGCACGGGGAGCGCCGGTCGGGAGGTCGTTGTGATGGCTTCGGCCCTGCCTCTGCCCTGTTCCCGCGTCGTCACCGAGTTCACCGCGCAGTGCCTGGCCAGACTGCGTTGCTTCCTCCCCGCCGCGCTCCTGCGCGCCACCGCCCTGGAGCTCGTGATCCTCGCGGGACACCTCGTCCTGTATCCGACCGGGATCACCCCCGAGCGCCCGGCCCGCAAGGGCGCCGCCCCCGGCACGGCCCAGCTGCCCGCGGCACGGGCCGACGTCGTGCCCACGGTCCTGCTCCACGGGTTCGTGGACAACCGCTCGGTGTTCGTCCTGCTGCGGCGCGCGCTCGCCCGGCACGGCCCCCACCATGTCGAGTGCCTCAACTACTCCCCTCTCACCTGCGACATCCGTACCGCCGCCGAGCTGCTCGGCCGCCATGTGGAGGAGATCTGCGCGCGGACCGGGCAGCGCGAGATCGACATCGTCGGGCACAGTCTGGGCGGCCTCATCGCCCGTTACTACGTGCAGCGCCTCGGCGGCGACCGCCGCGTCCGCACGCTCGTCACGCTCGGCACCCCGCATGCGGGGACCGCGGTCGCGCCGCTCGCCGGCGCGCACCCCATCGTGCGGCAGATGCGCCCCGGCTCGTCGGTGATCGAGGAGCTCCGCCTGCCGGCGCCCGGCTGCCGTACGCGCTTCGTCAGCTTCTGGAGCGACCTCGACCGGATCATGGTCCCGGTCGAGACGGCCTGCATCGACCATCCCGACCTTCTCGCCCAGAACGTACGAGTCAGCGGAATCGGCCATCTCGCCCTGCCGGTTCACCCCGCCGTCGCGGCCGGGATCCGTGAGGCGCTCACATCGGGTGCGGCGGCGGCCGGTCCGTCCGGGTCGGTCTCAGTCGCCTGAGCCGAGCCAAACCGAGCCGAGCGGCACCGCACCGCACCGAGCCGCCCGACGAGACTCCGCCGGGCGGTCCTCGCAACTGACTTTTCCTCGAACGTTTCTCGAACGTACGGCCAAAGCTGTGCCCGCAGTCCGCCGAAAGGCGGCTGATTGCCCGTTTCCGGATTGCGGAGATGCCGCCGAAGATTGTCGCCATCGCGTACCGCCGGGTACAGTCGCGCCACTGCTTCCCCCTGGGACCCCTGCAATCCGGCGGTCCCGGATGCAGGTCCTGCTGCCGAGGCGAGAGAGAAGTTGGTGAACGACCAGCACGCCCACGCCGGGTACACCGGCTACGCCACCGGCAGCTTCGACTCCGATCCGCTCTTCGGCGCCATGCCGGGCAGTTACGAGTCCGGGCACAGCGGCCAGTACGACGCGTCCCAGTGGAACACCGGGGCGTCGCACCAGGCGGCCGGCTACGACGCCTACGCATCCGCGCAGCAGGCCCAAGAGCCGCAGTACGACCAGCAGTACGCGCAGTACGACACCACGGGCCAGTGGGACGCGAGCGCCTGGAACCAGGCCGACCAGACGGGCCAGTACGAGACCGCCGCCGCGACGTTCGCGTACGACGCGACCGGCCAGTGGTCCGCCTCGTCCTTCGAGACCGGCGCGTACGACGCGACCGCTTGGAACTCCGGTACGGCGACCACGCCGGAAGGTCTCGTACCGCAACAGTTCACGCCGGAGGACGAGTTCGTCCCGGCGGCCCAGTACGGCACCGGCTACGCCGACCACCAGACCACGGATCTTCCCGGCACGGAACATTCCGGTCAGGACTTCCAGAGGTCGGACTTCCAGGGGTCGGACTTCCAGGGGTCCGAGTACGCACCGGAGTTCCAGGACTACCAGGACTATCAAGACTTCCAGGTGCAGGACGTCTCGGACCACGACGCCCCGGGCGCCGCGCACCCCGAGGGCCCGGACACCGGCGCCGCAGAGGGCTACGAGACCGAGTCCGACCACGGCCACGACGGCGAATACGGCAACGACGGCGAATACGCCCATGACGCCGAGTACGCCCACGACGCCGACCACGGCAACGCCCCGGAGAACAGCGGCGAATCGGCGCACGACGCGCTGACGCAGACCATGACCTCCGTCCCGGCCACCCCCGTCGCCCCCCGCCCGGTCCGCCGCTCCGGCGGCAGCCGCGGCCGGCGCCGCACGCCCGCCAAGCGCTCGGCGCTCCTCACCGTCGCCGTGCCCTCCGCTTGCGTCATGGGCGTCGCCGGTATCGCCGCGGCATCCGTGGGCACCCTGGGCGGCGAGAAGAAGGACGACGCGGCCAATCTGGCGTCCGCCGACCCGACCTCGGTCAAGCACGTCGCAGCCAACAGCAAGATGGACACGCAGCTCGCCGCGCTCAGCGAGGACGCCCGCGACTTCGGCGACCGCGCCTCCCGCACCCAGGAGCGCCTCGACCTCAAGGCCCGCCAGGAGGCGGAGCGGAAGAAGCGCGAGGCGGAGGCGGCACGGCGCGAGGCGCTGCGGCCCAAGTTCGTGCTTCCCGTCAGGCAGGACGGCCTCAGCGCCTACTACGGCCAGTCCGGCGTCAACTGGATGTCCCTGCACACCGGGATCGACTTCCCCGTCCAGTACGGCACCGAGGTGCTGGCCGCGACGGACGGCACCGTGCGCACCCAGTGGAACAGCGCCTACGGCAACATGGCGATCGTGACGGCGGCCGACGGCACGGAGACCTGGTACTGCCACCTCAGCACCACCAAGATCCGCAGCGGTTCGGTGAAGGCGGGCGACGTCATCGCCTACTCGGGCAACTCGGGCAACTCCACCGGCCCGCACCTGCACTTCGAGGTGCGCCCCGGCGGCGGTTCGGCCATCGACCCGCTGGCGTGGCTGCGCGGACACGGCCTCGACCCGACCTAAGCGGCGGGCAGCCGACAGCAAGCACGGAACGAGGCGGGGCCGCGGCCCCGCCTCGTTCCGTTGTCAGAGGATCTGGTCAGAGTTCCTCGTCAGAGCCTCGCGTCAAAGCTTCGCGTCAGAGCTTCTCGACGGGCGCGTACCGCAGCAGCAGCCGCTTCGGCTTCTCGTCCCCGAAGTCGATCGTCGCCTGCGCGTCCGAACCCGACCCCGCCACGGCGACCACGGTCCCCAGACCGAACTGGTCGTGCGTGACCCGGTCGCCCACGGACAGCGCGATCACCGGCTTGTCGTTGGTGCGCCGCGTGGCGAAGCCGGAGGCACCGCCGCGGGAACGCGACGACGACAGCGATGACGTGATGCCCGACGTCGGTCCGGCCGGTGCGGTCATCGGGCCGGTGCGCTTCCACTCCACGTGCACGCCCGGGATCTCCTCCAGGAAGCGCGAGGGCGGGTTGTACGACGGCTGGCCCCAGGCACTGCGCATCGAGGAGCGCGTGAGGTACAGGCGCTCGCGGGCGCGGGTGATGCCGACGTACGCCAGGCGCCGCTCCTCCTCCAGCTCCTTGGTCTGGCCGAGCGCCCGCATGTGCGGGAAGACGCCGTCCTCCATGCCGGTCAGGAACACCACGGGGAACTCGAGGCCCTTGGCGGTGTGCAGGGTCATCAGCGTGATGACGCCCGTGCCCTCCGCGTCCTCGTCGGGGATCTGGTCGGAGTCGGCGACGAGCGCGACCTGCTCCAGGAACTCGGCGAGCGTGCCCGCGCCCTGCTCCTCCCCGCGGTCCTGTTCGAACTCCAGCGCCACGGCGGCCAGTTCCTGCAGGTTCTCGATGCGCGTCTCGTCCTGCGGGTCGGTGGACGCCTGGAGCTCGGCGAGATAACCCGTGCGCTCCAGAACGGCTTCGAGCACGGTGGCCGGTCCGGCGCCGGACTCGGCGATGGTGCGCAGCTCCTCCATCAGCACGTTGAACCGCTTGACGGCGTTCGCGGAGCGAGCCGCCATGCCGTACGCCTCGTCGACACGGCGGAGCGCCTGCGGGAAGGTGATCTTCTCGCGGAGGGCGAGGGCGTCGATCATCGCCTCGGCGCGCTCGCCGATGCCGCGCTTCGGCACGTTCAGGATCCGGCGCAGCGGGACGTTGTCCTCGGGGTTGGCGAGCACGCGCAGGTAGGCGAGGACGTCCCGGACCTCCTTGCGCTCGTAGAAGCGCACCCCGCCGACGACCTTGTAGGGCAGGCCGACGCGGATGAAGATCTCCTCGAAGACACGGGACTGGGCGTTCGTCCGGTAGAAGACGGCGACGTCGCCGGCCCTCGCCTCGCCCGCGTCGGTGAGCCGGTCGATCTCGTCGGCGACGAACTGGGCCTCGTCGTGCTCGGTGTCCGCGACGTAGCCGGTGATCTGGGCGCCCGCGCCCGCGTTCGTCCACAGGTTCTTCGGGCGGCGGGACTGGTTGCGCTCGATGACCGCGTTGGCGGCGGACAGGATCGTCTGCGTGGAGCGGTAGTTCTGCTCCAGGAGGATCGTCGTCGCGTCCGGGTAGTCCTCCTCGAACTGGAGGATGTTGCGGATGGTCGCGCCGCGGAAGGCGTAGATCGACTGGTCGGCGTCGCCGACGACGCACAGCTCGGCGGGCTCCAGGTCCTCGTACCCCTCGCCCACCAGCTCGCGCACGAGCGTGTACTGGGCGTGGTTGGTGTCCTGGTACTCGTCGACGAGGACGTGCCGGAAGCGGCGCCGGTAGTGCTCGGCGACGTCCGGGAACGCCTGGAGCAGGTGCACCGTGGTCATGATGATGTCGTCGAAGTCCAGGGCGTTGGCCTCGCGCAGCCGCGCCTGGTACATCCGGTACGCCTCTGCCAGGGTCTTCTCGAAACCGTCGGCGGCCTGGTCGGCGAAGGTCTCCTCGTCGATCAGCTCGTTCTTCAGGTTGGAGATCTTGGCGCTGAAGGACTTCGGCGGGAACTTCTTCGGGTCCAGCTCCAGATCGCGGCAGACCAGCGCCATCAGGCGCTTGGAGTCGGCGGCGTCGTAGATCGAGAACGACGAGGTGAAGCCGAGCTTCTTCGACTCGCGGCGCAGGATGCGGACGCAGGCGCTGTGGAAGGTCATGACCCACATGGCATGGGCACGCGGGCCGACCAGCTGCTCGACGCGCTCCTTCATCTCGCCGGCGGCCTTGTTGGTGAAGGTGATCGCCAGTATCTGGCCGGGGTGGACGTGCCGGGTGGCCAGGAGGTGGGCGATGCGATGGGTGAGCACGCGCGTCTTGCCGGAACCGGCCCCTGCGACGATGAGCAGCGGGGACCCGGTGTGGACGACGGCGGCGCGCTGCTGGTCGTTCAGCCCCTCGAGCAGGGCGGCCGCGTCGACGGCAGGCCGGGGCGCGCCGTCGCGGTAGTACCCGTCGCGGGCCGGCGGCACGTCGTAGGCGCCCTGGAAGAGGTCGTCCGGGATCGGCTCCGGAGCCGACTCCTCGGGGGGCGGAGGGGGCTCCTCCCCGTGGGGCTGGAGATCCGCCAGGAAGCTGTCGTCAAAGAGGCTGCTCATCGCTTATCGAGTCTAGGCGGCCGGACCGACAGCCGGGCCCGCATGCCCATACGGGGCAGGTCACGTTCCGTGACCGGCCCTGCCCGGCGCGCCACGCCGGGGCGGAAATACGGCCGGCGCCGAAAAAGGTCACGAAAATGTATCGGACATATCGAACATCAACCTTCACAGCCTGCACACGAGTTGGCTAGCGTGCTCGACCAGACGGCCCGCACCCCTCCCGGCGAACCACGCCGAACGGGTCGACTCCGCCGAATTCGGGCTGCCCGCACGGCAGTTCGGAACCGGGGACCCGAACGATGCACGACCGGGGTGAATCGGACCGCCTGTCCACGGTCCGTAGGGCATCTTCCGTTCCGCCCGAACCCGACAGCTAACCCGGTAGGCGGTCCACGGAAGAAGGAGATGCCGGTCTTGGCGTCGCATCGCAGGATCCGCAGCCGCAGCGCAAAGCCCTCCCCCGCCGTCGGGTTCACGACGGCCGCCCTCGCCGGCGTCACCCTCCTGTCGACCCAGAGCGCCACCGCGGCGCCCAGCGACCCCAAGCCCTCCATCGAAGAGGTGCAGAAGAAGGTCGACGACCTCTACCGGCAGGCGGGCAGCGCGACCCAGGAGTACAACAAGGCGAAGGAGGCCACCGCCGAGAAGCGCCGCGAGGTCGACAGCCTCTTCGAGGAGGCGACCACGCGCGCGGAGAAGCTCAACGAGTCGCGTCGCGCCCTCGGCGCCTACGCCGCCGCTCAGTACCGCACCGGCGCGGTGACCCCGACGGCGGCGCTGCTGTTCGCGGACAGCCCCCAGGCGTACTTCGACCAGACGCAGCTGATGGACCGGATGACCGACCAGCAGCGGACCGCCGTCAGCGACTACGAGACCCAGCGCGCGGCCGCGGCGAAGCAGCGGGCGGAGGCGACGGAGCGGCTGGAGTCGCTGACCGACTCGCAGCAGGCCCTGCGCATCAGCAAGCAGACCGTCCAGACGAAGCTGGCCGAGGCGCGCGCCCTGCTGTCGAAGCTGACCGCCGAGGAGAAGGCGCGGCTGGCGGCGATCGAGCGCGAGAAGGAGGCGGAGGCGCGGCGCAAGGCCGAGGCGAAGGCCGAGGCGGAAGCCAGGGCGCGCGCCGAGGCGGAGGCCGAGCGGCAGCGCCGGGAGAGCGAGCAGCCGTCGCCCGAGACGGGCACCGGCACGGGAGCGGAGGACGGCTCGTACGCGGCCCAGGCCGACAAGGTCCTCGCCTTCGCCCGGGCCCAGATCGGCAAGCCGTACGTGTGGGGGGCGACCGGCCCGTCCTCGTACGACTGCTCGGGGCTCACCCAGGCGGCCTGGAAGGCGGCGGACGTCGACCTGCCGCGCACCACCTGGGACCAGGTGGAGGTGGGCCGGCGCGTGGCGACGGCGGACCTGCTCCCCGGCGACCTGGTCTTCTTCTACGACGACATCAGCCACGTCGGCATCTACATCGGCGACGGCAAGATGATCCACGCACCGAAGCCGGGCACCGAGGTCCGCGAGGAGTCCATCTACTACATGCCGATCTACGGCAGCGTCCGCCCGGTCTGACCCGGGCCGCTCACGCGCGTGCCCGGACGGCGGCGCCGTCCGGGCACGCGGGTGCCGGGAGACGGTCAGGTCCAGAGCGTCGCGATGAAGATGTTCGCGACCGTCAGGCCGCCGACGGCGCCGAAGAGCGCCTTGTCGACCCGCTCCTCGTCCCGCTTGACGTAGACCAGGCCGAGGATCACCACCAGCACCGCCAGTTTGACGCCGATCTTGAGGTTGTTCACCGTCTGGTCGTCGGCCTGGTTGAGGCCCACCAGCGCGACGCCGGTGACCAGCATCGTCAGCGCACCGTGCAGCATCGCCGGGTTGAAGCGGGCCGCGCCCTCGCCCATCGCCTTCATCTGGGTCAGGAAGCCACCCAGCAGGGAGGCGATGCCGATGATGTGCAGCGCGACGAAGACATTGATGAGTATGTCCATGGGGTGGAGCCTAAAGGGCGCCGTACCACCGTCCGGCGGCCGGGGGAGGCCGATCGCGGCGTTCGGTCGGCCGCGCGCCGCATGCGGCCGGGCACCGGCGTCCCGGCACTCGTAAAGCGGGCAGCACCGTCCAGGTTCGGACACTTCCCGTCGTCACGTCCCCGACCCGTGAGCGCCAGGTTTAGCGTCAGCGCCCAGGTGGCCGGCTCCCCATCGCCGTCGTGCAGCCGGACGGCTCGGCCGCCCCGCCGAAAGATCCGGCGGCGTACCGCTCCCCCGTGCTGTACGTCGCCGGACCGCAGGTCCGCAGGAAGGACGTGTACGCCCCGTGGCAGCGCACCAGAAACCGAAGCAGCATCCGCTCACCGGGCCGGCCGCCCGGACCGCAGCCACCCTCGCGCTCGCAGGCGCGGCGACCACGACCGCGCTCGACGGCTCGGCGCACGCGGAGCCCCGTCTCACCCCCGCCCAGCTCAAGGCCCGCGTCGACAAGCTGTACCAGGAGGCCGAGGAGGCGACCGAGAAGTACAACGGGGCCAAGGAGCGGACGGCGCAGGCCCGCAGGGCGCTCGACGAGCTGCGCGACGAGGCCGCCCGCCGGACGGAGCAGCTCAACGCCTCCCGCAACGCCCTCGGTTCCGTCGCCACCGCGCAGTACCGCTCCGGCGGCATCGATCCCGGCATGCAGCTCGCGCTGACCTCGGATCCCGACGCGTACCTGGCGCGCGCCGCGCTCGCCGAGCGGGTCGGCGAGCGGCACGCGGCCGCCGTCGCCGGTGTGCACCGCCGGCTCGTGGACCTCGGCGGGCTCAGGGCACGGGCCGGCGAACGGACGGCCGAACTGGAGCGGCATCGCCGGGAGCTGGATCGGCACAAGGCGGTCGTGCAGGGCAAACTGGCCGCTGCCGAGCGGCTGCTGGCCCGGCTGACCGCCGAGGAGCGCGCCGCGTACGACGCCGGACCGGCCGGCCTCGCCCGCGCCGATCGCTCCACCGCGCCCCGCGGCCCGCTCACGGCGCCGAACAGCCGGGCCGCACAGGCCGTCGCCTACGCCTACGGCGCACTCGGCAAGCCGTACGTGTGGGGGGCGACCGGCCCGTCGTCGTACGACTGCTCCGGACTCACCCAGGCCGCCTGGCGCTCGGCCGGGGTGTCGCTGCCCCGCACCACGTACACCCAGATCAACGCCGGGCAGCGCGTCTCGCGTGCCCAACTCGCGCCCGGGGACCTGGTCTTCTTCTACTCCGGCGTCTCGCACGTCGGCGTCTACATCGGCGGCGGCCGGATGATCCACGCACCGCGCCCGGGCGCGCCGGTGCGCGTCGCACCGATCGACCAGATGCCCTTCGCCGGGGCGACCCGGGTCTCGTAGTCCGGCGGACCGGAGCCGTCCGGGCGCGCCGGACGAGACGCCGGACGTCAGACCAGACGCCGGGCCGTCGCCCACCGCGTGAGCTCGTGGCGGTTGGACAGCTGCAGCTTCCGCAGCACCGCCGACACGTGCGACTCGACCGTCTTCACCGAGATGAACAGCTGCTTGGCGATCTCCTTGTACGCGTATCCCCGCGCGATCAGCCGGAGCACCTCGCGCTCCCGCTGGGTGAGCCGGTCCAGGTCCTCGTCGACCGGCGGCGCGTCCGTCGAGGCGAACGCGTCCAGCACGAAGCCCGCGAGCCGCGGCGAGAACACCGCGTCGCCCTCCTGCACCCGGAAGATCGAGTCGACCAGGTCCGTGCCGGTGATCGTCTTGGTGACATAGCCCCGGGCCCCGCCGCGGATCACGCCGATCACGTCCTCGGCGGCGTCCGACACCGACAGCGCCAGGAAGCGGACAGGATGTTCCGCCGAGGCCATCAGCGGCGCGCAGCGGCGCAGCACCTCCACGCCTCCGCCGCCGGGCAGGTGCACGTCCAGCAGGACGACCTCCGGCCGGGTCGCCGTGATCACGGTGACCGCCTGGTCCACGTCGGCGGCCTCGCCGACGACCTCGACCCCGGTGCGCTCGGTCTGCCCGATCTCGGCCTGCACACCGGCGCGGAACATCCGGTGGTCGTCGACGAGCACGACCCGCACCCGCCGCTCGGCACTCTCTTGCGCAGACTCGGTCATCCGTCAGCCCTCTCCATCTCGAGCTCCACCTCGGTGCCCCCGCCGGGCACCGTGCGCAGCCGTGCCGTGCCGCCGTTGCGCTGCATCCGGCCGATGATCGATTCTCTTACGCCCATTCTGTCGCCGGGAACGGCATCCAGGTCGAACCCGGGCCCCCGGTCCCGGACGGAGACGAAGACCGTGCGCCCCTCGACCTCCGCGTAGACCTGGACCGCCCCTCCCGCGCCACCGTACTTGGCGCCATTGACCATCGCCTCACGCGCGGCCTGCATCTGTGCGGCCAGCTTCTCGTCGAGCGGGCAGTCCCCGACGACCACGACCTCCAGGGGCACGCCGTGCTTGTCCTCGACCTCGGCGGCGGTCCTCTTGACCGCCTCGGCGAGGGTCTTGGGCTCCTCGTCCTCGTCCTTGCCGGTGCCCTGCGGCCGGTAGAGCCAGTTCCGCAGCTCGCGCTCCTGGGCGCGGGCGAGCCTGCGCACCTCGCCGGGATCGTCCGCGTTCCGCTGGATCAGGGTGAGGGTGTGCAGGACGGAGTCGTGGACGTGGGCGGCGACCTCGGCCCGCTCCTGGGCGCGGATGCGCATGGTCCGCTCCTCGGAGAGGTCCTGGGTCATCCGCACCAGCCAGGGGCCCGCGAGCAGCGCGACCCCGGCGATGACGGCGATGGCGGCCGTCAGCACGTTGCCCAGCTGGGCCGCCGAGCCGCGCACCACCATGAACACGGTCAGGCCCATGCCGACGAGCGCCACCCCGGCGAGGGCGCGCGCCAGTTGCACCAGGCGGCGGCGCCGGCTGTCCGTGGCGAGAGTGGCCCAGCGGGCCCTGCGTGCGTTGTCCGCCTGCCGCCACACCAGCACGACACCGGCGCCGATGAGCAGCGTCGGCCACACGTAGCGGTTGGCGGGGCCGTTGGTGTCGACGTTGCCGGCGAAGACCGCCGCGCCGACGAGCAGCGCGACCAGGGCGAACAGCTGCCCCTTGTCGGGCTTGCGCAGCCGTCGCCGGCCGTCGGGCGTGATGTCGAAGACGGAGCGCGGCTCGGCGGCCCGGCCGCCGACGCCGAGCGGCACGACGATCCAGAAGACCGCGTACAGCAGAGCGCCGAGGCCGTCCGCCATGAACAGGGCGAGGAAGACGAGCCGCACCCAGACGACCGGCAGGCCGAGGTGGCCGGCGAGACCGCGCGCCACGCCGCCGAGCATGCGTCCGTCGGCGCTGCGGTACAGCTTGCGGACGGCAGTCTCTTCGGTCTCGGCCGGACGGGTGGCGACGGGCATGTCCTGATCGTCACACGGCCCGGCCGGGCCGGTCATCAGGGCCGTCCCTTACTCCGACCCTGAGAAGTCCCGGTCCCTCAGGGGCAATATCAGGGAACGGCCAGGGTCGGGGCGGCTGCCGCCCCGGCACCGGGCCCGTCACCATGGAGTCATGACCCAGCCGACCGCCGCGCCGCCCCAGCCCCCGCAGGAGCCGCCTCCGCCGCGGCTGCGCCGCGCCCCGCGCCACAAGGTGGTGGCCGGGGTCTGCGCCGGGCTGGGCAGGCACTGCGACACAGACCCGGTGATCTTCCGGATCGTGATCGGCGTGCTGTCGGTGACCGGCGGCATCGGTCTGATCTTCTACGGCTTCGCCTGGCTGCTGATCCCGGCCGACGACGAGGAGGAGAACGAGTTCCGCAGGATGCTGTCGGGCCGCGTCGACGGCTCCGCGCTGAGCGCCGTGCTGCTCGCCCTGCTCGGCTGCGGACTCCTCCTGACGATGCTGGGCAACGGGAACATGCTCGGCTTCGCCACGATGCTCTCGCTGGCGGTGACCGGAGCGGCCGTGTGGTCCCAGCGGCGTACGCACACCCCGCCCGGCGTCGAGCCCATGGCGGCGGCCGCGGCGCACGCCGTCGCCGAGGCACCGCCCGAGACGAAGGCCCCGCCCGTCCCGGACAGCCCGTCCTGGTGGCGCGACCCGATCGTCAAGGACGGGACGACCGGGCCGGTGCCCGGCGGATATCTGTGGGGCCCCGAGTCGGCGGTGGCCGAGAGCGCCGTCGCTCCCCCGCGCCCGGGCCGGGGTCCGGCCGCCGCCGTCGTGGTGCCGCAGCCGCGCGGCCCGCGCGGGATCGGCGGCGCGGTGTTCCTGCTGGCGCTGGTCGCGGGCGGGCTGGGCACGGGCCTGAGCTGGGAGGGCCAACCGCTGGGCACGGCCCTCCAGATCGGGCTCGTCGCGGCGCTGGCCGTGTTCGGCCTCGGTCTCCTGGTGAGCACGTGGCTGGGCCGCACCGGTTTCGGCACGGTCCTGCTGACGACGGTGACGGCGGCTCTGCTGGCGGGCGCCGCGGCCCTGCCGAAGGACATCGGCACGACGTTCGGCGACAGGACCTGGGCGCCGTCGTCGGCGTCCGCCGTCCGGCCGGCCTACGAGATGGGCTCGGGGCAGGGCACCCTCGACCTCACCGCCCTCGACGTGCCCGCCGGGCAGACGGTGTCGACGCGGGCGGAGATGGGGCTAGGGCACCTGAAGGTCGTCCTGCCGAAGGACGCCGCGGTGCGGCTGGCGACCGAGGTGGGGGTCGGCGACATCAGGCTGCCGGGCGACGCGCCGGACGATGTGGACGCCGGCCCGGGCCAGGACCGGCGCTGGACGCTTCCCGCCCCGCCGGGAGCGCCGCCGGGCGGGACGCTCGTCCTCGATCTGGAGCTGGGCATCGGACAGGTGGAGGTGACCCGTGCCGCGTCGTGAGCTCCGGCACCCATTCCGTCCGGGCAGGCTGGTCGCCGGCCTGTGCGTGCTGACCGCCGCCGTGCTGTACGGGGGTGACGCGGCAAACGCCTGGCACACGCCGTGGTTCGTCGTCTTCCCGGTCGTCTTCGGCGGTCTGGTCCTGGCGGGGACCGTCGCCGCCCTGCACTACGGGGTCCGGCGCCGCCGGGCCCGCAGCATGGCGTCGAGGGAGAACACCGGAGCACCGGCGAGCACCAGCGGCACCCAGGCCATGAGGTAGGCGAGATCGTTGCCGTAGTAGTACGGATCGGTCTGCCAGCTCACCGTCAGCCACAGGCTCAGCGAGATGAGTGCGCCGCCGAGGGCGGCCGGCCGGGCGAGCAGCCCGACCAGGGTGCCGAGGCCGACGGCGATCTCACCGATGGCGATGGCCTGCCCGAAGGCCACCGGGTTCTTCAGCGCCAGGTCGACGAGCCAGGGCACGGCGGAGCCGTCGCGCACGGAGGCCATGACCTCGCCGATGGAGCCGGTGCCGCTCGCCGCGAGGAAGCGGCTGTCGGTGAGCTTGTCGATGCCGGCGTAGACGAAGGTCACGCCGAGGAACAGCCGCAGGGGCAGCAGTGCGTACCGGGTGGCCTGGTCTCTCCAGCCGCGCGGCGCGTCGCTGCCCGTCCCGTAGGTCGCTGTCGTCCGGTAGGTGTAGGTCATCGGTGTCCCGCCTTCGATTCGGCCCGTCAGACGACCATACGTACGGTGAAGCGGCGCCGCTCACCAGGCGTGCGGCACGGACTGTGACAGGTGGGTGACTTTCTCGGCCGGCGACTGCGGTCGGTACCCGCTCAGGCGGCTCGGGGTCAGTCGCTGATCTCGATGAGGCAGCGGTTGCTCGTCACTCCAGCGGCCGTCACCACCTGTACGTCGACCGGGCCGGGCTCGACGTCCACGGGTACGGGCACGGTGAGCAGGGTGTCGGCCGGGTTGGCGAAGCCGCCCGCCACCGGGATGAGCGGCACGTGCACATGGACGGCGCCGAAGCGGACGACGAGCTTCGCCAGCAGGTCCGGCCGGTCCGCGCCCGGAGGCACGAAGCCGGTGCCGCGGATCTCGATGTCGTCCCCCGTGCGGATCGGCCCGTCCAGGTCACCGGCCTCCCGGGCCCGCACCACCGCCATCACGACGGGCCTGCCGCCCTCCGCGTACTTGCCGGCCAGATACGTCGCGCCCGACAACGCCACCAGCAGCACGAGCCCCCACGGGACCTGGGGCAGCCGCTCCGGAGCACGGACCAGCGCGCTCAGGGCCAGGACGACGGCGGCCGCGTTGACCAGCACGTACTGCCCGTCGGTGAAGGAGGCCCGCCCCGAGTCGTCGCACAGCACGTCGGCCGCGCGCGGGTGGTCGGCGCGCACCTTCTGCAGCCGCGTCGCGGCGACGCGGACGGCCACGGTCCTGCGCACCGCGACGGCGATCGCGCACACGACGGCGAGGACGCACAGCAGCCCGCCTCCGGCGGCGAGGCTCAGCCCCTCGGCGATCCGGTCGCGACGGGCGGTCGACGAGGCACCGGCCATGAGGACGGCGAGATGCAGCACGGTGCCGCAGACGACGAGCAGCCAGGCGGCGGCGACCGTACGGGATGTGGAGAGGCGGTTGTCCTCACCGGTCAGGACGGCGAGGATGCCGCCTCGCTTCCGGTGCGCGTACGCCGCGCCGGTGAGGATGCCGGCGACGACGAAGGCGGCGAGCAGCCCCGCCGTACGCGCCGGGGTCCAGCCGGTGCCGATCGCGGTCGCCGTCTGGCCGACGACGAGCACCGTGAAGCACCCCCACACCACGGCCAGAGTGTGCAGGCGGACCCTGCGCAGCCGGGACGCGGACGCGGCCTGGTCGAAGCCCGCGACGGTGCGGGCCGACTGCGTCAGTTCGTCGGACACCCACTGCCGGGACGCGCCCGGTGAGTGGGCGACGCCTGCGGGCAGCCCTTCACCCGCCGCGAACTCCTCCCGTTTGGCGAGGAATTCGGCCACCGCGCGCCGATGACCCTCGCGCGCGCCGTGCGCGCACGTGTCGCACTGTCCCGCTTCTTGCACCGCCACGGCCGAACGCCACCTCTCCGCATCGCCAGGCACCGCCTTGTGATGCATGGGAATTGTGCCGTACGCAATCCGCCGCCACCCCGATGGCGGAGGCCAGGAAGGGTGAAACCGACGGAGCGCGCTTGACCCCGGCTACCCACCGTGAACGCCGACGCCGCCGCCCGAACGAATGGGCGACGGCGTCGGCGTTGACCTGGACGGGTCGGTGGGGGTCACTCCCACTCGATGGTGCCCGGCGGCTTGCTCGTCACGTCGAGCACCACGCGGTTGACGTCGGCGACCTCGTTGGTGATCCGGGTGGAGATCTTCGCGAGCACCTCGTACGGCATGCGCGTCCAGTCGGCCGTCATGGCGTCCTCGGACGACACGGGGCGCAGGACGATCGGGTGGCCGTAGGTGCGGCCGTCGCCCTGGACGCCGACGCTGCGGACGTCCGCGAGCAGCACGACCGGGCACTGCCAGATGTCGCGGTCGAGGCCGGCCGCCGTGAGCTCCTCACGGGCGATGGCGTCGGCCTCGCGCAGCAGGTCGAGGCGCTCCTTGGTGACCTCGCCGACGATGCGGATGCCGAGGCCGGGGCCGGGGAACGGCTGGCGCTGGACGATCTCCTCCGGCAGGCCGAGCTCCTGGCCGACCATGCGGACCTCGTCCTTGAACAGCTTGCGCAGCGGCTCGACGAGCTCGAACTCGAGGTCCTCGGGCAGGCCGCCGACATTGTGGTGCGACTTGATGTTGGCGGTGCCGGTGCCGCCGCCGGACTCGACGACGTCCGGGTAGAGCGTGCCCTGCACGAGGAAGGCGACGTCCTCGCCGCCCGCGGCCTCCACCACGATCTCGGCCTGCGCCTGCTCGAAGACCCGGATGAACTCCCGGCCGATGATCTTGCGCTTCTCCTCGGGGTCGGAGACGCCCGCGAGCGCGTCGAGGAACCGCTTCTCCGCGTCGACGACCTTCAGCTGGACGCCGGTCGCGGCCACGAAGTCCTTCTCGACCTGCTCGGTCTCGCCCTTGCGCATCAGGCCGTGGTCGACGTAGACGCAGGTCAGCTGGGAGCCGATGGCCTTCTGGACGAGGGCGGCGGCGACGGCCGAGTCCACACCGCCGGACAGGCCGCAGATGGCGCGCCTGGTGCCGACCTGCTCGCGGATGGCCGCGATCTGCTCCTCGATGACGTTGCCCGTGGTCCAGCTCGGCTGGATGCCGGCGCCGCGGTAGAGGAAGTGCTCCAGGACCTGCTGGCCGTAGGTGGAGTGCATCACCTCGGGGTGGTGCTGCACGCCGTAGAGCTTCTTCTCGTCGTTCTCGAAGGCGGCGACCGGGACCACGTCGGTGGACGCGGTGACGGTGAAGCCCTCCGGGGCGGCCGAGCAGGCGTCGCCGTGCGACATCCACACCGACTGCTCGTCGGGGGTGCCCTCGAAGAGGGTGGAGCCGGGCTTGGTGACGTGCAGCGGCGTACGGCCGTACTCACGCGCACCGGTGTTGTCGACGGTGCCGCCGAGGGTCGTCGCCATCAGCTGGAAGCCGTAGCACATGCCGAAGACGGGGACACCGGCCTCGAAGATCTCGCGGTCCAGGCGCGGGGCGCCCTCCGCGTACACCGACGACGGGCCGCCGGAGAGGATGATCGCCTTCGGGTTCTTCGCCAGCATCTCCGCCACGGGCATCGTGGACGGGACGATCTCGCTGTAGACCCGGGCCTCACGGACGCGGCGGGCGATGAGCTGGGCGTACTGGGCGCCGAAGTCGACAACCAGGACGACGTCCGGGTTGGATGCGGGCGCGGCAGCGGGGGACGCTGATGACACTGGCGGCCTTCCGGCGGTGGGAGAGGGTCGGTATCAGTCGATTCTACCGGGACGGCCGGACATACCTTCGTCTCACCATCCGAACCCGGCTTTGGCACGGGTGCGGGGCCGGGTCCATACTGCTCCCATGCACCAACAGCTGACCTTCGTCTTTACCTATGGCACCGGCCCGTCCGGCTGCCATGGTCATGCTGCTTGAGCTACTGACAAGCGACTTCCCAGGCGCCCCGGGCCGACAAGGCCCGGGGCGCTTCGGCTTTCTCCGGGCCGTGCCGATCCGGGGCCCCTCACCCAAGGAGAGCCCCCATGACCGAGGTACTCGACAAGACCGGCGCCCGCACCGACGACGCCGCGCACGTGATCACCGGCGCCCGAGAGCGCATCGACGCGCTCGACGACCGCATCATCGGCCTGATCCAGGAACGCATGGCCGTCTCGGCCGTCATCCAGGACGCCCGGATCGCCTCCGGCGGCCGCCGCGTGCTGGCCCGCGAGATGGAGGTCCTCGGCCACTACAGGGATGCGCTCGGCAAGCCCGGCACGTCGCTGGCGATGACGATGCTGGAGCTGTGCCGGGGCCGGATCTGAGGCGCGGGCTTCGCGTCTGAGCCGCAGGCGTACGTCTGCGCACTTGCGTTCGGGCACATACTCACCCGTACGGCGCGTGACGCCCCCTGCCGGACCTCGTTGGTCCCGATGTCCGTGCCAGCCAGGGGCGGGCCTCGAAGGAAACCACGCGTGGCTCCGCTGGAGCGTGTGACGCACCCGCAGGTGCGTCGTGGGACCTCGCCCCAGCGCGCGTGACCGGTCGGCAGGGGACAGCAGCCCGGTCACCCCAAGGCGGTCGGCTCCGGGGACGCCCGGCGCCGACCGCATCCGGTCCGACGGTTGCGCAGGCCGCAGCCCGTCCCGCAGACACGACGACGAGCACGTCCCCCTCTGCGCAACCTCACTGACACAGGCCGATCCCCGGGCGCCCCGTGAGCGCCGGGGCGGCGGCCTCCCCACGTGGCGCACCCCCCGGCGCCGCGCCACGGCACCGCCGCAGCCCTGACGCCGGTGCCGGACGAAGGGGCCCCGCGGACTCGGTGTCCGCGGGGCCCTTCACCGTCGTCCCCCTGCGGGGAGCCGGGTCAGGCGTTCGTGCCCCGGCGGCGGGCCGCCAGGATCGCCGCCGTACCCGCGACGAGCGCCGCGGCCGCGCCGCCCGCGGCCAGCAGGGCCGAGGAGCCGGTGGCGGCGAGGCCGCCCTGGGCCGTGGTGCCGCCCGCCGAGGTTCCGGACGTGCCGGAGCCGCCGGTGGTGCCGCCCGTCGACGCGTCGTCGTCCCCGCCGCCGGTGGAACCGCCGGTGCCGCCGCTCGTGGCCGGGTCGCCGGTGCCACCGCTGTCGGAGCCGGTGTCCGCGCTGTTGAGGACGATCGTCGCGGTGTTGTCGTCCATGTCGGGGTCGAAGGGCAGTGCCGGGTCGGACACGAACCAGTTCCGGACGGTCACCTTGCCCCTCGCCTGCGGGACCACCTTCTCGATCGTCATCTCGAAGGGAAGCGCGAAGTTCTCGTCCTCCCTCACCACGGACGGGACGGCGCAGAAGTAGCGGGGCGCGCCGAGCTGCTGCTCACGGTCGCCGCCGGCGGCGGTCACACCGGTGCAGGTGTCGGGCTTCGCGGTCACCGAGGCCCCTTCGGGGACCGTGACGTCCACGACGCCGATGTCCTCCCCGGAGCGGAGGTAGCCGATCCAGGCCGGGCCCTCGTTGCGGAAGCCGACAGTCGTCCGCACGGTCTCCCCGGCGGCGGCCTCGGCGACGGACGCGCCGTAGGCCACGAAGTCCGCGGTGTTCTTCGCGCGGATGGACTGCTCCTGCTGGTTGTTCCACGGGTCGAGGTCCGCGGAGCGGGCGGAGAGCACCTTCTTCAGGGCCAGCTTCCCGCCGCTGCCCTTGGTGAAGGAGGCCCCGGCGCGCTGGGCGTCCCGCTCCTTCTGCGTGTTCTCGCCCACGCGGTAGACGAAGTCCTCGCGGAAGGCGTGCTTCGCCGCCTTGACCGTGAGGGGCTCTGCCAGCTCGTAGACGGTGCCCGGCTCGTACGAGCCCTCGAACGAACAGATCGCCGTGGAGAACACGTCCTCGAAGGACGCGCCGGTGCTCTTGGTGTACTCGCAGTTGGAGTACCGCTCGGGGATCTCGATGCCGTGGCTGTACATCAGCGTGAGGAGCACGCCGTCGGCGGCCGCGGTGCCCGTGTTCGCGAACGAGATCCGCGCGGGCTGTGCCTCGCCGGGCAGGACGTCCTGCTTGAGACCGAGGGGCCGCATGACGAGGTCGGGGCCGCCGACCGTCACTTCGGCCGAGTACGGAGTGAACGTCGCGTTCTCGGACTTCCCGGTGACCTTGATGTCGCCACTGGCGCCCAGTTCGCTGTCCTTCGCGGCGGTGAGCTCCAGGCGGGCCACGCTGTTGAGGGCGGATCCCCCGATGCTGTGGTCGGTGCACACCGCCGTCGTTCCGGTGATCTCGCAGTCGGCGCTCGTGGCCTCGCCGTCGAACCGGACGTCCGCGACGCCCGCGATCCCGCTGAGGTCGAAGGTGACGGTGTACTCGTCGGTGAAGTCCTCGTCCCGCGGGTTGTCGACCGTGACGTCCAGCGTCGCCTTCTGCGGCGCGCCGCTTCCGGGGTGGGGGCGCAGGCCGATCTCCGCGGGACCGCCGAGCGTGAAGACGGGGTCGGCCGCGTGGGCGGGGGCGGCGAAGAGCCCGGCAGCGGCGATCATGCCCGCGGCGGCGAGGCCGGCCGCGGAACCGCGCAGAACGGCCGACGAGTTGACGCGTCTCATGTACGAACCTCTTGGTCAGGAGGGATTCATGGGCCGCGTGCTGAGTGAGCGATGCGGCACACAGGTGACCTGGCGGAGCGGCCGACGGTTGCGCGGAACAAGATCACAGCTTGGCCACGCCCTCCACCTGCGATCCTCCTGTGATCCACCTCACACAAGGATTCCGTGAACGGAGGACAACCATCCCCACGGGTCACAGGTCATGCATGCGTAACAACGGCCTCTCGTGCTTCCGGCGCGCGGCGGCCGCACAAAGCCAGGAGGCCGCTGCACTCGGAGGGGGGTGCAGCGGCCTTCGTCGTGCGCGGGGGCGGCCCGCGGGCACGAGGGCTACTTCTTGGGCACGGGCTGGTTCTTGGGCAGGGGCTGCTTCTCGGGTACGCGCTGCTTCTTGGGCGGGACCGTCGGCATGCCGAGGAACGGCAGCTTCAGCGCGCCGAACGCCTCGGCGGGAACCGCCGGTGCCTTCGGCGCCACCGGGGCCAGCCGCTCGTAGGCGGCGCCCTGGGCGGGGCGGATGTCCTCGTCCCCGTTGTTGGGCCAGAACGACATCGCGCGCTCCGCCTGTGCCGTGATCGTCAGCGACGGGTTGACGCCCAAATTCGCCGAGACCGCTGAGCCGTCGACGACCGAGATGCCCGGGTGCCCGTACAGCCGGTGGTACGGGTCGATCACGCCCTCCTCGGCCGAGGCGCCGATGGGACAGCCGCCGAGGAAGTGGGCGGTGAGCGGAGTGCCCATGAGCTCACCGATGTTGGACCCGGCGAAGCCGTTGATCTCCTCCGCGAGCAGGGACGCGGCGCGGGTGGCCTCGGGGATCTGGTTCGGGTTCGGGGCGCCGTGGCCCTGGCGGGCGGTGAGCAGTCCCTTGCCGATGCCGCTCGGCTTGCGGTAGGTGGTCAGCGAGTTGTCCAGCGACTGCATGACCAGGCCGATGATCGTCCGCTCCGACCAGCGCCGGTTGGAGAGTGCGCGGACGGCGAGCCACGGGTGCCTGGCCATGTTGCCGAGCCAGCCGGCGACCCGGCCCCTGACCCGGTAGGGCACCTGAAGAATCGTCATGCCGCCCATGGCGTTCGAGCCGCGGCCGTAACGGACCGGCTCGATGTGGGTGTTCTCGTCCGGGTGGATCGAGGACGTGATCGCGACGCCGCGTGTGAAGTCGACCCGGTCCACGCCGTGGCGCTTGCGGTAGCGGCGGTTGTCGGTCTGGGCGCCGACGAGTGCCTCCGAGTTGGTCCGGGTCAGCTCGCCGAGGCGCGCGGACAGCCGCGGCAGCAGTCCGCTGTCCTTCATCCGGTGCAGCAGGGTCTGCGTGCCGTACGTGCCGGCCGCGATGACGACCCGGCGGGACCGGAACGTGTGGCCCCGCCCCTTGCGCTTGTCGTCGCTCGGCAGCGTCTTGACGGCAAAGCCGCCGCGCGCGTCCTCGGTGACCGCGACGACGGACGTCATGGGGTGGACGACCGCGCCCGCCTGCTCGGCGAGGTACAGGTAGTTCTCGTTGAGGGTGTTCTTGGCGCCGTGCCGGCAGCCCGTCATGCACTCGCCGCACTCCGTGCACGCCTTGCGCGCGGGGCCGGCCCCGCCGAAGTAGGGGTCGGCGACCTCCTGACCGGGCCTGGCCTTCGCCGACCCGTCGGCGTCCTCGCCGTCCCCGAAGAACACCCCCACCGGGGCCAGGTGGAAGGTGTCGCCCACGCCCATCGCCTCGGCGGTCGCCTGCAGGTGGACGTCCGAGGGGGTCATCGTCGGGTTGAGCCGTACGCCGAGCATGCGGCGGGCCTGGTCGTAGTACGGCGCGAGCTCGTCCTGCCAGTCGGTGATGTCCTTCCACTGCGGGTCGTTGAAGAACGGAGCCGGCGGGACGTACAGCGTGTTGGCGTAGTTGAGCGAGCCGCCGCCGACGCCCGCCCCCGCGAGCACCATCACGTTGCCGAGCAGGTGGATGCGCTGGATGCCGAACAGGCCGAGCGCGGGGGCCCAGAGGTAGTTGCGCAGGTCCCAGGAGTTCTTCGGCAGCGACTCCCGGGTGAACCGGCGGCCCGCCTCGAGGACGCCCACCCGGTACCCCTTCTCGGACAGCCGGAGGGCCGAGACCGAGCCGCCGAAGCCGGAGCCCACGACGATCACGTCGTAGTCGTACGCGTCTGCGTCCGCCGCGTCCTGATCTCGGGCAGGGGGTACCTCGGACATGGCTCTCCTCGTGAAAAGTGTGCGGGCGTACGGATGCGGGGGCGGCGGTCAGCGCAGGCGCAGGGCCTTCATCGCCTTCAGGCTGAAGCTCATGAACGCGGCGTACTTCTCGTCGTCCATGCCGAACGACGGGGCGAGCGGCAGCAGCCGCTGCTGGGCGACGGTCTGCGCCTCCGTGTACTTGAGGATGCCCTCGGAGCCGTGCCGCCGGCCGAGTCCGGAGTCCTTCATGCCGCCCATGGGCGCCTGGACGCTGCCGTAGGCCGGGGCGTAGCCCTCGTTGATGTTGACCGTGCCGGTGCGCAGCTTCGCGGCGACGGCGTGGCCCCGCTTGCCGTCCTTGGTCCACACGCTCGAATTGAGCCCGTACGCGGTGGCGTTGGCCAGCTCGACGGCCTTGTCCTCGTCCGAGAAGCGGTAGATCGACACGACCGGGCCGAAGGTCTCCTCGCTGCACACGGCCATGGGCGCGTCGACGCCGTCGAGGATGGTGGGCTCGAAGAAGTACGGGCCGATGTCCGGGCGGGCGACGCCGCCGGCGACGAGGGTCGCGCCCTTGGCGACGGCCTCCTCGACATGGCGGGTGACGGTCTCCAGCTGCCGCGGCCCGACGAGGGAGCCCATGTCGGCACCGTACGCGAGGGAGTTGCCGAGCCGCATCGCCCTGGTGCGCGCGGCGAAGCGCTCGACGAACTCGTCGGCGATCGACTCGTGGACGTACAGCCGCTCGATGGAGATGCACAGCTGGCCCGCGGACGAGAAGCAGGCGCGGACCGCGCCGGCCGCGGCCTTCTCCACGTCGGCGTCGTGGAGCACCAGCATGGCGTTCTTGCCGCCGAGTTCGAGGGAGACGCCGACCAGCCGGGCGGCCGCGCCCTGGGCCACCTCACGGCCGGTGCGGGTCGACCCGGTGAACGAGACGTAGTCGGCGTGCTTGACGACCTCGGGGCCGACGACCGGCCCCTCGCCGATCACGGCCTGGAACACCCCGGCGGGCAGACCCGCCTCGATCAGCAGGTCGCGCGCCCACAGCGCGGTGAGCGCGGTCTCGGTGTCGGGCTTCATGACGACCGCGTTGCCGGAGACGAAGGCCGGCAGGGCGTCGCCCACGGACAGCTCCAGCGGGTAGTTCCAGGGCGCGATCTGGCCCACGACCCCGCGCGGCTGGCGCAGTTCAGTGGTCTTCGTCAGGACGGGCACGACGCCCGTGTGGTGCTTGGGCCTGAGGTACGCGGGGGCCTTGCGCCCGTAGTGGCGGGCCGCGACGGCGACGGCCAGCACCTCCTCGTGCGCGTGCAGCCGGGCCTTGCCGGTCTCCAGCTGGATCAGGTCCAGCACCTCGGCCTGGCGCTCGAGGACCAGGTCGTGGAAGCGCAGCAGCACGGCGGCGCGGGCGCGCACCGGGGTGGCCTCCCACACGCGCTGGGCGGCACGGGCCCGCTCGAAGGCGACGGCGACGTCGGCGGGGGTGGACTCGGGCAGGTCCGCCAGCTTCTCGCCGGTGAAGGGGGCGTGGTTGGCCGTGCGGCCGGAGCCCGTAACGCCCTTGGTGAGCTGGGCGACCACTTCGGGGGTGACCACGTCGGCTGCGGTGCGCACACCGGCCGGCGACGGGGCGATGGGATTGGTGCCGAGGGCGGTTGCGGTGGCCTGCGAGTCCGTCATGGGGGCGAGAGTATGCGGCGACGGGCACTTTGGGTACCCGTCGGTAACAGCTTTTCACGGGCCCCCACGATTACGCCGGTGATCACTGGCGGATAAGCCCTGATCAGGGGCTTGTCATGGTTCGGCCGAGGTCCGGCGCGTGATGAAGCCGTAGTACGGATCTTCATGGGCGAGCGCCCGGACGTCAGTTCGGGGGCGGCCGCCAGCCCCTGAGCATCGTGTCGAACTGCTCACGGGTCACGGCCCAGTCCTCCGCCGGGCCGGACATGTAGAGGGCGTACTCGGTGCCGTCGTCCTCGTAGTACATCTGGTCGATGGCGCGCCGGGGCCCGGGGTGCTCCGTGCGCTCGGTCCAGGTGAACTCCCAGAGCGCGGACTGCGTCTGGTCGCGGAACGTGTTGGGACGCAGCTTCACCCGGCGGTAGTCCGGCAGACGCTTCTCCAGCCTCTTCTGCATGTCGAGCATGTGCATGTAGGGGTTCTCGAAGTCCGGGGACGGGTCGACGCTGATCCGGATGCGGTGGCGGCCGTTGTCCGGCGTGTAGTCGATCTGGTCGCCGTCCGCCTGGCGCTTCCAGCCCTCGGGCACCCAGAGGCTGAACCCGTCCGGGTCCTGGACACGCTCCCAGCCGTCCGGGACGTCCGACGCCCGGGCGTGCCCGGTCGGCCGGCTGTCCGTGTCCGCGGGGGTGGTGCCGCCACCCCGGTCCGCGTACGTCATCACGGCGAGACCCGCGCCGCCGCCGATCACGGCGGCGAGGACCACGACGACGGCGAGCGTGCGCAGCCGCGGGCCGCGCCGGGGCCGGGCCGGGGCCACGCCGGGCGACGCGGACGCGAGCGTGCCGGAGCCCGCGCCGGAGGCCGGGGCGCCGCCCTGCGGCAGCCGCTGCGTCACCTGCTGCGAGGGCACCCGCGCCGGCACGGCCGGCTCCCGGCCATCCATGGCCTCCGTCAGCATCCGCTCGGCCTCGGCCGCCGAGGGACGGGCCGCCGGGTCCTTGTGGAGCAGCGCCATGATCACGGGTGCGAGGCGGCCCGCCCGCCGGGGCGCGGGCGGCTCGTCGTCCACCACGGCCTGCATGGTCGCCAGCGGCGACGAACGGCGGAACGGCGAGCCCCCCTCCAGCGCCGTGTACAGCGTCGCACCCAGCGACCACAGGTCGGACGCCGGCCCCGGGTCGTGGCCGCGGACGCGCTCGGGCGCCAGGTAGTCGATCGAGCCGACGATCTCGCCCGTCCTGGTGATCGTCGAGTCGCCTTCTATCGCCGCGATCCCGAAGTCCGTGATCATCGCCCGGCCGTCACGGCCCAGCAGCACGTTGGCGGGCTTGATGTCCCGGTGGAGCACCCCGGCGGCATGCGCGGCACCGAGCGCGCCGAGGACGTGCAGCCCGATCCGTGCGGCCTCCCGCTCGTCGATGCGGCCGGGCTCCTTGGCGGCGTCGGCGAGCGAGGGACCGTCGACGTACTGCATGACGATCCAGGGCCGGGCGTCGTGCTCCAGCACGTCATGGACCGTGACGACGCCGGGATGGCTGATGCGCGCCGCCGCGCGGGCCTCCTTCTGGGTCCGGGCGTGCAGAACGATCCGGTCGGCCTCGGAGACGTACAGCCCCGCCGTCAACTCCTTGACGGCGACTACTCTGTGCAACAACTCGTCATGGGCGCGCCAAACCTTGCCCATGCCGCCGCGTCCGATGGTCTCGCCCAGCCGGTACCTCCCGGCGAGCAGCAGACCGGCGCCTGTGTTGTCAGTGTGTTCCACGTACCCGCCCCGTTCTTCGCATTGACAGGTTACGGACGGGAGGTACGCATGGGAAACCGGGGATCGCTCAAGTGACCGCACCGTGATGCGTGGTGAGCTGCGCGTCCGTCACTCTGCGTGACACGAGGGCCGGTTCGGGGTGTTTCGACCGGAACTGGCGGGCGCGGCCCGTCCGTTGGCATTCGCCCGCGGCTCAGCGCATGACGCGGCACGGCGGCCCGTCCGGTGGCATTCGCCCCCGGCTCAGCGCGTGACGCGGTACGTGGCCGTCGCCTGCTGGTGGATCTCGGTGACCCGGTCGCGCCGGTCCGCCGGTCCGATCACCTGGATCACGTGATAGCGGTCGCCGACGATCAGCGCCAGGTTGCGCACGTACACCTCGCGGCCGGTGCTGTCCTGCCAGGTGAACTGGCCCTCCGCCATGGACTGCTGCCCCACGTCGATGCGGCGCAGCCCGCTCGCGCTGGCCCACGACGAGTCCCGGAACGGCTGGAGCTCCCGCTCCTTGTCGCGCTGGTAGGCGAGCGGATCGTCGCCGTTGGTGCTGACCGGGTCGCGGCCGGGCACCACGATCAGCGTGAAGTCCCCGTCCGAGTAACGCACTTGACCGGCGTCGTTGATGGGCCTGCGCTGCCAGTCCTCGTCGACGGCGAGCCGGAAGCCCTCGGGGTCCTCGCGCAGCACATAGCCGTCGGGGAGGTTCGCGGCCGGTGCCGACGTCTGCGGCTGCTGCGCTCCGGGGCTCCCGCTCGGCGAGGGCCGACCGTCCTCCCCGTCACCGCCCGTCCCGCCCGGGCTCGGCCCCGCACCCGCCGTCCGGTCGGCGCCCTGATCCGGCTCCCCTGACCCGGCCTTGGGCATGAACAGGACCGCATACGCGACGGCAGCCACCACGGCGAGGAGGATCAGCAGCAGCAAGGTACGGCCGAGGGCGCGCGGCGCACGCCCCCGACCGTCGTACGGCAGCCGCTCCGGGCCCACATGACGGTCCCGGCGCCCGGCCCGCCCCGGACGGACTCCGCTCCTGGGCGCCTTGTGCCGGTGCCGGCCGTGCGCCACCTCCCGGCCGCCGTAGCGGCGTCTGCGCACGAGCTCGCCCCGCCGCCGTACGACCGGCAGGCGCGCGGCGTCCGCCGGGCCCGCCGGCAGCGGCACGACGCCCATGCCCGCCTCGGGCTCCGGCGCGGAGCGCACGAGCGAGCGCAGCCAGCCGCGCAGCTCCTCGAAGTCGGGCCGCTCCGTGGGGTCCTGACGCAGCAGCGATTCGACGACCGGACGCAGGGGCCCGCACTCCTCCGCGAACGCGGGTGGCTCCGCGCACACGAGCTGGACCAGCTCGGCGGCGCTCTCCTCGGGGTACGGGGCATGGCCCTGGACGGCCCGGAAGAGCAGCGCGCCCAGCGCCCACAGGTCGGTGGCGGGCCCCACGGGCGCGGCCAACTGCCAGTTCTCGTGGACCGGTCCGGCCTGCTCGGGCGCCCAGCGCTCCGTGACCGCGCCGACGACGGCGATCCGCGCCTGGCGCGCACGTTCGGCCGCCAACGGCGTGGTCGGGCCGCGGAAGACGGGGGCGGCGCCGCCCGCCACCACGTCGTCCCAGCGGCCGGACGCGGGTGCCGGGGAACCTCCGGCGGGGACGGGACGGCGCTGGGCGTCGGCGCGCAGGGCGTCCCCGCCGCGGTTCCAGCTGCCCGTCGGCGCGCTGTCCCTGCGGGCGGCCGGCAACGCAGGGCGGGCTCCGTGCGGGCCGCCCCCGTCGGGCCGTCCATGGCCGGCCGCCGCCTGGCGCACCCCGTACGGGTCGTCGCGGTACGGGTCGTTCCGCGGGGCGTCCCGGTCGGGGCGCGCGGCGGGCAGCGCGGGGCGGCTGCCGCCGGCGGACAGGGGACTTGGGCCGTCGCGGCCGAGGAGCGGGCCGTCCTGCCAGGTCCCGGCGAGGCGGACACGGCCGGACCCGTCGTCGTGGTCGTCGTAGTCGTCGTCGTGAGCCGGTGATTCGGCGTGGGCGGCGGCGTCGTGGGCCGGTGCCTCGCCGTGGGCGGGGCCGTCGTGCGGGGACCTCTCGCCGTGGGCGGCGTACGGGGACGCCTCGTCGTGGGCGGCGTCGGCGTACGGGGATGCCCCGTCGTGGGCGGCGTCGGCGCGGCGGTCGTCGGTGTCGCCCGGGCGGCGGGCCCACCAGTCGGGGTCGAGGCCGTCCTGCACGGGGCGGTCGTCGCCGCCGCCCGTGGACCGTCCGTTGTCGCGTCCCTGGCCGTCCTGGACGCGGGCCGCCGCGCGGGCGCCCGCGCGGTAGGCCGCGATGGCGCCCGCCCTGGCGGCCCGTACGTCGGGCATCCGGCCGGTGTCCGTGCCGGCCTGGCGGGGCAACGCGGGCCGGACGGGCTCCAGGGCCGTCGGGCCGCCCGGTGCGCCACCCTCCCGTGGCCCGGGCAACCGCTCGGCGTCGGTCCGTCCCGGGCCGGCCGCAAGGTCGTGACCGGAGTCCGGGCCGTCGAAACCGGCCTCCCCGTCCGGGCCGGAATCGGGCGGCTCGGGGACCGGCGCGTACCCGCACAGCGCCTCCTCGGCCGCTCCGGAGGCCAGGCCGGTGAGCACCACGCGGCCGTCGTCGCAGACGAGGACGGTGCGTACGGTGATGTTCCGGTGGGTCCAGCCGAGCGCGTGCAGCACGCGCAGCGCGGTGAGCACGTCGGACGCGACCTCGGCCGCGCGGTACGGGCTGAGCGGCTTCTCGGCGAGGAGGGCGGCGAGCGGACGCGCTCCGACGAGCTCGCTCACGATCCAGAGCGAGCCGTCCTCGGCGAAGACGTCGAAGACCTGGTCGAGGCGGGGATGGTCAGGGATCTGCGCCGCCGCCTGCGCGGCCTCGACGGCCCGGCGCACGGCCGGGTCCGTGGGCCGCCGGGTCGCACGCCCCGGCGTGCGCCGGGGCACGGCGACGCCTGCGAGCCCGTCGCCGTCGACCACCTCCGCGTCCACGACCTCCGGCAACGGCACCTGCCGCACCAGCACTTCATGGCCGCTGTACGTGTCGAAGGCGCGTGTCTCGGCCAGCTCGAACTCGTCGGAGGGCGGCAACGGCAGGCGGTAGCGGTCGGCGAGCACCCTTCCCGCAAAGTCCTCCACGACGCCTCCCCACGTGCGCGCTGTCCCCCGGGCCGGTCCGGAAACACCGCACACAACCGCGCAAAGCCGTCAATTCCAGTCTGTCAACGGCCTCTTGTCGCTGCTTTCCGTCCGCGACTTCTCACGATACGTGGCCCTGCTCAGTCCTTGGGCCCGAACGTCGCGAACGCCGTCCTGCGCAGCGTCTCGCACTCCTCGGCGTTCCACTCGCTCGCCTTGCAGGTGATCATGATCGCGTAGCCGTGCTTGGCGTCGACCTTGAAGCCCCTGTTCAGAATGCGTACCCGCTGCCCCTTCTCGGTGCGCTCGAACTCCCAGTCGGCGACGGTCGGATAGTCGTTGTAGTCGACCTTCCGGATGCCGAGGTGCTTGTAGCCGTTGCTCGACGACCTGACGCCGAGGACGGCCGCGGACCAGGCGGCGGCCGCGTCGTCCCCCGGGCTGGCGGTGAAGTCGACCTGGACGCGCGGAACGCCGCCGTCGACGCTGAACTTCGCACCCGACTTACGGCCCGCGATGCCGGTGAAGCGGAACTTCTCCGGCATCGCCATGGCGAAGTGGAACTGGTCGTTGGAGACCATCACGTAGCCCGGGGGCAGCGCGTCCTTGCCGCCACCGCCACCGCCACCGCCGTCGCCGGACGGCCGGCCGCCGGGCGTGCCGGTGTCGCCGGCCGGGTCGTCCGCGCCGCCGTCCTCACCGGTCTCCTGGCCGTCGCCCTTGTCCGTGCCCTTCCCGCTGTCGGGGGTCGCGTCGGCGCCTGCGGTGGCCTTGCCGTCGCCGCCCGCGGTCGTGCCCGCCGACGCGGCGGTGTCGCCCTTCCCCTTGCCCTCGTTGGCCTTGTCGTCTCCGCCGAGCGCGAAGACGAGCACGGTGGAGAGCACGACGAGCACCGCGACGATCGCGATGATCACCAGGGTGCGGCGGGGCACCACATCGGTGAGCGGTGCGCGGACGGGGGCGGGCCTGCCGGAGGACGCAGCGGCGGAGGCGGCCGGCGCCCGGACCGTGGTGGCCGTCCCGGCGCGCGCATCGGACCGCGACTCGGCCTTGGCCGCCGCGGCGGCGTTCCGCACGGAACGCAGCGCCCCGCGCAGCCGCTCGGCCGCCGGATCCTTCGGCTTGGCGTCCGGGCGCGCCGGGGGAACGGGCGGGGCCGGCGGAATCCGTATGGCCCGCGTCTGCTCCACCGGGGCCTCGGTCTCAGCCGTCCGGACCGGCGCTTCCGGGGCGTTGACCACCTGGGTCAGCAGGGCGCGGGCGCCCGCGTCGTCGAGCCGCTGGGCCGGGTCCTTGGCGAGCAGGCCGTAGATGACCTCCTCCAGCGGGCCCGCGTTCTTGGGCGGGTCGAGCGGCTCGGTCATCACGGCGGTCAGCGTCGCGATCGCCGAGCCCTTGTCGTACGGGGGGCAGCCCTCGACGCTCGCGTACAGCAGGCCGCCGAGGGACCACAGGTCCGCGGCGGGCCCGGGCTTGTGGCCGCGGGCGCGCTCGGGCGAGATGTACGACGGGGCGCCGACGAGCATGCCGGTCGACGTGATCGACGGGTCGCCCTCGACCTGGGCGATGCCGAAGTCGGTGAGGACGACGCGGCCGTCCTTGCCGATGAGCACGTTCGACGGCTTCACGTCGCGGTGCAGGATGCCCTCGCGGTGCGCGGAACGCAGCACGTCGAGGATCGCGAGCCCGACCTCGGCGGCGCGACGGGGCGTCAGGATGCCGTCCTCGCGCACGACCTCGGCGAGGGACTTGCCCTCGACGAGCTCCATGACGATCCACGGACGGTCGTCCTCGTCGACGACGTCGTAGACGGTGACGGCGCTGTTGTTACGGATCCGGGCGATGGCCTTGGCCTCGCGGAGCGTACGCGTGATGAGCCGGCGCTTCTCCTCCTCGTCGATCGCGTTCGGGAAGCGCAACTCCTTGACGGCGACGGTGCGCCCGAGGGTCTCGTCGACGGCACGCCACACGGTGCCCATGCCTCCGCGCCCGAGCACGCCGCCCAGCCGGTAACGCCCGGCCAGCAACCGCCCTTCGGGCGCCTTGGCACCACTGCCGGCCGCCTTACCGCCCCCGGCGCCGGTGGTGACCGCGCCGCTCGCACCCTTGTCCGCGGCTGCCGCGCCGTCGTCGGAGGTGCCCTTGTCCGCGGGTAGCGCAGCGTTCCCGCTGCCGGAGGCCGTCCCGCCCGTGTCCTTGGCCGCGCCCGACACCGCAGCGCCACTGCCCGAGGCGCCCGCGCGCGCGCCTGCGGCTGCCGTGTCGCCGTCACGCGAGCCGCTGTCGGCCGCGCTGCGAACGGCGACGTCATCGTCGGCGGCATCCTTGGCCGCGCCCGCAACTGCCGCGCCGCCGCCCGGAGAGCCGTTGTCGGCCGCGCTGTCAGCGACCGCGTCACCGTCGGCGGCATCCTTGGCCGCGCCCGCAGCTGCCGCGCCGCCGTCGGAGGCGTCCTTGCCCGCGCCGGGGAGCGCAGCGTCCCCGCTGCCGGAGGCCGCCCCGCCCGTGTCCTTGGCCGCGCCCGACACCGCCGCGCCAGGGGTGGGCGCGTCGCCCGCATTCGAGCGCGCCTCGCCGGCACCGGACTCACTCGCGCCCGCCGCCCCGTCCTCCGCAGCAGCGTCCGAGGCGCTGCCCCCGGTGGACGGCTCGTCAGCTGACGACGCCTCCCCCGCATCGGACGCGCTGCTCTGAGGGGCCGTCACCGTTTCACGACGCGGCGCTCCCCCCGTCACATCGCCGCTGCCGCCCCCAGCACTCACGGCGGAGTCCTCGCCCTTGCCGGCGAGGCCGGCCCCCTCCGCCTCGTCCCGCTGGGGCTCCCCCGACTGCTCAGCCTCCGACATGAGTCCCCTCTGCGATCCCTGGTCTTCGCCGCGCCTGCCGCTTCCCGCTCGATGCGGTAACCCGCCCTGGCAGAGCGACCATTGTCCCTCACTCCGGGACCGGAATCTCTCCCGGGTCCACCCATCGGGCGCACGCGGACGGGCCGCCACGGACCCCGGTCGGGCGCTCACGCACGGTGAAACCGAGCCTGTGCTGGTGGGCGCTCTGCCCGTCTTGTCGGACCGGAGCCCGCGACGGCTCTCCACTGCTCAGGGGCCGGCGGAAACGGTCGCGGCCGAGCGGTCCGCCCGTCGAAGCGGACGGGCGGCTCCGGCAATGACCCGGCCCCGTCCGTCAGATCGGCACGATGTCCGGCGCCCCCAGCCGTGCCGCGTCCGCCGTCAGGTCGTCCGGCTGACGCTGCGACTCACGCTCCGCCTCGACCCGCTTCTCGTAGTGCTCGACCTCCTTCTCGACGTGCGCCTTCTCCCACCCCAGCACCGGAGCCATCAGCTCCGCGCACTCCCGCGCACAGCGCGTCCCCCGGTCGAAGGTCTCGATCGAGATCCTGGTCCGCCTCGTCAGCACGTCGTCAAGATGACGTGCGCCCTCGTGCGAGGCCGCATAGACGACCTCGGCGCGGAGATAGTCGTCGGCGCCGGTGAGCGGCTCGCCGAGCGACGGGTCCTCGGCGATGAGCGCGAGCAACTCCTCGGTCAGGGAACCGTACCGGTTCAACAGGTGCTCCACGCGCACGACATGGAGCCCGGTCCGTGCCGCGATCCTCGCGCGGGCGTTCCACAGGGCGCGGTAGCCCTCGGCGCCGAGGAGCGGGATCTCCTCCGTGACGCACGCGGCCACCCGCTGGTCGAGTCCGTGCACCGCCTCGTCCACCGCGTCCTTCGCCATCACCCGGTACGTCGTGTACTTGCCGCCCGCCACGACCACCAGCCCCGGCACGGGATGCGCCACCGTGTGCTCGCGGGACAGCTTGCTCGTGGCGTCGGACTCGCCGGCGAGCAGCGGCCGCAGCCCCGCGTACACCCCCTGGACGTCGTCGCGGGTGAGGGGCACGGCGAGCACCGAATTGACGTGATCCAGCAGGTAGTCGATGTCCGCGCTGGAGGCGGCCGGGTGCGCCTTGTCGAGGTCCCAGTCGGTGTCCGTGGTGCCGACGATCCAGTGCCGGCCCCACGGGATGACGAACAGCACGGACTTCTCGGTCCGCAGGATCAGACCGGTGGTGGAGTGGATGCGGTCCTTCGGCACCACGAGGTGGATGCCCTTGGACGCCCGCACGTGGAACTGTCCGCGCTCACCGATCAGCGCCTGCGTGTCGTCCGTCCACACCCCGGTCGCATTGACGATCTGGCGGGCACGGATCTCGTACTCCCCGCCGGCCTCGACGTCGAGCACCCTCGCGCCGACGACCCGCTCGCCCTCGCGCAGGAAGCCGACCACCCTTGCCCGGCTGGCCACTTGGGCTCCGTAATTCGCGGCCGTGCGCACCAGGGTCGTGACGAAACGGGCGTCGTCCATCTGGGCGTCGTAGTACTGCAGGGCGCCCACCAGGGCCTCCCTCTTCAGCGCGGGTGCCACCCGCAGCGCGTGACGCCGTGACAGATGACGGTGCACGGGCAGACCGCGCCCGTGGCCCGACGAGACCGACATCGCGTCGTACAGCGCGACGCCCGATCCCGCGTACCACCGCTCCCAGCCCTTGTGCTGCAGCGGATAGAGGAAGGGCACCGGCTTGACCAGGTGCGGGGCCAGCCGCTCCAGGAGCAGCCCGCGCTCCTTGAGCGCCTCTCTGACGAGGGCGAAGTCGAGCATCTCCAGATACCGCAGGCCGCCGTGGATGAGCTTGCTCGATCGGCTCGACGTGCCCGAGGCCCAGTCGCGCGCCTCGACGAGGCCGGTCGCGAGACCTCTCGTCACCGCGTCCAGCGCGGTGCCCGCTCCGACGACGCCCGCGCCGACCACCAGCACGTCCAGTTCACGCTCGGCCATTGCGGCGAGCGCCGCGGCGCGCTCCTCGGGTCCCAGTGTCGCTGTCCTCACTGCTGCCTCCCGTCGCCCCCGTGCGTCCCCTGCGGTCGGGCTCACAACGTCGATTCTGTCCGCACTCACCGACTTCAGCCACCGCCTGTGGATAACACTCCGTTAGCCACACGTGCACAATCCGGCATAACGGTCATATTTACGCCTAGTCTGACATTGCGCACGCCCGTTCCGCCCACAGGGCTTGCGTCCTGTGTCCCCTCCGGTTATGGGAAGGACGGCCACCGTCATGCCCGCAGATCTCGCCGTCATCGGACTCGGCCACCTCGGTCTGCCGCTCGCCCAGGCCGCCGTGGCAGCCCGCATCGAGACCATCGGCTACGACCCCGACCCGCACCGTCTCGCCGAACCGGCAGCGGGAGTGACCGCCGCGGACGTCCGCCGCATGCTCTCCGCCGGCTTCCGCGCGGTCACCGACGCGGCAGAGCTGGGACGGGTGCGCACCGCCGTCATCTGCGCCCCCACACCCCCCGGCCGAGACGGGGTACCCGACCTCACGGCACTCGCCGAGGCGGCCCGCGCCCTGGCGTCCCGGCTGCGCCCGCACACCACCGTGCTCCTCGAATCGGCCGTCCAGCCCGGCACGACCGAGGAGTTCCTCCGTCCGCTGCTCGAGGAGGGCTCCGGCCTGCGCGCGGGGCGCGACTTCCACCTGGCCCACTCCCCCAGCCGCACCGACCCCGGCAATCGCGACCACGGCTACGCCAACACCCCCAAGGTCATCGGCGGCCTCACCCCCGCCTGCACCGAGGCGGCCGCCGCCTTCTACGGCCGGCTCACCGACAAGGTCGTCCGGGCCCGCGGTCTGCGCGAGGCCGAGACCGTCAAGGTCCTGGAGACGAACTTCCGGCACGTCAACATGGCGCTGGTCAACGAGATGGCCGTCCTCTGCCACGATCTCGGCATCGACC
The DNA here is from genome assembly GCF_046506645.1 of Streptomyces sp. 5K101. Lineage (NCBI taxonomy): Bacteria > Bacillati > Actinomycetota > Actinomycetes > Kitasatosporales > Streptomycetaceae > Streptomyces > Streptomyces sp. 5K101. Next base: position 216,352 of record NZ_JBKFFO010000010.1, on the reverse strand, counting down.
TGTGGGACGTCATCCGCTGCGCCGAGACCAAGCCGTTCGGCTTCCAGGCCTTCCGTCCGGGCCCCGGCGTCGGCGGACACGGTGTCCCCGTCGACCCCGGCCCCCCGCCCACCGGCCGCACCCTGCGCATGGTCGGCCTCGCCCAGGACATCAACACCCGGATGCCGCAGTACGTCATCCAGCGCAGCGCCACGCTCCTCAACGAGCACGGCAAGTCGGCCCGCGGCGCCCGCGTCCTGCTCCTCGGCATCACCTACAAGCCCGACCTCGCCGATCTGACCGGCTCCCCCGCCACCGAGATCGCCCGCCGCCTGACGGACCTCGGCGCATCCGTCAGCTACCACGACCCGTACGTCCCGGACTGGCAGGTGAACGGGCTGCCGGTGCCCCGCGCCGAGTCGCTCTACGAGGCCGCCGCCGACGCCGACCTCACGGTGCTGCTCCAGCACCACCGCACGTACGACCTCCAGGGACTGGCGGTCAAGGCGCAGCTGCTGCTCGACACACGGGGCGCGACGCCGGCGGGCGCGGCACACCGCCTCTGAGGAGCCGAGGAGCGGAGGAGCCGTTGGCGGCGCTGGACAGATCCGATCCCGGTGGGGAGACAGGCGATCAACCCGCTCCGCCTCCCGAGCAACGATGGACCCCCATGCGCCGAGCCACCGTGCACCGACTCGCAGCGAGAACGGCCGTCCTCCTGCTCGGTCTCCAGGCCGCGGCCATCGCGTCGGTCGCCTTCTGGTTCCTGCCGGGGTGGCTCCAGGGATTCGGCCGGGGCGACCGATCGGCCGACGAGGTGGAGGCCGAGATCCTGCGCGTCGCCGCCGTCGGTGCCGTCGTCGTTGCCGCGAGCGCCTGGGCGTGCTGGACGCTGGGCAGATCCCAGCGCCTCGAACGCCGGGCGATCGGCGCGACGACGAGGTGCCTGGTGCTGGAAGCCGGGGTGCTGGCGCTCGGGTTCCACTCCCGCGAGACGTGGACCGTTGCGCTCGCGACCGTCACGCTGCTGTGCATCGCCATGAGCGTTCCGCTCAGGCACACGGGCCGCCGGCGCTGACCCGCTCCGTAAAGCCGACCCGCTCCCCAAAGGGGTAGGGCCCGGCACCGAGGTGCCGGGCCCTACCCTGTGTACAGCCGGAGATCAGCGGCGGTGCTGCGAGTCCCCCACCGTGACCTCGACCCGCTGGAACTCCTTGAGCTCGCTGTAGCCGGTCGTCGCCATCGCCCGGCGCAGCGCGCCGAAGAAGTTCATCGACCCGTCCGGGCTGTGCGAGGGACCGGTCAGGACCTCCTCGGTCGTGCCCACGATGCCCAGGTCGACCAGCTTGCCGCGCGGCACGTCCTCGTGGACGGCCTCCATGCCCCAGTGGCGGCCCTTGCCCGGCGCGTCGGTCGCGCGCGCCAGCGGCGAGCCCATCATCACGGCGTCCGCACCGCAGGCGATCGCCTTCGGCAGGTCGCCCGACCAGCCCACACCGCCGTCGGCGATGACGTGGACGTACCGGCCGCCGGACTCGTCCATGTAGTCGCGGCGGGCCGCGGCCACGTCGGCGACGGCGGTCGCCATCGGGACCTGGATGCCCAGCACGTTGCGCGTGGTGTGCGCGGCCCCGCCGCCGAAGCCCACCAGCACGCCCGCCGCGCCCGTACGCATCAGGTGCAGCGCGGCGGTGTAGGTGGCGCAGCCGCCGACGATGACCGGGACGTCGAGCTCGTAGATGAACTGCTTGAGGTTCAGCGGCTCGGCGGCGCCGGAGACGTGCTCGGCGGAGACCGTCGTACCGCGGATGACGAAGATGTCGACACCGGCGTCGACGACGGCCTTCGAGAACTGCGCGGTGCGCTGCGGGGAGAGCGCGGCGGCGGTGACGACGCCCGAGTCGCGCACCTCCTTGATGCGCTGCCCGATCAGCTCCTCCTTGATCGGGGCGGCGTAGATCTCCTGCAGCCGGCGCGTGGCGCTCTCCGGGCCCAGCTCGGCGATCTCGTCGAGCAGGGGCTGCGGGTCCTCGTAGCGGGTCCACAGGCCCTCGAGGTTCAGGACGCCGAGGCCGCCCATCTCGCCGATGCGGATCGCGGTGCTCGGGGAGACGACCGAGTCCATCGGGGCGGCCAGGAAGGGCAGCTCGAAGCGGTAGGCGTCGATCTGCCAGGCGATCGAGACCTCCTTCGGGTCCCGCGTGCGCCGGCTCGGTACGACGGCGATGTCATCGAACGCGTACGCCCGGCGGCCGCGCTTGCCGCGCCCGATCTCGATCTCAGTCACGATGTGTGGCCTTTCCCTCTTACTTCTGCGCCTGGGGCCCTACCAGTATCCCCGACCCACACGCGAGGGGCGGCCCCGGCGACCCGGGACCGCCCCTCGTGGGACGTACGCGCTACTTCCTGCTGTAGTTCGGCGCCTCGACCGTCATCTGGATGTCGTGCGGGTGGCTCTCCTTGAGACCCGCCGAGGTGATCCGGACGAACCGGCCGTTCGCCTGGAGCTCCGGCACCGTGCGGCCGCCGACGTAGAACATCGACTGGCGCAGACCGCCGACGAGCTGGTGGACGACCGCGGAGAGCGGGCCGCGGTAGGGGACCTGGCCCTCGATGCCCTCGGGCACCAGCTTCTCGTCGGAGGCGACGCCCTCCTGGAAGTAGCGGTCCTTGGAGAAGGAGCGCTGCTCGCCGCGGGACTGCATGGCGCCCAGCGAGCCCATGCCCCGGTACGACTTGAACTGCTTGCCGTTGATGAAGAGCAGCTCGCCCGGGGACTCCTCGCAGCCGGCGAGCAGCGAGCCGAGCATCACCGTGTCGGCACCCGCGACCAGGGCCTTGGCGATGTCACCGCTGTACTGCAGGCCGCCGTCGCCGATCACCGGCACGCCCGCCTCCTTGGCGGCGAGCGAGGCCTCGTAGATCGCGGTGACCTGGGGAACACCGATGCCGGCGACCACGCGCGTGGTGCAGATGGAACCCGGGCCGACGCCGACCTTGATGCCGTCGACACCCGCGTCGATCAGCGCCTGGGCGCCGTCCCTGGTGGCGACGTTGCCGCCGATGACGTCCACACCGGAGGAGTTCGACTTGATCTTGGCGACCATGTCGCCGACCAGCTTGGAGTGGCCGTGCGCGGTGTCCACGACGATGAAGTCGACGCCCGCCTCGATCAGCGCCTGGGCGCGCTCGAAGGCGTCGCCCGCGACACCGACGGCCGCGCCGACGAGCAGCCGGCCTTCCTTGTCCTTGGCGGCGTTCGGGTACTTCTCGGCCTTGACGAAGTCCTTGACCGTGATCAGGCCCTTGAGGATGCCCGCGTCGTCGACCAGCGGAAGCTTCTCGATCTTGTGGCGGCGCAGCAGCTCCATGGCGTCCACACCGGAGATCCCGACCTTGCCGGTGACCAGCGGCATCGGGGTCATGACGTCGCGCACCTGCTGGCTGCGGTCGGTCTCGAAGGCCATGTCACGGTTGGTGACGATGCCGAGGAGCTTGCCGGCCTTGTCGGTCACGGGCACACCGCTGATGCGGAACTTGCCGCAGATCGCGTCCGCCTCGGCGAGCGTGGCATCCGGGTGCACGGTGATCGGGTCGGTGACCATGCCGGACTCCGACCGCTTGACCAGGTCGACCTGGTTGGCCTGGTCGGCGATGGACAGGTTGCGGTGCAGGACGCCCGCGCCGCCCTGACGGGCCATGGCGATGGCCATGCGCGCCTCGGTCACCTTGTCCATGGCGGCGGACAGCAGCGGGATGTTCACCCGCACGTTCTTCGAGAGGTACGAGGAGGTGTCGATCTGGTCGGGGGCCATGTCGGAGGCACCCGGCAGCAGCAGCACATCGTCGTAGGTCAGCCCGAGTGTCGCGAATTTCTCGGGCACTCCGTCGACGTTGGTCATGACACCTTCCCCAATGGCCTTGATCGGTGCGGATGTCCATGCTAACGGGCTCGGGACCCGTCTCATTCCACGATCAAGATCAGTAAGCAGCTTTGTACGTTCATACGTACGCGACCGCCGGGCGGATCACTGCTCGGCGAGCGCCCGCAGACGGCTCAGCGCACGGTGCTGGGCGACCCGCACCGCACCCGGCGACATCCCCAGCATCTGTCCCGTCTCCTCGGCCGTGAGCCCGACGGCGACGCGCAGCACGAGCAGCTCGCGCTGGTTCTCCGGGAGGTTGGCGAGGAGTTTCTTGGCCCACTCGGCGTCGTCGCTGAGCAGCGCGCGCTCCTCGGGGCCGAGGGAGTCGTCGGGCCGCTCGGGCATCTCGTCGGACGGCACGGCCGTCGAGCCGGGGTGCCGCATCGCGGCCCGCTGCAGGTCGGCGACCTTGTGCGAGGCGATGGCGAAGACGAAGGCCTCGAAGGGCCTTCCGGTGTCCTTGTAGCGCGGCAGTGCCATCAGCACCGCGACGCACACCTCCTGGGCGAGGTCGTCGGCGAAGTGCCGGGCGTCACCCGGGAGTCTGTTGAGACGGGAACGGCAGAAGCGCAGCGCGAGCGGGTGGACGTGCGCGAGCAGGTCGTGCGTGGCCTGCTCGTCGCCGTCGACGGCACGATGGACGAGCGCACCGATGGCCCCCTGGGCGTTCGCCGCCTCGTCGTCACGCATCGGTCCATGGTGCCTGGCCGCCGGAGCGTCCGTGGCACCGCGTCCCATGTTGTGCACCGAAGCGTTATGAGCAGGTGCGCCGGAACTCATCTCCTGCGCCCTCCCCTCCCGCTCGACCGACTCGTCCCCGAGGAACTCCACACCCTCAAGGATGCGGCATGGCGCGGGAAACGGATGCCCTCGGGCATCCGTCACCCCGCACGGGCCCGCTCAGCGGACGAGGCCCCACCGGAATCCGAGCGCCACCGCGTGCGCCCGGTCCGAGGCGCCGAGCTTCTTGAACAGGCGCCTGGCGTGCGTCTTCACCGTGTCCTCCGAAAGGAACAGCTCGCGCCCGATCTCCGCGTTGGACCGGCCGTGGCTCATGCCCTCGAGCACCTGGATCTCACGCGCGGTGAGGGTGGGCGCGGCGCCCATCTCGGCCGAGCGGAGCCGGCGCGGGGCGAGCCGCCACGTGGGGTCGGCGAGCGCCTGGGTCACGGTCGCCCGCAACTCGGCGCGCGAGGCGTCCTTGTGCAGGTAGCCGCGGGCACCGGCGGCGACCGCGAGCGCGACACCGTCGAGGTCCTCGGCGACGGTGAGCATGATGATCCGGGCGCCCGGATCGGCGGACAGAAGCCGGCGCACGGTCTCGACGCCGCCCAGTCCGGGCATGCGCACGTCCATGAGAATCAGGTCCGAGCGGTCCGCGCCCCAGCGGCGGAGGACTTCCTCGCCGTTGGCCGCGGTCGTCACGCGCTCGACGCCGGGCACGGTCGCGACCGCGCGGCGGAGCGCCTCTCGGGCAAGCGGGGAGTCGTCGCAGACGAGGACGGATGTCATGACTGACCTCCGTGGCTCTCGCAGCAAAAGCGCGTCACCTTGAGCCTCCAGGCTGGATACGTTTCGTCACCTGAGCGGTTGAACGCTCTCGGACATGTGCCCGACAGCTTGTCCCTTCAACCGCCTCCGCCCTCTCAACGACGGTCACTCGAAAGAGTTACGGGTCGGACGAAGCTCTTCGACACTCTGCGTAAGGGACCGTGCGCGGACCGCAGCGCCGCAGGTCACCGCAGTTTCTTCGGGGAGTCGTGCCCCCATTCAGCGCCTTTTCTTCACATTCGCTGGTGTCTTTGGCTAGATTCGCAATGAGTCATATTTACATCTACTTACACAGTAGATGTACGGTCGTTGGCACACAGCGGGGTGCCGGATCCGGCACGCACCGGCCGGTGGTCCCGTCCGTTTCCGACCTGTCCTGTATCCACTCAGCACGGTTTCAAGGGGACATGCGCTATGGCAGATTTCTCTCGCCTTCCCGGACCCAATGCCGATCTGTGGGACTGGCAGCTCCTCGCGGCATGCCGCGGGGTCGACAGCTCGCTCTTCTTCCATCCGGAGGGCGAACGCGGCGCAGCACGCAGTGCCCGCGAGAACTCGGCTAAAGAGGTCTGCATGCGGTGCCCCGTCCGGGCCGAGTGCGCCGCACATGCGCTGGCCGTGCGCGAGCCGTACGGCGTCTGGGGCGGGCTGACCGAGGACGAGCGCGAGGAGCTCATGGGCCGCGCACGCCATCGACTGATCCCCGCGACGAGCGCGGGAGGCGCGGTGGGGGGTTGACACCCCGGACCGCGACCTATCGAAGAAACGTTCCTTCGCTTCTGTGAGCGAACAACATCGACCGAACAACAGCGACAACGACGACGAGAAGCATCCGCCACGACCGCGACGACGAGCGATCCACCCGCGCCCCGCATCCCCTCCTGCCAGCCGGTCCCGGCCTCTGCCGGGACCGGCTGGCGTGTACTCAGCGCCGGGCCGCCAGGGTCAGCTGGTCGAGGGTCGCCGCGACCGCCGGGACCTGGGACAGGTCGGGGAGGGTCAGGGCGACGATCTCGCGCGCGACGGGCGGGTTCACCGCGATCGTCCGCACACCCTTGGGGCGCACCGACTCCAGCGCCAGCTCCGGCAGCACCGCCACCCCCAGGCCTGCGCCGACCAGCCCGATCACCGCCGGGTAGTCGTCCGTCGCGAAGTCGATCCGCGGGGTGAAGCCCGCCTCCTCGCAGACCTCCACGAGCTGACGGCGGCAGCGCGGGCAGCCCGCGATCCACGGCTCGTCGGTGAGGTCGCCGATTGCGACGCTCTCCGCTCCGGCCAGGCGGTGCCCCTCCGGCACGAGCCCGACGAGCCGGTCGGTGAGCAGCGGGCGCACCACGAGGTCGTCCCACTCGGCGCCCGTCGTGCCGTAGCGGAAGGCGAGGGCCACGTCGCAGTCGCCCTCCCGCAGCATCTCGACGGAGCGGGGCGGTTCCGCGTCGACCAGGGAGACCCTGGTGCCGGGATGCGCCGCGCGCAGGGCGGCGAGCGCGGTCGGCACGAGCGTGGAACTGCCGCTCGGGAACGACACCAGCCGGACCCGGCCCGCCCTGAGCCCGGCGATCGCCGCGATCTCCTCCTCGGCGGCGGTGAGCCCCGCGAGGATGCCGGAAGCGTGCCGGACGAGCACTTCGCCGGCCTGGGTCAGGCGCATCTCGCGGCCCGTACGGATGAGCAGCGGGGTGCCGGCCGAGGTTTCGAGCGCCTTCATCTGCTGACTGACCGCGGGCTGGGTGCAGCCCAGTTCGCGCGCGGCGGCGGAGAAGGAGCCGGTGGCGGCGACGGCGCGCAGGACACGGAGGTGACGGGCTTCGATCACCCTCCGAGCATAAGGCAGCCTTGGAGGCCGAAGTGAAATATCGGGTGGTTCCTTTGAGGACCACCGGGTTAGCGTGCCCGCCATGAAGCTTCTGAGCGTGAACGTGGGGCGGCTGAAGCCGGTGGGCTACGCGGACACCGGCACGACCGGCATCGACAAGCGCCCGGTCGAGGGGGCCGTCCGGGTGAGCGATCCCGGCCGCAAGGGCGAGGGCGGCAGCGGGCTGGCCGGCGACGCGATATCCGACCTGCGTCATCACGGGGGCACCGACCAGGCCGTCTACGCTTTCGCCCGCGAGGATCTGGACGTCTGGGAGCAGGAGCTGGGCAGGCCGCTGGCGAACGGCTCGTTCGGCGAGAACCTCACGACGAGCGGGCTCGACGTCAACGGCGCGAGGATCGGCGAACGCTGGCGGATCGGGCGGGACCTGGTGCTCGAGGTCACGAGCGGACGCATCCCGTGCCGCACCTTCGCGAGCCGGCTGGACGCGAAGGGCTGGGTCCGGCGGTTCACCCTGGCCGCGGCCCCCGGGGCGTATCTGCGGGTGATAACGCCCGGCGAGGTCCGTGCGGGCGACCCGATCGAGATCGTGCACCGGCCGGAGCACGAGGTCACCGTCTCGCTGGCGTTCCGGGCCGAGACCACCGAACGCGCCCTGCTGCCCCGGGTGCTCGCCGCGGGCGACGCGCTGCACCCCGAGCAGCTGCGCGCGGCACGGGAGTACGTGGCCAGGTACGGGACCGACGACGGGGAGCGGCCGGCCGTCTCGTAGGGGAAATCCCCGAGCGTGCATCGGAGTTTGATCGGGGACCGATGGGGGGCGGTCCCCGATGTGACCGCTCGCGGGGGCCGGAACGCTGGAGGCATGTCCCCGCTCAAGCGCGTCATCGTCGTTCTCACGGCGCTCGCCGTCGCCTTCGCCGGCGCGGTGGGCGGCGGGTTCTTCTGGCTGTACTCCGACGCCCGGGTGTCCACCGTCGGCACCTCGTTCAGCCGCGAGTTGGCCGTGCCGCCCCTGGCCGAACCGACCGTCCGGCCCGACGGCACCAAGGTCTTCGATCTCACGATGCGGGCCGGGCACAAGGAGTTCCGAGCCGGGCAGCGGACGCCCACCTGGGGCTTCAACGGCGACTATCTGGGCCCGACCCTGCGCGCCGCACGCGCCGACAAGGTCCAGGTGCGGATACGGAACGCCCTGGACGAGACCTCCACCGTGCACTGGCACGGCATGCACCTGCCCGCCGCGATGGACGGCGGCCCGCACCAGGCGGTGGCGCCGGGCGGCACCTGGAGCCCGCACTGGACGGTCGACCAGCCCGCGGCGTCGCTCTGGTACCACCCGCACCCGCACGGCAAGACGGAGCAGCACGTGCGGCGCGGACTGGCCGGCATGTTCCTGCTGGACGACGAGCGGTCGGCGCGGCTTCCGCTGCCGAAGCGGTACGGCGTCGACGACCTGCCCGTCATCGTGCAGGACGTCCGGTTCGACGGCGCCGCGTTCGACCACGGCCACGAGCTCATGTCCGACAGCGGCTTCCTCGGCGACCGGACCATGGTCAACGGCACGCTCGACCCGTACAAGAAGGTCGGTGACGAGCTGATACGGCTGCGCCTGCTCAACGCCTCCACGGCCCGCGTCTACCACTTCGGCTTCGCCGACGACCGGCGTTTCTCGCTGATCGCGTCGGACGGCGGCCTGCTGGCGGAGGCCGTGCCGACGGACCGCATCCTGCTCTCTCCCGGCGAACGGGCCGAGATCGTCGTGCGGATGCGCCCCGGCGAACGTGCGGTGCTGCGCAGCCATCCGCAGAATCTGGGCGACTTCTGGCAGACCCGGTTCAACGGCGGCGACGACGCGTTCGACGTGCTGGAGCTGCGCGCCGCGAAGACGCTGCGCCCCTCGCCCGGGCTTCCGCACCGGCTGGGCGAGCCGGAGCTGCCGGACGCCGGGGAGTCGGTGCGGACACGGATCTTCCGCCTTCAGCGGTCGGGGATCAACGGCAGGCCGATGTCGATGGAGCGGATCGACGAGACCGTCACCCGGGGCACCACCGAGACGTGGGTCCTGCGCAACGACGACGGGATGCCGCACAACTTCCATGTGCACGACGTGCAGTTCCGGGTGCTGGAGGTCGACGGCCGGCAGCCCCCGCCGCATCTGCGCGGCGCCAAGGACACCGTCTTCGTGCCCGGCAACGGGAGGGTGAGGATCGCCCTGCGGTTCACCGGCCCTGCGGATCCGGACACTCCGTACATGTACCACTGTCATCTGCTGTACCACGAGGACGGGGGCATGATGGGCCAGTTCGTGGTCGTCGAGAAGGGACAGCGGGCGGGCGAGGTTCGTACGCCGCACTCACACGCGGGGCACTAACGTGCCGCCTATGACGACTGCACTGATCACGGGAGCGACCGCGGGCATCGGCGCCGCGTTCGCGCGGCGGCTGGCGGCCGAGGGACGCAATCTGGTGCTGGTGGCCCGCGACACCGAGCGGCTGCAGGAGCAGGCCACCGAGCTGCACGACCGGCACGGCATCGAGGCGGAGGTGCTGACGGCGGACCTGTCCGGCGACGCGGGGATCGCGGCGGTCGAGAAGCGGCTCGTGGACCGCAGGCACCCCGTCGACCTGCTGATCAACAACGCCGGTTTCGGGAACAAGGGACGCTTCCTGGAGGTGTCCATGGCCGACGAGTTGACGATGCTGAAGGTGCACTGCGAGGCCGTGCTGCGGCTGACGTCCGCGGCGGCCGGCTCGATGCGGGAGCGGGGCCGCGGAGGCGTGGTGAACGTGGCCTCGGTGGCGGCGTTCGTGCCGCGCGGCACGTACGGCGCCTCCAAGGCGTGGGTCGTGCAGTTCACGCAGGGTGTGGCGCGGGACATGGCGGGGTCGGGCGTGCGGCTGATGGCGCTGTGCCCCGGTTTCGTGCGGACGGAGTTCCACCAGCGGGCCGGGATGGGGACGGACAACATCCCGGGGTGGATGTGGCTGGACGCCGACAAGCTGGTGTCGTCGGCGCTGGCGGATCTGGCGAAGGGCAAGTCGCTGTCGATCCCCGATCCGCGGTACAAGGCGCTGATGGGCGTGATGAAGCTGGCGCCGCGCGGCCTGCTCGGCGGGGTCAGCTCGCGCGCGGGCCGCAAGTACGGGCCGCAGTAGCCGTCAGGCGGGGGCCTGTTGGCGGATGTCCGGCGTCCCCGGATCGAGCGTCACCTCGCGGGTGACGTTGCCCGGCCAGGTCACGCGGATGGTGCGGCGGCCGGTGATGAACACGTCTGCGAGGGTGGCGACGGGCGCCGGGTCCGGCTCGGCGGTCACCGAGGCGAGGGCGACGAAGAGCGACTCGGCCGACTCGGTGCGCCCTTCGAGGACGTGCGTACGGCTCCGGTCGGCGACCAGGGTCGGGCCGGTGGCCGACTCCGCCGCGACGCGGTAGCCGTGGACCGGGTGGAGCTGGGCGGTCACCGTGCCGTCGGTGGCCCAGCCGGTCTGGCGGACCGGCGTCCCGGGCGGCGCGCCGACGACGAGATGCGCGCGGACCTCGGCCCGGCCGTGCGCGAGGGTGGCGGACACGACGCGCACGCCGGGTTGCGGGGTGTGGGCGGAGGCCGCCCAGCCCGGGCCGTGCCCGAGCGGCTCGGCGGGGCCGCGCCGGGTGGGGGAACCGTCAACGAGCAGAGCGAAGTGGTTGTCGGCGCTCCCGATGGTCGGGCCGGTCCGGGTGGAGTACGCGAACCGGGCGTACCCGGGGTCGTCGTCCCGTGGGTCCACATGGTTGCTGCCGTGGTTGTGGAGGCGTACGAGACCGTCGGCGGCGGTGGACTGGATCAGCATGCCGGGCGGGGCCAGGGTGGTGACCGCGTCCTCGGTCTCGGCGGGAATCGGTTCCTCGGGGGCGGTCCAGACGGGGTGGGTCGCGGGGAGGAGCAGGCCGAGGAAGCCCTTGGCGGCCCAGTAGGGGGACGCGGGGCCGGAGTAGCTCTGGACGGCCGGTTCGTACGGCCCGTACCAGCCCGGGGTGAGCAGCCCTCGTGCGTCCGTGGCTCCGCGGTCGAGGAAGTGGCGCAGGGCTCCGGAGGCGAGCCGGCGGGTGGCGCCGGGGGTCAGCGGGGTGTGGCCGGTCAGGGCGCCGAGCCAGGGGGCGGCCGCCGCGGCGAAGCGGTAGGTCAGCGAGCGGCCGTAGGGCAGGGGCGCGCCGTTGGCGTCGAAGAGGCGGGTGACGTCGGCGAGGTGGCGGTGCAGGCGGGGGCCGTACCGGTCGAGCAGAGCCCGGTCGCCGGCGAGGTGGGCGTGCAGGACCGGGTAGAAGTGCAGGGCCCAGGCGTTGTAGTGGTCGAAGGCGCGGTTCGGGCCGTCGCTGTACCAGCCGTCGCCGAGCCACCAGTGCTCGATGCGGTCGAGCGCGCGGTCGATGGTGCGCTGGGCCCGGTCGGTCTCGATGCCGGCGTCCTGGAGGAAGCCGGCGACGGTGAGGCCGAAGAGCCACCAGTTGTTGTCGACCGGGGACGGGCCGAGGGCGGGGAGCAGCCAGGCGACGACTCGTTCGCGTGTCCGGTCGTCGAGGGTGTCCCAGAGCCAGGGGCGGGTGAGGCGCAGGGCGATGGCGACGGAGGCGGATTCGACGACGGCCTGGCGCACGTCGGCCATGAGCGGCCAGGAGTCGGGCGCGTGGGCGCTCAGGTCGCCCGTGGGCACGGGGTCCTCCGTACCGGCGGCCAGCCCTTCGGCGTACCGGGGCAGGAAGCCGTGCGGGTCCTCGCCGTGGGCGCCCGCGACGCGGAGCGCGGCGAGCAGGAACGTACGGGCGTAGCCTTCGAGGCCGTCGGAGCGAGGGCCGGACCAGCTGGGGCGGGCGCCGGGGAGGCTGATCAGACCGCTCCGCGGCGAGGCCCACGGGCGTACCGCGAGGAGCAGGTCGTCGGCGGCGTCCTCCCAGTGCGCACGGGTCCAGCCGGTGGACTCGAACGGCATGATGCTCCCCTGGGCACAGACGACGGCGACGGCGAAAGCATGAACGAGCTGTGATCGAACGTCAATGGACCACGTGTGAATGATCGAAATATGCCGTGGTTCGATCACTCTGCCGTAGGCTGGCATCAGCCGGGCCACACACTGCGAGGGGGACCGTCACCGTGCGCGAGAGTGCTGCCGAACGTCATGAACGACTGCTGGGGCTGGTACGGGACCGCGGCAGTGCGCGCGTCTCCGACCTGGCCGCTCTGCTGGGCGTCTCGCCCGTGACCGCGCGCCGGGACGTCGAGCTCCTGGCCGGGGAGGGCAGGCTCGACCGGATCCACGGCTCGGTGTCCTGGCCGGGCCGGCGGCCCGCGGCGGCGCCCGGCGCGGGCTCCGTGGCCGACGGCGGACACGGTCCCGTGATCGGACTGCTCGCGCCCTCCTCCACGTACTACTTCGCCGAGGTGATCCGCGGCGCCCACGAGGCGGCCGCGCGCGCCGGTTCGCGGCTGATCCTGCGGATCTCGGACTACCGGCCCGAGGAGGACCCCGTGCGCACCGAGGGGCTGCTGGCCGCCGGGGCCGAGGGCCTGCTGATCGCGCCGGGCTGGCGCGCCCCCGGGGACCCGGCCGCACACGGCGAATGGATCACCGGCCTGCCGGTGCCCGCCGTGCTGCTGGAGCGCCGCGCGGCGCCGGGCAGCGCCCTGGACGGCATGGACCGCGTCGCGTCCGACCACGGGCACGGCGCCCTGCTGGCCGTGCGCCACCTGAGGGACCTGGGTCACGGCGCACCTCTGCTGGTGGCCCGGTCCGACAGCCCGACCGCGCTCGCGGTGCGCTCCGGGTACACGGACGCGCTCGGCGCGCTGGGGCTGCGCGCCCCCGGGCCGGTGATCGACTCGGTGCCCGCCGAGCAGCGCCCCGAGGAGTTCGAGGCGGCCGTGCGCGCGCTGCACGAGGCGGTGGTCTCGGGTACGGCGAGCGCGGCGCTGGTGCACAACGACGTGGACGCGATCCAGATGGTGCAGCGGCTGGCCGAGCTGGGCGTACGGGTGCCCGACGACCTGGCGCTGATCGCGTACGACGACGAGGTGGCGGCGCTCGCGGACATACCGCTGACGGCGGTGGCCCCGCCCAAGCGCGAGGTCGGCCGGGAGGCGACGCGGCTGCTGGTGGAGCGGCTGGCGGGCGGGCCGGGCGACGCGGACGAGCCCCGGCGGCACCTGGCGCTGCTGCCGCGCCTGCGGGTGCGGGACTCGTGCGGGGCGCGCCGTGCGGGTGACGCGGGCGGCGGCACGGGGACGCACACCCGGCGCGTCGCCGACGGAATCAGTTCTTGAGCTTATTTCGATCATTCGATCATTCGTTCTTGACTTCGCTCACGACTCGGCCAAGGATCGCGGCCGACGCAAGTGCCGCCGCTTTGTCAGCAGCTGTGCCGTGAGCCCTATCAGGAACGTCCCGACCCGTCGGACCAGAAACGCCGTCGCCGCGATCGCCACCGCCTCCGCCCTCGCCGTGCTCACGGCCTGCGGCGGCAGCGGCGCGGACTCCCGGACCGAGGGGAGCGACGGGAAGCCCGTGACCATCACCTTCTGGGGATGGGCCAAGGGGACGCAGGAAGTCGTGGACGCGTTCAACGCCTCGCAGAGCGACATCCGCGTCACGTTCGAGGAGACCCCCTCCGGCAACGCCGGCGGCTACGCCAAGATCTCCAACGCGGTGAAGGCCGGCAACGCGCCCGACCTGGTCTCCATCGAGTACCCGATGCTCCCCGAGTTCGTGAGCCAGGGCGCGGTCCAGGACATCAGCTCCCACCTGACCGACGACGTCAAGAAGAAGTTCCTGCCGCAGACCGTCGAACTCACCACCCTCGGCGGCAAGAACTGGGCCGTCCCCTTCGACGCCGCTCCGCAGGCCTTCTACTACCGCAAGGACCTGTTCGCGAAGTACGGCGTCGAGGTCCCGAGGACCTGGGACGACTTCCGCAAGGCCGCCGAGAAGGTGAAGAAGGCCGACAAGGAGGCGCGCACAGGCACCTTCTTCCCCGACGATCCGACCACCTTCCAGGCCATGGTCTGGCAGGCCGGCGCCCAGTGGTTCAAGGCCGAGGGCGACACCTGGAAGATCGACACCACGGACGCCGCCACGGCCAAGGTCTCGGCGTACTGGCAGGAACTCCTCGACGACGACCTCATCCGCAGCAACGCCTCCTTCAGCCCGGAGTGGACCAACTCCCTCAAGAGCGGCGGCACCGTCGGCTACCTCGGCGCCTCCTGGGGCGCCGGCGTCCTCAAGGGCACGCTGCCCGAGCAGAGCGGCAAGTGGGCCGTCGCCCCGATGCCCACCTGGGACGGCAAGCCGGCCAGCGGCATGCTGGGCGGCTCCACCTTCGCCGTGACCAAGGACAGCGAGAAGGCCGAGGCCGCCGTCGGGTTCGCCACGTGGATGACGACCACCGAGGGCGGCATCAAGGCCCGTATCGAGTCCGGCACCTCCAGCGCCTTCCCCGCCGCCGCCGGACTGCGCCCGGCCGCCAGGTCCGCGTTCGACACCGAGTACTACGGCGGACAGGACATCTACCAGGTCTTCGAGGACGCGGGCGCGTCCATCAACCCGAACTGGGCCTGGGGCCCGACCTCCGGCACCACGAACACCGCCATCAAGGACGCCTTCGGCAAGGTCACGACCGGCGGCGCGACGATCGCCGACGCCGTCCGGGCCGGACACGACGCGACCGTCTCCGAGCTCGACAAGCGCGGCCTGAAGGTCGAGGGCTGAGGAAGACCATGAAGGCCCGCGCCCGTACCAACGCCGCTGCCGGCGTCCTGCTGACCCCCTTCTTCGTCCTCTTCGTCCTGGTGATGGTGCTGCCGGTCGGTTACGCGGTCCGGCTGAGCCTGTTCACCGACAAGCAGTCCGGACTGGGCTTCGGCGGCACCGAGACCGTCTTCAGCGGCCTCGACAACTACGTGGCGGCGCTGGGTGACCCGGCCTTCCGCGAGGGCTTCCTCGTACTCCTCGGGTACTGCGTGTTCTACATCCCGCTGATGATCGGCGGAGCCCTCGTCCTCGCCCTGCTCCTCGACTCGGCGCTCGCCCGCGCCCGCCGCTTCTTCCAGCTCGCGCTCTTCCTGCCGCACGCCGTCCCCGGCATCATCGCCGCCCTGATCTGGGTCTACCTCTACACGCCCCAACTCAGCCCGGTCGCCCAGGCGATGGAGGCCGGCGGCATCGGCTTCGACTTCTTCTCCCCCGAAGGCGTCCTGCCCTCCGTGATCAACATCGCGCTGTGGGAATGGCTCGGCTACAACGTGGTGATCTTCTACGCCGCCCTCCAGGCCATCGACCGCTCCGTGCTCGAAGCGGCCACGGTGGACGGCGCGGGCGCCTGGCGTACCGCGCTGAGCATCAAGGTCCCGCTGATCCGCGCCTCGGTCGTGATGGTCGCTCTCTTCACCGTCATCGGATCGCTGCAGCTGTTCACCGAGCCGCTGATCCTCAACAAGGGCACCGGCTCCTCCGTGACCTCCACCTGGACACCGAACATGTACGCCTACACCGCGGCCTTCGACCGCAACGACTACGGACTCGCGGCCGCCGCCTCCGTGCTCCTCGCGCTCACCGCCGCGCTGCTCTCCTTCGGGGTCACCCGCCTCACCGGCCGGAAGGAGAAGACGGCATGACCTCCCCCGCCTTCCGGTGGCTTTCGAGGAGCGCCGTCAACGGCGTGCTCGTCCTCGCCACGCTCTACATGCTCTTCCCACTCGTGTGGCTGGTCACCGCGGCCACCAAGGACGCCGGCGGCCTCCTCGCGGGAAACGCCTTCTCCTTCGAGGGGTTCGACCTCGGCGCGAACCTCTCCGCCCTGGCCTCGTACGGCGACGGCGTCTACTTCCGCTGGTACCTCAACAGCCTGCTGTACGCGGGCGGCGGAGCCGCGCTCAGCTCGCTGATCAGCGTCGCGGCGGGCTACGCCTTCGACAAGTACCACTTCAGGGGCAAGGAGAAGCTGTTCGGCGTGGTCCTGCTGGGGGTGCTCCTCCCGACCACCGCGCTCGCCCTGCCGATGTACCTGCTCGCCAGTGACGTGGGCATCGTCAACACCTACTGGGCCGTGCTCCTTCCCGTCCTGGTGCACCCCTTCGGCGTCTACCTCTCCCGGGTCCTCAGCGCCGGCTACGTCCCCGACGAGGCTCTGGAAGCCGCCCGTATCGACGGCGCCGGCGAGTTGCGCACCTTCTGGTCCATCGGTCTGCGCATGCTGATGCCGGGCTTCGTGACCGTCTTCCTCTTCCAGTTCACCGCGATCTGGAACAACTTCTTCCTCCCCCTGGTGATGCTGTCGGACCAGAAGCTCTTCCCGCTGAGCCTCGGCCTGTACGCGTGGAACAGCAACTCCCGTGCCGAGCCGGAGTACTACCCGCTCGTGGTGACGGGCTCCCTGCTCGCCGTCATACCCCTGATCGTCGCCTTCGTCTCACTTCAGCGGCACTGGAAGGCCGGCCTGACCGCCGGCAGCGTCAAGTGACCCAAGCGACCTGTGAGGAGCCCGAGTTCCACCATGCACCACGCCACTGACAATCGCCCCGCGCTGCTGCTGGCCATGGGCCCGGGCATCGCCGACCGGCTGCTCGCCGACCGCCACCGCGAACGGCTGACCGCGCTCACCCGCACCGACCCGCGTCTCGTCGCCCACGACCTGGCCGCCCCCGCGCCGAGCGTCGCCGCCGCACTCGCCGAGGCCGAGGTGCTGCTGACCTGCTGGGGCGCACCCGCGCTGACCGCCGAGGTGCTCGCCGCCGCGCCCCGGCTGCGTGCCGTCGTCCACGCCGCGGGCTCGGTCAAGCACCACATCACCCAGGCGTGCTGGGACCGCGGCATCGCCGTGACCTCGGCGGCGGCCGCCAACGCCCTGCCCGTCGCGGAGTTCACCCTCGCCGCCGTCCTCTTCGCGGGCAAGCGGGTGCTGCGGACCGCCCACCGGTACGCCCAGGTGCGCGCCGAGCACGACTGGCGCGCCGAGCTCGACGGCGCGGGCAACTACCGCCGTACGGTCGGAGTCGTCGGCGCGTCCCGCGTCGGGCGGCGCGTGATGGAGCTGCTGCACCCCTTCGACCTGCGGGTCCTGCTGTACGACCCGTATGTGGACGACGCCGGGGCGGCGGAGCTCGGGGTCGAGCGCACGGGTCTGGACGAGCTCTGCGCCCGCGCCGACGTGGTCACCGTCCACGCACCGCAGGTCCCGGCAACCCGCCACATGATCGGCGCCCGCCAGCTGGCCCGGATGCGGAACGGCACCACGCTGATCAACACCTCGCGCGGCTCGCTCGTCGACGAGGAGGCCCTGCTGCCCGAGCTCGTCTCCGGCCGCCTGGACGCCGTGCTCGACGTGACGGACCCCGAACTGCAGCCCGCCGACTCGCCGTTGTACGACCTGCCGAACGTGCTGCTGACGCCGCACATCGCCGGGTCGCTCGGCGACGAGCTGTACCGGATGACCGACCGGGCCCTGGACGAGGTGGAGCGGTTCGCGAGGGGACTGCCCTTCGCGGACCCGGTCCATCCGGGAGCGCTGGGCCACTCGGCCTGAGGCACCCCTATGTGAGCCTGAGGCACCCCCATGTGACCTGCGTCACTAAAATGGAGGTATCCATCGACCCCCCGGGAGGCGCGATGAAGTTCGTACAGATCATCGACTACAAGACCGACCGGTTCGACGGCGTGAACGCGCTCATGGACCAGTGGGTCGAGAAGACCAAGGGCAAGCGGACCACCTCCCACCTCATGATGGGCAAGGACCGCGCGGAGGGTTCGCACTACGTCGAGATCGTCGAGTTCCCCTCGTACGAAGAGGCGATGCAGAACTCCAAGCTCCCCGAGACCGACCGCATCTTCCAGGAAATGGTCGCCCTGTGCGACGGCATGCCCACGTTCACCGACCTCGACGTGGTCCGTGAGGAGCAGCTGAACGCGGCGACGGCCCGGCGCTTCTTCCACGAGGTCGCCGTGGGCGGGAACCTCGCCGCCGTCGACGAGATGTTCGCGGACGACTACATCGACCACGACGTCGCCAACGAGGAGGAGACCGAGACCGGCCGCGACGTCATCCGCCGCGACCTCACGATGTGGCGCAACGCCTTCGACTTCACCTTCGAGCTCGACCGGCAGGTGACGGAAGGCGACGACGTGGTGATGCTCTGGACCTGGAACGGCAGGCACAAGGCCGAATTCCAGGGCATCCCCGCCACCGGCGAGCAATGCACGATGACCGGTACGACGGTCTTCCGCTTCCAGGAGGGGAAGATCAAGGAAGGCTGGTGGCACTTCGACATCATGCGCCTGATGCGGCAGCTCGGCGCACTCTGACCGGTCCGGAGAGGACCGAGAGGGACGGAAAGGGGGAAGGCCCCCGTCCCCCGCGAAGAGCGGGGGACGGGGGCCTTCTCGGCGTCTCGGGCGCCGCGGAGCCCGCAGGGCCGTGGCCCCGTGGAGCCGTGGGTTCCGCAGGGCTGTGCGGCCCGTACGTCAGTGGCTGTGGCCGTGACCGTGGCCGTGGCCCGCCTCGGCCTCCTCCTCGGCCGGCTTCTCGACGACCAGGGTCTCGGTCGTGAGCAGCAGCGAGGCGATGGAGGCGGCGTTCTCCAGGGCGGAGCGCGTGACCTTGACCGGGTCGATGACGCCGGCCTTGACCAGGTCGCCGTACTCGCCGGTGGCGGCGTTGAAGCCCTGGCCCGCCTCGAGCTCCGCGACCTTCGAGGTGATGACGTAGCCCTCGAGGCCGGCGTTCTCGGCGATCCAGCGCAGCGGCTCGACGGCGGCGCGGCGGACGACGGCGACACCGGTGGCCTCGTCGCCCTCCTTGCCCAGGTTGCCCTCGAGCACCTTCACGGCGTGGACGAGCGCGGAGCCACCACCGGAGACGATGCCCTCCTCGACCGCGGCGCGGGTCGCGGAGATGGCGTCCTCCAGACGGTGCTTCTTCTCCTTCAGCTCCACCTCGGTGGCGGCGCCGACCTTGATCACGCACACGCCGCCGGCCAGCTTCGCGAGGCGCTCCTGGAGCTTCTCGCGGTCCCAGTCGGAGTCCGTGGTCTCGATCTCGGCCTTGATCTGGTTGACGCGGCCCTGCACGTCCTCGGAGTTGCCGCCACCGTCGACGATGGTGGTGTCGTCCTTGGTGACGGTGACGCGGCGGGCGGTGCCCAGCACGTCCAGACCGGCCTGGTCGAGCTTGAGGCCGACCTCCTCGGCGATGACGGTGGCACCGGTGAGGGTGGCCATGTCGCCGAGCATCGCCTTGCGGCGGTCGCCGAAGCCGGGGGCCTTGACGGCCACCGCGTTGAAGGTGCCGCGGATCTTGTTCACGACCAGGGTCGACAGGGCCTCGCCCTCGACGTCCTCGGCGATGATCAGCAGCGGCTTGGAGCCACCCGCCTGGATGACCTTCTCCAGCAGCGGGAGCAGGTCCTGGATGGAGGAGATCTTGCCCTGGTGGATCAGGATGTACGGGTCGTCGAGGACGGCCTCCATGCGCTCCTGGTCGGTCACCATGTACGGGGACAGGTAGCCCTTGTCGAAGGCCATGCCCTCGGTGAAGTCGAGCTCCAGGCCGAAGGTGTTGGACTCCTCGACGGTGATGACACCGTCCTTGCCGACCTTGTCCATCGCCTCGGCGATGAGCTCGCCGACCTGCTGGTCCTGCGCGGAGAGCGCGGCCACGGCGGCGATGTCGGTCTTGTCCTCGATCGGGCGGGCGGTCGCGAGGAGCTCCTCGGACACGGCCTGGACCGCGGCGTCGATGCCCTTCTTCAGGGCGGCCGGGGAGGCGCCGGCGGCGACGTTGCGCAGACCCTCGCGGACCAGGGCCTGGGCCAGCACGGTGGCGGTGGTCGTACCGTCACCCGCGATGTCGTTGGTCTTGGTCGCCACCTCCTTCACGAGCTGGGCGCCCAGGTTCTCGTACGGGTCCTCGACCTCGACCTCGCGGGCGATGGTGACACCGTCGTTGGTGATGGTCGGCGCGCCGAACTTCTTGTCGATGACGACGTTGCGGCCGCGGGGGCCGATCGTCACCTTGACCGTGTCGGCAAGCTTGTTGACGCCGCGCTCGAGGGCGCGACGGGCGTCCTCGTCGAACTTCAGGATCTTCGCCATGGGAGCGATTCAGCCCTCTCGGAAATCGTGTTCAAAAGAACCGCGCCCCTCGCCGCCCGGCGTCAGCGGGGTGGCCAGGGGCGCAGCTCAAAGCAAATCTGCCGGGTGAAGCAGGGATTACTTCTCGACGATCGCGAGCACGTCGCGGGCCGAGAGGACGAGGTACTCCTCGCCGCTGTACTTCACTTCGGTGCCGCCGTACTTGCTGTACAGCACCACGTCGCCGACGTTCACGTCGAGCGGAAGGCGCTCGCCGTTCTCGAAGCGGCCCGGGCCCACGGCCAGGACGACGCCCTCCTGGGGCTTCTCCTTGGCGGTGTCCGGGATAACCAGGCCAGAAGCCGTGGTCTGCTCGGCGTCGAGCGGCTGGACCACAATGCGGTCCTCGAGCGGCTTGATGGCAACCTTGGAGCTGGTGGTCGTCACGATCCGACCTCCCCCTTCGGAGATCTCACGGGGTTAACTGATCTGAGGTGGCGACCAGGTGGATCCGTCGTCGCGGGTGCCGGACCTGCCCGTCGCTGTGTTGGCACTCTCCGGTGGGGAGTGCCAGGAGCGAGACTATGACTGCGATTAGCACTCGGTCAAGCGGAGTGCCAATGCAGCGCCGCGTGGCGGCCTGAACCCGTCGCGGTTGTGCCGCCCGCGGCGGGCGATGTCGTCGGCACTGCCGTACGTCTCGGGCGTTCCGGAAGGTCCTCGGCGGGCGGGTGGCGCACCGGCGAGGGGCCGGTGCGCGCGGCTCACACGTAGTCCTCCAGCTTCGCCACGGCGTAGCCCTTTTCGGTCACGGTCCGCATGACCCGCCGGATCATGTCCGCCATCGAGCCCTTCCATTCCCCGCGGCCCCGGAAGTGGGTGAGGATGATGTCGCCGGGGTGCAGATCCCGGTCCCACTCGCGCCACTCCATGCGGTCGGGGAACGCCTCGGACGCCCACAGCGGCACGGCCTCGATCCCACAGGACTTCGCGGCGCGCAGCGTGTCCCTGTTGTAGCTCCCGTACGGCGGGCGGAACAGCCGCGGGCGCGTGCCGTACCGTTTCGCCAGCCTGTCCTGTTGGCCGCAGATCTCCCGCTTCTGGCCGGAGTACGAAAGGCCCGGCAGGTAAGGGTGGTTGAGGGTGTGGTTGTGCAGCGCGACGCCGCGGTCCCGCATCTTCTCGAAGTAGTCGTAGTCGTCGTCGATCACGTAGTCGCTGAGGAAGGCGCTGTACGGGATCTTCAGGTCGGACATCATCCGCAGCAGCTCGGGGTCCTTCTCCGCGCCGTCGTCGATCGTCAGGAAGACGATCTTCTCCTTGGTGGGGACGGTGGTGAAGACCGGCGGCAGCTCGTCGCCGCCCTTGACCTCGAAGCCCTCGCGGGTGGTGATCTCCGGCTTGTCGTCCGGCGGCGGGGGCGCGGGGAGCGGGGTCTCCTCCAGGCCCCACTTCTTCGCCGCCGCGGCCCGGGCGGCCTGGGCCTGTTTCACCTTTTTGGCGTACGCGGACAGGGCGCCGGCCGGTCCCACCGCCCGCTCCGGCGCCTTCGGGCCACCCTTGGCCTGCTCCCCCGCGGAAGGCGAGGGGCGGGCGTCCCGTCCGTCCCCGCCCGCACAGCCGGAGCCGGTGGCGGCGACGACGAGCGCGGCCAGCCCCAACGCGACCCGGTACGTTCTTACTTTTCCCTTTTGTCTTACCAGCTGCATGGCGTCGCATCCTGTCAGCGCGGTGCCCGCCCGCCCGGCCGACACCGCCTGCGTGCGCGGACCATCCCCCGGCTGGCCCACAATGGCCCGGTGAACGCCTCCGATCCGCTCGCCGCCTTCCAGGCCCTGCGCACCGAGGAGGGGGCCGCGCTGCTGGCGTCGCTCGCCTCCTACGACCCCGCCGACGAACTGGCGGTGGCCACCCGGCTGCGGCGCGAGCATCCGGCCGGGCTCGTCTCGGCGGCGCTCGGGCAGGCGCGGCTGCGGCAGCGCGCGGCGGCGAAGTTCGGTGCCGAGGACGCCGGACGGATGTTCTTCACCCCGAACGGCGTCGAGCAGTCCACCCGCCGGTCGGTCGCCGCCCACCGGGCCGAGCGCTTCGCCGCCCTCGGCGTGCGCAGCGTCGCCGACCTGTGCAGCGGGATCGGCGGCGACGCGCTCGCGCTCGCGCGGGCGGGCATCTCCGTCCTGGCCGTGGACCGCGACCCGCTGACGGCCGAGGCCGCGCGGGCCAACGCCGAGGCGCTCGGGGTCGCCGATCTCGTCGAGGTCCGCTGCGCGGACGTGACGGACATCGACACGTCCGCGTACGACGCCGTGTTCGTGGACCCGGCGCGACGCGGCGGCAGGGGCAGGATTTTCGACCCCGAGGCGTACTCGCCGCCTCTGTCCTGGGCGATCGCCGCGGCCCGCACGCGCCCCCACGCCGCGCTCAAGATCGCGCCGGGCATCCCGCACGAGGCGGTCCCCGAGGACGCCGAGGCCGAGTGGATCTCGGACGGCGGAGACGTGAAGGAGGCGGTGCTCTGGTTCGGTACGGCCCCGGCCGCGGTCCGCGCGACCCTGCTCCCCGGTCCGCACACCCTGACCGGGCGCGGCCTGCCGGACCCTGCCGTCCGCGCGGTCGGCCGCTACCTCTACGAGCCCGACGGCGCGGCGATCCGCGCCCATCTCGTCGCCGAGGTCGCCGAGGACGTCTCCGGCGGCCTGATCGACGAGACGATCGCCTACATCACGTCGGACGAGCTGCACCCGACGCCGTACGCCACGGCGTACGAGATCACCGACGCGCTGCCGTTCACCCTGAAGAAGCTGAAGGCGCTGCTCCGGGAGCGGGAGGTCGGCGTCCTGACGGTGAAGAAGCGCGGTTCGGCGGTCGAACCGGAGGAACTGCGCCGGAAGATGAAGCCCCAGGGCCCGGCCTCGGCGACGGTCTTCCTGACGCGGGTCGCCGGGGCACCGGCGATGCTGGTGGGCCACCCGGCGTAACGAGCCCGCGCCCTCGCCAGGCGCGGCGCGGCGCTTCCGAACCGGGGCTTCTCCCCGGACCCCGTACCGCGCTCCGCGCGGTGTCCTCAAACGCCGGACGGGCTGAAACGCAGCCCCCACTGCGCGGGGTTCGGGGGGAGCCCCCGACGGGGGCGCCCGCTCAGACGGCGGCGTCCGGCGCCACGCCGCGCGGGAGCAGCCGCAGCGCCCAGCGGTAGTGGGCCACCGCCTTCGACGCTCCGATCAGGCCCGTCAACCACAGGATCATCCCGAGGCCCATCAGCAGCACCACCCCCGGCACTGTGTCCTGGCCCTGTTCGGCGCCGGCCGGACCCGTGAAGCAGGTCCACAGGCCGCCCGCGCACATCAGGAACGACGGCAGGAACCACGTCAGGCTCAGGCCCGGCGAGGCGAAGCGCGCGTCGTCGGCCGGGTGCCGGTCCAGGGCGCTCCAGGCACGCAGCAGGCCGCGCACCTTCGCGTCACGGGCGAGGCCGAAGGCGATCAGCAGGCCGGTCGGCACCATGAACGCGGCACTCAGCAGGAGGAGCACACCGCCGAACATCTGACTCAGCGGATCGATCGCCTCGTCGAACGCCCGCAGTGCGGAGGCGACGAGCACCCAGCCGACCGCGAATCCGGCCGCCAGCAGCCACAGTTGGACCAGCACCGCCCCGCCCATGCTCGTCCGGGGGAGCGCCGCCACCGCCTGTGCCCGGTTGGCGAGCAGCGACGCGCGGTCGGGCCACGCCCGTGTGCCGAGAGGCGGCGGCGGAGGCGGCAGGGTGCGTCCAGGCATGGCCAGGAGGTTACCGGGGTCGCCCTTCGGCCTCGGCGGCGCGGTCCAGCAGCAGTTCTCGTTCCCGTGTGTTGCGGGCGAGGGACGCGGCCCGCTCGAACTCCGCCCTCGCCTCCCGGGCCCGGCCCAGCCGGATCAGCAGGTCGCCGCGGACGCTCGGGAGCAAGTGGTAGTCCTTCAGGGCCGGTTCACCGGCCACCGCGTCTACCAGCGCGAGCCCGGCCGCGGGGCCCTCGGTCATCGACACCGCGACCGCCCGGTTCAGTTCCACGACCGGGGACGGCGTGAGACGCACCAACTGCCCGTACAGCGCGGCGATCGTCGCCCAGTCGGTGTCCTCGTAACGGACGGCCCGCGCGTGGCAGGCGGCGACGGCTGCCTGGAGTGCGTACGGGCCGTACGGACCGCCGCCCGCGCGCCCCAGTGCCTCGAATCCGCGCCGGATCAGCAGCCGGTTCCACTTGGCGCGGTTCTGGTCGGCGAGCAGGACGGGCTCGCCCGAGGGGCCCGTACGGGTCGGGATGCGGGACGCCTGGAACTCCAGCAGCGCCGCCAGGCCGTGCACTTCCGGTTCGGCCGGCATCAGACCGGCGAGGACCCGGGCCAGCCGCAGCGCGTCCTCGCAGAGCGCCGGGCGCAGCAGGTCGTCCCCGGCGGTCGCCGCGTACCCCTCGTTGAAAATCAGGTAGATGACGTCGAGCACGGAGCCCAGGCGCGCGGCGCGCTCGGCTCCGTACGGCACCTCGAAGGCCGCGCCCGCCTTGGCGAGCGTCCGCTTGGCGCGCACGATCCTCTGCGCGACCGTCGGCTCGGACACGAGGAACGCGCGGGCGATCTCCCCGGTCGTCAGCCCGCCGAGCAGCCGGAGCGTGAGCGCGACCCTGGCCTCGGTGGACAGCACCGGATGGCAGGCCGTGAAGATCAGCCGCAGCAGGTCGTCGTCGATGTCGTCCGCCTCGGCCGGTTCGGGCGGCGGCGGCGCGTCCTGAAGCGCCCGTCCGACCTCGGCCAGCTTGCGGGCGTACGTCTCCTTGCGGCGTACGAGGTCGATGGCGCGGTGCTTGGCGGTGGCCATGAGCCAGGCGCCCGGCCTGTCCGGGACGCCCGACTCCGGCCACTGCTCCAGCGCGGCGACCAGGGCGTCCTGCGCGATCTCCTCGGCGATGCCGACGTCCCGCACGATGCGGGTCACACCGGCGATGATGCGCGCCGACTCGATCCTGAAGACCGCCTCGACCGTGTGCGCTGCGCTTCCTGCCGTCACGGCCACCCATCAGAGCAGCCGCGGCGGAACGGGCGCAAGCGCGGCCTGGCAGCCCTCCAAGATCTGGGCAAGTACGGCCGGGTCAGCCCTCCATGATCTGGCGGACCTCGCAGGTGACGGTCCACTCCTCCGGGTGGATCTCCAGGAAGCGCTTCGCCCATTCGAGGGCCTCGGCCTTGTCCTTGCACTGCATGAGGGCGTAGCCGCCGATGACTTCCTTGGTCTCGGTGAACGGGCCGTCGGTGTACGACACCTTCCCGCCGGACCAGGTCACGCGGGTGCCCTCGGAGGTCGGCAGCAGACCGGCGGTGTCCAGCATGACCCCGGCCTTGGTGATCTCCTCCAGCAGCTTGCCCATGCGCTCGTCGAAGTCCTCCGGAAAGCCCTCCGTGGGGACCTCGTTCTCGTTGATGCGGATCATCGACAGGAAGCGGGGCATGGTGACTCCTCGGGTCGTGCGTGCGGGGCCGTTCCCCGCCTCTCACCACTGCGTCGAACGGCGGACGGCCGGATCGACATCCACCCGGAGAATTCTTCCGCGAGATCTCAGCCGAGTGACTCGAAGCGCCAGCGGTGCACCGGCCGAGTGATCAAGCCGGGATCGGGCTCGGGGAGTTCGGGCAGCTCCGCACCAGCGTGCGCCGCCTCCCACCAGGTGATGACCAGCACCCGGTCCTGCGCAGCCCGGAAGGTCTCGCGGCGCAGCGGATCCCGCGCGAGCTCCTGGGCGCGGGCCCACTCCAGCAGCTCCGCGCCCCGGCCGTCCACGGCGCGGGCCTCCCACATCAGGGCGACGACGGTCGTTCCGCTCATGAGTAGAGGTTGTCCTGGCTCAGCTCGTGGACATGGTCGTGCGCGTGGACGGAGTCGTGCGCGTGGGGCTCCCCGGGCACGTGCGGGTCCGTCACGGGCAGGGACGAGTCCGCGGACAGCTCCCAGTCGGAGGCCGGCCTGTTCCGCGCGACCATCTCCGCACCCAGCGCGGCGACCATCGCGCCGTTGTCGGTGCACAGCTTCGGCCGCGGGACGCGCAGCCGGATACCCGCGCGCTCGCAGCGCTCCTCGGCGAGCGCCCGCAGCCGCGAGTTGGCGGCGACGCCGCCGCCGATCATCAGGTGGTCCACGCCCTGGTCCCGGCAGGCGCGCACGGCCTTGCGGGTCAGCACGTCGACGACGGCCTCCTGGAAGGACGCCGCCACGTCCCGCACCGGCACCTCCTCGCCCGCGGCACGCTTCGCCTCGATCCAGCGGGCGACGGCGGTCTTCAGGCCCGAGAAGGAGAAGTCGTACGCCGGGTCCTTCGCGCCGCTCAGGCCGCGCGGGAACGCGATGGCCTCCGGGTCGCCCTCCTTGGCCAGCCGGTCGATCACCGGGCCGCCGGGGAAGCCGAGGTCGAGGACGCGCGCGATCTTGTCGAACGCCTCGCCCGCCGCGTCGTCGATCGTCGCGCCCATAGGGCGCACGTCGGCGGTGATGTCCGGGGCGAGCAGCAGCGAGGAGTGGCCGCCGGAGACGAGCAGCGCCATGGTCGGCTCGGGCAGCGGGCCGTGCTCCAGCTGGTCGACGCAGATGTGCGAGGCAAGGTGGTTGACCCCGTACAGCGGCTTGTTCAGAGCGTACGCGTACGCCTTCGCCGCCGAGACCCCGACCAGCAGCGCGCCCGCGAGCCCGGGCCCGGCCGTGACGGCGATGCCGTCGAGGTCGCGGGCGCCGACTCCGGCCTCCTTCAGGGCGCGCTCGATGGTCGGCACCATCGCCTCCAGGTGCGCGCGCGAGGCGATCTCCGGGACGACGCCGCCGAAGCGGGCGTGCGTGTCCACGCTGGAGGCGACCGCGTCGGCGAGCAGGGTCGTCCCGCGGACGATGCCGACTCCGGTCTCGTCGCAGGAGGTCTCGATGCCGAGTACGAGCGGTTCGTCAGCCATGGGTGTGGGTCTCAGTCCTTCTGCGGTCAGGCTTGTACGGTCAGGCGCATGACGAGGGCGTCGATGTTGCCGGGCTGGTAGTAGCCGCGGCGGAATCCGATGGGCTCGAAGCCGAAGCGCTCGTAGAGCTTCTGGGCCCGGGTGTTGTCCACGCGCACTTCGAGGAGCACCTCGTCGCACTCGAAGGCGGTGGCGTGCTGGAGCAGGTCGGTCAGCAGCCGGGCGCCGAGGCCGGTGCCCCACTGGCCGCGCTCGACGGCGATGGTCTGGACGTCGCCGAGGCCGCCCGCCGCGGCGAGCCCCGCGTAGCCGACGATCCGGCCGTCGCACTCGGCGACGACGTAGCGGCGGGTGGCCTGCGGACCCCGGGAGTGCGCGAGCTCGGACCAGAACATCCCGGCCGACCAGGCGTCGTCGGGGAACAGCCCGTGTTCGAGTTCGAGCACCGGCCGGATGTCCCACCAGCGCATCTCACGCAGTTCGGGAGTGCCGCCGCGCAGCGTCGTCGACGCGGGGCGGCGGTCCGTGGGGGCACCTCCCAGGCGAAGCTCTGGGGGAGGGTGGGCGGCGCTCACTTCGGAGTGACCACCTTGTAGTTCTTCGGGACCTGGGCGTCGGGGCGGCGCAGGTACAGCGGCAGCGGGTCGAGGAAGTCCTCGCCGGCCGCCAGCTTCCCGGCCGCGAGCGCGGCGAGGGCGCCGGCGCTGACGTGCTCCGGGCCGCGGACGTCGGGGAACGTCTCCGGGTACAGCAGGGCGCCCGCACCGACCGAGGGCAGGCCCGCGACCTGCTCAGCGATGTCGGCGGGCCGGTCGACGGCGGCGTCGGTCACGCGGGTGCGGGCGTCCGCGTACCGGGCCCAGTAGACCTCCTTGCGGCGCGCGTCCGTCGCCACCACGAACGGCTCGTCGAGACCGGCAGCGTACGCGAGACCGTCCAGCGTGCACACCCCGTGGACGGGGACGCCGAGCGCGGACGCGAAGGTCGTGGCCGTCACGAGCCCGACGCGCAGACCCGTGTACGGCCCCGGTCCGACGCCGACCACGATCCCGGTGACGGCGTCGAGCTTCACGCCGGCCTCGGCGAGCACCCGGTCGACGGCGGGCAGCAGCAGCTCCCCGTGCCTTCGGGCGTCCACCCGGCTGGACTCGGCGACGACGGCGGACCCGTCGTGGAGAGCGGCGGTGACGGCGGGCGTGGCGGTATCCATGGCGAGCAAGAGCACGCAAACAGCCTACGGCTCCGGCGGCGGAGGCATGGCCGCCCCGTCGAACACCGGGCCTGCTGCTACCGTCACCACGACCGGGAAGAGACGCGAAAGGTGGGCACGGTGGCACGGAGCAGCTCGGGACTCGTGGCCGGGCTCACGGCGGCCGCGCTGGCCGCCGTCGGCTTCCTCGCCTATCAGGCGTCGGCGAACGTTCCCGACAGCCTGGGCGCGCCCAAGGCGCCGAGCGCCGTCCCGTCGGCGCGGGCCTCCGGCGGCCCGGAGGAGAAGGCGAAGGACCCGCTCGCGGTGCCCCCGAATTCCGGTACGGGCGTGCGGGTGGTCTACGCGCTGGGCGAGCGGCGGGTGTGGCTGGTCGGCGCGGAGGGCAAGCCGCGCACGTTCGAGGTCATGCCGTCGACGGTGAGCCCCGCTCCCGGCACGTACGCCGTCACCTCGCGCTCGGGCAGCATCCCCGGCTCGGACGGGGTGCCGGTCGAGCACGTGGTGCGGTTCGCGAAGGTCGGGAAGGTGTCGATCGGCTTCAGCGCGGCCGTGAACGGCTCGATGGCGAGCCCCGACCCGAACAAGATGACCGGCGGCGTGCGGATGGCGCGGGCGGACGGGGACGCGATGTGGGTGTTCGCGACCATCGGCTCGAAGGTGGTCGTGGTCCCGTAGGACACCGGCACGGAACCGGTGCCCCGCAGCACCACCCGTACGGAACCCGCTGTACGAATACGCATTCGGGCCCGGGCCGCGCCGCATCCGGGCGCGGCCGTCCCGCTACGCGGCGTCGCGCCGCGTCTCGTCCGCCTCCGCTGCCCGCGGCGCCTCGCGCGGCGGGGTCGAGACCGCGCTGGCCGCCGCGCAGGACGCCAGCAGGTCCCGCATCGACAGGGCCGGTGCGTGCGGCACGGCGGCCGCGGGCGACTGCTGCCGGTTCTGCGGTTCGCGCTCGGATGCCGACATGGACGCCTCCTGGTGGGCTCCGGGGGCGGGTGTGGTTAGGTACACCTAACCAGGTCTCCGAACCATGTCATCACGCCGGGACGCCGGGCGCAAGATTTTCCCGACGTCTTGTCGGAACGTACGGCGTTTCGGGTCGGGGCCGGGCCCCCGACCCGTGGATTCAGGCCAGGTCCAGCCCTGTCCAGCGCTCCCCGTACCCCCGCAGCACCACCTCGCGGCGTTCGTCCTCCGTGTCGCCCACGACCCGGTGGATCACCACGTGCAGGCGGTCCTCGGACAGGTCCTCGACCTTGCCCTCGCCCCACTCCACGACCACCACCGACTCCGGCAGCGAGACGTCGAGGTCGAGGTCCTCCATCTCGTCGAGGCCGCCGCCCAGGCGGTACGCGTCGACGTGGACGAGCGCCGGCCCGCCCGTCAGGGACGGGTGGACGCGCGCGATCACGAACGTCGGGGAGGTGACGGCCCCGCGCACGCCGAGCCCCTCGCCGAGGCCGCGCGTCAGCGTCGTCTTGCCCGCGCCGAGCTCGCCCGTGAGCATCACCAGGTCGCCGGGACGGAGCAGTTTCGCGATCCTGCGGCCCAGGTCCTGCATCTGCTCGGGGGACTCGATCGAGAGGCGGGCGGAGCCGGCGACGGCCGTCTCAGCCGCCGGGCTGTGCGGTGCTTCCAGCGGTGCTTCCATACGTGCCAACGTTAGCCGCTGCCGGGACCGCGCCCGCCCGCGCCAGCAGGTCCGCCAGCCGGTCGGTGACGGCCTCGGGATGCTCCAGCATCACCAGGTGGCCCCCGTCCGGCACGATCACCAGCTCGGCCTCGGGCATCGCGTCGGCGATCGCCTCGCTGTGCGAACTCGGCGTGACCAGGTCCTTGTCACCCGCGAGGACGAGGACCGGCAGCCCCTCGAACACGACGAGCGCCTCGGCCTTGTCGTGCTCGGAGAAGGCCGGGTAGAACTCGGCGACCACGTCGATGGGTGTCGACTCGATCATCCGTTCCGCGAACCGCGCGACCGCCGGGTCCACGTCCCTCGACGAGAACGAGTACCGCTTGATCAGACCCGCGAACAGGTCGGCCGTCGCCCGCCTGCCCCGTTCGACCAGCTCGGCCTGCGAACCGAGCGCCCGCAGCACCCCGGGCAGCACCCGGCGCACCACGTTGACGCCCGCCACCGGCAGGCCGTAACTGACCTCGCCGAGCTTGCCCGACGACGTGCCGATCAGGGCGATCGCGGCCACCCGCTCCCGGACGAACTCGGGGTACTGCGCGCCCAGCGCCATCATCGTCATGCCGCCCATCGAGTGGCCGACGAGCACCAGCGGGCCCTCGGGAGCCGCCGCGTCGACGACCGCCTTCAGGTCACGGCCGAGCTGGTCGATGGAGACCGGCACGCCGTTCGGGCCCGCCTGCGCGGCGCCCCGCGCGGAACGGCCGTGGCTGCGCTGGTCCCAGTACACCGCGCGCACCAGTCCGCGCAGCGCCGCCCGCTGGAAGTGCCACGAGTCCTGGTTCAGGCAGTAGCCGTGGCTGAAGACGACGGTGACAGGGGCGGGCGCCTTGCGGCCGAACATCCGGCGGCGGCGCGGCGCGGCCACCTCCGGGTCGACCTCCTCCACCTCGTAGGAGAGCACGGTGCCGTCGTCCGCGACCGCGGTGCCGGGCACGCCGCGCAGCGAGCCGTAGGGCCCGGCCGCGTCAAGGGCGAGACGCGCCTTCCTGCGCATGCCGCGCCCCACGGTCAGGCGTTCGAGTGCGACGCCCGCGGCGGCGCCCGCCGCGACCACACCTATCGCGGCGCCGGCGATGCCCGCCCTGCGCCAGTTGCCCGTGGCCACGGCCGCGGCGGCCTCGGCCACCTCCCCCGTGCTGGTCTCGCTCACCGTGCCTCTCCTACTCGTCGGCGATCCGCTCGTCGCGCTCTTCGGGAACCTCGTTCACATAGACGCGCGGCACCCGGGCGCCGATGCGGGTGACGATCTCGTACGCGATCGTGTCCGCCGCCTGCGCCCAGTCCTCGGCGGTCGGCTCGCCCCGGTCGCCCGGGCCGAACAGCACTGCCTCGGCTCCCTCCTCGATCGTCTGCCCGCCGAGATCCACGACGAACTGGTCCATCGCGACCCGGCCGGCGACCCGCCGCCACGCTCCGCCGACCAGCACCGGGCCGCGGCCCGACGCATGACGCGGAATGCCGTCCGCGTAGCCGAGGGGGACGAGGCCGAGCGTCGTCTCGGCACTGGTGACGTAGTGGTGGCCGTAGCTGACGCCGTGGCCCGCCGGCACCTGCTTGACGAGCGCCACGGACGCGGCGAGCGTCATCACCGGGCGCAGGCCGAAGTCCGCGGGCGTGCCCAGCTCGGGGCTGGGCGAGATGCCGTACATCGCGATGCCGGTCCGTACGAGATCGAAGTGCGACTCCGGAACGCTCAGCGTGGCCGGGGAGTTGGCGATGTGCCGGACCTCGGGCTCGACACCGGCCTTCTCGGCGTGGTCCACCATGTCGCGGAACACGTCCAGCTGGGCGGCGATCGAGGGGTGCCCCGGCTCGTCGGCACAGGCGAAGTGCGACCACAGACCGGTGATGCGGACCAGGCCCTCGTCCTCGGCGGCCCGGGCGGCCGCGACGAGCGCGGGCCAGTCGGCGGGCTGGCAGCCGTTGCGCCCGAGGCCCGTGTCGGCCTTGAGCTGGATACGGGCGGGGGCACCGGCCTCCCTGGCCGCCGCGGTGACCTCGTCCAGCGCCCACGCGCCGCTCACGGACATGTCGAGGTCCGCCTCGATGCCCGCGCGCCACGGGTCGCCCGGCGTCCACAGCCAGCACATGATCCGGCCGCCGATCCCGGCCGCGCGCAGGGCGAGCGCCTCGTGCGGGGTGGCCGTGCCCAGCCAGGTCGCGCCCGCGGCGAGGGCGGCACGGGCGCAGGGCACCATGCCGTGCCCGTACGCGTCCGACTTGACCACGGCCATCAGCGCGGCGCGCGGCGCACGGGCGCGCAGCGCGCGGACGTTGGCGCGCAGGGCCGCGAGGTCGATCTCGGCGCGGGCGCGCGGCGGTGCGGGGGGCGGCGGTGTCTGGCTCATCGCGCCCAGTCTCTCAGAGCCGCGCGGCTCGATCCGTATGCGCGGCGGTCGACTGTGTCACTCCCCGGGCGGCGCCGGGGCCCGTCATTCGCTCACATCGCGCCAGGCGGCCGGGAGAGTCGCCGCCACCTCGTACGCGGTGATCGGCACGCCCCGCGCGGCGCGGAGCCGGGCCGCGAGGCCGTGCAGATAGGCAGCGGCGGAGCCCGCGTCACGCGCGTCGAGCCCGGCGGCGAGCAGCGAACCGGCGAGGCCGGAGAGCACGTCACCGCTGCCCGCGGTGGCCAGCCAGGGGGTGCCCATGGGGTTCACGCGCACCGCGGAGCGGCCGCCGTCCGCGGCGGCGACCAGCGTGGTCGAGCCCTTGAGCAGCACGGTCGCGCCGAACCGCGCGGCCAGCTCCCGCACGGACGCGAGCCGCGCCGCCTCCACCTCCTCGCGCGACACGCCGAGCAGTGCGGCGGCCTCGCCCGCGTGCGGGGTCATGAGGGTGGGCGCGGCCCGCTCGCGCACGGCGGCCGGGTCCAGCAGCCGCAGCCCGTCGGCGTCGACGAGCACGGGGACGTCGGAGGCCAGTACATCCCGCACTGCGTCCCCGTTCTCCCCGATGCCCGGCCCGACGACCCACGACTGGACCCGGCCCGCCTTCCCCGGCGGTCCCGCGTGCACCAGGCTCTCCGGGAAGCGGGCGATCACGGCGTCCGCCGCCGGCCCGACGTACCGCACGGCACCTGCCCCGCCGCGCAGCGCGCCCGCCACGGCGAGCACGGCCGCGCCCGGGTAACGAGCGGACCCGGCGACGATGCCGACGACACCGCGGCGGTACTTGTCGCTCTCCGCCGCCGGGAGCGGCAACAGCCGGGCCACGTCGGCGTGTTGCAGTGCCTCCAGCTCCGGCACGGACGGCAGGTGCTCCTCGATGCCGATGCCCACCAGCCGGACCGTGCCCGTGTACTCCTTGGCCGGGTCGACGAGCAGGCCCGGCTTGTACGTCCCGAACGTCACCGTCGTGTCCGCGCGCAGCGCCTCCCCGCGTACCTCGCCCGTGTCGGCCTCGATGCCGCTCGGCAGGTCGACGGCGACGACGACGGCATTGGACCCGCGGGCGGCGCGGGCGACCGGCACGGCGTCCGGGCGCAGGCCGCCGCGTCCGCCGATGCCGGTGATGCCGTCCAGCACGAGGTCGGCGGAGGCGAGCGCCTCGAACGGGTCGTCAGCCACCCGGCCGCCCGCGGCGAGCAGCGCGGCCAGCCCGGCGGGATGCGTCCGGTCGGGGGCGAGCAGCACGGCGACGACGCCTGCGCCGCGGCGGGCGAGGCGCGCGCCGGCGAACAGGGCGTCACCGCCGTTGTCCCCGCTCCCGGCCAGCACCACGACGCGTGCGCCGTACACCCTGCCGAGCAGCCCGGCACAGGCGGCGGCCAGCCCGGCGGCGGCCCGCTGCATGAGGGCGCCTTCGGGCAACCGGGCCATGAGCTGCGCCTCGGCGTGCCGGACGGTCTCGACGCTGTAGGCAGTACGCATGCCCCCGAGTCTGCCCCACGCCCCCACCGGCCGCGCGAGGACGCCGCGCCACAAGTCTTTGGACCCGGGCCGGAGTTACGGACGGCCTCCCGCGCGGCGCGGGCACCGGCCGAGTCCGGCCGCGCCTGCGGCGCGCTGCGCCCCCCTGCGGACACGCCCGGAGCGCACCGTTGCGCGACCCGCGGACGGGCACGGTCGACGCCGGCGCGAACGCGTCGCGACCTCGGCGTGCTGCGCCGGGGTCGCGAAGCGCGCGTCGAAAGAAACGCTGCCCCCGGTGCCGACCCGCCCGGCGCGCTGCGCCCGCCGCGGCCGGGCGGGAGCCCCGGCGTCGGACGCGGCCCCTCCGCGGGCACTGCGGTGCACCGCGCCCCATGCGGAAACGTCCGGCGCACCGTTGGGGGCTGCGCCTCCGGCACCGACCCACTCCACCCCGGGCGCCCACCGGGCCGGCCCTCGCGTGGCGCGCCGCGGCCGCGGCCGACGCCACGCGGCCCCAACCGGGCCCCCGGCCCCTCAGCCCTCTGCGATCACCACCGCCGACGCCACCCCCGCGTCGTGGCTCAGCGAGACGTGCCAGGAGCGCACGCCCAGGTCGGCCGCGCGGGCCGCGACCGTGCCGCGGACGCGCAGACGGGGGCGGCCCGAGTCCTCCACGTACACCTCGGCGTCCGTCCACAGCAGTCCGGCCGGCGCGCCCAGCGCCTTGGCCAGCGCCTCCTTCGCGGCGAACCGGGCCGCGAGGGACGCGTATCCCCGCCGCTCCCCGCTCGGCAGCAGCAACTCGTGCTGCACGAAGAGCCGTTCCGCCATGTGCGGCGTGCGCCTCAGCGACGCGGCGAAGCGGTCGATCTCGGCGACGTCGATCCCCACCCCGATGATCATGCCCGGTGCCCGCCCTTCACTCCACCGTCACCGACTTGGCCAGGTTCCGCGGCTGGTCGACCTCGTTGCCCCGGGCCGTCGCCAGCTCGCACGCGAAGACCTGGAGCGGCACCGCCGCCACCATCGGCTGGAGCAGGGTCGGTGTCGCCGGGATCCACACCAGGTGGTCCGCGTACGGCACGACCGACTCGTCGCCCTCCTCCGCGATCACGATGGTCCGCGCACCCCGCGCCCGGATCTCCTGGATGTTGGAGACGATCTTGTCGTGCAGCACCGAACGCCCGCGCGGCGACGGCACCACGACCACCACCGGCAGGTCCTCCTCGATCAGCGCGATCGGCCCGTGCTTGAGCTCGCCCGCCGCGAAGCCCTCCGCGTGCATGTACGCCAGCTCCTTGAGCTTGAGCGCACCCTCCAGCGCGACCGGGTAGCCCACGTGCCGCCCCAGGAACAGCACGGTGTTCTTGTCCGCGAGGGAGCGCGCCAGTTCGCGCACCGGCTCCATCGTCTCCAGCACCCGCTCGACCTCACCGGAGATCTGTGCCAGGTCGCGGATCACGGCCCGGATCTCGTCGCCCCACTTGGTGCCCCGCACCTGACCCAGGTAGAGGGCGACCAGGTAGCAGGCCACCAGCTGGGTCAGGAACGCCTTCGTGGAGGCGACCGCCACCTCGGGGCCCGCGTGCGTGTACAGCACGGCGTCCGACTCGCGCGGGATCGTCGAGCCGTTGGTGTTGCAGATGGCCAGCACCTTCGCGCCCTGCTCCCGCGCATGCCGCAGCGCCATCAGGGTGTCCATGGTCTCGCCGGACTGCGAGATCGCGACGACCAGCGTCCGCTGGTCCAGAATCGGGTCCCGGTAGCGGAACTCGCTGGCCAGCTCCACTTCGCAGGGGATACGGGTCCAGTGCTCGATGGCGTACTTCGCGATCAGGCCCGCGTGGAAGGCGGTCCCGCAGGCCACGATGACGACCTTGGTCGCCTCGCGCAGCAGGGACACCGGGATGCGCACCTCGTCGAGGCTCAGCGACCCCGAGGCGTCGATGCGGCCCAACAGGGTGTCGGCGACCGCCTTGGGCTGCTCGGCGATCTCCTTGAGCATGAAGTAGTCGTAACCCCCCTTCTCGGCCGCGGAGGCGTCCCAGTCCACGTGGTAGGACCGCACGTCCGCGGGCGCCCCGTCGAAGCCGGTGACCGTCACGCCGTCGCGGCGCAGCTCCACCACCTGGTCCTGGCCCAGCTCGATGGCGGACCGGGTGTGCGCGATGAACGCGGCCACGTCCGAGGCGAGGAACGACTCGCCCTCCCCGATGCCCACCACCAGCGGGGAGTTCCGCCGGGCGCCGACCACCACGTCCGGTTCGTCGGCGTGCACGGCGACCAGCGTGAAGGCGCCCTCCAGTTGACGGCACACCAGCCGCATGGCCTCCCCGAGGTCGCCGCACGACGAGAACGACTCCGCGAGCAGGTGCGCGACGACCTCCGTGTCGGTCTCCGACGCCAGGTCGTGCCCGCGCTCGGCCAACTCGGCCCGCAGCACGGCGAAGTTCTCGATGATGCCGTTGTGCACGACGGCGACGCGCCCGGCATTGTCCAGATGGGGATGCGCGTTGGCGTCCGTCGGGCCGCCGTGCGTGGCCCACCGCGTGTGTCCGATCCCGGTGGAACCGCTCGGCAGCGGCCGCCCCACCAGCTCCTTCTCCAGGTTGACGAGCTTGCCCGCCTTCTTCGCCGCGGCGAGCCCGCCGTCCGCGAGCACGGCGACCCCGGCCGAGTCGTAGCCGCGGTACTCCAGCCGTTTCAGTCCGGCGATGACCACATCAAGCGCCGACTGCCCGCCGACGTACCCCACGATTCCGCACATGTGCGCAGCCTACGGGCCGGGACGCGGCTCGGCAGCGGGCCGACCTGCCGCAGCCCGCGGAAGGCGTCCGACAGACGGGTGACCGGGTTGACGTCGCTCCGTACCGTTCCCGCCGCGTGACCCACCCCACCCCCCACAGCGGCCCCGCAGCCCCGACAATGACCGTGTGATCTCTTCGCCGCCACGAAGCGCCCACCGCCGGGCAGAGCCTGCGTCGACCCCGTACGTCGACCTTACCCGAGCGGAGTGGAGCGCCCTGCGCGAGAAAACGCCGCTGCCGCTCACCGCCGAGGAGGTCGAGCGGCTGCGCGGCCTCGGGGACGTCATCGACCTGGACGAGGTGCGGGACGTCTACCTGCCGCTGTCCCGGCTGCTGAACCTCTACGTGCAGGCCACCGCCGGCCTGCGCGGCGCCCTCAACACCTTCCTCGGCGACGCCGGCAACGGGCACGGCGCCCAGCGCGGGACCCCCTTCGTCATAGGCGTCGCCGGGTCCGTCGCCGTCGGCAAGTCCACGGTGGCTCGTCTGCTCCAGGCGCTCCTGGCCCGCTGGCCCGAGCACCCCCGCGTCGAACTCGTCACCACCGACGGGTTCCTGCTGCCGATGAAGGAGCTCCAGGCCCGGGGCCTGGTGTCCCGCAAGGGTTTCCCCGAGTCGTACGACCGCCGGGCCCTGACCCGCTTCGTCGCCGACATCAAGGCGGGCAAGGACGAGGTCACCGCGCCCGTCTACTCCCACCTGATCTACGACATCGTCCCGGACGAGCGGCTGACCGTACGCCGCCCGGACATCCTCATCGTCGAAGGTCTCAACGTCCTCCAGCCCGCCCTGCCGGGCAAGGACGGCCGCACCCGGGTCGGCCTCGCCGACTACTTCGACTTCAGCGTGTACGTCGACGCCCGGCCCGAGGACATCGAGACGTGGTACCTCAACCGGTTCCGCAAGCTGCGCGAGACCGCCTTCCAGAACCCGTTCTCGTACTTCCGCAAGTACACCCAGGTCTCCGAGGAGGAGGCCCTCGACTACGCGCGCGCGATGTGGCGCACCATCAACAGGCCCAATCTGCTGGAGAACGTCGCGCCCACCCGGGGGCGCGCCACACTGGTGCTGCGCAAAGGTCCCGACCACAAGGTGCAGCGCCTGTCCCTGCGCAAGCTCTAGGAGGAACGGCGTGTTGCAGGTACGGATCATCACCCCTGCGGACCGGACCGCTGAGGTGGTCTCCCTGCTGGAGAAGACCGTCGGCACGGCCCACCTGGTGGTGGTCCCGGGCGCGGCCCGCGACCCCCGCGGCGACCTGACCCTGTGTGACGTGGCACGGGAGGCCGCGGACGGGCTCCTGTCCGAGCTGCGGGAGCGTGGCATCGACGAGTGCGGTTCCATCGCCGTCGACGACATCGGGCTGTCGCTGTCGGCCCGCGCGGAGAAGGCGGAGAAGGACGCGCCGGGCGAGGGCGCGGACGCCGTCCTGTGGGAACACCTGTCCGACGCCACGCACGAGGAGTCGACGCTCAGCGCCACCTACCTCGCGTTCCTGACCCTCGCGACCATGATCGCGGCGTGCGGCGTGGTGCTCGACAACGCGATCCTGATCGTCGGCGCCATGGCCGTCGGCCCCGAGTTCGGCCCGCTGGCCGGATTCTGCACGGCCCTGGTGCGGCGCGCGCCGCGGCTCGCGTGGCGGTCGTTCCTCGCGCTGATCGTCGGCTTCGGCGCCGCGATGCTGCTGACCGTGGGATTCAGCGTCCTCATGGACGCGCTGGACCTGTTCTCCGCCGCGAAGCTGGATGCCGATCGGCCCAACACGGCCTTCATCTACGCCCCTGACGAGTTCTCGTTCGTCGTCGCCGTCCTCGCCGGCGTGGCGGGGATGCTGTCGCTGACCTCTGCCAAGTCGGGGGCACTGGTCGGCGTCGCCATCTCGGTGACGACCGTCCCGGCCGCGGCGAACGCAGCCGTCGCGTTCAGCTACTCCGAGTACCAGCAGGCGTGGGGCTCGGCAGAGCAGCTGCTGCTGAACCTCGTGGGCATCGTCGTGGCCGGCACGCTGACGCTGCTGGTGCAGAAGGCGCTGTGGCGCGCGAGCCACAAGGGCGCCCGTGCGCAGAGCGAGGGGGCCCGTACGTAAACCGCGTACGGGCCCCCTCGCGAAGCACTGGCTCTAGCCGAGCGCCGACTTCACCACGTCGGCCAGCCGGCCCGCGACGGCCCGCGCCTGCTCCAGGTCGGCGGCCTCGACCATGACCCGCACCAGCGGCTCGGTGCCCGAGGGCCGCAGCAGCACCCGGCCGGTGGCGCCGAGCTCGCGCTCCGCCTCGCCGACCGCCTGCGCCAGCTCCGCGGACGTCTGCACGCGGGACTTGTCGACGTCGCGCACGTTGATGAGGACCTGCGGCAGGCGCTCCATCACGCCGGCGAGCTCGGCCAGCGAACGGCCGGTGGCGGCGACGCGGGCCGCGAGCATCAGGCCGGTCAGCGTGCCGTCGCCGGTGGTGGCGTGGTCCAGGACGATCACGTGCCCGGACTGCTCGCCGCCGAGCGCGTAACCCTGGGCCTTCATGGCCTCCAGGACGTAGCGGTCACCCACCGCGGTCTGCACCAGCTCGACGCCTTCGCGCTCCATCGCCAGTTTGAAGCCCAGGTTCGACATGACGGTGGCGACGACGGTGTTGCCGCGCAGCGTGCCCGCCTCGCGCATCGCGAGCGAGAGCACGGCGAGGATCTGGTCGCCGTCGACCTCGTTGCCGTCGGCGTCCACGGCAAGGCACCGGTCCG
The DNA here is from genome assembly GCF_046506645.1 of Streptomyces sp. 5K101. NCBI lineage: Bacteria > Bacillati > Actinomycetota > Actinomycetes > Kitasatosporales > Streptomycetaceae > Streptomyces > Streptomyces sp. 5K101. Next base: position 176,714 of record NZ_JBKFFO010000010.1, on the reverse strand, counting down.
CGTCGCCGTCGTGGGCGATGCCGAGGTCGGCGCCGTGCTCGACGACGGCCGCCTTGAGCAGGTCCAGGTGCGTCGAGCCGCAGCCGTCGTTGATGTTCAGACCGTTCGGCTCCGCGCCGATGGTGACGACCTCGGCGCCGGCCCGGGCGAACGCCTCGGGGGACACGCGGGCGGCCGCGCCGTGCGCCTCGTCGAGGACGATCTTCAGCCCGTCGAGGCGGTTGGGCAGGACGGCGATGAGATGGGCGACGTACTTGTCGAAGCCCTCGTCGTAGTCCGTCACCCGGCCCACGCCCGCGCCGGTCGGCCGGTCCCACGGCTCACCGGTGCGGTGCTGCTCGTAGACCTGCTCGATCCGGTCCTCCAGCTCGTCGGCGAGCTTGTGGCCGCCGCGCGCGAAGAACTTGATGCCGTTGTCCGGCATGGCGTTGTGGCTGGCGGAGAGCATCACGCCGAGGTCGGCGCCGAGCGCACCGGTGAGGTAGGCCACCGCGGGGGTGGGCAGCACGCCGACGCGCAGCACGTCGACACCGGCGCTGGCGAGGCCGGCCACGACGGCCGCCTCCAGGAACTCTCCGGAGGCGCGGGGGTCGCGTCCGACCACCGCGGTCGGGCGATGGCCCGCGAAGGTGCCCGCCTCGCCGAGCACGTGCGCCGCGGCGACCGACAGGCCGAGCGCGAGCTCCGCCGTCAGGTCGGCGTTCGCCACACCGCGTACACCGTCCGTTCCGAAGAGTCGTCCCACAGTTGTCCTCCGAAGAAAAATGAATGCTCGAATTCGTTGTCGCCCGAGGTCGTCGGGCCGATGTCCGGGAGTCGATAAACGAACGCCCCGGCAGCACGGAGTGCCGCCGGGGCGAACGTGAAGCCGTACAGAAGCCGTGCCGGCTTGTACAGGCCAGCGTGCGCTTTAGCGCTTGCTGTACTGCGGAGCCTTGCGGGCCTTCTTGAGACCGGCCTTCTTGCGCTCGACCGCACGGTCGTCGCGGGAGAGGAAGCCGGCCTTCTTCAGCGGGCCGCGGTTGTTGTCCACGTCCGCCTCGTTCAGCGCACGGGCCACGCCGAGGCGCAGGGCACCGGCCTGACCGGAGACGCCGCCACCCGAGATGCGGGCGATGACGTCGTAGCGGTTGTCGAGCTCGAGCACCTTGAAGGGCTCGTTGACTTCCTGCTGGTGCACCTTGTTGGGGAAGTAGTCCTCAAGGGTGCGGCCGTTGATCTTCCACTTGCCGCTGCCCGGGACGATCCGGACGCGGGCGATGGCGTTCTTGCGGCGGCCCAGGCCGGCGGCCGGCTGCGGGTCGCCGAAGCGGGAAGCCATGGACTCGGAGGTGTACTCACCCTCGACCGGAACCTCGGTCTCGGTGGTGTACTGCTCGACGTCAACCTCTTCGAGCGGGGTCTCGGCGGTGGTCTCAGCCACGATTCTCCTCAGATTCTTTTCGTCTTAGGGGGTGGCCGGACTTACTGCGCGACCTGGGTGATCTCGAACGGGACCGGCTGCTGGGCAGCGTGCGGGTGGTTCTCGCCCGCGTAGACCTTCAGCTTCGAGAGCATCTGACGGCCCAGGCTGTTCTTCGGGAGCATGCCCTTGACGGCCTTCTCGATGGCCTTCTCGGGGCTCTTCTCGAGCAGCTCGTCGTAGCGGACGGAACGCAGACCACCCGGGTAGCCGGAGTGGCGGTACGCCATCTTCTGGGTCCGCTTGTTGCCGGACAGGTGCACCTTCTCCGCGTTGATGATGATGACGAAGTCACCAGCGTCGACGTGGGGGGCGTAGATCGGCTTGTGCTTGCCCCGGAGAAGGGTTGCGGCGGTGGTCGCCAGACGGCCCAGGACGATGTCCTGCGCGTCGATGATGTGCCACTGGCGCGTCACATCGCCGGGCTTGGGGCTGTACGTACGCACGGTCGTAGCCTTCGCTTCTTCAGTGATGGAGGTCCTGACAAGGCCACCCGGACGATCACGACAGCCGTGGCGGCACGCGGGGACGCAACCCGCATGCCTGCCGCTGGTCATCGGCCCGGTGGACCGGCGTAAGGGCCTCTCACGTGAGATAGAGCAAGCCAATACGCATAACGAACCAGAAGAATACCGTTGCGCCCCCGACGGGGTCAAAACGCGGTCCCCCGAGCCCGGAAAGGCCGTCTCACCGCTCCCGCCCGCGCGCTACCGGGCCCGCTCCACGCGGCGCTCGTCCCAGACCGGCTCCGGCGTCTCCCGCACCACCCCGTCCGAGCCGAACACCAGATACCGGTCGAACGAACGGGCGAACCACCTGTCGTGCGTCACGGCCAGCACCGTGCCCTCGTACGCCTCCAGGCCCCGCTGCAGCGCCTCCGCCGACTCCAGGTCCAGGTTGTCCGTGGGCTCGTCCAGGAGCAGCGCCGTCGTGCCCGCGAGCTCCAGCAGCAGGATCTGGAAGCGGGCCTGCTGGCCGCCGGACAGCCTGTCGAAGGGCTGGCCCCCCTGCCGCTCCAGCTCGTAGCGCCGCAGCACCGACATCGCGCCACCCCGGTCCCTCGCGTGCTCCGTCCACAGGATGTCGACGAGTGTGCGGCCCAGCAGCTCCGGGTGGGCGTGGGTCTGGGCGAAGTGTCCGGCCACGACGCGCGCCCCCAGCTTCCACTCCCCCGTGTGCGCGACACAGTCCCCAGCCAGCAGCCGCAGGAAGTGCGACTTCCCGGAGCCGTTGGAGCCGAGCACCGCCACCCGCTCCCCGTAGAAGACCTCCAGCGAGAACGGCTTCATCAGGCCGGTCAGCTCCAGGCCGGTGCAGGTCAGCGCCCGCACGCCGGTACGGCCGCCCCGCAGCCGCATCCGGATGTCCTGCTCGCGCGGCGGCTCCGGCGGCGGGCCCGCCTCCTCGAACTTCCGCAGCCGCGTCTGCGCCGCCGCGTACCGCGACGCCAGCTCGTGGCTGACCGACGCCGCCTGCCGCAGGCTGAGCACCAGCTTCTTCAGCTGCGCATGCTTCTCCTCCCAGCGGCGCTTCAGCTCCTCGAACCGCGCGAACCGCTCCTTGCGCGCCGCGTGGAAGGTCCCGAAGCCCGCGCCGTGCACCCACACGTCCGACCCCGCCGGCCCCGGCTCCACCGCCACGATCCTCTGAGCGGCCCGGGCCAGCAGCTCCCGGTCGTGGGAGACGAACAGGACCGTCTTGCGGGTCTCCTGCAGCCGGTCCTCCAGCCACCGCTTGCCGGGCACGTCCAGATAGTTGTCCGGCTCGTCCAGCAGCAGCACCTCGTCGGGGCCGCGCAGCAGTGCCTCCAGCACGAGCCGCTTCTGCTCGCCGCCGGACAGCGTCCGCACCTGGCGCCACTGCGCCTTCTCGTACGGGATGCCCAGCGCCGCCATGGTGCACATGTCCCAGACCGTCTCGGCCTCGTACCCGCGCACCTCCGCCCAGTCGCTCAGCGCCTGCGCGTACCTCATCTGCGCGGCCTCGTCGTCGACCGTCATGATCAGGTGCTCGGCGGCGTCCACCGCGGCCGCCGCCTGACGGATCCTCGGCTGCGCCACGGACACCAGCAGGTCCCGGACCGTCCGCTCGTCCCGGACGGACCCGACGAACTGCGGCATCACCCCGAGCCCGCCGCTGACCGTCACCGAGCCGCCGTGCGGCTGCAGTTCCCCGGCGATGATCCGCAGCAGCGTCGTCTTGCCCGCTCCGTTGGCTCCCACCAGCGCGGCCACCGCACCTTCCGCGACCCGGAAGGACGCGTCACCGAGGAGCACCCGCCCGTCCGGTAGGTAGTACTCCAGATGCGCGGCTTCCACATGTCCCATGGGCCGATTGTCACCGCCCGTACCGCCCTTGCCCAACCGGTTTAGGATGCGCGGCATGAGCTTTGGGCACGGGGGACCTCAGTGGGGTTCCGGCGGACAGAACCAGGACCCGTACAACCAGGACCCGTACAGCCAGGGCCGGTACGGGCAGGACCCGTACGGCAGCAACAGCGGCCCGTACGGAGCGGACCCGGGCACCCCCGACTGGGCCGCGCTCGCCGACGCCTCCGCCGCCCGCGCCCGCCGCAAGCGCTGGCTGATGATCGGCGGCGGCGCGCTCGCCACCGCGCTCATCGCCGGGATCGTCGCGACCGCGATCGTCTCGTCGAACAGCGACGGCAGCGACACCGCGTCCGACAAGAGCAGCACCCTGCCCACCGCGCCCACGCTGCCGCAGGACACCACCCAGCCGCAGCCGTCCTTCTCCTCGGTGGCCCCCCTGCCCCCGCCGAACCCGAAGGACTTCATATCCGACCGCAAGAAGGACACGGCGCCGCTCAGCGCCGAAACCCTCTTTCCGGGCAAGAAGCTGACGATGGGTGACGGCGACCGCGTCTACACCAAGGGCGCCACGTCCCGCACCGGCAACTGCGCCTCCGTCACCAGCGGCGCCCTCGGCTCGGTCCTGGAGAAGCACGGCTGCGAACAGGTCTTCCGCGCCACCTACCTCAAGGACGGCATCGCGGTCACCGTCGGTGTCGCGACGTTCCAGAACGAGGCGAAGGCCAAGACGGTCGTCCAGCAGGCCAAGGGCGGCATAGCTCCCCTGCCCGGCGCCGGCGTCCCCCCGTTCTGCAAGGGCGGCCCCGTCTGCCGGAACACGTACAACTCCTACGGCCGCTACGCCTACTTCACCATCACGGGCTACACGACCGCCAAGTCCGTGACGACCGGCGACACCAAGGCGTACCGCTCCGGCGACGACATCGGCGAGTTCGCGTTCCGCCAGATCGTGCGCCGCGGCGAGGCCCAGGCATCGGCCGCCGCGTCGGCACCGGCGCAATAGCCCCCGGCGCCGTGCGTCACAACCGCTTCGCGCTGCGCAGCGTCTTGGCGTAGTAGCCGTTGCCGTCCAGGCGCGAGACGCCGCCCACGTCTCCGATGGTGCGACCGTTGATCTCCTCACGGCTGGAGATGAAGATCAGGTGGCCCTGGGTGTCGTAGCCGAGGACCACGCCCACGTGGTCCAACCGCTTGCCGGTGCGCGCGTCGAGCGACGCAGTGGTCTCCACCGGCGCTGTGGAGAGCGCGCCCGGCGAGGTCGCCGCCCTGGCCGATCGCATGGAGGCCGACGGGATGCGGGTCTGCCTCGAGCCTGGTCGGCGCGATGCCCCCTTGAGGGCACCACGAACGTTCAGGGCCGGGCGGCACAGCGCCAGCACGCCACCTTCGTCCACGTGGAACTGGCCCCCGACGCCCGGGACGACGGCCCCGAGGCCGAGGGGGCGGCGGATGCCCTCTCCGGCCTCCTCACGACGTGGGCGAACGACTGAGCATCGGCCGCCGCGTCGGCACCGGCGCAGTGACCGGGGGGTGGGCCGCCGCCCACCCCCCGGGCCCGGTCAGGCGGTGATACTCACCGTCGAAGAAGCAGTCCGTCGCCGATGAGACCTCCGAGCACCCCGACCGGTTGTGCCGGACAAGCCGGTTCGGCGAACGGGCGGTTGCCCTCGCGCGCCACGGAGGCGCCGTCACCGGTCGGTGACATGTCCTGCGGCACCGATCAGCAGCAGCCCGCCGCGCCCGGCAACGACCGCCTGTTGCGGGCCTCCTTGTTGCGGGCGGCCAGCAACTCGTCGGCCGGATAGCCGACTTCCTCCAGCGTCAGCCCGTGCGGGCGTACCACGTGCACCGCGGAGTCCCGGACGCCCGCGGCGAGCACCTCGCCCGGCCAGGTGGCCGGGCGGTGCCCGTCGCCCACGAACAGCAGCGCGCCGACCAGCGAACGCACCATGTTGTGGCAGAAGGCGTCGGCCTTGACCGTGGCCTCCAGGACCCCGGACGGCAGCCGCTCCCAGCGCAGTTCCTGCAGGGTGCGTATCGTCGTCGCGCCGTCGCGCTTCTTGCAGTACGCCGCGAAGTCGTGCTCCCCGACCAGCCGCTCGGCCGCCGCGTTCATCGCGTCGACGTCCAACGGCCAGTCGTGCCACAGCACATGGCCGCGCAGCAGCGGATCGACACCGCCGGGGTTGTCGGTCACGCGGTAGGCGTAGCGGCGCCAGATCGCCGAGAACCGGGCGTTGAAACCGGCCGGCGCCTCGGCCGCGCGCCAGATGCGGACGTCCCGCGACAGCCGGCCCGCCAGCCGCTTCAGGAGCTTGTCCCGGTGCTCGGCCCACAGCTCCACCGGCAGATCAACGTGCGCCACCTGCCCGCGCGCGTGCACGCCTGCGTCCGTGCGGCCGGCGACCGTCAGCTCGTACGTCTCGGACGACCGCGTCACCGTGCGCAGCGCGTCCTCGATCTCGCCCTGCACGGTCCGCTGTCCGCGGGCCTGCTTGGCCCAGCCGGAGAAGTCCTTGCCGTCGTACGAAAGATCCAGCCGCACCCGTACGAAGCCGGGCTCCACCTCGTCGCTCACGCGATCCCTTCCTTCATGAGGGCGGGCCCGCATCCCCGAAGGGATACGGGCCCGCCCGAAGACCTGTGCCACGGATACGCGGCTCAGGCCTCCTTGGTCTCCTCGGCCGGAGCCTCGGCGGCCTCGGTCTCCTCGACCTTGGTCTCCTCGGCCTTCGCCTCGGACTCCTTGACCGCACGCTTGGTGGCGGCCTCGGCCTCGGCGACGGTGGCCTTCTTCGCGATCTCACCCTCGACCAGCTCGATCACAGCCATCGGGGCGTTGTCGCCACGACGGTTGCCGATCTTCGTGATGCGGGTGTAGCCGCCGGGACGCTCGGCGTAACGCGGAGCGATCTCGGTGAACAGGGTGTGCACGACGCCCTTGTCCGTGATGGTCTGCAGCACCAGGCGACGGTTGTGGATGTCGCCCTTCTTGGCCTTGGTGATCAGGCGCTCGGCGACCGGACGCAGGCGGCGGGCCTTGGCCTCGGTCGTGGTGATGCGGCCGTGCTCGAACAGCGACTTCGCCAGGTTCGCGAGAAGCAGCTTCTCGTGCGCGGCGCTGCCGCCGAAACGGGCTCCCTTGGTGGGACGCGGCATGGGGTTTCTCCTTGTGATCTGCACCGGCCGTGTCAGGTACCGGTGTCAGCCTGTGCGAGGGGCTGCGGCCCCTCGCGCACCCCCGGGGTCCCGGGGGAAGTCCTGTCTTCCGGGCTCCGCCCGGACCGGGCCGGAGCCCGGAGTCCTGCTGTCGGCGCCCGGGCCGCAAGGCCCGTAGCGCCACCGGCCTCAGGGCCGGGTCCGGGGCGCGAGCGGCCCCGGACGAGCCGACCCGGTGGGGCGCCGGGGCCGTCAGGCCCGGGCACCGCACCGGGAGGTGCTCAGTACTGCTCGGTCTCGACGAAGCCCGCGTCCGCGTCGTCGTCGGCGCCGAAGGCGTCGGCGGCGGCGGTCGGGTCGAATCCGGGCGGGCTGTCCTTGAGGGCCAGGCCCATGCCGGCCAGCTTCGCCTTGACCTCGTCGATCGACTTCGCACCGAAGTTGCGGATGTCGAGCAGGTCGGCCTCGGAGCGCGCCACGAGCTCACCCACGGAGTGGATGCCCTCACGCTTGAGGCAGTTGTACGAACGAACGGTGAGCTCGAGCTCCTCGATCGGCAGCGCGAGGTCGGCGGCCAGGGCGGCGTCCGTCGGGGACGGGCCCATGTCGATGCCCTCGGCGTCGATGTTGAGCTCACGGGCCAGACCGAACAGCTCGACCAGGGTCTTGCCGGCGGACGCCATGGCGTCGCGCGGGCGCATGGCCTGCTTGGTCTCGACGTCGACGATCAGCTTGTCGAAGTCGGTGCGCTGCTCGACTCGGGTCGCCTCGACCTTGTAGGTGACCTTGAGCACCGGCGAGTAGATGGAGTCGACCGGAATACGGCCGATCTCCTGGCCCACCTGCTTGTTCTGCACGGCGGAGACGTAGCCGCGACCGCGCTCGACGGTCAGCTCCATCTCCAGCTTGCCCTTGCCGTTCAGCGTGGCGAGCACCAGGTCGGGGTTGTGCACCTCGACACCGGCCGGCGGGGCGATGTCAGCAGCGGTGACCAGGCCGGGACCCTGCTTGCGCAGGTACATCACGACCGGCTCGTCGTGCTCCGAGGAGACGACCAGCTGCTTGATGTTGAGGATGAGGTCGGTGACGTCCTCCTTGACGCCCGGCACGGTGGTGAACTCGTGCAGGACACCGTCGATGCGGATGGACGTGACCGCCGCACCCGGGATCGAGGAGAGGAGCGTACGGCGCAGGGAGTTGCCGAGCGTGTAGCCGAAGCCCGGCTCCAGCGGCTCGATGACGAACCGCGAGCGGTATTCGTCGACAACCTCTTCGGTCAGCGAGGGGCGCTGAGCGATCAGCATGGTGTGTTTCCTTCAGTCGTGGACGCCCGCTATTTGACGTCCTCTGATACAGGGTACGGGCGGTACGTCCCCCAGGGGACGTACCGCCCGAAATCCCTACGTCGACCCAGGTGCGTCACGCACCTGAGGTCAGACGCGGCGGCGCTTCGGCGGACGGCAGCCGTTGTGGGGCGTGGGGGTGACGTCCTGGATCGAGCCGACCTCGAGGCCGGTGGCCTGGAGGGAGCGGATCGCGGTCTCACGGCCGGAGCCCGGACCCTTGACGAAGACGTCGACCTTGCGCATGCCGTGCTCCTGCGCGCGGCGGGCGGCCGACTCGGCGGCCATCTGCGCGGCGAAGGGGGTGGACTTGCGCGAGCCCTTGAAGCCGACGTGGCCGGCGGAGGCCCAGGAGATCACGTTGCCGGACGGGTCCGTGATCGAGACGATCGTGTTGTTGAACGTGCTCTTGATGTGCGCGTGGCCGTGAGCGACGTTCTTCTTTTCCTTGCGGCGCACCTTCTTGACAGCGCCCTGACGTCCCTTGGGGGGCATCTCTTAACTCCTACGGGAGGTGGTCGGTCCTACAGCGAAGACCGTGGGAAATGCGAGGTCGGAGGTATCCCCCGACACCGCAGTGTCCGCTGTGGACTACTTCTTGCCCGGCTTCTTCTTACCGGCGATGGCGCGACGCGGGCCCTTGCGGGTGCGCGCGTTCGTGCTGGTGCGCTGGCCGTGGACCGGCAGGCCGCGACGGTGGCGCAGACCCTGGTAGCAGCCGATCTCGACCTTGCGGCGGATGTTCGCCTGGATGTCGCGGCGGAGGTCACCTTCGGTCTGGAAGTTGACGTCCACGTACTCGCGAATCTTGACGAGGTCCTCTTCGGCCAGGTCACGAACGCGGATGTTGGGGTCGACACCGGTGGCGGCGAGGGTCTCCTTGGACCGGGTGCGCCCGATGCCGAAGACGTAGGTGAGGGCGACCTCGATACGCTTGTCGCGCGGGAGGTCAACGCCTTCAAGGCGTGCCATTCATGGCTCCTGTGGTAGTCGGAGGTCTTCCGCAAAGCCGTTCCGTGGTCGCCGACCCTTCGACAAGGGTGGTACGCCCAGGTCTCCGGCCTCCACCGGAGGTGTCGCCAGCCGTGGCCAGGCGGGCTCTGCGTATGTACATGTTTTTACGTGCGTCGCGCGAAGAACTGCGAGTGCAGGTGGTCGTGCGTCAGCCCTGGCGCTGCTTGTGGCGCAGGTTGTCGCAGATGACCATGACCCGGCCGTGACGGCGGATCACCTTGCACTTGTCGCAGATCTTCTTGACGCTCGGCTTGACCTTCATGGGATGTGAGGTTCTCCGGGTCAGTGCCGACACCCCGCGAAGGGGGTGCGACAAGATCTACTTGTAGCGGTAGACGATCCGCCCACGCGTCAGGTCGTAAGGAGAGAGCTCCACGACGACCCGGTCGTCCGGGAGGATCCGGATGTAGTGCATCCGCATCTTGCCGGAGATGTGCGCGAGGACCTTGTGACCGTTCTGGAGCTCCACCTTGAACATGGCGTTCGGGAGGGACTCGATCACGGTGCCCTCGATTTCGATGGCACCTTGCTTCTTGGCCACGCTTCGCCCTTCGAATCGGCTACCTTGATCGACTCTCCTCCCCGGGTGCGGACACACGGGTACACGAGAGCCGACGCATCAGTCTACGTCAGGCCCTTGGAAAAGACGAATCCGGCAAGTGTGCCCACCGTAGAAGATCGTTACGCTCCGTCGCGACAGCACCCGGCCGTCCGGCCACAGGATTCCCCAGGCCGTCAGGCCAGGGGGTCCGGCGCCGCCGTGATGCCCAGTTCGGCCAGCTTCGCCTTGCCGCCGTCGGGGGCGGTCAGCACCAGCGGGCCGTCCTCCGTGAGCGCCACGGAGTGCTCCCAGTGCGAGGACCAGGTGCCGTCGGTCGTGACGACCGTCCAGTCGTCCTCCAGCACATCGGTCCGCGGTGTGCCGAGCGAGACCATCGGCTCGATCGCGAGGCAGAAGCCAGGCACCAGCTTGGGGCCGCGGCCGCGCTTGCGGGAGACGTAGTTCAGCAGGTGCGGGTCCATGTGCATCTCGGTGCCGATGCCGTGGCCGCCGTAGTCCTCGATGATCCCGTACTTGCCGGTCGCGGGACGCGGCTGGCGGCGGATGTAGGTCTCGATGGCACGGGAGATGTCGACGAGACGGTTGCCGTTCTTCATCGCGGCGATGCCGGCCCACATCGACTCCTCCGTCACCCGGGACAGCTCGATGAGCTCCGGGGCGTGACCGCTGCCGACGAAGGCCGTGTACGCGGCGTCGCCGTGCCAGCCGTCGATGATCGCGCCGCAGTCGATGGAGATGATGTCGCCGTCCTTCAGGACGGTCTTCTCGTCGGGGATGCCGTGGACGACGACCTCGTTCACCGAGGTGCAGATCGTGGCGGGGAAACCGCCGTACCCGAGGAAGTTCGACTTGGCGCCGTGGTCGGCGATCACCTTGCGGGCGACCTCGTCCAGATCCCGCGTCGTGGCGCCGGGCACCGCGGCCTCGCGGGTCGCCGCGTGGATGGCGGCGACGACCAGTCCCGCCTCGCGCATCTTCGCGATCTGCTCGGGGGTCTTGATCTGCACCATTGCGGCTCGCGCCTTTCATGATCGTGATGTGGGTCATCTCAACGATACGGCCGCGATGCCCCATCGGGCACCGCGGCCGTATCGCACAGCAACCATCAATCGAGTCGGCCCCACGACGCGCAACCACCTCCGCGAGGCAGACGGCGGTTCAGCCGCGAAGAGGGGCTCAGGCCTGGGCGGCCTTGTCCTGCTGCAGGGCCTCCATCGCCCGGGCGGTCACGTCGGCGACCTTGCCCAGCGCGGAGATGGTGACCACCAGGCCCTGGGCCTTGTAGTAGTCGATGATCGGCTCGGTCTGGGTGTGGTAGACCTCGAGCCGCTTGCGCACCGTCTCCTCGGAGTCGTCGTCGCGCTGGTACAGCTCGCCACCGCACTCGTCACAGACGCCCTCCGCCTTCGGCGGGGTGTAGGTGACGTGGAAGACGTGCGCGCTGTCGTTGCGGCACACGCGACGGCCGGCGATCCGCTTGACGACCTCGTCCTCGGGGACCTCCAGGTCGAGAACGGCGTCCAGCTCCACGCCCTCGCCCTGCAGCATCTCGTCCAGCGCCTCGGCCTGGCCCACGTTGCGCGGGAATCCGTCCAGCAGGAACCCGTTCACGGCGTCGGGCTGGGACATGCGGTCCTTGGCCATCCCGATGGTCACCTCGTCCGGGACCAGGTTGCCGGCGTCCATGTACGCCTTGGCCTGCTTGCCCAGCTCCGTGCCCTGGGAGATGTTGGCACGGAAGAGGTCGCCCGTGGAGATGTGCGGGATCGACAGGTTCTTGGCAAGGTACGCGGCCTGCGTTCCCTTCCCGGCACCGGGCGGTCCGACAAGGACGATTCGCATCAGCGGAGGAACCCTTCGTAATTGCGCTGCTGGAGCTGGCTCTCGATCTGCTTCACGGTCTCCAGACCCACACCCACGATGATGAGGATGCTCGTCCCGCCGAACGGGAAGTTCTGGTTCGCGCCTCCGAAGCCTGCCAACGCCATCGTCGGAACAAGAGCAATCAGACCCAGGTACAGCGAGCCCGGCCAAGTGATCCTGTTGAGCACGTAGCTCAGGTACTCGGCAGTAGGACGACCAGCCCGGATACCCGGGATGAAGCCACCATACTTCTTCATGTTGTCCGCGACTTCCTCGGGGTTGAACGAGATCGCCACATAGAAGAAGGCGAAGAACACGATCAGGAGGAAGTACGTGGCGATGTAGTAGGGGTGGTCACCCTTCACGAAGTGGGCTTCGATCCAGGTTTTCCAGCCTGCGTTGGAGTTCGAGAACTGCGCGACGAGCGCCGGGATGTACAGCAGCGACGACGCGAAGATGACAGGAATCACACCTGCCTGGTTCACCTTGAGCGGGATGTAAGTGGACGTACCGCCGTACGACCTGCGGCCGATCATGCGCTTCGCGTACTGCACCGGGATGCGGCGCTGGGCCTGCTCGACGAAGACGACGAGGCCGACCATCACGAAGCCGATCAGGATGACCGTGCCGAACTCGATCCAGCCGCCCGCGAGCTTGCCGCTCTCCTTGATGGCCCACAGGGCGCCCGGGAAACCGGCGGCGATCGAGATGAACATCAGGATCGACATGCCGTTGCCGATGCCGCGGTCGGTGATGAGCTCACCGAGCCACATGACGGCCGCCGTGCCGGCGGTCATCGTCACGACCATGACGACGGTGGTGAAGATCGACTGGTCGGGCACGATCTGGTCGGCCACGGTGCAGCCGCTGAAGAGCGCGCCACTGCGGGCGGTCGCCACCAGTCCGGTGCCCTGGAGCACGGCGAGCGCGACGGTCAGGTACCGCGTGTACTGCGTGATCTTCGCCGTGCCGGACTGGCCCTCCTTCTTGAGGGCCTCGAGGCGTGGGATCACCACGGTCAGCAGCTGAAGGATGATGCTCGCCGTGATGTACGGCATGATGCCCAGCGCGAAAATGGTGATCTGCAGCAGCGCCCCGCCGCTGAACATGTTCACCAGCCCGAACAGGCTGTTGTTGCCCTTCTGGGCCGCATCCACACAGATCTGAACGTTCTGATAGTCCACACCCGGGACCGGAATGTGCGACCCGAGGCGGTACAGCACGATGATGGCCAGTGTGAACAGCAGCTTCTTGCGCAGGTCGGGCGTCTTGAACGCCCGGGCGAACGCGGTGAGCACGGTGCCTCCTGCGACCCCCGCGCTTCTGCGTCAGAGGTGACGGTCTTGAGGATCGACGAATACGTATCCGCACGGTTTGCCCTGTAGGCACACCGGGCTGAAGTTAACAGTGCACGCCACCTTACCGGCGACCATGCCCCCCTAGGAACGACCAACCGGGGATGCCCCTTTTGGGAGGCATCCCCGGCTGGATGTTCAGGCCATCGAGTCGTCTCAGACGAGCTCGGTGACGGTGCCGCCGGCGGCGGCGATCTTCTCCTTGGCGGAGCCGGAGACGGCGTCGACCGTCACCTGCAGCGCCACGGAGATCTCGCCCTGGCCCAGGACCTTGACGAGGCTGTTCTTGCGCACGGCACCCTTGTCGACCAGGTCGGCGACGGTGACCTCGCCACCCTGCGGGTACAGGGCGGCCAGCTTGTCCAGGTTCACGACCTGGTACTCGGTGCGGAACGGGTTCTTGAAGCCCTTGAGCTTCGGCAGGCGCATGTGGAGGGGCATCTGCCCACCCTCGAAGCGCTGCGGAACCTGGTAACGGGCCTTGGTGCCCTTGGTACCACGACCGGCCGTCTTACCCTTCGACGCCTCACCACGACCGACACGGGTCTTGGCGGTCTTGGCGCCGGGGGCGGGACGGAGGTTGTGGACCTTCAGCGGGTTCTGCTCCGCCATGTCAGTCGACCTCCTCGACCGTCACGAGGTGGCGGACGGTGTGCACCATGCCGCGGAACTCGGGACGGTCCTCCTTGACGACCACGTCGTTGACCCGCTTGAGGCCGAGCGAACGCAGGGTGTCACGGTGGTTCTGCTTGCTGCCGATGTACGACTTCGTCTGCGTGATCTTGAGGCGAGCCATTACGCACCCGCTCCCGCACGCGCACGCAGCAGAGCCGCGGGGGCGACGTCCTCGAGCGGCAGACCGCGGCGCGCCGCGATCTCCTCGGGACGCTGCAGGCCCTTCAGGGCCGCCACGGTCGCGTGCACGATGTTGATCGCGTTGTCCGAGCCGAGCGACTTCGACAGGATGTCGTGCACGCCCGCGCACTCGAGCACGGCACGCACCGGGCCACCGGCGATAACACCGGTACCGGGGGAAGCCGGCTTCAGCAGCACGACGCCGGCAGCCTTCTCGCCCTGGATCGGGTGCGGGATGGTGCCCTGGATACGGGGGACCTTGAAGAAGTGCTTCTTGGCCTCCTCAACACCCTTGGCGATGGCGGCCGGCACCTCCTTGGCCTTGCCGTAGCCCACGCCGACGGTGCCGTCACCATCGCCCACCACGACGAGCGCGGTGAAGCTGAAGCGACGACCACCCTTCACAACCTTGGCGACGCGGTTGATCGCGACAACGCGCTCAACGTACGCGGTCTTCTCGGCGGCAGCTGCGCCGCCGTCACGGCCCTTCCGGTCCCGCCGCTCGCCGCCACCGGCACCGCTTCCGCGGCGCTGGGGTCCAGCCATTGGATTTACCTCTCTCTGTTTCCGCTAGCTACGGCAGGCTCAGAACTTGAGCCCGGCTTCGCGGGCGGCGTCCGCCAGGGCGGCGATGCGCCCGGCGTACTGGTTGCCACCACGGTCGAACACGACAGCCTCGACACCGGCGGCCTTGGCGCGCTCGGCGACCAGGGCGCCGACCTGCTTGGCCTGCGCGGACTTGTCGCCCTCGCCACCCCGGATGGAGGTGTCCAGGGTCGACGCCGACGCCAGGGTGTGACCCTTGATGTCGTCGATGACCTGGGCGACCATGTGGCGGTTCGAGCGCGTCACGACCAGGCGCGGACGCTCGGCCGTGCCCGAGACCTTCTTGCGGACGCGGATGTGGCGGCGCTTGATGGCAGCAGCCTTGTAGGCCTTGCCCTTGGCGATCTTCACACCGTATGCCATGGCTTACTTACCCGCCTTTCCGACCTTGCGGCGGATGACCTCGCCCGCGTACTTCACGCCCTTGGCCTTGTACGGGTCGGGCTTGCGCAGCTTGCGGATGTTCGCGGCGACCTCGCCGACCTTCTGCTTGTCGATGCCCTCGACCGAGAACTTGGTCGGCGACTCGACCTTGAAGGAGATGCCCTCGGGGGCCTCCACCAGGATCGGGTGGCTGTAGCCGAGCTGGAACTCCAGGTTGGAGCCCTTCGCGGCAACGCGGTAACCGACACCGCTGATCTCGAGCGCCTTGGTGTATCCCTGGGTCACACCGGTGATCATGTTCGCCACCAGCGTGCGGGACAGGCCGTGGAGGGCCTTGTTCTGACGCTCGTCGTTGGGGCGGGTGACGTTCAGAACGCCGTCCTCACCCTTGACGATCTCGATCGGCGCGGCGACGGTGTGCGTGAGGGTGCCCTTGGAACCCTTCACGGTGACCGTGCGGCCATCGATGGTGACGTCCACACCGGCGGGAACCTGGATGGGGAGCTTGCCGATTCGCGACATGAGCTTTTCCTCCGTTCCCGACTACCAGACGTAGGCGAGGACTTCCCCACCCACGCCCTTCTTCTGAGCCTGCTGACCGGTCAGGAGACCGTGGGACGTGGAGATGATCGCCACGCCCAGGCCGCCGAGAACCTTCGGCAGGTTGGTGGACTTCGCGTAAACGCGCAGACCCGGCTTCGAGATGCGCTTGATGCCGGCGATCGAACGCTCACGGTTCGGGCCGAACTTCAGCTCCAGGACGAGGTTCTTGCCGACCTCGGCGTCCTCGACCCTCCAGCCGGTGATGAAACCCTCCTGCTGGAGGATCTCCGCGATGTGCGACTTGATCTTGCTGTGCGGCATCGACACGGAGTCGTGGTATGCCGAGTTCGCGTTCCGCAGACGCGTAAGCATGTCTGCGATCGGATCAGTCATGGTCATGAATTGGCCTTCGGCCTCTCTCGCCGGGGTTTCCTGTATGCGCCATCCCTCTCCCCACACAGGGGCGGGACGGGTGCGGCGCGGGGACCTACGGCGTAGTAAGTCGTACGGGCGGCGGACGCCCAACCCTCCTAGCCTACGCCATGAAGGGAAGGGCCTCCGCCATACCCAGTGCTTACCGAGAGACTCCGGTCATCCCAACGAGGGGATTACCAGGAGCTCTTGGTCACGCCCGGCAGCTCGCCACGGTGAGCCATCTCACGAAGGCACACGCGGCACAGGCCGAACTTGCGGTACACGGAGTGCGGACGGCCGCAGCGCTGGCAGCGGGTGTACGCGCGCACACCGAACTTCGGCTTACGAGCAGCCTTGGCAATCAGAGCCTTCTTCGCCATCTCGCTCACGCCTCCTTGAACGGGAAGCCGAGGTGACGAAGGAGGGCGCGGCCCTCGTCGTCGTTGGTCGCCGTGGTGACCACGGTGATGTCCATACCCCGGACACGGTCGATCTTGTCCTGGTCGATCTCGTGGAACATGACCTGCTCCGTGAGACCGAAGGTGTAGTTGCCACGGCCGTCGAACTGCTTGGGGGACAGACCACGGAAGTCGCGGATGCGCGGGAGCGCGAGCGACAGGGTGCGGTCCAGGAACTCCCACATGCGGTCGCCACGGAGCGTGACGTGGGCACCGATCGGCTGACCCTCGCGCAGCTTGAACTGCGCGATGGACTTGCGGGCCTTGGTGACGGCCGGCTTCTGACCGGTGATCGTGGTGAGGTCCTTGATGGCACCCTCGATCAGCTTGGAGTCGCGGGCGGCGTCGCCCACACCCATGTTGACCACGATCTTGACGAGGCCGGGAACCTGCATGACGTTCTCGTACGAGAACTCCTCACGCAGCTTGCCCGCGATCTCCTCGCGGTACTTCGTCTTCAGACGCGGAGTGGTGGTGGTAGCCATCAGATGTCCTCACCCGTCCGCTTGGCAACGCGGATCTTGTTGCCCTCGTCGTCGAAGCGGAAACCGACGCGGGTCACGACCTTCTTGCCGTCCTTCTCCACAACGAGCTGAACGTTGCTCACGTGGATGGGGGCCTCGGTGGTGACGATGCCGCCGGTCTGCGAACCACGAGCGGTCTGGCCGGCCTTGGTGTGCTTCTTGACCCGGTTGACACCCTCGACCAGGACGCGGTCCTCGCGGGGGAAGGCCGCGATGACCTTGCCCTGCTTGCCCTTGTCCTTGCCGGTGATGACCTGTACCAGGTCGCCCTTCTTGATCTTCATGCTTACAGCACCTCCGGCGCGAGCGAGATGATCTTCATGAACTTCTTCTCGCGCAGCTCACGGCCCACGGGGCCGAAGATACGGGTGCCGCGAGGGTCGCCGTCGTTCTTCAGAATGACGGCGGCGTTCTCGTCGAAGCGGATGTACGAGCCGTCCTGGCGGCGGCGCTCCTTGACGGTGCGAACGATGACCGCCTTGACGACGTCACCCTTCTTCACGTTGCCACCGGGGATCGCATCCTTGACGGTGGCGACGATGACGTCACCGATGCCCGCGTAGCGGCGACCGGAACCACCGAGAACACGGATGCAAAGGATCTCCTTGGCACCAGTGTTGTCGGCGACACGCAGTCGCGACTCCTGCTGGATCACGTCTATCTCCTGATTGTCTGCCGGTTCCCGGCGGGGGCCTCACAGCGGAGGCCCCCACCGAGCCTGGCGGAACGAACTCGAAGGGTTACCCCTTCAAGCAATTACTTGGCCTTCTCGAGGATCTCGACGACGCGCCAGCGCTTCGTCGCGGACAGCGGCCGGGTCTCCATGAGGAGGACGCGGTCGCCGACACCCGCGGCGTTCTGCTCGTCGTGCGCCTTGAGCTTGTTCGTACGGCGGATGACCTTGCCGTACAGCGCGTGCTTCACGCGGTCCTCGACGGCGACGACGACGGTCTTGTCCATCTTGTCGCTGACGACCAGACCCTCACGGGTCTTGCGGAACCCGCGCTCGGCGGTCTTGTTCTCAGTCACGTTGCTCTCGCTCATCAGGCGCTCTCCACCGTCTCGATGCCCAGCTCGCGCTCACGCATCAGGGTGTAGATCCGGGCGATGTCCTTGCGGACGGCCTTCAGCCGGCCGTGGTTCTCGAGCTGACCGGTCGCCGCCTGGAAGCGGAGGTTGAACAGCTCTTCCTTGGCCTCGCGGAGCTTGGCAACAAGCTCCTCGTTGCCCAGCTCGCGCAGCTCGGACGCCTTGGTACCGGCAGTCATCACAGCTCACCTGCCTCGCGCTTGACGATCTTGCACTTCATCGGCAGCTTGTGAGCCGCACGGGTCAGGGCCTCGCGCGCGATCTTCTCGTTCGGGTAGGACAGCTCGAACATCACCCGACCGGGCTTGACGTTCGCGACCCACCACTCCGGCGAACCCTTACCGGAACCCATGCGGGTCTCGGCAGGCTTCTTCGTGAGCGGGCGGTCCGGGTAGATGTTGATCCAGACCTTGCCGCCACGCTTGATGTGGCGGGTCATCGCGATACGAGCCGCCTCGATCTGGCGGTTGGTCACGTACGCCGGAGTGAGGGCCTGGATGCCGTACTCGCCGAACGCAACCTGCGTGCCACCCTTTGCCATACCGCTGCGCTTCGGGTGGTGCTGCTTGCGGTGCTTGACCCTACGGGGGATCAGCATGTCGGTCAGGCCTCCGTTCCGGTGCTCTCAGCCGGAGCGGCGGCAGCGGCCTCGGCCTTGGGGGCCTCGGCAGCAGCAGCCTGCTGCGGCTTGCGACCGCGACCGCCACGCTCGCCACCGCGGCCACCACGGGCCGGGCGGTCGGCGCCGCCACGGGCCGGGCGGTTGCCGGCGCGGGCAGCAGCGTTCTCGGCGCGGACCTCGGCGATGTTCTTGACGTCGCCCTTGTAGATCCAGACCTTCACGCCGATGCGGCCGAAGGTGGTCTTGGCCTCGAAGAAGCCGTACTCGACGTTCGCGCGGAGCGTGTGCAGCGGCACACGGCCCTCGCGGTAGAACTCCGAGCGGGACATCTCGGCGCCGCCGAGACGGCCACCACACTGGATCTTGATGCCCTTGGCGCCCGCCTTCATGGCCGACTGCATGCTCTTGCGCATGGCGCGGCGGAAGGAGACGCGGGAGGACAGCTGCTCGGCAACGGCCTGGGCCACGAGCTGAGCGTCGACCTCGGGGTTCTTGACCTCGAGGATGTTCAGCTGGACCTGCTTGCCCGTGAGCTTCTCGAGGTCGCCGCGGATGCGGTCGGCCTCGGCGCCACGGCGGCCGATGACGATGCCGGGACGCGCGGTGTGGATGTCCACCCGCACGCGGTCACGGGTGCGCTCGATCTCGACCTTGGAGATGCCGGCGCGCTCCATGCCGGACGTCATCATCCGACGGATGGCGACGTCTTCCTTGACGTAGTCCTTGTACAGCTTGTCGGCGTACCAGCGGGACTTGAAGTCCGTGGTGATACCGAGCCGGAACCCGTGCGGGTTTACCTTCTGGCCCATTACCGGGTTCCTTCCTTGCTGCTGACGACCACGGTGATGTGGCTGGTCCGCTTACGGATCCGGTAGGCACGGCCCTGAGCACGCGGACGGAACCGCTTCAGGGTCGGGCCCTCGTCCACGTACGCCTCGCTGATGAACAGCGAAGAGGCGTCCGTGTGGTCGTAGTTGTGCGCGGCGTTGGCGATGGCGCTGTCCAGCACCTTGCCGACCGGCACGCTCGCGGCCTGCGGGGCGAAACGCAGGACCGCCTGAGCCTCCGTGGCATCCATGCCACGGATGAGGTCCACCACGCGGCGGGCCTTCATGGGCGTGACGCGGATGTACCGCGCCTGGGCCCTGGCTTCCATGGTTGTCCCTTCGGTGTAAGTCATGAGTCGTTCCACCCCGCGATTAGCGGCGCTTCGACTTCCGGTCGTCCTTGACGTGGCCGCGGAAGGTGCGAGTCGGCGAGAACTCGCCGAGCTTGTGGCCGACCATGGACTCGGTGACGAACACCGGGACGTGGGTCTTGCCGTTGTGCACCGCGATCGTGTGGCCGAGCATGGCCGGGATGATCATCGAGCGACGGGACCAGGTCTTGATGACGTTCTTGGTGCCGGCTTCGTTCTGGGCGTCCACCTTCTTGATCAGGTGGTCGTCGACGAAGGGCCCCTTCTTGAGACTGCGCGGCATCTGAACCCGCTCCTAGCGCTTCTTGTTCGTCTTGCGGCGGCGGACGATGTACTTGTTCGAAGCCTTCTTCGGCGAACGAGTACGACCCTCCTTCTGACCCCACGGGGAGACCGGGTGGCGACCACCGGAGGTCTTGCCCTCACCACCACCGTGCGGGTGGTCAACCGGGTTCATCGCCACACCGCGAACGGTCGGGCGAACGCCCAGCCAGCGCTTGCGGCCGGCCTTGCCCCAGTTGATGTTCGACTGCTCGGCGTTGCCGACCTCACCGATGGTGGCGCGGCAGCGGACGTCGACCAGGCGGATCTCACCGGACGGCATGCGCAGGTGGGCCATCTGGCCCTCCTTCGCCAGCAGCTGCACGGAGGCACCGGCGGAGCGGGCGAACTTGGCACCGCCACCGGGACGGAGCTCGATCGCGTGGATCGTGGTACCGACCGGGATGTTGCGCAGCGCCAGGTTGTTGCCCGGCTTGATGTCGGCCGCGGGGCCGTTCTCGATCCGGTCGCCCTGGTTCAGGCCACGCGGAGCGATGATGTAGCGCTTCTCGCCGTCTGCGTAGTGCAGGAGCGCGATGCGCGCGGTGCGGTTCGGGTCGTACTCGATGTGAGCGACCTTGGCCGGCACGCCGTCCTTGTCGTGACGACGGAAGTCGATCACGCGGTAGGCGCGCTTGTGGCCACCGCCCTGGTGGCGGACGGTCACACGACCGGTGTTGTTACGGCCGCCCTTGCTGTGCAGGGGGCGGACCAGCGACTTCTCCGGCGTGGACCGCGTGATCTCGACGAAGTCGGCGACGCTGGAGCCACGACGGCCCGGCGTAGTCGGCTTGTACTTGCGGATTCCCATTTCTCAGTCCTCGTCCGATTCCGGACGACTCGACCGCCCTCAGGCGGTCGGGCCGCCGAAGATGTCGATACGGTCGCCCTCAGCAAGGGTCACGATGGCGCGCTTGGTGTTGGCGCGCTTGCCGAAACCGGTGCGGGTGCGCTTGCGCTTGCCCTGGCGGTTGATCGTGTTGACCCCGGTGACCTTGACCGAGAAGACCGCCTCGACGGCCTGCTTGATCTGGGTCTTGTTGGCACGCGGGTCGACGACGAACGTGTACTTGTTCTCGTCCAGCAGCGCGTAGCTCTTCTCGGACACAACCGGCTTGACGAGAATGTCGCGCGGGTCCGTGAAGGTCTTGCTGGTGATCGTGGCCTCGGACATCAGGCCTCGCTCCCTTCGGTGTCGTTGGCGGCCTTGGGGCCGGACACGAAGGACTCGAAGGCGGCCTGGGTGAAGACCACGTCGTCGGAGACGAGCACGTCGTACGTGTTCAGCTGGCCCGGCTCCAGGATGTGGACCTGGGGCAGGTTGCGGGCGGACAGCCACGCGGCCTCGTCCGAGCGCTCGGCGACCAGGAGCAGGTTCTTGCGCTCCGAGATCTTGCCGAACAGGGACTTGGCGGCCTTGGTGGACGCCGCGCCGTCGACCACGCCGGAGACGACGTGGATGCGCGAGTGGCGAGCCCGGTCGGAGAGGGCACCGCGCAGGGCGGCGGCCTTCATCTTCTTCGGGGTCCGCTGCGAGTAGTCACGCGGCACGGGGCCGTGGACGACGCCACCGCCGGCGAACTGCGGCGCTCGGGTCGAACCCTGGCGGGCGCGGCCGGTGCCCTTCTGGCGGTAAGGCTTCTTGCCACCACCACGGACCTCGCCGCGGGTCTTGGTCTTGTGCGTGCCCTGGCGGGCAGCGGCCAGCTGCGCGACGACGACCTGGTGGATCAGCGGAACGCTGACCTTGGCGTCGAAGATCTCCGCGGGGAGCTCGACGGTCCCGGCCTTGTCGCCTGCCGGCGAAAGGATGTCAATGGTGCTCATCGGTTACCTCAGGCCCCCTTGGCCGCGGTACGGACCAGGACGAGGCCGCCGTTCGGACCAGGAACCGCGCCCTTGATGAGCAGCAGGCCCTTCTCCGCGTCAACGGCGTGAACGGTCAGGTTCTGGGTGGTGACCCGCTCGTTGCCCATACGGCCCGCCATGCGGAGGCCCTTGAACACACGGCCCGGGGTGGCACAGCCACCGATGGAACCGGGAGAGCGGTGCTTGCGCTGGGTGCCGTGACCGGCGCCGAGGCCCTTGAAGTTGTGACGCTTCATGACACCGGCGAAGCCCTTGCCCTTGCTCTTGCCCGTGACGTCGACCTTGACGCCGGACTCGAACACCTCGGCGGTGATCTCCTGGCCGAGCGTGTACTCGCTGGCGTCGGAGGTACGGAGCTCCACCAGGTGGCGGCGGGGGGTCACGTCGGCCTTGGCGAAGTGGCCCTTGAGGGGCTTGTTCACCTTGCGCGGGTCGATCTCGCCGAAGGCGATCTGGACCGACTCGTAGCCGTCGATGTCGTTCGTACGGACCTGGGTAACGACGCAGGGCCCGGCCTTGACGACGGTCACCGGGACGACACGGTTGTTCTCGTCCCAGACCTGGGTCATGCCGAGCTTCTCGCCCAGGACGCCCTTGATCTGCTTAGCCATCTCTTCCGCGCCTCTCAGAGCTTGATCTCGATGTCGACGCCGGCCGGAAGGTCCAGGCGCATCAGCGAGTCAACGGTCTTGGGCGTCGGGTCGAGGATGTCGATCAGGCGCTTGTGCGTGCGCATCTCGAAGTGCTCGCGCGAGTCCTTGTACTTGTGCGGCGACTTGATGACGCAGTACACGTTCTTCTCAGTGGGCAGCGGCACCGGGCCCGCGACCGACGCACCAGTGCGGGTCACCGTCTCGACGATCTTCTTCGCCGAGGAGTCGATGACCTCGTGGTCGTAGGCCTTGAGCCGGATGCGGATCTTCTGTCCCGCCATGGCTACTTCGTAGTCCTGTCTCTCGTAAACGCTCTGGAACCCGGTGGGAACCGCGCTCTTCTCCGACCCACGCGGTCGGGCGTGTCGCAGCCCCTCTACGAAGATCTCCCGAAGGATTTCCCAACCAAGGGGGTGCGGGCCCGAGGACCGCGAAGCCGCGGGAAGAGCTCCCGCCGGGTGCCTGGCCGGTACCCCGCTGACACTTCCCGGAAGATTCCCGTACGTCCGACCCGCGTGGGATCGACGAGTACTGTGGGACTCGCTTCCGGTCCTCCCGGCGGGAGGCGCGCAGCATCGGCACTCAACCGAGCAACCCGGACAGTCTGCCACACGCTCGGGGCCCGTGGCCAATCGAGCCGAAGAGAGTACCCCGCGGGGGTTGCGTGTCAAACCGCGGCACGCGGTCGGGGCCTTCGGAGCCGCCTTGTCCCCCCGCGCAGCGAGCCGGGCGTCGCGGTGCGGGCCCGCCCCGGCCTCGGAGTCCATACCGGGGCGATACGGACACCTCGCGCGGAAAACCCTTCGAAGCACCGCTGGGCGCACACTTACAGTGACGACGCAGTCGATCACCGGGGGAACGGTCACCATGCGTACGCAGTATCCACGGACGCGGCATCTGCCCTGGTCACCAGGGGCGACCGCAGACGATGTACGCGTCACCGACGTGAGCGGGCTGGTCGGGCGCGAGGTCGTCGTCACCGAGAAGCTCGACGGCGAGAACACCACGCTCTACAGCGACGGTCTGCACGCCCGGTCCCTCGACTCGGCGCACCACCCGTCCCGGGCCTGGGTCAAGGCGCTCCAGGGACGCATCGGGCACGCAATCCCCGAGGGCTGGCGGGTGTGCGGCGAGAACATGTACGCCCGGCACTCGATCGCGTACGACGACCTGGACAGCTACTTCTACGGCCTCTCCGTGTGGGACGAGCGCGGCCGGTGCCTGGACTGGGACCGGACCGTCCGCTTCCTGGGCGGCCTGGGGATTCCCGTGCCGCGCGTGCTGTGGCGCGGGATCTTCGACGAATCCGCCGAGCGGGCGCTGCGCGCCCTGCGGCTCGACCTCACACGGCAGGAGGGGTACGTCGTCCGGACCGCCGAGGGCTTTCCCGCGGACGAGTTCGGGCTGCGCGTGGCCAAGTGGGTGCGTGCCGGTCATGTGCAGACCGGTACGCACTGGATGCACGCGGCCGTCGTGGCGAACGGGCTCGGCCCGAACGCGCCGCTGTGGGCCGTCCGCTCGGGCGCGCCCGCCGAAGCGGCGGCGCTGGCCGCCGCGCTCGGGGTGCCGGGCGGCGACGCGGCGGCCCTCGGCAGGCTGGAGGCCGCCGGCCTCACGGGCGACGCCCGGCTCGCGGGCGTACTGGCCACGCTGCTGCACGGCAGCCGTCGGGCGTGGCTCGCGCCCAGGCTGGCCGCGGTGATCGGCATGCCGCTCGCCCGGCGCGTGGCGGACCTCGTCGGGCTGGCCCCGGCGCTGCACCGGCCCTACCCGGACGAGGACCGGCGGGCGGGTCTGGTGCGGATGTCGTACGCCGCCGACCTCGGCGTCCTGCACGCCGTGGCCCGGGCGACGGCCCCGACCGACGAGGCGCGCGAGCAAGTGGCGTGGTCGGCACTGCACGCCGAGGACGTCGCACCCCTGGCCGGGCTGGCCGAGGTCTTCGCCGGCCTGGAGCCGGACGCCGCGGCACGCTGCCGCGCCGAGGCGCGCGAGGCGTACGCACTGGGGCGGATCGGCACGGCCGCGGAGGCCGTCGCGGCGACCTGGCAGTGGCGTGCCGGAGGCTTTCCGAAGCTCATCCAGACCGTGGGCCCGGCGGGCAGCGGCAAGAGCACCTTCGCGCGGGGCCTCGCCGGGGTGGACGCGTACGTCTCGCTCGACGATCTGCGCGAGGCCCGCGGTTCACGCGCCGACCAGAAGGCCAACGCAGAGGTCCTGCGTGCGGGGCTCGACCGGCTGGACGCCGCGCTGGCGGCGGGCGGCACCGCGGTGTGGGACGCGACCTCGCTCAACCAGCAGCAGCGTTCCCTGGTGCACACGGTCGCCCGGCGCCGGGACGCCCTGATCACCCACGCCGTCGTCCTCGTCGACGAGGACGAGCTGGTCCGGCGCAACGGCACGCGCGAACACCCGGTGCCGTCTGCCGTCCTCGCCGCCCAGCTGCACCGCTTCGGCCCGCCGTATCCGGGCCAGGCGCACCGCACCTGGTACATCGGGGCGAGCGGGACGATCGAGGAGGAGGTGTAGCGGTGCGTACCAGCGAGGAGATCTACCACCGGGTGCGCTGGGACGCGCGGTTCGACCAGGCCCGCTTCGTGATCGGTGTCCGCCGGCGCGGGGCCGGGCCGGGGCGCGTGCCGCTGCCCGCGTTCGTGCCCGGCGGCGACATCCCGTGGCACCGGGTCCTGTTCTTCGAGGCCGACGGCGAGGTCGTCTGGGACCGGGCATCGGGCGTGGACCGGATGGACGACACGGACGCCGGGCGGGTGCGCGAGGCGCGCCGGCTGCGGGCCCCGTTCTTCGCCGCCCGGACGCCGCACGTGTGGGACGGCGCCGACTGGGTGCCCGCGCGCAGGCCCGAGGGGCGGACGCCCGCGGGACGGCTGCGCGTGCTGACCTGGAACACCCTGTGGGACCGCTACGACGCCGACCGCATCGACACCGCCGTGCGCAGGCCGCTGCTGCTGGCCGCCCTGCGCGAGGCCGACGCCGACGTGATCGCGCTCCAGGAGGTCGAGCCCCGGCTGCTCACGATGGTGCTCGGCGAGCCCTGGGTGCGCGAGGCGTACACGCTCGGCACCGATCCGGGTGCGCGGGACGTCGACGACTGCGGCCTGCTCCTGCTGAGCAGGCTGCCCGTACGGGAGGCGGGGCACCACGAGCTCGGCTCGCACAAGGCGGTGACCGCGCTCGTCGTGGAGACGGGCACCGGGCCGGTCACGGTGGCCGCGACGCACCTGAGCAGCGACCACTCGGACGACGGCGCGGGGCGGCGGGACGCCGAACTGGCACGTCTCGCCGAGGGGTTGGCCTCCCTGGAGGGAGACGTCGTCCTGATGGGCGACTTCAACGACGGGACGGACGCGCCGGCGACGGTTCTCGGGATGCGCGACGCCTGGAGCGAGGCCCACGGCAGGGGCGACACGACCCCCACCTTCGACCCGGGCGTCAACCCGCTGGCCGCGGTGTCCTCGCTGACCGGACGGGCCTCCCGGCTGGACCGGGTGCTGCTGCGCGCGGAAGCACTGCGGGTGCGGGAGGCCGCGCTGCACGGCGACACTCCCACGGCGGAGGGCCTGTACGTCTCGGACCACTACGGCGTACGGGCCGACCTGGACCTCGGGAGCGAGGAGCCGGCCGAGGTGCTGGACGCAGGGCCGACGGCCCGTACGGCGCTGGCATGGATCCCGCCGCGCGAGGTCTGGCCTCCGTTGCAGGCGATCCGCGCGGACCACGACCCGCAGATCCGCCGCTGGCCGCCGCACGTCAATCTGCTCTTCGGGTTCGTGCCGGAGCACGCGTTCGAGCGGGCGGTCCCGCTCGTCGCGGCGGTTGCGGCGGCGAGCGCGCCGTTCGAGGCACGGCTCGCGGGCGTGGAGTGGTTCGGGCACCGCCACGACGCGACCGTGTGGCTGGACCCGGCGGCCGACGGCGAGAGGCCGTGGGCGGCTCTGCGGGAGGCGCTGGCCGGCCGCTTCCCAGGGTGCCGCGGCCGGCGAGCGGGCTTCACGCCGCACCTCAGCCTGGGCCGGACCACGGATCCGCACGCCCTGGCCGCCGAGTGCACCGCCCGCCTCACCCCGATCCCGGTGCGCGTCGGCGAACTGGCGCTGCTGTCACGGCGCGGCACCGAGCCGATGCGGGTCCGGGCGACGGTGTCGCTGGGCACGGGCGAGGTGCGCTGGACGGAGGAGGCGGACCCGGCGCATGCGCCCCACGGCTCCTCCGCCGGGGCCGCCGCGGACACGGCGCCTTCCGCCCAGTCCACGGACTCCGCGGACGACGCCACGCGCGCCGCTCGCGTCGCGGCGCGCGTGGCGGACGCCCTCGACGACGGTGTCGTGCACGTGGTCGGCTCCCGGCGCATGGGCTGCGCGCTGCCCGGCGCCGATCTGGACCTGGTGGTCGCGCTGCCGGGCGACGCTCGGCTCGAGGACGTAAGTGCCCGGCTGGCGGCGGCCCTGCCGGAGGCGGTGGACGTACGGGAGGTGGTCGGTGCCCGTGTGCCCGGTCTTCGTATGGATGCCGGCGGCCTGACCGTGGACCTGGTCGTGGTCGCCACCGGCGCGGCCGACCCCGCCGCCGCCGTCGAGCGCCGCGGGGACCTGGGCGCGGCGGCGGCGGTGGCGCTCAGCGCCGTCAGCGATGCCGAAGCGGTCCTCGCACAGTTCGGGGACCGCCGGGAGGCGTTCGCCCTGCTGGCCCGGGAGGTCAAGGCGTGGGCCAGGGCACGGGGCCTCGACGCGGCACCGTTCGGCGGGCTGCCGGGGCTGGCGTGGTCCCTGCTCGCGGCCCGTACCGTACGCGAGGCGGGCGACCTGCCGCCCGCCGAGCTGCTGCGGCACTTCTTCGCGACGTGGGCCGCCTGGGACTGGCGCGAACCGGTGGGCACCCTCGGCACGGACGCGCCTGGCCTGCCCGCGGGCCCACCCGGTGCGGACGCGCCCGGCCTGCCCGTGGGCCCACCCGGTGCCGGCACGGGCGACCTGCCCGCGGGATCACCCGTTGCGGGCGCGTCCCGCCTGCCCGTGGTGATCATGACGCCCACCGAGCCCGTACGCCCGTGCAGCGACCAGGTCACCCCCGGCATGCGTGACCTGCTGACCCAGGAGCTGTTCCGCGCCTGGGAGTTGCTGGAGACGGGGTCCGCCGGCCTGCTGTCCCCGCCGCCGCTGCACCGGCGACACGCGGCATGGGCGGTCGTGACCGTGCCGCAGGGCCCGGTCGAGGGCCGGGTCCGGGGCCGGATGCGTGCGCTGCTCACCGAGCTCTCCGCGGTGTCGCCCGACGTCCACGCCTGGCCCCGCCCGTTCGGCAGGGACCCGCTCCGCCTCGCGATCGGGCTGGGCGCGGCCCCGTCGGACCGGGCCGTGCTCGACCGGATCGCGGACCGGTGGCTGCGGGGGCTCACCGGTGTGACGCTGACGCGCGCCGAGGGCGGGGACGTGCCCACGCTGCGCTGAGCACGCCGGAGAACGGCGAAAAGCACCCGCGTTCCCAGGCAACCCGGGTCCCGTCGCCGCCGTCTTGTTGATCGCGGAAGGGGTTCCTGACCAGCCCGTCCGCGCCTGGGGAGATCACAGTACGCAGACGGGGGCACGGCATTGCCCGTCCGCTGCGGGGGGAAGCGGACGGAGCATCACCGGTGAACGACAGAGCTGTCCGCGCGCTGTCCACGGCCGCGCGCGAGGACCGTGCGGGAGCCGCGCGGCGGCCGGGACCGCGCCGCCGCAGTGTCGTCGCCGCCGTCACCGCGCTCGCCGCCCTCGCCGGCACGGGCGCGCTCGGCGCCTGCTCCGTGCCGGCCCCTCGGCGGAAGGGGCCGGTGGCCGACCCGGCGCCCGGCATTCCGATAGCCAGCTCCCGGCGCGCGCAGCTGATGCAGATCCTGGCGCACCCGGACGACGACCTGTACTTCATGAACCCGGACACGCAGCAGATGCTGGACGCCGGGGTGCCCCTGGTCTGCGTGTACGTCACCGCGGGCGAGGCGGACGGCAAGAACCACATACCCGGGGACTGGGACGTCCCCTCCGACAAGAGCGCCTACTCATCGGCC
Organism: Streptomyces sp. 5K101; assembly: GCF_046506645.1. NCBI lineage: Bacteria > Bacillati > Actinomycetota > Actinomycetes > Kitasatosporales > Streptomycetaceae > Streptomyces > Streptomyces sp. 5K101. The sequence continues at coordinate 148,029 of NZ_JBKFFO010000010.1, read as the reverse complement.
CGCCACCAGGGGCTGCGCCAGGCGTACGCCGAGCTGCTGGGCCTCGACAGGTTCACCGACTGGCAGAAAGGCGTCGCCACCCTGCGCGGCGACCGGCGCGCCGAGATCAACACGCTGGCGAACGGCGCCCGCAGGGTCGAGCTGATCTTCCTCAACCTCGCCATGCACACGGCCCGCGGCGGCCGGATGGGCCTGCCGAGCCTGTGGCGGGACCGGGCGCTCGGACTGCCGACCGTGGTCGCCGACGACTCCCCCGTCCGCAAGGCCGGCTCGTACGACTACGACCAGCTCGTCGACGTCCTCGTCGGGCTGATGGAGCGCTACCGGCCAACCGTCGTGCAGACCCTGGACCCGGACCCCGACATCCAGCACAGCGACGAGGCGACCCGCAGGAAGGACAGCGAGCAGCGCGGCTACTCGGACCACGCGGACCACACCGCGGTGGCGTCGTTCAGCTGGGCGGCCATGGTCCGCTGGGTGGCCGAGGCGACCCAGGACGACGGCGAGGTGCCCGCCTTCGTGGCCACGTCCTTCCGCGGCTACTACAACCGGCACTGGCCGAAGAACCTCCCCGCCGCGGTGCTGGGCCGCAAGGCGGCCCACCTCGTCCCGTACGGCGGTCACGCCGACTGGGACTGCGGCAACGCGGCCGGCTGCGGCGACTACAACGTCGGCGGCACGCGCCCGCTCAAGAACAAGAAGGGCTGGGTCCGCTCGACCCACTACCGCTATCCCGGCCCCCGCACGGCGGTCGCCGCCGAACCGGACGGACGGCTGTCCGCCTACGGTGTGCTGGGACTGCGGGCCGTCCGCTGGCGTGAGACCGAGCCCGGCAGCGGGCGCTGGGGAGAGCCGGACGACCTCGGCGGGGGCCCGCTCGCGCCCGTGCTGGGCGCCACCGCGCTGGGGGACGGCAGGCAGCTGCTGTTCGGGCTGCGGTTCGCGGCGGTCGGCGGGCACGGCGGGGACAACGCCCGCGAGATCGTGCTGCTGGAGCAGCGCTCCGCGGGCGGCCCGTTCCTCGCCTGGCGCGGGCTCGGCAATCCGGAGCACGACGACGACCGCGGCCGGCGCATCGGTGTGCCGGTGGCCGTCACGGCGCCGGACGGCCGGGTGCACCTGTTCGTGCGCAACGCGGACAAGGGCGTGAGCAGCCGGGTGCGGCAGGCCGACGGGCGCTGGAGCGGCTGGCAGGACCTCGGGGGCGGCGAGATCCAGGACGGGCTGACCACGGCGGTCGACGGCGCGGGCCGCATCCACGTCTTCGCCGCGGGCCACGACACCGTGCACCACTGGGCGCAGGACGCGCCCGGCGGGGCCGTCGTCCACCGCCCCGGCGGCGGGCTGCCGGTCGCCGTGGACGCTCCGGCCGTCCTGACCGCCGCCGACGGATCCCTCCAGCTGCTCTACCGGCAGGAGCGGCCCTACCAGCGGGCGACGCCGACGGACTCCCGCGGCACCGCGGCCGCCGGGCTCACCGCGGTACGCCCCGACGGACGGGCACTGCCCGCTGAACGCTTCGAGGGCTACGGGCCCGTCCGCGCGGCCACCGGCGCGGGCGGCGCCGTCCTGCTCGGCAAGGACCTGCGCGGGCGGATCCAACTCGGTTACGCAGGCGGCCTGCTGACCCGTACGACCGGGGCGCAGAACATCGACACGCCCACACTGCACCTGGATGCCGACGGCACGGCGACCGTCGTCGGCATGGGCGCGGACGCGCACCCGTGGACGTGGTTCCCGCGTCCCCGCACCGAGGGCTGAGGTGCTGAGGTCGCGTCAGAAGGGCGTCCTGGCCCGGAGTCTGCGCAGCATCCGGGCGTCCTCGAAGCCCACCTCGCGTGCTGCGCTCTCCACCGTCGCGCCGTGGCTGACCAGGTGCTCGGCCCGTTCGACCCGAAGCGTCTGCTGGTAGCGCAGGGGCGTGAGGCCGCCCGTGGCGCGGGCGAACAGCCGGGTCAGAGTGCGCTCGCTGACCCCGGCCGAGGCGGCGAGGCGGGCCAGCGGCAGCGCCTCGGCGAAGCGGGCGTCGATGAGGTCCTGCACGCGGTGGACGGTGTCGTCGACATGGGAGCGGTGCCGCAGCATGGCGCTGGCCTGCGGCTCGTGCCCATTGCGGCGGGCGTAGACCACCATCTCGCGCGCGACCCGCGCGGCGAGCGCCGGTCCGTGCCGGCCCGCGAGCAGGTGCAGCGCCAGGTCGATCCCGCTGGCGATGCCGGCCGAGGTCACCACCCGGTCGTCGGTGGTGAACAGCACGTCCCTGACGACGACCGCCCGCGGGTGGCGGGCCGCCAGTTCGTCCTGGAGCCCGTGGTGCGTGGTGCACCGGCGCCCGTCCAGCAGTCCCGCGAGCCCCAGCGCCTCCGCCCCGGCGCACACGCTGGCGACACTGCCGCCGGCGGCGTGGTGGGCACGGAGCCGTTCCAGCAGGGCGGTCCCGGGGAGCGGGCCGCCGCGCAGTGTGGGTGCACGCCAGCCCGGCACCACGACCAGGTCGTCCGGCCCCAGCTCCGGCCAGCTGGTCCGCGCGGCGAGCGGCAGCCCCTGGGCGCTGGGCACCTGCTCCTGCTCGGCCACGTAGGAGAGCCGGTAGGGATGCCCGAAGTCCGCCGCCGTGCCGAAGACCTGGGCGGGCCCGGCCAGGTCGAGCAGGTGGACGCCCGGCACGAGGACGAAGACGACGTGGGTCACGCCCCGGATGCTCCCGGCTCGGCCTCCAGTTCGGCAACCGTGGCGATCCGGGCGAACCGGTCGCGCAGGACCGCCTCCGTCCGCTCGATGACCGATTCGGCGCTGAGGTCGCCGATCGGGTTCGTGGTGGTGGCGTCGGTGACGAAGACCATGCGGTAGCCGAGGTCGCTGCCCACGCGGGTGGTCGTCTCCACGCACTGTTCCGTACGGATGCCGCACACCCACAGCTCGCCCACGCCGGCGGCGGTCAGGAGCTGCTGCAGGTTGGTCGTGGTGAAGGCGTTGTGCGAGGTCTTGTGCAGGACCGGTTCGCCCTCCGCCGGCCGCTCCAGCTCGTCCAGCAGCCGTACGTGCCCGAGGACCGGGTCGAACGGGCCGCCGCTGCCGGGCTCGATGTGCAGCACCCAGACGACGAGGTCCCCGGCCGAACGGGCCAGGCGGACCAGCCTGTTCACCGGCTCGGCGATCTTCGGATCGGCGATCTGCTCCCACAGCGGGCGGGCCCGAAAGGACTCCTGGACATCGATGACTATCAGCGCTCGTCTCATGGCACCCATGATGACCAGGCACGGCCCTCGATCAGCAGGCCCGATCCGGGCCCATGGCGGAACGATCCGGTCAACGACCGGCCCACTGCCCGGACATGACGAAGGGCCCCGCACCTCTCGGTGCGGGGCCCTTCTTGCAGCTCAGCGAGCTACCAGGTCAAACCACCGGAATTACTTGGTGATCTTGGTGACCTGGCCGGCGCCCACGGTCCGGCCACCCTCACGGATGGCGAACTTCAGGCCCTCTTCCATGGCGACCGGCTGGATCAGCTGGACGGACATCTGGGTGTTGTCACCCGGCATGACCATCTCGGTGCCCTCGGGGAGGGTCACAACACCGGTCACGTCAGTCGTACGGAAGTAGAACTGCGGACGGTAGTTGTTGAAGAACGGCGTGTGGCGGCCACCCTCGTCCTTGGACAGGATGTAGGCCTGGGCCTCGAACTCGGTGTGCGGGGTGACCGAACCGGGCTTGATGATGACCTGGCCGCGCTCGACGTCCTCGCGCTTGATGCCACGCAGCAGCAGACCGACGTTCTCACCGGCCTGGCCCTCGTCGAGCAGCTTGCGGAACATCTCGATACCGGTGACCGTGGTGGTGGTCTTCTCCGGCTTGATACCGACGATGTCGACGGTCTCGTTGACCTTGAGGACACCACGCTCGATACGGCCGGTGACGACGGTGCCACGACCGGTGATCGTGAAGACGTCCTCGATCGGCATCAGGAACGGCTTGTCGACGTCACGCTCGGGCTGCGGGATCGCCTCGTCGACGGCGGCCATCAGGTTCAGGACCGACTGGCCCCACTCCTTGTCGCCCTCGAGAGCCTTGAGCGCCGAGACCTTGACGACCGGCAGGTCGTCGCCCGGGAACTCGTACTCGGAGAGGAGCTCACGCACCTCGAGCTCGACGAGCTCCAGGATCTCCTCGTCGTCCACCATGTCGGCCTTGTTCAGGGCGACGACGATGTACGGAACGCCGACCTGGCGGGCCAGGAGCACGTGCTCCTTGGTCTGCGGCATCGGGCCGTCGGTGGCGGCGACCACGAGGATGGCGCCGTCCATCTGCGCGGCACCGGTGATCATGTTCTTGATGTAGTCCGCGTGACCGGGGCAGTCGACGTGGGCGTAGTGACGCGACTCGGTCTGGTACTCGACGTGCGCGATGGAGATGGTGATACCGCGCTGGCGCTCCTCAGGAGCCTTGTCGATCTGGTCGAAGGCCGAGGCCTCGTTCAGGTCCGGGTACGCGTCGTGCAGCACCTTGGTAATGGCGGCCGTGAGGGTCGTCTTACCGTGGTCGATGTGACCGATGGTGCCGATGTTGACGTGCGGCTTAGTCCGCTCGAACTTCGCCTTCGCCACTGGGGTCCTCCTGTGGAGTGGTTCTGTACGCCTTACTCATCGGCGCCAGGTGATCTTTGCTGGGAAGCCGGCCGCCGGGGTCCGACCCTCGACGGGTCTCGGGGCGAACCCCCGGCGGACGGTGTCAAGCCTAAAGCGTGAACTCGGGTGAGTTACTCGCCCTTGGCCTTCGCGATGATCTCCTCGGCGACGTTCCGGGGAACCTCGGCGTAGGAGTCGAACTGCATCGAGTAGCTTGCGCGACCCGAGGTCTTGCTGCGGAGGTCTCCGACGTAGCCGAACATCTCCGAGAGAGGCACCAGACCCTTGACGATCCGGGCACCCATCCGCTCCTCCATGGCCTGGATCTGACCACGGCGGGAGTTGATGTCGCCGATGACCTCACCCATGTAGTCCTCGGGCGTGGTGACCTCGACGGCCATCATCGGCTCGAGCAGCACGGGGCTGGCCTTGCGCGCGGCCTCCTTGAAGGCCTGCGAACCGGCGATCTTGAACGCGAGTTCGGAGGAGTCGACCTCGTGGTAGGCGCCGTCGATGAGCGTGACGCGAACGCCCGTCATCTCGTAGCCGGCCAGGATGCCGAACTGCATGGCCTCCTGCGCGCCCGCGTCCACCGAGGGGATGTACTCCTTGGGGATGCGGCCACCGGTGACCTTGTTCACGAACTCGTACGAGGCGTCGCCGCCCTCGATGGGCTCGATCGCGATCTGCACCTTGGCGAACTGACCGGTACCACCGGTCTGCTTCTTGTGGGTGTAGTCCACGCGCTCGACCGACTTGCGGATCGTCTCGCGGTACGCGACCTGCGGCTTGCCGACGTTGGCCTCGACCTTGAACTCACGGCGCATACGGTCGACCAGCACCTCGAGGTGCAGCTCGCCCATACCACCGATGATGGTCTGGCCGGTCTCCTCGTCCGAGTGGACCTGGAAGGAGGGGTCCTCCTCCGCGAGACGCTGGATGGCGACACCCAGCTTCTCCTGGTCGCCCTTGGACTTGGGCTCGATGGCGACCTGGATGACCGGCGCCGGGAAGTCCATGGACTCCAGGATCACCGGGTTCTTCTCGTCGCACAGCGTCTCACCGGTGGTGGTCTGCTTCAGGCCCATGACGGCGACGATGTCGCCGGCGCCCACCGACTCGATCTCCTCACGCTTGTTGGCGTGCATGCGGTAGATCTTGCCGATGCGCTCCTTCTTGCCCTTCACGGAGTTCAGCACCGCGGTGCCGGAGTCCAGGCGACCGGAGTAGATCCGGACGAAGGTGAGCTTGCCGAGGTGCGGGTCGCTCGCGATCTTGAACGCGAGGGCCGACAGCGGCTCGTCGTCGGACGGCTTGCGCTTGACGACCTCCTCCGGGTCCTTCACGTCGTGGCCCTCGATGGCCTCGACGTCCAGAGGGGAGGGGAGGTAGCGCACGACCGCGTCGAGCAGGGGCTGGACGCCCTTGTTCTTGAACGCGGTGCCGCAGAACACCGGGGTGACGGTGGTGTCCTTGGAGACGCCGGACGCGATGGTGATACGACGGATCGCGGTGTACAGCTGCTCCTCGGTGGGCTCCTTGCCCTCCAGGTACAGCTCCATGATCTCTTCGTCGTTCTCGGCGACGGTCTCCAGCAGCGTGCCGCGCCACTCCTCGGCGGCCTCGGCGTGCGTGGAGGGGATGTCGACGACGTCGTACATCTCGCCCTTGGTGGCCTCGGCGGACCACACGAGGGCCTTCATGCGAACGAGGTCGATGACGCCCTTGAAGTCGGCCTCGGCACCGATCGGGAGCTGCATGACGATCGGGGTCGCGCCGAGGCGGTCCTTGATCATGTCAACACAGCGGTGGAACTCGGCACCGGTGCGGTCGAGCTTGTTGACGAAGCAGATACGCGGAACGCCGTAGCGGTCCGCCTGACGCCAGACGGTCTCGGACTGCGGCTCAACACCGGCGACACCGTCGAACACCGTGACGGCGCCGTCGAGCACGCGGAGCGAACGCTCCACCTCGACGGTGAAGTCGACGTGACCCGGGGTGTCGATGATGTTGATCGTGTGATCGACGTTGTCGAGCGGCCAGTGACAGGTCGTCGCGGCGGACGTGATGGTGATGCCGCGCTCCTGCTCCTGCTCCATCCAGTCCATCGTGGCAGCGCCGTCGTGGACCTCACCGATCTTGTAGCTCACACCGGTGTAGAACAGGATGCGCTCGGTGGTCGTCGTCTTGCCCGCGTCGATGTGGGCCATGATCCCGATGTTGCGGACCTTGGCCAGGTCAAGCGAAGTGGTGGCCATATGGCTCAGTCTTCTCTCGGTCTCGATGTGGGTAGCGACTACCAGCGGTAGTGCGCGAAGGCCTTGTTGGACTCGGCCATCTTGTGCGTGTCCTCACGCTTCTTGACCGAAGCGCCGAGGCCGTTGGAGGCGTCGAGCAGTTCGTTCATGAGGCGCTCGGTCATGGTCTTCTCGCGACGGGCGCGGGAGTAACCGACCAGCCAGCGCAGCGCCAGCGTGGAGGCGCGGCCGGGCTTGACCTCGACCGGCACCTGGTAGGTGGCGCCACCGACACGACGGGACTTGACCTCGAGCGCCGGCTTGACGTTCTCGAGGGCGCGCTTCAGCGTGATGACCGGGTCGTTGCCGGTCTTCTCGCGGAGGCCTTCCATGGCGCCGTAGACGATGCGCTCAGCGGTGGAACGCTTGCCGTTGAGCAGGATCTTGTTGATCAGCGAGGTCACCAGAGGAGAACCGTAAACCGGGTCGATGATGACCGGGCGCTTCGGGGCGGGGCCCTTACGAGGCATTCTTACTTCTCCTTCTTGGCGCCGTAGCGGCTGCGGGCCTGCTTGCGGTTCTTGACACCCTGGGTGTCGAGGGAACCGCGGATGATCTTGTAGCGAACACCCGGCAGGTCCTTCACACGGCCACCACGCACGAGCACGATGGAGTGCTCCTGCAGGTTGTGTCCCTCACCCGGGATGTAGGCCGTGACCTCGATGCCGGAGGTCAGACGCACACGCGCGACCTTCCGCAGGGCCGAGTTCGGCTTCTTCGGGGTGGTCGTGAACACACGCGTGCAGACGCCGCGACGCTGAGGGGAACCCTCGAGTGCGGGCGTCTTGTTCTTCTCGACCTTGTCCTGCCGGCCCTTGCGGACCAGCTGCTGGATCGTAGGCACTACTTCTCCGGTTTCTGTGTGCCGTCAGTGAAGCTAACCTGGAACGTCACCGACCCACGCGGTCGGGTGTGTCGAATGCTGCGGACCTCCGCCGCGAGCGGAAAAGGCGCAGATTGCGGTGGCCGGTATCTGACTCGCCATGCGGTTGAGGACACGCACACGAGCCCAGGCACACCCCAGGCACAAGGTCTGAGCGTACCTATCGCACGGACTCCGGTCAAAACAAATGCCCACGGGTACGAGGGCCCGGCCGACGTGGGAGAACGCATCCCGGAACGGGTCGGTGCGCGGGCCGGCGCCAACAGCCCGCGGGGCCGCCTGGCACCTGCCTTCCGGCGGGCCCGGGGCGTCGGCGCGAGCCCCGGTCATACGTAAGGTCAATCCCGGCCGGCGCGGCTCGACTCACCGGCGGTTCGCGGCTCGGTCTCCTCCTCGCCGGGCTCCAGGAACTGGTTGACGACCTTGACGAACACGCTCATCCGCTCGTCGGGGACGCCGAGCCAGCGGGCGAAGTCCTCCATGGTCGGCTGCCAGTCGCCGGGCGGCAGCAGGTCCGCCGCCAGGGGCAGCTCGTCGGGGGTGACCCGGCCCGAGCGGATCAGCATGTCGCGGACGGAGACCCCGAGAAGGGGGGCGATCCTGCGCATGGTCTCCAGGTCGGGCATGCTCTGCCGCTGCAGCAGCCGGGTCACGGCGGCCCGGTGCACACCGGCCTCGTCCGCGATCCGCGACTTTCCTCCGCCGCGCGGACTGTCGATGTCGTAGCCGCGCGCCCTCATCAGGCCTTCCACCCAGCCTGCGAACTCGTCGAGCCCTTGTGTGCTCATGTACCGCTCCTCTGATGCCCCCACCTTCCGGGCACACCACTCTAGCGTGCTTGCGCGCACGGAATTACGTGGTTTCGGGCGCGCAACCGTGTCGAATCGGTGAAGAGGAGCCCACAAGGTTGTTGCGCGCCCGCACGCAACATGTCACTCTCTCTGTCGCCGTCGCACTCGTCGGCCTCATGAGCCCCAGGCGCCTCACGGCCCCAGGGTGCTCGGTGGCCCGGACCGTGGAGAAGAACCTTGCTCCTGCCCGACTCGTCCTCATGGCAGGCCGCCGCCGCGTGCGTCGGCCTCTCCCCGTCCGTCGTCTTCGCCCGCCGCGCCCAGCAGGCCGCCCCGGCGCTGCGCGCCTGCGCCGTCTGTCTCGTCCGCCGTCAATGCGAGGCGGCCGTGGCCCCTGCGGAAAGCTGGTTCGACGGCGTATGCGCGGGCCGTCTCTGGCGCAACGGCCGCCCCGTCGTCCCACGCCGCGGCCGCAGTTCCGCGGGCACCGCGCGCTTTGGGGGTCCTCGTGACTGACGGCGCCGTTGGCTCCACCGACCGGGTCCTGCGGGACATCGCGCTCTGGACCGCTTCCCTGGTACGACAGTTCCCCGAGCTCGCCGAGGAGCTGGCGCCGGGCCGCCGCTCCCCCGTCGAGACCACGCCCGCCGCTCCGCACCCCGGCCGCGACGACCTCATCCGCGAGGAGCGCCGCGAGGCCCTGCTCCTCCAGCAGCGGCACGGGCTCGCCGTGCCGGGCCACGGGGCCGCCCCGATCCGGATGCACGTGTCCGACGCCATCCGCGACATCACCGACGGGGTGGTGGAGCTGGAGGAGGCGGTACGGGCCCGGCTCGGACTTCCCCGGCCCGGCCGCGCCCCGGTCGTGGAGCGGCTGCGGCGCACGACGGCGCTGCTCGACGAGATCGCGGGCCATCCCGACCTGGCCCGGCATGTGCGCGACGAACTGCGCCGGATGGCGCGGCGCTGCGCGCGCACGCTCGGGGACACGGAGACGGTTGTGCGGGTCTCGGGCCGCTGCCCGTGGTGCGACTCCGTGTCGCTGCGGGCTTTCCCGGACCGGCGGGCGGTGCTCTGCGTGAACCCCGCCTGCGTGTGCGCGGACGAGGTGTGCGGCTGCCAGGACGACCCCGCGTACCGGCATCTGTGGCCGGAGGAGCGGTGGGGCGAGCTGGCCGACGCGTCGGGCACCCGTACGGAAGACATCGAAGCGGCGATGGAGGAGACCCCGTGCTGACGTCCCTGACGATGCCCGCCCTGATCCCGGGACCGCTCGCGGCCGAGGAGGCGGGGGTGGCGCCCGCGACCATCCGCAAGTGGGTCCAGCTGGGCCACCTGCGAGCGGCCGGCAAGGCGGGCCGGGCGCAGCTCTTCCGCCTGGAGGACGTCTTCGCGGCGGAACGCGCGGCCCGCCGCCGCCCTCGTACCGCGTAGACCGCACGCAGCACGACCATCGAACGAGCTCGACGAAGCGCCCCGTGTCTCATCGCGAGACACGGGGCGCTTCGTCATGCCGCAGGTGTCGACGCGGGTCGTACGAACTGTTTCCGCACACCCACCGAACGAATTAGCTGCGTGCGCGCACGCTCTCTGTCACAGTTGGTGCAGCGGCGGAGCTGTGCCCGCGAGTCGGGCCGCAGCTCCGCCCTTCGCTGTCCGGGGACGCTTCCGCGTCCCCGCCCCCTCCCCGCGGGAGCGGCCCCGGCAGCGGCTCGCACTCCCTCAGCCCCCTCACGCTTCCGAGGAGAACCGTCATGACCACTCCCCCGAGTGCCTTCCCAGACGTCGAGGCGTTGGTCGTCGACGTCCTCGAGGCCGACCCCGCCCTCTCCACCGCCACCGTCGCCGTCGCCCCGCCCACCGGGTTCGACGGCACCCAGCCCGCCGTCCTCGTCAATCGGCGCGGCGGCTCCTGGGTCGGCGATCTGCACGTCGACATGCCGCTGATCGAGTTCGAGGTGTACGGGCCGGACAAGAGCACCGCCCACACCCTGGCCAACGCGGCCCGCCGCGCCCTGCTCGCCGCCATCGGCAAGCAGTACGGCACGAACGTCATCAGCGACGTCGAGGAGCAGGACGGCCCGCGCTGGCTGCCCGACTACCTCTACCGGGCGGCCAACCGCTACGTGTGCGTGATCCGGCTCTCCGTGGACGTCTTCTGACCCTGACGCCCCCTCAGCCCGCCCCGTACGCCACTCCCCAGATCGAGGCCCTGCCGTCCGGCAGGGCCTTTGCCGTACCCGGATCAGGAAGGCCGGGCGCGGCGTCACCCTCTCTCCAAGGAGAAACCCACCATGGCAGGAACCAACTCGTCCGAGATCCGCGTTGCCGGTACCGGTCGCCTCTACGTGGCCGCCGCCAACGCCGAGCTGCCGACCACCTTCGGTGCCGACCCCGCCGCCGACTGGACGGCGAAGCAGTGGAAGGACCTCGGCTACACCACCGCCGACGGCGTGACCTTCGCCAAGAAGGACAAGCTGGAGCCCGTCGACTCGTGGCAGGCCGTCAGCCCGGTCCACTTCACGTACGCGGACCGGGACCTCTCCCTGAAGTTCGCGCTGCTCCAGTTCAACGAGGACACGCTGCCGTTCTTCATGGGCGGCGGCGACGTCAAGGCGGAGCCGGCCACGAGCACCGAGGTCTTCCGGTACGACATCGGCGACCGTGCCTACGCCGACGTGCGCGCCCTCGGCCTGGAGTTCACCGACAAGGCCGGCCCGAACGCGGTGACGTACCGCTTCTACATCCCGCGCGGCCAGGTCACCGCTTCCGACGACATCAAGCTGGCCCGCAAGTCCGCGGCCCAGCTCGGCATCACCTTCACCGCCATGTCCCAGGGTGACGGCAAGCCGCTGGCGAGCTTCGTCATGAAGGACACCTCGTACGCCGTCTGATCCCTCCACCCGGGGGCGGGACGGCCCATCGCCGCCCCGCCCCCTCTCCTCTTCACTCACTCGAACAAGGAGTACGCATCACCATGGCCCCTTTCGACGTCAACGCCGCCCGCGCCCAGCGACTGGAGACCGTCGGCCGCTCCTGGTCCTTCGAACTGGACGGCGAATCCTACGAACTCCCCACCGAGCTGAGCCGTGCGACCGCCAAGGCGCTCCGCAAGCTCGACGACAACGACGTGGACGGCCTGCTCGCACTCCTGATGGGTGAGAAGCAGTTCAGCCGCTTCGAGCAGCACGACATCACCATGCAGGACATCGCCGCCATCCTGGAGGCCTACGGCAAGGAGACCGGGCTCGGCCTGGGGGAAGACTGAGCCTCGTCGAGTTCGTCGACGAACACGCCGAGGCACTCGAAGCGGACCTGCTCCGCTACTACGGCACCGACTTGCTCGACTGGTACCGGGGTGCTCTCTCCAGCCGGCGCGTCGCGGTCCTGATCAAGCATCTGCCGAGCGACAGCGCCGTCCTGCGCGAACTCCACGGCGAGGCCGCGGAGTGGTCGGTCTCCGACCACCTCCTCGCGGCGGCGGTGGATCACCTGGCCGTCGCCAACTGGATGTTCGCCAGCGTCAACACGGGCGAGGACGACGACCCGCCCGCACCGCCCACCCCCATACCGCGCCCGGGAGGTCCCGAGCCGGACGAGGAGGGCGGAAAGGGCGGCACGCCGGACACGGGTGACGACGCCACGGCGCCGTCACCCCATCAACTCGCCCACTTCTTCGGATGACCCCGCAGCCCCCGGAGCCCGTCCCCGTCAGGGATCGGTCTCCGGGGGCGCTTCCTGTGCTCGGTCGGCCAGCTCCTCCTCCAGGGCCCTGGCCCGTTCCGACAGTCGGCGGCCCTGCCCCCGCGAGTCCGCCTCGCCGGAGTCGGCCGCCCGGCGGTCGGTGCCGGATCCGGGCTGCGCGGGAACCCCGAGCGGCGGCACTATGGGGCGACCGCCCTTGCCGCGGACGACCTTCCGTACCGGCTGCGTGATCCGGCGGGCCCGGGCCTCCTGAGCGGGCGGCAGACCGTCCTGTTCGAGGGCGGACTCGTCGGCACGAGGACGCGATGCCTCGTCCCCCAAAGGCGCGGTCGCGTGCTGGAGTTCCGCGTCGGCGTCCGGCCCCGGCTCCCGGTCGGGACCGAGCTCAGGCCGCCGTTCGAGGCGCTCGCGCTCTCCGCGTATCCGCTCCTCGGCCTGACGCACCGCGGCGGGCGGTTCGAGGAACCGCGCGAACGGCAACGGAATGACCCGGGCTCCGTCCGCACCGCCCTCCCCACGTCGCTGGGGACGCCGGATTCCACGCGCGTCACTCTGTCCCTGCGCATAGGCGTCCGCCACGCGCCTCTCGTACTCCCGCCGTATACGCGGCAGTTCCTCGGAGACCGCCTCCGCCCAGCCGGCGGTGAAGGCCGCCGTCTCGCGCCGATCGATCTCGGCACGAGCGATCACCACGAGGTCCTCTGGCGCGTATCCGGCGACATGGACCAGTTCGGACAGCCGTGCGAACAGATGAGGCAGGTCGGGGCTCATTTCGAGCCAGTCGACGACCTGTGCGCGCCGTCTGGCGCTCGGCTCCCTGTCCATGCGTAAACAATGCCTTCCCGCCCCCTAGGGTCCCCTCGCACCCCCGAAACCCTCACCTCCCTGAACTGGTCCGATCCAGGGAGCGTGGATCCAGCGTACCCGGTCGCACCGAGGCCGCCGCTGGTGACCAATCCCACCTGGGCCAACGCCTGCAGACACACCGTCAGTCGTTTTTTCGCGCTCGACAAACCCGAAACCGCCGTTCGACAATGCATCGCACACCAGTTCGATACTCTCATCTCCTCAAGGTGAGTCCGCGGGCCCCGCCCGCGATCGGACTGCGCCGGCAAGCAACGGAAGGCAGGGCACCATGACGTCACAGGCCGGGGGAAGCCGCATACGGAGCACACTCCAGGACCGCCTCAACGAGGTGCTGCACCGCCCCGGTCCCCTCGACAAGCGCGCACTGCTCGCCACCCTCGACGCCGAAGTCACGGCTCGCGAGCTCCATGCGTACAAGGCCGGCTGGAACGACGCCGTCGCCGAACTCCGCCGTACTCCGTAGGATCCAGGCGTGAGAAGTCAGTGGTGGATCGTCGCTGTCGGTGTGATCGCATTCAGCGCTTTCTTCTGGGCCGTCGGCGGAGCCGTCGACCTGGGCCTCGAGGAACACGCCCGGGGGCGCTACGGCCTTCCCGACGGAGGTGAGCGCTACACATACGCCCTGTTCGGCGGGGGCGTGATCGCCGTGGCCTCCGCACTCGTCCTCGCCGGTCGCCGCGTGCCCGGCTGGAAGACCGCGCTGCTTCCCGCGTCCGGTCTCGGGTTCGGTGCCGCCTCGGTCCTGTTCCTGGGCCAGCAGACGCGGCACTGGATCGCCGCCTGCGCGATGGGCATCGCCGCATTCGTGATGACGCTGGCCGCGCTCCGGCGAGGACGCGCGAGCCGGCCGCCAACGGAACGGCGCACCCCGAGCTGATCGCCAGGGTCACTCACCCGACTCCCGACCGAACCGCACACCGCGAAGCCCCTGCCCTCCCGGCAGGGGCTTCGTCGTATGCCCGCCGAGCGCCGAGAGGCGCTCAATACCGAAGGAGGCCAGATGGCGAAGAGCCTTGAGCAGCTGACCAAAGACGTGGGAAATCTGCAGGCGGCCCTTGATCCGAAGAATGACCAGTACGTGCTCAACGGCACGGCCAAAACCGCGGACATCAGCGAAGGGGCGCTGAAGAAGACCAAGGGCGAGGTCCAGTTCGCCACGCAGAGCTGGACGAAGACCCACGTCACCGAGGCGACCAAGACCAGCCTCTTCGAGTGGATCAAGACACCGGAGTTCCTGGCGCTCGTGACCGCCGGCGCGTTCGCCCAGATCGGCGGCTCACTCCTCAAGTTCGAGATCATGCCCTTCCTCAACCTCGACCCGGCGATCGAAGCCTGGTTCAAGAAGAAGGGCTTCGAGCGCAACAGGTGGGGTGTCCTGTGGAAGCTCTCCGAGCAGGAGCTCCAGAGGCGTGAGCGGGAGTCCCCCGAGTACGCGATCCGGCGTCTCCAGGACATGGTCGTCAGCGCGCACACGAAGATCCAGAGCTCCAACAAGCGCATCGGCGTGCTGGAGAAGAAGGTCGGACGGCTCACCACGCGGAGCAACACCACGCGCCAAGAGATCCGGCACATGGACTCCAACCCCGCACTCCAGGGCACGACCAACCAGGTCGTGCTGCTCCAGCGCCGCGTCGACCTGCTCGCCCAGGCCCTGTCCTGACCTACGCCCCCCGCACCATCCCATCCAGTAACAGAGGTGGACAGTCATGTCCCTCGTCAGCTCGTTGAAGAACGCCAACGGATCGCTTCAGCAGTTCAGATCGGCCACGTCCAACGCCGAACGCGCCGCGTCGAACCTCGGTCAGCGCGCCTCGACGGCCGGCCGCGACATCAGCGGAGTCAAGGGTGCCGCGCAGGGCTCCGCCAAGGAGCTCAAGAACCTCAAGACCGCCTCGGCCCAGGCCGAACGCGCCATGGCGAAGGCCGGGCGCACCGCCCAGTCCGCCGGGTCCAAGCTGGGCAGGTACCAGTCCGGAGCGGCCAAGGCGGCCAAGGGCCAGGACAGGCTCAACAAGTCCATGAAGGGCAACTTCCTCGCCCGCCTGCTCGAACTCTTCATGCCGCTCATCGAGAAGGTCGTCGAGATGGCGACCCGCTCCAAGACGATGCAGACGATCATGAAGAAGGCGTTCGGCGCCATCAAGACCGTGATCAGCTCCGTCATGAAGGCGATCGGGCCGATCATGAAGAAGGCCGGCCAGCTGATCAAGACGGTGTGGAACGGCATCAAGAAGGCCATCTCCACCGTCGTCAAGGCCGTGGCGACCGTCATCAGGACGTACGTCAACACCTGGAAGAAGATCATCACCACGGTGATGAACGCCATCAAGTCCGTCGTCGGGGCTGTCTGGCGCGGCATCAAGGCCGTCATCATGCCGGTCGTCAACTGGATCAAGTCCGCGATCCCGGCCGCGTTCCGGGCCGTCAAGGACAAGATGTCGTCCATCTGGAACGGGCTGAAGGGCATCGCCTCCCAGGCGTTCAACGGCATCAAGAACGGTGTGAAGGGCCCGATCAACTCCGTCATCGGCCTCATCAACTCGATGATCCGCCGACTGAACGGCATCAAGGTCAGCGTCCCCGGCTGGGTCCCGCTCGTCGGCGGCAAGACCTTCGGCGTCAGCCTGCCGACCATCCCCATGCTCGCCACCGGCGGCGTCGTCATGCCGCGCCGCGGGGGCGTCCCCGCCATCCTCGCCGAGGCCGGCGAGGCCGAGGCCGTCCTCCCGCTCTCCAAGCTGGACCGGCTGCTCGCCCTCACCGCCCGACGGGCCCGCATGGCACAGGCCCGGGCCGGCGCGGCAGGCGCCGGATTCCACATCGAGCACTACCACGCCGCCCGCAACAGCGACCCGCAGGCAACGGCGGACGCGCTCATGTACCTGGCGAAGGCGCGCGGATGAGTGCCGCCGCCATGCCGCTCAATCCACTCGCGGGGACGGCCTCGGCCTTCTCCGATCTGGCCCTGAGGGCCGGCCAGGCCGCCGACGCGGTACGGCGCGTCAGGCAGGGCGTCCAGAAGGCGGCCGGCGGCGCCGACCGACTGCGCACCGGAGCCCGGACGGCCGGTACGTCCGTGCGCACGTTCGGCCAGAACGCCGCTTCCTCCGCTGCCGCCACCACGAAGCTCGGCCAGTCACGTGCGGGCAACGGAGTCAAGGGATTCGGCAGCAGGGCCGCCAGGGCGAAGACCTCCCTCGCCAAGGTGGGCACCGGCGTCGGCGGAGTTCTGGCGATTCTCCTGCCGCTGCTGCCCGTCGCCGACGTCATCACCGGCCTCATGGGCACCTTCGGCACCGTCATGACCCTCGCCGCCGTCGCCATGACCGGGATCAACGTCGCCATGCGGGCCAACCCGATCGGCTTCCTCATCGGCATCCTTGTGCCCGTCGCCGCCTGGCTCATCGAGTACGCCATGCACAGCGAGACCGGTCAGCGGATCATGAAGCAGGTCTTCGCGCAGGCACTCAAGGGCTTCCAGGCGGTCTGGAAGTTCGTCAGCCCGGTCATGAAGCTGATCGGCAAGGCCGTCGGCACGTACGTCAAGGCGTACCTGAGCGTGATCACCGGGGTCCTCAAGGGCCTCGGATCCGCCGTCCGTGGGATCTCCCGGACCGGGTCGGCCGTCTCCTCGGCCGCCAACGCCCTGCGCGGGATCGTCTCCCGCGCCTGGAACGGGCTGAGGAACGCCGTCCAGCCGGTCATCAAGTGGATCACTGGCTCCGTGCCCGGGTTCTTCACCCGGATCAAGGTCACCGTCACCCGCACCCTGCGCGGTATCGGCGGAATGCTCGAAGGCGGCATGCAGACCGTCCTCGGCGTCGTCAAAGGTCCCATCAACGGGCTGATCGCCTTCGCCAACTGGATCATCGACGGGCTGAACGAGCTCAGCTTCAGCCTCCTCGGCAAGAAGTTCGGCGTCGACCTCGACAAGATCCCGATGCTCGCCGAGGGCGGTGTCGTCTTCCCCGGCTCGGCGGACGCCCCCCGTATCCACGCGCTCACCGAGCTCGAGCACCGCCGCGTCCCGGCCATCACGGAGCCCACTCGACAGCCTTACCGCGTAGGGGAGTTCCACGAGGAGCCGGGCGCCGGTCCGCGCTCGACCGCCGAGGACCTGCTGTTCCTCGCGACCGCCTGCCCCTGAACCGACCCAGAAGTGAGGTGACGGCCTCCATGGCCGAGACCACAGCCGCCTACGCCGGAAACACCCACACGGCCGACCTCGCGCCCGGCTCACTGATCACCCAGGACGGGCAGATCCAGTGGGCCGGGCTCCTCATCGGCCCCGGCACCCCGTTCGCCGTCGACCGCTCCGGCCTCACCGGCTGGGAGGACCTGCCCGATTACGACGCCTCCGACGCCGACCGGCCCACCTCCCACGGCGCCTGGCCGGGCTCCCGCTACGCCAAGCCGCGCAAGGTCGGCGGGACCATCGTGCTGATGCCGGAGTACAGCGCTACGACCGAGGCCGTCCGCGCGCTGCGGCAGTCGCTCGCCCTGCTCGACGAAGAGCGCTGGCTCGCGGTGCGGCTGCACGGCGAGATCCTCGCCGTGCGTGCCCGGATCGCCCAGCGCGTGGTGCCCACCGACCGCGGCTTCGCCACCCAGGGCACGTCCAAGATGTCCATCCAGTGGCTCGCCGCCGATCCGCGCCGCTACGTCGTCAACGAGCAGGTCGCCACCGCCACGGCCCCGCAGCCCGAGTCCGGGCTGACGTGGCCGCTGACCTGGCCGCTGAACTGGGGTCAGGCGACGAGCACCGGCGACACCGTCGCCGAGAACACCGGTTCCGCGCCGGCCCACCCGGTGATCGTCTTCCGCGGCCCGTGCTCCATGCCGACCGTGACGCAGCGGGTCAGCAGGCTGCGGCTGCGGTACGCGATCGATCTGGCCGCCGGCGACGAGCTCACGGTCGACACGGCCGCGGGCACGGTCATGCTCAACAACACCGCCTCCCGACGGCACACGGCCATGGCGGACTCCAGCCCGGAGGAGCTCTTCCTTCTGGAGCCGGGCCGCACCGAGCTCTCGTTCCGACCGGACGGGGGCGGCGCTGACGCGCTGATGACCGTCCGCTGGCGCAGCGCCGAGTGGTGATCCGCCCGGCCACCCGCCCGTTGACCGCCCGGGCGCGACGGTAAGGCACCGTTACCCAGCAGCGATCCGTACCGCACCCGACCCCGCGCCTGGCCGACGCGTTGCGGCGGCGAAAAGCCGTACCCGCCGCCCGGCGCGGCACCGGCCGGCACCCCGCACCGCCCGCGCGTCACCCCGACGGCGCCCCCGGCCCGACCGCGGCGGCGCGGGCGGTGATCCGTCATGCGCCCGGCCCGTCGCGGAGACGCCCCAGCGCCGCACAAAAGCCCCGCCGATGCCCACGAACTTTCCGAAGAGGTGACCCATGACCGTACGTGCCGCATGGCTCCAGCCCACCGGCCAGACCCGTGAGGACACCCGCCTCACCCTCGCCGCCCTGCTCACCCCCAGTGGCCAGTCCCCCGAGGAGACGCCACTGCGCTCGCGGCCGGGCATCGTGCCCGGCGGCTTCGTCCTGACCGGCAGCTCGCCCATGCAGTGCTCGATCGGCACCGGTCGCGCGATCGTGCAGGGCAAGGACACCGACCAGGGAGCCTATCTGGTCGCCGTCACGACGCCCGAGACGCTCACCGTCGCCGACGGCGACCCCCAGCACGGCCGGATCGACCTGATCGAACTCGCCGTCGTCGACGACGACTACGACAAGACCGGCGTCACCGAGGCCGTCGTGCGCCTGGTCGAGGGCACCCCCTCGGCCACCCCGACCGCCCCGCCGAGCGGTCCGGGCAGCACGATCCCGCTGTACACGGTCTCCGTGCCGGCCGGCACCTCGGCCGGCACCGGCGGTGTGGCCTGGACGACCTCCGCGGTGACCCCGCTGCACTGGCCGGCCGTGGCCCTCGGCGGCATCATGCCGACCAGCGGCTTCAAGGGCGCGTACGTCGGCCAGTACCGGGACACCGCCGGGCTCCTCCAGCGCTGGGACGGCACGACCTGGGTCTCGTACCCGAAGCCGATCGGCGGCATCGCGCCCAACGGAACGCTGACGACCGGCGGTTACACCGGCCAGTACCGCGACAACGCCGGTGTGCTCCAGCGCTGGGACGGGACGAACTGGCAGTACGCCGAGGGCAAGGCGACGGTCCTGTTCTCCGTCTCGCAGACGGCGCAGCAGAGCATCCCCTCCAACGTCTGGACCACGATCACCTTCCAGAGCATCGACGTCGACGACGCGGCGGGCTGGAACGGCTCCACCACCTACACCGCTCCGCGGGCCGGCTGGTACCGGATCTCCGGCCATGTCGTCTGGTCCGGCGACTCCGCGAACGGTTTCCGTGGCTCGCGGGTCCTGGTCAACGGTGTCGGCGTACCGCGCTGCACCTGGCTGACCCCCGCCGGTGGCGGCGCCGTCGTGGTCGGCGGCCAGGGCCTGATCAAGCTCACCGCGGGCAGCACCGTCCAGCTCGCCGGCTACCAGACCCACACAGCGTCGGTGCGGACCCTCGGGGGTTCCGGCTACGCCTGCAACCTCTCCGCCGAGTGGATCAAGTCCTGACCTCCCGAACGCCCGCACCCCCAACTTCGATCGGAGAAACCCCATGAACCTGCGCAGCAGCTGGGTCGCCGAGACCGGCCAGACGCGTGAGGACACCCGCCTCAACCAGATCGGCGCGACCACCGCGGTCAACCCCGTCCAGGTCCGGTCCGGCATCCTGCCGGGCTCCTACAGCGGCCAGTTCCGGCTCTCCGGCTTCTGGATGGCGGGCGCCGCCGCCATGTCGGCGACCGTCCACGAGGGCCGGGCACTGATCCAGGGCGAGATCTCCCAGGGCGTGTACCCGGTGGCGCTGCCCGTCGCACAGACGATCACCTTCGCCGAGGGCGACGCCCAGTACGGCCGGATCGACCTGGTCGTCGCCAAGGTCTACGACGCCCTGTACGACTCCTCCGGCCGCCACGAGGCGAAGATCGAGATCATCCAGGGCGTGCCGGGCCCCAACCCGCAGGCCCCGGCCATCCCGCCGCTGAGCCTCGCGCTGTACGAGGTGACGGTCGTCGCCGGCGTGAGCGCGGGCAACGGCGGCATCAACTGGAACACCTCCCTCAAGGACCTGCGCACGCCGGTGGTCTCCCTCGGCGGCATCCTCCCGGTCGAGGGCGCGGTCTTCCCGGGCGCCTACCCGGGCCAGTACCAGGACTCCGGCGGCGCGCTCCAGCGGTGGGACGGCGGCGCGTGGGTGCCGTACCCGTCGGCGCTCGGCGGCATCATCCCGAACAGCGCGTCCACACTGCCGGCCACGTACACGGGCCAGTACCGGGACTCCACGGGCGGCCAGCTCCAGCGCTGGAACGGCTCGGCATGGGTCCCCGCGGTGCCCGGCCCGTTCTTCGCCGGCACCAACGACTCCGGGTGGACCCAGTCGACCACGTACACGGCAGCGCTGACGGAGACGACGAGCACCCCGCTCGACGTGGACTTCGTCGCCGGTCCGTCGGGTGCCGTGCTGATCACCTACGGCGCGCGGATGCACGCCCAGTCCGCCACCCCGACCACGGTCAGCATGAGCTTCCGGCTGACCAAGGGCACCGCGTCGGCCATGGAACCGAACGACGAGATGGCCGTGCTCTACACCGGCTCCACCCCGGCGTCGATGTCGTCCACGACGCGCGTCTACGGCATGACCCCCGGAGCCGCCTACACGCTGACGGCCATGTTCAAGGTCGGCAACAGCGCCGTGAAGGGCCACTTCGACAACACCTTCCTCCGCGTCGACAACCAGGCCTGACCGCCCCCAGGAGAGACTTCCCATGGTTCTTCGCAACGGCTGGCTCGCCCCCACCGGACAGACCCGCCTCGACACCCGCCACACCGCCCTCGGCGCCACCACCCCCGCCGGCCCGTTCGCCTCCCGGTCCGGCATCCTCCCCGGCACGTACGACGGCAAGTACCGCGTCGGCGGTCTGTTGATGAGCTCCAACGGACCGATGTCGGCCACGGTCTACCACGGCCGGGCCGTCATCCAGGGCCCCGAGTCCCAGGGCGCGTATCCCGTCGCCCTCGACGCGGACACCGTCATCACCTTCGCCGACGGCGACCCGCTCAACCCGCGTGTCGACCTCGTCGTCCTGCGGGTGTACGACGACCAGTTCGACGGCTCGACCAGGAGCGAAGCCGCCCTGGAGATCGTCCGGGGCACCCCTGCCGCCACTCCGGTGGCGCCGAACGCCCCCGCGCTCTCGCTGACGCTGTTCTCGGTCCGCGTCCCGGCCGGAACCTCCGCGGGCACGGGCGGCATCCCCTGGACCACCACCGGAACGGTCACGGACCTGCGCGTCACGGTCGCCGGTGTCGGCGGCATCCTGCCCGTCTACAACAACGCCGCCGAGCCCGGCGCGTACCCGGGCCAGTACCAGGACAACGACAACTCGCACTTCCTGCAGCGCTGGAACGGCACGGCCTGGGTCGCGTACCCGAAGGAGATCGGCGGCATCGCCCCCAACGGTGCGCTGTCCACCGGTGGTTACCCCGGGCAGTTCCGGGACGCCGGCGGGGTGATCCAGCGCTGGAACGGCACCGTGTGGGTCACCTACCAGCCTCCGGTCGAGGTGGAGACCCTCACCAGCGGCGTCACGGCCCTGCCCGGCTGGACCCTGCTGTCCTTCACCGCGCGCCGCACCCGCGGGATCGCCACCCTGAGCGTGGTCGTCACCCGCAACGGCGCCGACATCAACGCCAACAGCGCGGGCAACATCACCGACGAGCAGCTCTGTACGCTGCCCGCCGGCTGGCGCCCCGCCCTGGAATTCGAGACCACCGCCTGCGACGGCTTCGCAGGCGGCGGTGCCCTCGTCTCGCCCAACGGGCAGGTCTCTCTGCGTACTTGGTCCCCCAACGGCGCCCTTGTCGCCGGCCGCAACCTGCGCGTCTCCGCCACCTACGTCCTCTGAGAGGAGCCCGATGAGCCTCGACACGCCCTATCGGGCGATCTTCTGCGATCTGCTGACCGACCAGACCATCGACATCCTGCCGCTGCGGGACGTCCAGTTCGACGACTACATCGGCAAGGCCGGCTCGTTGTCCGGCACCGTGCCCATCCCGGACAAGGCCATCGCCGAGCGTGTCCGCCAGGTCGAGGAGGGCCGCACCGCGGTCTACCTGGAGCGCGGCGGGGACCTGTGGTGGGGCGGCATCATCTGGACGAGCACCCTGCACAGCAGCGAGCGCGGGGTGCTGACCCTGGCCGTCCAGGCCGCCACCTTCGACTCGTACGCGGCCCGGCGCCGCATCCGCGAAGAGATCACGTTCACGACGCCGACCGACCAGCTGGAGATTGCCCGCACTCTCTGGAACCACCTCCAGAAGACCGACGACGGCAACATCCGGGTGAAGGTCGGCGAGGAGACCTCCTCCGTCAAGCGGACCGCGGCCTGGCGCGACGGCGACGAGACCGTCTACGCGGAGGCGATCGCACAGCTCGCCGGCCTGGAGAACGGGTTCGAGCAGCAGATCATGGTCTTCCGGGACCCGGTCACCGGCGAGCGCGTCCGACAGCTGCGGCTCGGCTCCCCCAAGATCCGTACCGGTGCCACCGATCTCGTCTTCGACCGTCCCGGCACCGTCCTGTCGTACTCCTTCCCGCGCGACGCGACCCGCGGCGGCACCACCGCCGTGGCCCGCGGCGCGTCCGTCAACAACAACGCCGCCGCCGAGTCCCGGCCGCTGTACTCCAAGCCCCCGGCCGTCGCCCAGGACCTGCTCGACGGCGGCTGGCCGCGGATCGACCTCTCCTCGGACCACAACGAGATCACCAGCGAGGCGGCGCTCGACTCCCTGGCCGCCGCGAACCTCGCCCAGGTCCGCGGCGCCGTGGTGATCCCGGAGATCAAGATCCGCCTCGGCGGGGTCGTCCCGCCGGCGCTCCTCGGCCGCTTCGCCCGGATCCGGATCACCGACGAGTGGCATCCCCAGGGCCTCGACGCCCGCTACCGGATCATCGGCGTCAAGGTCAGTCCGCCGCAACGGGGCCGCCCCGACACCGCCGAGCTCTACCTTGAGGAGGCCTGATGCCGCAACTGCCCGAGGACATCATCGACCGGCTGACCCAGATGGAACGCCGGATCCAGGCGCTGTCCACCGCGGTCAACACCCGTCCCGCGCTCAACGAGATCACCAACGGCGCGCTCACCGTGAAGCTGCCCAACGAGACCGCCGTCCTCCAGGTCGGCAAGTGGGGCACGGACGAGAACGACAAGGAGTACGGGCTCACGATCCGCCGCCAGACCGGCGAGCGGGCCCTGGCCCTGTACAACGGCAACGGCTCCGACACCGCCAAGCAGGTGCTGCGCCTGTTCGACGCCTACGAGCACGAGCTCTTCTCGGACGACATCGTCGCCGGCGGGCTCGCCCGGCCCTGGCTCCCGATGCTGCCGCCGCAGGACCTGGGCTCGATCAACTGGTCGCAGACCACGTCGACGACGTGGAGCACCATCGCCCGGTCCGTCAACCCGATCTGGCAGCCGCAGATGCGGCTGGGCGTGTACACGCGCTTCTCCTCCGGGGCCGCCGGACAGGTGAAGGTCCTGGTCGACGGCGCCCAGTGGGGTCCGACCGTCAACGCGGGCACGACCTTCGACCACACGGCCCCGATCGTCGCCGACATCCAGACCCGCTTCGGCACCAGCGTGACCGTGGAGATCCAGGCCGTCGTCACCAGCACGAGCGGCACCGTGTACGCCCAGCCGTACGTCATGCACGGCCGGCAGAGCTGAGCCGCAACACCCCGCGGCAGCGCAGCCCCGCATCGCCCGCACCACCCTGACGGCCCGCCCCGAGCGGGCCTTTCTCATGCCCCGCAAGCCTGGAGGTCACCCATGGCCACTCCCCTCACCGCGGACCGGCTCCTCGCCGCGCTCCACGCCGAAGGCGTCAAGGTCGTCGAGCACGACGGCTGGCGCACCCATCACCGCAACCAGGCGGGAGCCTGGGGCCCCGTCGTCGGCGTGATGATCCACCACACCGTCTCCAGCGGCACCGCCTCGTCCGTCGAGCTCTGCTACAACGGCTACGCCGGCCTGCCGGGCCCGCTCTGCCACGGCGTGATCGCCAAGGACGGCACGGTCCATCTCGTCGCCAACGGACGTGCCAACCACGCAGGAGGCGGCGACCCCTCGGTCCTCCAGGCAGTGATCACCGAGACCTACGGGACCCGGCCGCCCGCCCCCCGCGAGCACCAGGGCAGCTCCGGCGCCGTCGACGGCAACTCCCGCTTCTACGGCTTCGAGTGCATCAACCTCGGCAACGGCACCGACCCTTGGCCGGCGGCGCAGCTCGACGCCATCGAGCGGACCTCCGCCGCGCTGTGCCGGGCCCACGGCTGGGGCGCCAGGTCCGTCATCGGCCACCTGGAGTGGTCCGACTGGAAGAGCGACCCGCGCGGCTTCGCGATGCCGGGCATGCGGGAGCGGGTCCAGAAGAGGCTCGCCGCCGCCCCGTCGAAGCAGCCCCCGGCCCCGCAGAAGCCGGCCGCCCCGCGCCACCAGCGCTTCCCCGGCACGGCGTTCTTCAAGGCCGGCCCGAGCTCCCCGATCGTCACCGCGATGGGCCGCCGGCTGGTCGCCGTGGGCTGCGGCCACTACAAGGTCGGCCCGGGCCCCCGCTGGTCCGAGTCCGACCGCCAGTCGTACGCCGCCTGGCAGCGCAAGCTCGGCTTCCGCGGCGCCGACGCCGACGGCTGGCCGGGCCCCACCTCCTGGAACGCGCTCAAAGTCCCCCACACCCGCTGAGGAGCCCCCATGGCCCTGTCCGAGAACACCAGGCGGACCGCCCGCACCGTCCTGCAGACCGCGGTCGGCATCGCCGTCGTGCTGCCCGCGATCGTGGACGCCGCCGGCGTTCCGGCGACCCTCCCCTGGGTCGCCGGGGCGCTCGCCGTCGTCGGCGCGCTCACCCGGGTGATGGCCCTCCCGGCCGTCCAGCGCCTGCTCCCCGGCTGGCTGCGCACCACCCTGGGGGCGGCCGATGACCGAGTCTGATCCGAACGACCCGGTGGCGGTGGCGCTGGAACTGGAACGGCTGCGCGGCACGCTGGAGGCCGGGTTCGCCCGGGTCGACGGCTCACTCGCGCTGCTCGTCCAGCGCAGCGACCAGACCGACAAGCAGCTCGCCGACCACGAGGCCCGGCTCGACGCGCTGGAACGCGCCCGATGGCCGCTGGCCTCGATCGCCGCGCTCACCGCCACCTCCGGGCTCGGTCTCGTCCTGTGGGAGCTCGCGAGCCGGTGAAAGCCCGAAGGGCGGTCACCCCGTACGGAGTGACCGCCCTTCGTTCGCCCTGCTTACTGGTTGTACGGACCGTAGTCGTAGTCCTCCAGCGGAACGGCCTGGCCGGAGCCCGTGCCGAACGGCGAGTAGTCGATGTCGTCGTAGCCGACGGCCGAGTACATCGCGGCCTTGGCCTCCTCGGTCGGCTCGACCCGGATGTTGCGGTAGCGGGACAGGCCCGTACCGGCCGGGATGAGCTTACCGATGATGACGTTCTCCTTGAGGCCGATCAGGGAGTCCGACTTGGCGTTGATCGCCGCGTCGGTCAGGACCCTGGTCGTCTCCTGGAAGGACGCCGCCGACAGCCACGACTCGGTCGCCAGCGAGGCCTTGGTGATACCCATCAGCTGCGGACGGCCGGAGGCGGGGTGACCGCCCTCGGTGACCACACGACGGTTCTCGGTCTCGAACTTGGAGCGCTCGACCAGCTCGCCCGGCAGCAGCTCCGCGTCGCCGGACTCGATGATCGTCACCCGGCGCAGCATCTGCCGGATGATGATCTCGATGTGCTTGTCGTGGATCGACACACCCTGCGAGTTGTAGACCTTCTGGACCTCGCCGACCAGGTGGACCTGGACCGCGCGCTGGCCGAGGATGCGCAGCACGTCGTGCGGGTTGGTGGCACCCACGGTGAGCCGCTGGCCCACCTCGACGTGGTCGCCCTCGCCGACCAGCAGACGGGCACGCTTCGAGATCGGGTAGGCGGTCTCGTCGCTGCCGTCGTCCGGGGTGACGACGATCTTCTTGGTCTTCTCGGTCTCCTCGATGCGGACGCGGCCGGCCGCCTCCGAGATCGGGGCGACACCCTTGGGCGTACGGGCCTCGAAGAGCTCGACGACACGGGGCAGACCCTGGGTGATGTCGTCACCGGCCACACCACCGGTGTGGAAGGTACGCATCGTCAGCTGGGTACCGGGCTCACCGATGGACTGGGCGGCGATGATGCCGACCGCCTCACCGATGTCGACCAGCTTGCCGGTGGCCAGTGAACGGCCGTAGCAGTACGCACAGGTACCGACCGCGGACTCACAGGTCAGGACCGAGCGGGTCTTGACCTCCTCCACACCGGCCGCGACGAGCGCGTCGATGAGCACGTCGCCGAGGTCGACGTTGGCAGGCGCGATGACCTTGCCGTCGACGACGACGTCCTCGGCGAGCATGCGCGCGTACACGGAGGTCTCGACGTCCTCCGCCTTGCGCAGCACGCCGTCGGCGCCCTTCTCGGCGATCCGCAGCTTGAGGCCGCGGTCGGTGCCGCAGTCCTCCTCGCGGATGATGACGTCCTGCGAGACGTCCACCAGACGACGGGTCAGGTAACCCGAGTCGGCGGTACGCAGGGCGGTGTCCGCCAGACCCTTACGGGCACCGTGCGTGGAGATGAAGTACTCCAGCACGGACAGGCCCTCACGGAAGGACGCCTTGATCGGACGCGGGATGGTCTCGTTCTTGGCGTTGGACACCAGACCACGCATACCGGCGATCTGACGCATCTGCATCATGTTTCCACGAGCACCCGAGTTGACCATCATGAAGATGGGGTTGGTCTTCGGGAAGTTCTCGTTCATGGCCTCGGCGACCTCGTTGGTCGCCTTGGTCCAGATCGCGATGAGCTCCTGCGTGCGCTCGTCCTTGGTGATCAGACCGCGCTCGTACTGCTTCTGGACCTTCTCGTCCTGCGCCTCGTAGCCCGCGACGATCTCCTTCTTCGCCTCGGGAACGACGACGTCGGAGATGGCCACGGTGACACCGGAACGGGTCGCCCAGTAGAAGCCGGCCGCCTTCAGGTTGTCGAGCGTCGCCGCCACGATGACCTTGGGGTAGCGCTCGGCGAGGTCGTTGACGATCTCGGAGAGCTGCTTCTTGCCCACCGAGTAGTCGACGAACGGGTAGTCCTCGGGCAGCAGTTCGTTGAAGAGCGCGCGGCCCAGCGTGGTGCGCAGGCGGAACGAGTCACCCTGCTGCCACGCCCCGGCGAGCTCGTCGCCCTCCTCCTGAGCCGGCGGCGTCCAGCCGCGCGGCGGGATGGTGCCGACCGGGAAGCGGATGTCGATCTTCGCCTGGAGCGAGAGCTCCCGGGCGTCGAACGCCATGATCGCCTCGGCGGTGGAGTTGAACGCACGGCCCTCGCCGCGCACCTCGCGCTCCTCCTCGTCCGTGGTGAGGAAGAAGAGGCCCAGCACCATGTCCTGGGTCGGCATGGTGACCGGACGGCCGTCGGCCGGCTTGAGGATGTTGTTCGAGGACAGCATCAGGATGCGGGCCTCGGCCTGCGCCTCCGCGGACAGCGGCAGGTGCACGGCCATCTGGTCACCGTCGAAGTCCGCGTTGAACGCGGTGCAGACGAGCGGGTGGATCTGGATGGCCTTGCCCTCGACCAGCTGCGGCTCGAAGGCCTGGATGCCGAGGCGGTGCAGCGTGGGCGCACGGTTGAGCAGCACCGGGTGCTCGGCGATGACCTCTTCGAGGACGTCGTACACGACGGTGCGGCCGCGCTCGACCATGCGCTTGGCCGACTTGATGTTCTGCGCGTGGTTCAGGTCGACCAGGCGCTTCATCACAAACGGCTTGAAGAGCTCCAGCGCCATGGCCTTGGGCAGACCGCACTGGTGCAGCTTCAGCTGCGGACCGACGACGATGACGGAACGCGCCGAGTAGTCGACTCGCTTGCCGAGCAGGTTCTGACGGAAACGACCCTGCTTGCCCTTCAGCATGTCGCTGAGGGACTTCAGCGGGCGGTTGCCGGGACCGGTGACCGGGCGACCACGACGGCCGTTGTCGAACAGCGCGTCGACGGCCTCCTGGAGCATGCGCTTCTCGTTGTTCACGATGATCTCGGGCGCACCGAGGTCGAGAAGGCGCTTCAGCCGGTTGTTCCGGTTGATCACACGGCGGTACAGGTCGTTCAGGTCGGAGGTCGCGAAGCGGCCACCGTCCAGCTGCACCATCGGACGCAGGTCCGGCGGGATGACCGGCACGCAGTCGAGCACCATGCCCTTGGGGCTGTTGGACGTCTGCAGGAACGCGGAGACGACCTTGAGGCGCTTGAGCGCACGGGTCTTCTTCTGGCCCTTGCCGGTACGGATGATCTCGCGGAGACGCTCGGCCTCCTCCTCGAGGTCGAAGGACTCCAGGCGCTTCTGCAGCGCCGCGGCACCCATCGAGCCGTCGAAGTACGTGCCGAAGCGGTCACGCAGCTCGCGGTAGAGCAGCTCGTCGCCCTCGAGGTCCTGGACCTTGAGGTTCTTGAAGCGGTTCCACACCTCGTCGAGACGGTCGATCTCGCGCTGGGCGCGGTCGCGCAGCTGCTTCATCTCGCGCTCGGCGCCCTCGCGCACCTTGCGGCGCACGTCGGCCTTGGCGCCCTCGGCCTCCAGCTCGGCCAGGTCGGTCTCGAGCTTCTTGGCGCGGGCCTCGAGGTCAGCGTCGCGGCGGTTCTCGATCTGCTGGCGCTCGACGGAGACGTGGGCCTCCAGCGACGGCAGGTCCCGCGTGCGGCGCTCCTCGTCCACGAACGTGATCATGTACGCGGCGAAGTAGATGACCTTCTCGAGGTCCTTCGGCGCCAGGTCCAGCAGGTAGCCCAGGCGCGACGGGACGCCCTTGAAGTACCAGATGTGGGTGACGGGAGCGGCCAGCTCGATGTGG
Organism: Streptomyces sp. 5K101; assembly: GCF_046506645.1. Taxonomy (NCBI): domain Bacteria; kingdom Bacillati; phylum Actinomycetota; class Actinomycetes; order Kitasatosporales; family Streptomycetaceae; genus Streptomyces; species Streptomyces sp. 5K101. The sequence goes on along the minus strand of NZ_JBKFFO010000010.1, from coordinate 118,855 downwards.
CCCATCCGCTCACGGCGCACCTTGGCGCGCGTGACCTCGACGCCACAGCGCTCACAGATGATGCCCTTGAAACGGACACGCTTGTACTTGCCGCAGTAGCACTCCCAGTCCCGGGTCGGACCGAAGATCTTCTCGCAGAAGAGTCCGTCCTTCTCGGGCTTCAGGGTGCGGTAGTTGATGGTCTCCGGCTTCTTCACTTCGCCGTGGGACCAGGTCCGGATGTCGTCCGCGGTGGCGAGGCCGATCCGCAGCTCGTCGAAGAAGTTGACGTCGAGCACTTTTTCGTCAATCCCTCTTTCGGGGTTGTGCCCTCCGCGTCAGCGGAAAACGGGCTCTGTATCAGTGGTCTGTCGGGTCCGGATGGGGGGCCGTCCCAGGCCGCAGAGCGGCTCTGGGGGAGGCCGGGACTCCCTCGCGGAAGCCCCGGCCGGGCCCGTCAGACCTCTTCGACGCTGCTCGGCTCGCGCCGGGACAGGTCGATACCGAGCTCCTCCGCAGCGCGGAAGACGTCCTCGTCCGTGTCGCGCATCTCGATGGACATGCCGTCCGAGGACAGCACCTCCACGTTGAGGCAGAGCGACTGCATTTCCTTGATGAGCACCTTGAAGGACTCGGGAATGCCGGGCTCGGGGATGTTCTCGCCCTTGACGATGGCCTCGTAGACCTTCACGCGGCCGGTCACGTCGTCGGACTTGATCGTCAGCAGCTCCTGGAGCGCGTAGGCGGCGCCGTACGCCTCCAGCGCCCACACCTCCATCTCACCGAATCGCTGGCCACCGAACTGGGCCTTACCACCCAGCGGCTGCTGGGTGATCATCGAGTACGGACCGGTCGACCGGGCGTGGAGCTTGTCGTCGACCAGGTGGTGGAGCTTGAGGATGTACATGTACCCGACGGAGATCGGGTCCGGGAACGGCTCGCCGGAGCGGCCGTCGAACAGGCGCGCCTTACCGGTCGGGAGCACCATCCGTTCGCCGTCGCGGTTCGGGATGGTGTGCTGCAGCAGGCCGGCCAGCTCGTCCTCGCGGGCACCGTCGAAGACCGGGGTCGCGACGTTGGTGCCGGGCGCGACGTCGTCGGCGCCGATGGCCTGCAGACGCTGGGCCCATTCATCGGCGAGGCCGGAGACGTCCCAGCCGCGGCTCGCGAGCCAGCCGAGGTGGATCTCCAGGACCTGTCCCGGGTTCATTCGGGACGGGACACCCAGCGGGTTGAGGATGATGTCGACCGGGGTGCCGTCCTCCAGGAACGGCATGTCCTCGATCGGCAGGATCTTCGAGATGACGCCCTTGTTGCCGTGACGGCCGGCGAGCTTGTCACCGTCGGTGATCTTGCGCTTCTGGGCGACGTAGACGCGGACCAGCTGGTTCACGCCCGGCGGAAGCTCGTCGCCCTCCTCGCGGTCGAAGACGCGCACGCCGATGACCTTGCCGGTCTCGCCGTGCGGCACCTTCAGCGAGGTGTCACGGACCTCGCGCGCCTTCTCACCGAAGATCGCGCGGAGCAGGCGCTCCTCCGGGGTCAGCTCGGTCTCACCCTTGGGCGTGACCTTGCCGACCAGGATGTCGCCGGCGACGACCTCGGCACCGATCCGGATGATGCCGCGCTCGTCGAGGTCGGCGAGGACCTCCTCGGAGACGTTCGGGATGTCCCGGGTGATCTCCTCGGGGCCGAGCTTGGTGTCACGGGCGTCGACCTCGTGCTCCTCGATGTGGATCGAGGAGAGGACGTCGTCCTGCACGAGGCGCTGCGACAGGATGATCGCGTCCTCGTAGTTGTGGCCCTCCCACGGCATGAACGCCACGAGCAGGTTCTTGCCGAGCGCCATCTCGCCGTTCTCCGTGGCGGGACCGTCGGCGAGGACCTGGCCCTCGACGACGCGGTCGCCCTCGGAGACGATGACCTTCTGGTTGACGGAGGTGCCCTGGTTGGAGCGGGAGAACTTCGCGACGCGGTACGTGGTGTACGTGCCGTCGTCGTTCCCGACGGTGATGTAGTCGGCCGAGACCTCCTGGATCACACCGTCCTTCTCGGCCTTGATGACGTCGCCGGCGTCGGTGGCACAGCGGTACTCCATGCCGGTGCCGACGAGCGGGGCCTCCGCCTTGATGAGCGGAACGGCCTGGCGCATCATGTTCGCGCCCATGAGGGCACGGTTGGCGTCGTCGTGCTCGAGGAAGGGGATCATGGCCGTGGCGACCGACACCATCTGGCGCGGCGAGACGTCCATGTAGTCGACCTCGGCCGGCGGGACGTAGTCGACCTCGCCGCCACGACGGCGGACCAGAATGCGGGACTCGGTGAAGCGCAGGTCCTCGGAGAGGGTCGCGTTCGCCTGCGCGATGACGAAGCGGTCCTCCTCGTCGGCGGTCAGGTAGTCGACCTCGTCGGTGACCTGACCCTCGACGACCTTGCGGTACGGCGTCTCGACGAAGCCGAACGCGTTGACGCGGCCGTAGGAGGCGAGCGAGCCGATCAGACCGATGTTCGGGCCTTCGGGGGTCTCAATCGGGCACATGCGGCCGTAGTGCGAGGGGTGCACGTCACGGACCTCGAAGCCGGCCCGCTCACGGGAGAGACCACCCGGGCCAAGAGCCGACAGACGGCGCTTGTGGGTGAGACCCGACAGCGGGTTGTTCTGGTCCATGAACTGCGACAGCTGGCTGGTGCCGAAGAACTCCTTGATGGAGGCGACGACCGGCCGGATGTTGATCAGGGTCTGCGGCGTGATCGCCTCGACGTCCTGCGTGGTCATGCGCTCGCGCACGACGCGCTCCATACGAGCCAGACCCGTGCGGACCTGGTTCTGGATGAGCTCGCCGACGTTGCGCAGACGGCGGTTGCCGAAGTGGTCGATGTCGTCGGTCTCGACGACGATCTGCGTGCCGTTCTCGCCGACCGTCTCGGTCTCGCCGGCGTGCAGCTTGACCAGGTACTTGATGGTGGCGATGACGTCGTCGGTGGTCAGGACACCGGCATCCAGCGGCTCGTCGGCGCCGAGCTTCTTGTTCACCTTGTAGCGGCCGACCTTCGCGAGGTCGTAGCGCTTCGGGTTGAAGTAGAGGTTCTCGAGCAGCGTCTGAGCGGCCTCACGCGTCGGCGGCTCGCCCGGACGGAGCTTGCGGTAGATGTCGAGCAGCGCGTCGTCCTGGCCCTGGGTGTGGTCCTTCTCCAGGGTGGCGCGCATGGACTCGTACTCGCCGAACTCCTCGAGGATCTGCTCGGTCGTCCAGCCGAGCGCCTTGAGCAGGACGGTGACGGACTGCTTGCGCTTGCGGTCGATGCGGACACCGACCATGTCGCGCTTGTCGATCTCCATCTCCAGCCAGGCACCCCGGGACGGGATGATCTTGGCCGTGAAGATGTCCTTGTCGGACGTCTTGTCGATGGACGAGTCGAAGTAGACACCCGGCGAGCGCACGAGCTGCGACACGACGACACGCTCGGTGCCGTTGATGACGAAGGTGCCCTTGTTGGTCATGAGCGGGAAGTCGCCCATGAAGACCGTCTGGGACTTGATCTCGCCGGTCTCGTTGTTGGTGAACTCGGCGGTGACGAAGAGCGGGGCGGCGTACGTGAAGTCGCGCTCCTTGCACTCGTCGATCGAGTTCTTCGGAGGCTCGAAGCGGTGGTCGCGGAAGGTCAGCGACATCGACCCGGAGAAGTCCTCGATCGGAGAGATCTCCTCGAAGATCTCCTCCAGACCGGACTTGGTGGGGACGTCCTGTCCGGACTCCAGAGCCGCCTCGACACGAGCCTTCCACGCCGCATTGCCGAGCAGCCAGTCAAAGCTCTCGGTCTGCAGCGCGAGCAGGTTCGGAACCTCGAGGGGCTCCTTGATCTTTGCAAAGGAGATGCGCAGCGGGGCAGTGCTTGCGCCGTTGTTCATATTCGCGGTCGAGGCGTTGCGCGAGGCGGCCAAGAGGGGGTCCTTCCGAGGGCTCGGACTCACTACGCGCGTACCGGTCCCATGCTGTGCACGGAGAGAAAAGCCTGGTGAAGGCCGGATCTTCAACCGATGCTCAGGATGGGCATGCCCCTGGTGACGGGCAGGGGGCAGCTAACAGGCAGCGCAAAGGGTCAGTGTAGCCACTTGGCACACTGATGTCCAGTGCGGGTTTTCGAGACCCTCGTTGTTCTCATCTCCGCGAACCCCATGCGCCGTGAGGCGCACATCGATACTGCCCGTTCGGTCGTCGATCCATGCCTCGGATACGGATCGTTGTGACGACGCGTCCTGAGAATTGCGCGCTGCGTGCGGTTCGTCAAGGCCCCTGCCCCTGAGCTGCTGCTCCGGGATCCTCACAAGCCGCCGTGAGGGGCGCACGGCGAAGATCACCATACTCGCCGGGACGCCAGGAGCAAGGCAGCCGTCCCGCATATGCCGAAGGGCGACCACCCGGTTGGGTGATCGCCCTTCAGTGTGCGTGCGTTACACGCGAGGAGTCAGGAGACTCGCAAGGTCACTTGACCTCGACGGAGGCACCGGCGGCCTTGAGGGACTCGGCGGCCTTGTCGGCGGCGTCCTTGGCGACCTTCTCGAGGACCGGCTTCGGGGTGCCGTCGACGAGGTCCTTGGCCTCCTTCAGGCCCAGGGAGGTCAGCTCACGCACGACCTTGATGACCTGGATCTTCTTCTCGCCGGCGCCGGTGAGAATGACGTCGAACTCGTCCTTCTCCTCGACGGCCTCGACCGGGGCGCCGGGGGCACCCGGGGCGACGGCGGCGACGGCCGCAGCGGCGGTGACGTCGAACTTCTCCTCGAACGCCTTCACGAACTCGGAGAGCTCGATGAGGGTCATCTCCTCGAACTGCGCGAGCAGGTCTTCCTGGCTGAGCTTCGCCATGATGGCGGTCCTTCCACTAATTCGGCTGGTGCCGATGTACATGTGAGGCGGGCGTACGTTCGGCCCGCTGCGATCCGTGCCTGGGCGGCGCGGATCAATGCGCGAGCCGAATTACTCGGCACCGCCCTGCTCGGCGAGCTTGACGCGAAGCGCCTCCGCGGTGCGGACGAACTTCGACGGCAGCGCCTGGAAGAGCGAGGCAGCCTGGGACTGCTTGCCCTTGAACGCGCCGGCCAGCTTGCTGAGCAGAACCTCGCGGGACTCGAGGTCCGCAAGCTTCTTGATCTCATCGGCGGACAGCGCCTTGCCATCAAGGACACCGCCCTTGATGATCAGGTTCGGGTTGTCCTTGGCGAAGTCACGAAGACCCTTCGCCGACTCCACCGGGTCACCGGTGATGAAGGCAACCGCCGTCGGACCGTTGAACTGGTCGTCGAGCGAGTTGATCCCGGCCTCGTTGGCCGCAATCTTGGTCAGCGTGTTCTTCACCACGGCGTACTGGGCGTTCTCACCGAGCGAACGGCGCAGCTGCTTGAGCTGGGCCACGGTGAGACCCCGGTACTCGGTCAGCACGGCGGCGTTCGAGCTGCGGAACTGCTCCGCGAGCTCGGCTACCGCGGCAGCCTTGTCGGGCCTTGCCATAGAGCGTCGGCCTCCTTCCGGGTGATGAGGACCGCTCAGAAGGGGCTGAACAAAACGAAACGCCCCGGCGCAGGCGCACGGGGCGTAGCTCTACCCGAACGGAGTCCGATCGGGGAGCTGTCCACTGTCACCTGCGCGGGTCGTCCGCTGCTGAGCGGATCCTTCGGCCACCGGACCCTCGGAAGGAGAGCACGGCAACGACCAGCGGTCTTTGGCTTCCGTGGAAGAGTACGGGAACGACTCGCCACGAGGCAAATCGGGCCATCGCCGCCCATGGCAGGCCTCGGCCCCTCGTCCGCGGGCCGCCGGCAAAAGCCGCGGCCCTTGCCGGTCCGGAGGGCGTCGGCTCCTCGTCTGCGCGCCGTCGCGGCGGCCGAGGCCCTTGCCGGCCCTGAAGGCGTCTGCGCCCGCGCAGCGCGCCCATGACGGGCGTATACGGGAAAGAGCCGGCCCCCGCCGCTCCGGGGGAGCGACGGGGGCCGGCTTCGTACGCGAGACCCGCGACTGCCGTCAGACTCAGACGGCGGCCGGGTCCTCCTCGACGAGGAGGTTGCGGGTGCGGTTCGGGTCCAGCGGGATGCCGGGGCCCATGGTGGTGGTCAGGGTCGCCTTCTTGATGTAGCGGCCCTTCGCGGCGGACGGCTTCAGACGGAGGATCTCCTCCAGCGCCGCGGCGTAGTTCTCGACCAGCTTCGTCTCGTCGAAGGAGACCTTGCCGATGATGAAGTGCAGGTTCGAGTGCTTGTCGACGCGGAACTCGATCTTGCCGCCCTTGATCTCGTTGACGGCCTTGGCGACGTCCATGGTGACGGTGCCGGTCTTCGGGTTCGGCATCAGACCACGCGGACCGAGCACGCGGCCGAGGCGGCCGACCTTGCCCATGAGGTCCGGGGTGGCGACGACGGCGTCGAACTCGTTCAGGCGGTTGCCCTTGGAGATCTCGTCGATGAGCTCGTCGGAGCCGACGATGTCGGCGCCCGCGGCACGCGCGGCCTCGGCACGGTCACCGGTCGCGAAGACCAGGACCCGGGCGGTCTTACCGGTGCCGTGCGGAAGGTTCACGGTGCCACGGACCATCTGGTCGGCCTTGCGCGGGTCAACGCCCAGACGGAAGGCGACCTCGACAGTGCCGTCGAACTTGGTGGCGGCGGTGTCCTTGGCGAGACGGACGGCCTCGAGCGGGGCGTAGTTGCGCTCCCGGTCGACCTTGGCGTCCGCAGCGCGGAGAGTCTTGCTGCGCTTCACTTCTGCTCCTGATGTGTTGAGCGTGGAGTCGTGGTCCGGGCCAGCGCTTGGCCCTGCCACTTGAGGTCGGACGGGGACTGTCAGCCCTCGACCGTGATGCCCATGGAACGGGCGGTGCCGGCGATGATCTTCTCGGCGGCGTCCAAATCGTTGGCGTTCAGGTCGGGCATCTTGGTGCTGGCGATGTCACGGACCTGGTCGCGCGTGAGCTTGGCGACCTTGGTCTTGTGCGGCTCGCCGGAGCCCTTGTCCACACCCGCGGCCTTGAGGATCAGCTTGGCGGCCGGCGGAGTCTTGGTGACGAAGGTGAAGGAACGGTCCTCGTAGACCGTGATCTCCACCGGCACGACCATGCCACGCTGCGACTCGGTCGCGGCGTTGTAGGCCTTGCAGAACTCCATGATGTTGACGCCGTGCTGACCCAGGGCGGGGCCGACCGGCGGAGCCGGGTTGGCCGCACCGGCCTGGATCTGGAGCTTGATAAGCCCCGTGACCTTCTTCTTCTTGGGAGGCATTGCTCTCTCCGGGTCCTAGTGAGAGGTGTCAGCACTCCAGCCGATCATCCGGATGGAGGCATACCGCACAACGATAACGGGTATCCATGCGCGGCCAAAAACCGAGCAGGTCAGACAACCTGCGAGAGGCGGTCTGACCTGTTCGGAAGCGTGCAGAAAAGTGTCAGTTCTTCTGGATCTGGTCGAAGCTCAGCTCGACCGGCGTCTCGCGGCCGAAGATCTCGACGAGGCCCTTGACCTTCTTCGAGTCGGCGTTGATCTCGTTGATCGTCGCCTGCAGCGTCGCGAACGGGCCGTCGGTGACGGTGACCGAGTCGCCGACCTCGAAGTCCAGCACCTGGACCTCGACCTTGCGGGCGGGGGCGGGCTTGCCCTCGGCCTCGGCGGCCTCGCGGGCGGCCTTCTCCTCGGCCTCCGGGGCGAGCATCTTGACGATCTCGTCCAGGGTCAGCGGGTACGGGTCGTAGGCGTTGCCCACGAAGCCGGTGACGCCGGGGGTGTTGCGCACGACGCCCCAGGACTCGTTCGTCAGGTCCATGCGGACGAGCACGTAGCCGGGCAGCTTGTTCTGCCGGACGTTCTTGCGCTCGCCGTTCTTGATCTGGACGATCTCTTCCTCGGGGACCTCGGCCTGGTAGATGAAGTCCTCGACGTTCAGCGAGACGGCACGCTGCTCCAGGTTGGCCTTCACGCGCTTCTCGTAGCCCGCGTAGGTGTGGATCACGTACCACTCGCCGGGCAGGCCGCGGAGCTCGTCGCGCAGAGCGGCGATCGGGTCGGCGGGAGCCTCCGGCTCGGCCTCGGCCTCTTCGGCGGTCTCGGCGTCTTCGGTCGCGACCTCGTCCGCAGCCTCGGCGTCGGTCTCGTCCTCCACGTGCAGCGCGGCGTCCTCGGCCGACTCGCCGACGGCGTCGTCGGCGGCTTCGGCCTGGTCCGGGTCCACACCGTCTGCCGCCTCGACGATGTCGAGCTCGTCCTCGACGGACTCGAAGCTCTCGCCGGACGTGGCGGAGTCGTTCAGGTTCGGGTCAGACACGGTGGCTGCTTCTTCCTGGATACAGATGGGGTGGAACAATGCGAAAGGGGCGCCGAGTACGGCGCCCTCCGCAGGATCAGCCGAAGACGTACTTGACTGCTTCCTGGAAGCCCAAGTCAATCACGGTCACGAGGCCGATCATGATGACGACGAAGACGATCACCACGGTGGTGTAGGTCGTCAGCTGGTTGCGCGTGGGCCAGACGACCTTGCGCAGCTCAGCGATGATCTGGCGATAGAACAGCCCGAGACGGCCCAGCGGGCCCTTCTTGCCGCGCTTTCCGCCCTTGCGGGACTTCTTCTTCGACTCCGGCGACTCGTCCTCGGCATCAGGCATGTCGATGGAGCCCACGGCGTCCGTCACGATCTCTCACCTGATTCCGGGTCGTGGCCGTGCCGCGCCCGGTGGAGCCGCACGGCGGTGCATAGTACGTACATGCGCACACAGCCTGGCGAAGGTGTGTGTAGCAGGGCCGGAGGGACTTGAACCCCCAACCGCTGGTTTTGGAGACCAGTGCTCTACCAATTGAGCTACGACCCTTTGTGGTTCCCCCAACCTACCGCATCCGGCCGGGTGCACTAAGTGCCCGGTGCGGATGTGGCTGGTGAAGGCCAACGACCAGTGAGTGTACGTGTTCCCAGGCCCGGCGTCGAACACAATGCCCTCGGGTCCACTTCTGACCACTGTTGTCCGCTCCTCGAAACCTGTGTGCCGGGTCCGTTTGCCGTCTGCGAGCATGGGCGGCATGAGCGCTGCAACCCCTCCCACCGAGCGCCGGGTCTCCGCCCGCATCGGCGCGATCTCCGAGTCCGCGACCCTCGCCGTCGACGCCAAGGCCAAGGCCCTCAAGGCCGCCGGGCGTCCGGTGATCGGCTTCGGCGCGGGTGAGCCCGACTTCCCGACGCCCGACTACATCGTCGAGGCCGCCGTCGAGGCCTGCCGCAACCCGAAGTACCACCGCTACACGCCGGCCGGCGGTCTGCCCGAACTCAAGGCCGCCATCGCCGCGAAGACGCTGCGCGACTCCGGCTACGAGATCGACCCTTCCCAGATCCTGGTCACCAACGGCGGCAAGCAGGCGATCTACGAGGCGTTCGCCGCGATCCTCGACCCGGGTGACGAGGTCATCGTCCCGGCTCCGTACTGGACGACGTACCCCGAGTCGATCCGCCTCGCGGGCGGCGTCCCGGTGGAGGTCGTCGCCGACGAGACCACCGGGTACCGCGTCTCGGTGGAGCAGCTGGAGGCCGCGCGTACGGAGAAGACCAAGGTGGTCCTCTTCGTCTCCCCGTCCAACCCGACCGGCGCCGTGTACACGGAGGCCCAGACCGAGGCCATCGGCCGCTGGGCCGCCGAGCACGGTCTGTGGGTGCTGACGGACGAGATCTACGAGCACCTGGTGTACGGCGACGCGTCCGCCGTCTCCCTCCCGTCCGTCCTGCCGGAGCTGCGCGACAAGTGCATCGTCGTCAACGGCGTGGCCAAGACGTATGCCATGACCGGCTGGCGGGTGGGGTGGATCATCGGCCCGAAGGACGTCGTCAAGGCGGCGACCAACCTGCAGTCGCACGCCACGTCCAACGTGTCGAACGTCGCGCAGGTCGCGGCGATCGCCGCCGTGTCGGGTGACCTGGACGCCGTCGCGACGATGCGCGAGGCCTTCGACCGCCGCCGCCAGACGATCGTCCAGATGCTCAACAAGATCGACGGCGTGGTGTGCCCGGAGCCCGAGGGCGCGTTCTACGCGTACCCGTCGGTCAAGGGTCTGCTCGGCAAGGAGATCCGGGGGCAGCGCCCGCAGACCTCGGTCGAGCTCGCCGCCCTGATCCTGGACGAGGTCGAGGTCGCCGTCGTCCCGGGTGAGGCCTTCGGCACCCCCGGCTACCTGCGTCTCTCGTACGCGCTGGGCGACGAGGACCTGGTCGAGGGCGTGTCCCGGATCCAGCAGCTCCTGGCCGAGGCCCGCGACTGACGCGTTCCCCGTGCACGACGGGCTCCCGGCTCCGGCCGGGGGCCCGTCTCTGCGTTCGGGCAAGAACCCGATCGGGGAAAAGGGCTGCCCAGGAGGTGTCCCGTACGGCAGGATCCCTGAATGCTGCACTCTTCAGGGGGACAGCCCCCCAACCCCCCGTACGCACGAGACGTCAGCCTGCTGCCCAAGGCCCATCTGCACCTGCACTTCACCGGGTCGATGCGGCCGGCCACCCTTCTCGAACTCGCCGACAAGTACGGCGTGCACCTGCCCGACGCGCTGACCGGCGGCGAGCCGCCCAAGCTGCGGGCCACCGACGAGCGCGGCTGGTTCCGCTTCCAGCGGCTGTACGACATGGCCCGCTCCTGCCTACGCGAGCCGGAGGACATCCAGCGGCTGGTGCGCGAGGCGGCCGAGGAGGACATCAGGGACGGCTCGGGCTGGCTGGAGATCCAGGTCGACCCGACCTCGTACGCGCCCCGGCTGGGCGGCCTGATCCCCGCCCTGGAGATCATCCTCGACGCGGTGGACACCGCGTCGCGCGAGACAGGTCTGGGCATGCGGGTCCTGGTCGCGGCGAACCGGATGAAGCACCCATTGGACGCCCGCACCCTCGCGCGGCTGGCCGTGCGCTACGCGGACCGGGGCGTCGTCGGCTTCGGCCTGTCCAACGACGAACGCCGGGGACTTGCCCGCGACTTCGACCGCGCCTTCGCGATCGCCCGCGAGGGCGGCCTGCTGGCGGCCCCGCACGGCGGCGAGCTGACGGGTCCGGCGTCCGTGCGCGACTGCCTCGACGACCTGCACGCCGCCCGTATCGGGCACGGCGTGCGCGCCGCGGAGGACCCGCGGCTGCTGCGCAAGCTGGCCGAGCGCCAGGTGACCTGCGAGGTGTGCCCGGCGTCGAACGTGGCGCTGGGCGTGTACGAGAAGCCGGAGGACGTCCCGCTGCGGACGCTGTACGAGGCCGGGGTGCCGATGGCGCTGGGCGCGGACGACCCGCTGCTGTTCGGCTCCCGGCTGGCGGCCCAGTACGAGCTGGCCCGGAGCCATCACGGCTTCACGGACGAGGAGCTCGCGGAACTGGCCCGCCAGTCGGTGCGCGGCTCGGCAGCACCCGCGGAGGTCAAGGAGAAGCTGCTGGCGGGCATCGACGACTGGCTGGGCGGCCCGGGGGCCTGACGTGACGGTGGGGCGGGCGGTACGGATGAGGCCGGCGGCCTGAACGCCCCCGCGGCGAACGTCCGGGGCATGCTCCGCCGCAGCGGCAGGTGCCCGACCGGCCCAGGCGCGGTGACGGTCAGCGGCCCGGCGTGGCGCTCAGCGGGGACCGTCCGGAGCGGAGATTCCGCGCAGCAGGGTGCGGGCGAGGCCCGCGGCGAACTCGTCCAGCGGCTGCGGGGGCCTGCCATCGGGAGTCGCGTCGTAGGCGAACGCGCGCTGGGCACAGGCGCCGAGGAGCAGGGACGCGGCGGCGTGGGTGTCGGCGTCGGCGCTGATGCGGCCCGCCTGCTGCTCGGTCCGCAGGTAGGCGGCGAGGCCCTCGATCGGCTTGTGCGGGCCGGTGCGCATCTCGCGCATGGCCTCTTCGTGGCGGCGCTTGAGCTGGGGCTCGGCGTACAGCGAGGCGGCCATGGGGAAGGTCTGCCCGTAGAAGAGGGCCGCCTGGCGGGCGATGTCGGTCAGGTTCTCCTCGACGCCGCCCCGGCCGGGGTCCTCGATCAGCGTGCTCAGCAGGGCGCCGACCTTCGGCAGCCGTTCGTTGAGCACGGTCACGAAGAGCTCCTCCTTGCTGGCGAAGTGCTTGTAGAGCGCCGCTTCGGAGCAGCTCGCGGCCTTCGCGATCTGCTTGGTGGTCGTACGCGCCAGGCCGAGCGACAGCATCAGCTCACGCGCGGCGTCGACGATGCGGACGCGGGTCGGCTTCTGCTCCATGCGCGCTCCTGACCGGCTTGACGGGTGGGTGAGTACCCACTCACCTTAGTGGTGAGTGAATACTTACCCACCTGAGGAGGGCGTGCACGATGCGGCTCACGGTTTTCGGCGCCACCGGCGGAATCGGCCAGGAGATCGTCCGGCAGGCCCTGGCCGCGGGACACCAGGTCACCGCCGTGGTGCGCGATCCGGCCCGCTTCACCGTGACGGGTGACGGGCTCGACGTCTTCCGCGCCGACCTCCGGGACCCGGAGGCACTGCGCCCGGCCGTCGCCGGGCGAGACGCGGTCCTGTCCGGGCTCGGTGCCCGCAGAAAGCCGACGCCGGCATCGCCGCCCGGCTGACCCGGTCGGTGCTGGCCGCGATGGAGGCCGAAGGCACCCGGCGGCTGCTGGTGGTCAGCGCGGCCCCGCTGGGCACTCCGGCGGAGGACGAGCCGCTGCTGGACCGGGCCATGACGTCCGTGGTCGGCTCGGTCCTGAAGGACGTGTACGCGGACCTGCGGGTCATGGAGGACGAGCTGGCGCGCAGCGCCACGGACTGGACGGCGGTCCGGCCTCCCCGGCTGCTCGACAAGCCGCTGACCGGCCGCTACCGCACGGTCGTCGGCGGCAATCCGCGCAGGGCCCGGACGATCGGCCGCGCGGACGTGGCCCACGCGATGCTGGCGATGACCGACGACCCGGCGACGGTGGGCCAGGGAGTAGGCGTCGCCTACTGACGCCTCCGGCCGACGCGTGTCCCGCGGCGGCTCAGGCCGTCACCGGTGACAGCCACCGAGGGACCGCTGCGCGGCTGCGGCCGGGCGGGCCGCACGGTGACGGCGGCCGCCTGGGCGAGCGCCATGCGGCGAGGACAGCGGGCGGCGCGACAGCGTCAGAGGCTGACCCCGACCGTCACCGGCTCGTTGACGAGGGTCACGCCGAAGGCGTCCCGTACGCCGGCCACCACTTCGCGGGCCAGGGCCAGCAGGTCCTCGGTGGTGGCCTCGCCCCGGTTGGTCAGCGCGAGGGCGTGCTTGGTCGAGATGCGGGCCGGGCCGGTGCCGTAGCCCTTGGTGAAGCCCGCCCGGTCGATCAGCCACGCGGCGGAGGTCTTGGTGAGGCCGTCGCCCGCGGGGTAGGCGGGCGGGACGGCACCGTCGCCGAGCCGGTCGCGCACGCGTCCGAGGAACGTCTCGTACTCGGCCGCCGTGAGGATCGGGTTGGTGAAGAACGACCCCGCCGACCAGGTGTCGTGGTCCTCGGCGTCCAGGACCATGCCCTTGCCGGCGCGCAGCCGCAGCACGGTGTCCCGTGCCTCGGCGGCCGGCACCCGGTCGCCGACCTCGACGCCGAGGGCCTTGGCGGTCTCGGCGTACCTCATGGGGGCCGACAGGCCGCCCGCGTCCTCCAGCTCGAACCGCACGCGCAGCACGACGTAGCGCTCGGGGTGCTGCTTGAAGCGGCTGTGCCGGTAGGAGAAGGCGCACTCCTCGTTCGTCAGCGTCACGGTCTCGCCCGTCGTGCGGTCGTACGCGACGACCTCCGTGATCGCCCCGGAGACCTCCTGACCGTAGGCGCCGACGTTCTGGATCGGGGTGGCGCCCGCCGAGCCGGGGATGCCGGCCAGGCATTCGATGCCGGCCAGGCCCGCTTCGACGGTGCGGGCCACCGCGTCGGTCCAGACCTCGCCCGCGGCCAGCTCCAGCCGCGTCCCGTCGAGCGCGAAGCCGCGGGTGGCGATGCGCAGGGCGGTGCCGTCGAAGCCCTTGTCCCCGATGACGAGGTTGCTTCCGCCGCCGATGATCAGCAACGGGGTGCCGGCGTCGTCCGCCTCGCGGACCGCGGTGATCACCTCGTCGTCGGCGGTGGCCACCACGAGACGCGTCGCGGGGCCGCCGAGGCGGAAGGTGGTCAGGGGGGCGAGGGGAGCGTCGTGAAGTTCCAGCACGGGGACAAGGGTACGGTCCGCGGCCGCGCCGCTCGGGCGGGGCCACGGACCGGGGCCGTCGGATGGCTCAGGCGAGCTGGACCACCGCGCGGGACATGCCCAGCACCTTCTGCCCGCCGCTCGTGGCGGTGAGGTCCACCCGCACCCGCTTGTCGTCCAGGAGCGCGGCGACCTTGCCGCTGACCTCGATGACCGCGCCCTTGTCGTCGTTCGGCACGACGACCGGCTTGGTGAAGCGCACGCCGTACTCGAGCACCGCGCCCGGGTCGCCCAGCCAGTCCGTCACGACACGGGCCGCCTCGGCCATCGTGAACATGCCGTGCGCGATCACGTCCGGCAGGCCGACATCGACGGCGAACTTCTCGTTCCAGTGGATGGGGTTGAAGTCACCCGAGGCACCCGCGTACTGAACGAGCGTGGCACGGGTCACGGGAAAGCTCTGCGCCGGCAGCTCGGTGCCGACCTCGACGTCCGCGTAAGCGATCTTGGCTGCCATCACGCCTCCTCGGCGGCACGCGCCACCAGCTTGGTCCACGCGGTCACGACGTGCTCGCCCGCCTCGTCGTGCACCTCACCACGGATGTCGAGCACGTCGTTGCCCGCCAGGGACTTGATCGACTCGATGGTCGAGGTGACCGTCAGCCGGTCCCCCGCGCGCACCGGGCGCCGGTAGGCGAACTTCTGGTCGCCGTGCACCACGCGGCTGTAGTCCAGCCCCAGCTGCGGGTCCTGCACGACCTCGCCCGCCGCCTTGAACGTGATGGCGAACACGAAGGTCGGCGGAGCGATGACATCGGGGTGGCCGAGCGCGGCGGCCGCCTCGCGGTCGGTGTACGCGGGGTTCGCGTCACCCACCGCCTCGGCGAACTCACGGATCTTCTCCCGGCCCACCTCGTACGGCGTGGTGGGCGGATACGTCCGCCCGACGAACGACTGGTCGAGCGCCATGGACTGGCTCCCTCCTGCTTGGTGCCCCAGTGGGGGCTGATCCCGGAGTGTGCGGACCGGCCCCGAGGCGGGACCTGTCCCGGACTGACGGCGAGAAACGACACGAGGCCGCCCCCAAGGGGGGGCGGCCTCGTGTACGAGCCTGATTCAGCGCGTTTCGCGGTGCGCCGTGTGCGAGTTGCAGCGCGGGCAGTGCTTCTTCATCTCAAGACGGTCCGGGTTGTTGCGCCGGTTCTTCTTGGTGATGTAGTTCCGCTCCTTGCACTCCACGCAGGCCAGCGTGATCTTCGGGCGGACGTCGGTGGCAGCCACGTGAGTGCTCCTTGACGGACGGATGGACGGATGAACGCAGAAAAGAGTAGCCGATCGAAGGACCGACCCCACAATCGGCTACTGTGCGTAGCGGTGACCGGACTTGAACCGGTGACACAGCGATTATGAGCCGCTTGCTCTACCGACTGAGCTACACCGCTTTGATACGGAGCCCCCTCACCCGAAGGTGAGGGATACCGCACCAGAGCCCCAATACGGAATCGAACCGTAGACCTTCTCCTTACCATGGAGACGCTCTGCCGACTGAGCTATTGGGGCGAGCGATGAAGACATTACACGCTCGCCCGCCGATCGCCCAAATCCGTTTCCCGGCCCTCTGTCCGGCCTGTGCGGTGCGGCTCCGGGCGGCCGGCGCTCCCGCCCCATCTCTCTCTCGGCGCCGCAGGTGTCGCCCCCGCGTCACCCCGCGGCCGCGGCCCCGTTGTCCGGCTTTCTCCTCGGGTGCCCCGAGCGCCCCGTACGCCACGTGCGACCCCACCGGTACGACTATTGCGCTCTTCCTCGAAGGCCATGACGAGCCGCCCTAGGCTCGACTCACGCTGCGTGATCCTCTCCGGTTTCTCCGGCCCTCCGGACCCTCCGGACCGCCGTTTTCCACCGGCCCCTACGCCCCGAGCCCGACCGCCCCCCACAGGAGCGCGATGCCCGACAGTCAGCCGCAGCCCTCCGACGGCGCGACCGCGGACTCCCCCGCGCTGCTGCTCTGCGGTGCGCGGCTCACGGACGGCCGCTCCGTCGACGTACGGCTCGGCGGCGGCCGCATCGAGGCGGTCGGCACCGCCGGCAGCCTGCCCCCGCACGCCTCACGGCTCGATCTGACCGGCTTCCTGCTGCTCCCCGCCCCCGTCGAGCCGCACACCCACGGCGACACGGCACTCAGCGCGGAGACGCCCGGCCCCGTGTCGTACGAGCCAGACGACATCCAGCGGCGCGCCACCGAGGCCGCGCTGCTGCAGCTGGGACACGGGGCGACCGCGCTGCGCTCCCATGTGCGGATCGGGGACGTCCAGGGCCTCGGCGCCCTGGAGGCGGTGCTCCAGGCCAGGCGGGCGCTGCACGGGCTCGCCGATCTCACCGCGGTCGCCGTGCCGCGGCTGCTGACGGGCGCCGCGGGCGCCGAGGGGCTGGCGCTGCTGCGCGACGCGATGAAGATGGGCGCCGGCGTGGTCGGCGGCTGCCCGGACGCCGATCCCGACCCCACCGGCTACGCGGAGACGGTCCTGGAGGTCGCCGCCGAGCACGGCTGCCCGGTCGACCTGCACACCCACGGTGACGACCCGGCTCGCCTCGCGCGGCTCGCCGCCATGGCCGGCGGCCTGCGTCCCGGAGTGACGATCGGCCCCTGCGCCGGCCTCGCGCGGCTGCCGCGCGACATCGCCGCCCGCGCCGCCGACCAACTGGCCGCCGCCGGCGTCACGGTGGTCTCCCTGCCGCAGGGCGGGTGCGCGGGCGTCGAACAGCGGGGCCACGCGCCCGTGCGGCTGCTGCGGGCCGCCGGCGTCACGGTCGCCGCTGGCAGCGGCGCCCTGCGCGACGTCGTCGCCAACCCGGTGGGCCGGGGGGACCCTCTGGAGGCGGCCTACCTGCTGGCCTCGCAAACCGGGATGCGGCCGTCGGACGCGTACGACCGCGTGGCCGGCACGGCGCGCAAGGTGATGGGGCTGCCCGAGGTGCGGGTCGAGGCGGGCTTCCCCGCGGAGCTGCTCGCCGTGCGCGGCGAACGGATCTCGGGCGTGCTGTCCCTCGCGTACAGCCGCATCGTCATCCACCGCGGGCGCGTCGTGGCGCGCACCAGCGCCGTACGCGAGTACTGCGACTCGGCGGCGGCCGTCGCGCTCGAACTGCCGCGGCAGGGGCGGTCGGACAGCTGTCCCTGAGCGCAGGCCACGTTTCGGACGTACGGTCGTAGGCATGCGCATTGTCATCGCTGGTGGACACGGTCAGATCGCGCGTCGACTGGAGCGGCTGCTCTCGTCGGGAGGACACGAGGTCGCGGGCGTCATCCGCAAGCCGGAACAGGGCGACGACCTCCGGGAGGCCGGGGCCGAACCGGTGCTGATGGATCTGGAGTCGGCGTCCGTCGAGGAGGTCGCCGCGGTGCTGCAGGGCGCGGACGTGGCCGTCTTCGCGGCCGGCGCGGGCCCGGGCAGCGGCGCCGAGCGCAAGGACACGGTGGACCGCGCCGCCGCGGTGCTCTTCGCCGACGCGGCGGAACGGGCGGGCGTACGGCGGTACATCGTCGTCTCGACCATGGGCGCGGACGCGGGGCACGAGGGCGACGACGTGTTCGACGTCTACCTGCGGGCGAAGGGCGCGGCGGACGACTACGTACGCGGCAAGTCCGGCCTCGACTGGACGATCCTGCGGCCCGGCACGCTCACGAACGACGCCGGCAAGGGCCTGGTGCGGCTGGAGGCCGCCACGGGACGCGGCTCGGTGCCGCGCGACGACGTGGCGGCGGTGCTGGCCGAGATGGCGGAGACGCCGGCGACGGCGGGACTGACGCTGGAACTCGTCTCCGGCGGGGTGCCGGTGCCCGTGGCCGTGAAGGACATCGCCGGGAACTGACGCGTCGCCTGCTCCGCCGCCCGGCCGATGAATTCCCCTCACCCACAAGGTCCTTGAGGTCATGACTCAGCCGACACCCGAGATCAGCCCCGCGGTCGTCGAACGCGGTGAGCAGCTCTACGCCTACATCCGCGGTTCCGTACGGATGGACGACTTCGCCGTGATCGCCGACCGCCTGCCCGAACTGATCGGCTGGCTGGACGCCGGCGGAGCCGTCTTCGCGGGCGCGCCGTTCTTCCGTTTCAACACCGTCGCCATGGACGCGGAGTCGGTGGTCGAGGCGGGCATGCCGGTCACGTCGATGCCGGAGCCGGAGGGCGACATCGGCATGGGCCTGCTGCCCGCGGGCCGCTACGCGACCGTCCACCACCACGGCCACCCCGACCAGCTCTTCGACATCGTGCGTGCGCTGCGCGCGTGGGCGGCGCGGGAGGGGCTGTCCTGGGACATGACGGAGGTCGACGGCGTGGAGCACTGGGCATGCCGCCTGGAGTCGTACCTGACGGACCCGCGGGTGGAGCCGGACCCCTCGAAGTGGGAGATCGAACTGGCCTTCCGCCTGGCGGACTGATACGAGCGGCACGGGCCTGGGCGGCCCCTCCCTTGCTCGGGCGTCGCTGCGGGCGGCGGCAGGCCCGACGGTCTGGGTCCGCAGGGCCGCAGCGGTAGTCGCGCGTGGTTCGGGCGTCGACGGCGACGGCAGGCGCCCGGGGCGTGTCCCCGGCGCTCTGCGCTGCCCGGGCGGCCGGGGCTCCGTCGCGCGGACGCGCCGGAGGGCGCTGTGGGAAGGTGGTCTCGTGACGCTGGAGGACCTCGTCCGGCTGCGCCGGGCCCGTGACGCGATGGACCGCGACTACGCGCAGCCGCTCGACGTTCCGGCGCTGGCGCGCGTCGCCCTCATGTCGGCGGGCCACTTCTCCCGCAGCTTCCGCGCCGCCTTCGGCGAGACGCCGTACAGCTACCTGATGACGCGCAGGATCGAGCGGGCCAAGGCCCTGCTGCGCCGCGGCGACCTGTCGGTCACGGAGGTCTGCTTCGCGGTCGGCTGCACCTCGCTGGGGTCGTTCAGCTCGCGCTTCACCGAGCTCGTCGGCGAGAGCCCGAGCGTGTACCGGGCCCGCAGCCATGACGAGGGCGCCGCCGTCCCGGCCTGCGTCGCCAAGGTCCACACGCGACCGGTCAGGAATGGAGAAGCCAAGGCCGCGCCCCCGCCCCTAGCGTGAAGCGCATGGACATCACACTCTCGCAGTGCTTCATCGCCGTCGACGACCACGACAAGGCTCTCGCCTTCTACCGGGACGTTCTCGGCCTGGAGGTGCGCAACGACGTCGGGTTCGAGGGGATGCGCTGGGTTACCCTCGGTTCGCCGTCCCAGCCCGATGTGGAAATCGTTCTCGAACCGCCCGTCGCGGACCCGAACGCCTCGCCCGCCGACCGGCAGGCCATGGCGGAACTGCTGGCCAAGGGCCTGCTGCGCGGTGTCATCTTCCGGACCGACGACGTCGACGCCACCTTCGAGCGTATCCGCGCGGCGGGGGGCGAGGTGCTGCAGGAGCCGGTCGACCAGCCGTACGGCGTCCGCGACTGCGCCTTCCGCGACCCCTCCGGCAACATGCTGCGCTTCAGCCGGCCTCGTCAGTGAATCACCTCCGTGCCCGCGCACCGGGCGCTACCCTGCCGACGAACCCGTGCCGCATCCCCGACGGGTGCGAAGTGAACGAGATGCCCGCCGCGAGCTGATGCTCGACGGCCGCCGGCAGGTCCGATGCCCCGGCGTCCACGCCGCTTCTGCCGTGGCCCGCAGACGCCATGGGCCGCAGCGGCGTGGACGCCTCGGATCCCGCGCCGACGAGCACGCGACGCCGACGGAGACCGCTCATGCGGCCCGCCCGACAGATGGAGAAACGATGAGCCGGGCCACGACGACGGACACGCAGTCGCCTGCGCCGAACGTTGCCGACAGCCACGATCTGATCCGCGTGCACGGTGCGCGGGAGAACAACCTCAAGGACGTCAGCATCGAGATCCCGAAGCGCCGGCTGACGGTGTTCACCGGCGTCTCCGGCTCGGGCAAGAGCTCGCTGGTGTTCGACACGATCGCCGCGGAGTCGCAGCGGCTGATCAACGAGACCTACAGCGCGTTCGTACAGGGCTTCATGCCGACGCAGGCGCGGCCGGAGGTCGACGTCCTCGACGGGCTGACCACCGCGATCAGCGTCGACCAGCAGCGGATGGGCGGCGACCCCCGGTCCACCGTCGGCACCGCCACCGACGCCAACGCGATGCTGCGCATCCTCTTCAGCCGGCTCGGCGAGCCGCACATCGGCCCGCCCAGCGCGTACTCCTTCAACACCGCGTCGGTCCGGGCGAGCGGCGGGATCACCGTCGAACGCGGTGCCGCCAAGACCAAGACCGTGAAGGCCACCTACAACCGCGTCGGCGGCATGTGCACGCGCTGCGAGGGCCGCGGCACCGTCTCCGACATCGACCTCACCCAGCTCTACGACGACTCCAAGTCGATCGCCGAGGGCGCGTTCACCATCCCCGGCTGGAAGTCGGACAACGTGTGGACCGTGGGTGTCTACGCCGAGTCCGGGTTCCTCGACCCGAACAAGCCGATCCGCACGTTCACCGAGAAGGAGATGCAGGACTTCCTCTACCGTGAGCCGACCAAGGTGAAGGTCAAGGGCGTCAACCTCACCTACGAGGGGCTGATCCCCAAGATCCAGAAGTCGTTCCTGTCCAAGGACAAGGAGGCGATGCAGCCGCACATCCGGGCGTTCGTGGAGCGGGCGGTCACCTTCACCACCTGCCCCGAGTGCGACGGCACCCGGCTCAGCGAGGACGCGCGGTCGTCGAAGATCAAGGAGATCAGCATCGCCGACGCGTGTGCGATGGAGATCAGGGACCTGGCCGCGTGGATCCGGGAGCTCGACGAACCGTCGGTGGCACCGCTGCTCACCGCGCTGCAGCAGACCCTCGACTCGTTCGTCGAGATCGGCCTCGGCTACCTCGCGCTCGACCGGCCGGCGGGGACGCTGTCGGGCGGCGAGGCGCAGCGCGTCAAGATGATCCGTCATCTCGGTTCCTCGCTGACCGATGTCACCTACGTCTTCGACGAGCCGACCACCGGCCTGCACCCCCATGACATCAGCCGGATGAACAATCTGCTGCTGCGGCTGCGGGACAAGGGCAACACGGTGCTGGTCGTCGAGCACAAGCCGCAGACGATCGCGATCGCCGATCACGTCGTCGACCTCGGCCCCGGCGCCGGTACGGCGGGTGGCACCGTCTGCTTCGAGGGCTCCGTCGAGGGGCTGCGGACGAGTGACACCGTCACGGGCCGCCACCTCGACGACCGGGCGGCCCTCAAGAAGACGGTGCGCAAGCCGGCCGGGGCGCTGGAGATCCGCGGCGCCACGGCGCACAACCTCCGGGACGTCGACGTCGACATCCCGCTCGGGGTGCTGACCGTGGTGACCGGCGTCGCCGGATCCGGCAAGAGCTCGCTCGTGCACGGGTCGGTCCCGGCGGGCGCGGGCGTCGTGTCGGTCGACCAGAGCCCGATCCGCGGCTCCCGGCGGAGCAACCCGGCCACCTACACCGGTCTGCTCGACCCGATCCGCAAGGCGTTCGCCAAGGCCAACGGCGTGAAGCCGGCGCTGTTCAGCGCTAACTCCGAGGGCGCCTGCCCCACATGCAACGGCGCGGGCGTCATCTACACCGACCTGGCGATGATGGCCGGTGTCGCCACCCCCTGCGAGGACTGCGAGGGCAAGCGGTTCCAGGCCGAGGTGCTCAAGTACACCTTCGGCGGCAAGGACATCAGCGAGGTGCTCGCGATGCCGGTGACCGAGGCCGAGGAGTTCTTCGGCTCCGGCGAGGCGCACACGCCGACCGCGCACCGCATCCTCGACCGGCTCGCCGACGTCGGGCTCGGCTACCTCAGCCTGGGCCAGCCGCTCACCACGCTGTCGGGCGGCGAGCGGCAGCGGCTCAAGCTCGCGACGCACATGGCGGACAAGGGCGGCGTCTACGTCCTCGACGAGCCGACCACCGGCCTGCACCTCGCGGACGTCGAGCAGCTGCTGGGCCTGCTCGACCGGCTCGTCGACTCCGGCAAGTCGGTCATCGTCGTCGAGCACCACCCGGCGGTCATGGCGCACGCCGACTGGATCATCGACCTCGGTCCGGGCGCCGGCCACGACGGCGGCCGGATCGTCTTCGAGGGCACCCCCGCCGACCTCGTCGCCGCCCGCTCCACCGTGACCGGCGAACACCTCGCGGACTACGTGGGCGCCTGAGCGGGCGCCTCGCGGAGGTGCCGGAACACCGGTGAGCCGTCGCGCCGCCCTCCGGCGCGACGGCGCCGCCACCTGCAGGGACGGCGGGCGGCTGGTGGGTGTGCCCGAGCCGGCGAGCGGGATCGAGCGCGGGCGTGGCCGGAAGGCCCGGCCTGGCCGCGTCGCGCCCCCGCACAGCAAGACGGCCCCTGATCGCGTTTCCGCAGGTATCAGGGGCCGTTCTCATCGCGTGGCGGCGCCAGGATTCGAACCTGGGTAGGCTAAGCCGACGGATTTACAGACCGCGCGTCGCTAGTGGGCGCACCTGGCAATACGGCACCTGCCGGCATAGCCACCCCACACCTACCCCACAGGGGCCGAGCGGTGGTCTACCTCTCTTCGTCCCAGGCTCTTAGTCGGGGCTGTCGCCGAGTACACGGCCGTCCCTTCCGGCGACCAAACTGCGATGCTTTAGTGGAAACGTGTTCTCACACCCGGGATGACCAGGTCGGTGACCGGCGCGCCGTCTGGGGCATGGCACTCATGGAGATACACACTTTTCAGGTTCTTGAACCGTGTGAAGGTACGAGGGGTGGGTGGCACGACGCTTTGTACTAGGTGCAGTGCAGACAACGCCGGTGGGGGGCTCTTGAGCGCCGTGAGCCAGACGTTCACGTCGCAGTTATGAAAGAACAGAGAATTGAGACCGGTCGCTTCTGCGAAGTCATCCGAACCCTGCACAGTACAGCGGTCGGCCGCGATCACTTGCAAATACGCCAGGTTAGGGAGTGCATTCACCGGACTCAGGTCGATGCTCCCCCTGACGCTGGCGAAGCTGAGGAACTCGAGGCTGGATAGCGAGCGCAAAGCGCTTTGGTCCGTTTCCTCAAGTGCCGGAATCCCCAGCGCCTCCAGCTGTGTGAGTTCCGCGAGAACCGAAGCCTCTGCCACTGACTCGGCGCTCAACAATAGGAGTTTCTTCAAACCAAGGTGGCCTCGGAGTACGGACAGGTCGAGACCTTCGAGTCGACCAGCGGTCACCCACAACTCTTCCAGGGGCGAGAACTCGGCGAGAAAATCGAGATCTTTTACCGGATAATCGACCTGCAGGCGCGTCAGCGAACGCAACCCGATTGCCGCATCCAGCTGACCGGAATGACTGATCACCACATCGTGCCCCGCCAGCGGCAGACCGGACAGAACATCATGGGCGTAGGCGTCTGCATCGAAGTAAGCCCATGCGCTGATGAGCTCGTGGACGACGCCCGGACGCTCGTCACCCACATAACCCGCCAGCATTTCCAGCGACTCCTCACCCCCGATCAGCGCCACAGTCCGTACCGTCTGTGCCGCGGACTTCTCGGTCAGCTGCTCCAGTGACCGAGGCAGCCAACGGCGGAGGCTGGGCCCCACCGCAGCCAAGGCGGGCGGGTCCGTTTTCCGTCGCGCCGGCAGCAGCTTGGTCACGGCCTCGTCCAGACGTTTCGCCAGGCCTTCCGGAACGACGGGCATCGTCTCCTGGCAGGCTGCGGCTACCAGCCGCAGTGTGCGCGTATGCCGGGGTTCTTCATCGGCTCGGTTGAGGATGCCCATGAGGAGCTCTTCCCGCTGGCGGGTGTTGGCATGGCCCGCCGCCATGATGATCGTCTCCCGCCACAGATCCAGATGCGCTCGGCCGACCAGGTTGCCCATGCGGTCCTCCTCCGCAGCCTCCTTCGCGGCGAGATACTCCTGAAAAGTGCGGTGCACAAAGTCCATGCGCCCCTGAGCTGGCGACCTGAGAATCCCGGAGCGGTCCCGTAGCTGCTCCAGGACATGATTGCCATCCAGATCGTCTACGTGGCGCATCACCCGCAGCTTCGCAGCGACGTACTGGGCTGCCCGTTCCAGGTCGATCTCGCTTCGATTGTTGTCCGACAGGCGCCATGCGATATCTCGCAGTATGACGAGCTTGTCCCCAAGGCTGAGCTTGCTGTCCACCGCACTCGGCACATTGCGGTCCGCATCCCGATCGTGGACCAGAGTATGCAAGGCGTTGCGATACAGCTCCATGCGATCCCGTGGCAGTTGGCGGCCCCTGTTCAGATGCATGGCGCACAGCATCGCGGCCAACAATGGCGTACCCGCAAGCGATTGGAGATGAGCGCGGTCCTTGAGACTGGTGAGCAGAGACTGCTCGTACTGGGGGAGTTCATCCACGGCACAGGGCAGTTCCCCGCCTAGTTCCCGGACGGCCTGGTGCCACTGCCGTACGAATGCCGCCAGGTCCGGTGGCGTCATCCGATCCAGATGAAGGGCTGTGAAGTCCTCACGCCGCAGCCAGTCCGCACCAGCCGCGGCGGGGCGTGAGGTGACGACCACCCGTACACCCTCGTACTGTCCCAGCAGCCTGCGCAGCCACTCCCGGACTGCTCGGCGTTCCCGGTCAAGCAGCTCGTCCACGCCGTCGATCAGGAGCAGTACGTTGCCACCGTCGAGCTGCCGCTCCACCCAGCCCCTAGGCATGATCCCGGTAATGGCCCCGGCAATTCCGTCAAGCATTGCCTCCGGGTTGGGCAGCGTCCGGCCGCTGTACTCACGCAGCTTGATGAGGACAGGGGTGAGGCCGTTCCAGCCAGACAGCTCACCGGTGAAAGCGCCGCGCGCCGCCATGATGGCTAGCCAGCGCAGCAGGGTCGTCTTGCCCGAGCCGGCCTCGCCCCGCAGCAGCACCCGACGGGTCTCACCGCCCAACGCCGCCTCGACCCGCATGCCGGAGGACTCGCTTCCGGCTTCTTCCCAGTTACTCATGTCGGGCCTGAGCAGTGGAAGTGAGCGGGTGGTGCGTCGGGATCGCTTCCCATCGTCCCCAGTAGCACGCAGGCTGACGTAGGCGACCGACAACCGCACTCGTGGCGCAGTCGCCTGATCGGACGTTCGGCGGAACAACTCCACTTCGTCAAGGTCCCTGCTGACCAGTTCCAGGTACGTACGGCGGAAGGCCGTGTCGTGGTCGGTACCGTCCGGCGCAAACAGTGAACGATCTGGGAGCCGTTCAAGAATTCGCGCCACCTCGGCACCCAACGTGGCTGTCCGCGCCAATAGCTCAGCTGCTGCTCGCTCCTCAAAGACTGGAAGGCTCCGCACGATACGAACGTAGTATTCAACGCATTCGGCGAAGAGCACCTCGTACAGACGGCCTTCCGCCTCGTTGAGGCCGACCGGTGCGCTCACGGAACCGGTGATGTGGCGGATGAGCTCGGCCGGTTTAGCATTCGCGGCTAGGAGGGCCTCGTCTGATAGGTCCGCCCGCATGAACGTGTCGGACACGGCGTCGATCACGGCCTGACGACCGCCCTCATCCAAGCGCTGGAACTCGTGCTTCAAGAACGATTCCAGCCGATCAAACACCGCGTTCGTGATCTGCTCGAACTGCTGCCTGACCTCGCGCTGGAGACGCACGCCGGGCACCCGTACCCGGACTAGTTCCTCCATCGGCAGCAGACGCTCCTGCTCCCGCTGCCTGCCTCCCAGCCATAACTGCCCCGCCGCATTCGCCACCGTCGTGCCCAGCCGTAACGCCGCGGTCTCCGCGATCATCGAACCCCTCCTTCACGCGACCCCAGACATTGTGGCAGCAGACGACGGCAGAAGGGGCCCACTCCGACCGACTGCCAGCACCCAGCTCACGCCCTCGGATGAGGGCACCATGGATGCTGACGCACGGCTTTACAGACCGCGCGCCTGTCCGCCTCTGACCAGGGAAAACGTCGCCGAGGGGTGCGACTGCCCCACATTGACCCCGCACGAGCACGCGATGGGACGAGACCAGCCCGGCGGCACTCCAGAGGTCGGGCACATCAGCCCTCTAGGACAGAGGGCACGTCAGGCGTCGCGTCGCCACTTCGAGGAGCCGGCATAAGCGCGGCTGCCTGCTCCTCCACATCCTCATCATCCGGTTGCAGAATCGTCGGGGTGGCATCCGCATGCTTACGCACGAGATACTCCAAGGCATGCTCATCTGTGGACTGGTAATCGAGCCTGTCCCGGTAGAAATGCAGTCGCTGTTTACACTCCAGGATTACTTCACTCCATTCACGAACCCACAAACGGGCGTTGGAACCAACCGTGCCAGCCTGACCGGGAGGCAAGTGAGGCTGCCTGGTGAGACTCCGCAATGCGTCATCCAGGGAATTTCCAATAAGCCAGAAATCCCAGTTCGCCTCGGTTGCCCTAAAGCGCTCATCGCCGACGACGGTGGTCGCGTACTTTACAAGCTGACCGAACTCAGTCATGCCCAGCCGGACACTTGGACGCTTGAGTTCCACGACCAGGTGATGGGGTCTCTGCACCCACACCGTAGTCTTGGAAAGCATCAGATCGACTCGTCCTGTACTGCCGTCCAAGAGACGCACATTAGTGTCTTGAGGCTCAGGCGCCCTCAATAGTTCCAAATGCTTTCGGAGAACTTCCGATAGGCCACGCTCACTAACCATGAGAGAGTATTCTTCACCGAATACCCAAGCCTCGTTCTCCAGGATCTTATGAAGCTGGTCCCGCTCTCTCGTTACCTTCTTCGCTTCGGTGTCGAAAAGGAGTATCTCCAAGGCTCGAAGAAAGTCGAGACGGTCCGTTACCTCCGTGGAAGTACGGATCAGCGACGTCAGACTAGTACGCTTCAGGAGAATCCCCAGCTCCTCCTTCTCCTGACGAGATAGGGAGAAGAACCGCTCAAGAATCTCCGGCGTGTGGCCCGGCTTCGCAGCAAGCGTCTCTTTCAGTAGGCCCAGCGTTGCCCTTCGAGCCTTATGCGCTTTTGGAATATGCTTGGCGATAGTCGTGGCGACCGTATCAAATGCCTCCCGCTCGGTGATCTCCGAGGGGTCGACGGGCTCTCCCTCGTACGGGTAGACCTCTTCTCGCTGCCACTCCAGGACTTGCTCACGCCGTCGAGCATCGACCCTGCTTCGGAAGTGCTCACGCAGACGCTCCCTGGCTTGCTCCACCACCTCCGAGGCTGGTGAATCTTCATCCCAATCCACCAAGGCCAGGTCTTGCGGCCGATCCTCGAACCCTTTCCAAGACAGGTACGCCGTGAAGTTGAAACCGGGCGCCTGAATTTCCGGACGCAGCTTCACAAGCGGCATCCGCATGGAATCACACAGCGCAAGTTCACGCGTAACACCTTTACGCCACTCTATGACCCGCAGCTCTGGTGCAGTGAAGTCACCGGTTTGACCAAGCACATACACAGCCGAGTGCACCTGCACCTCACCAGGATCCACCTGGATACCGTCGTACGTGATTGAGGAATCCGGATAGGTTTCAAGGTACAGGGCAAACTCGGTTGTCAGCGCCGCGATCACTCTTGAGGTGTTCAGCAATCGATCGAGGTGAGGAACTGCCCCCCAAGCTTCAACGATGGTACCCGGGTCCTCAGCGGTAGGCCCCAACGTTTCAATGTGATAGTTGCGCATCGCGGAGCGGTCCGCTTCGATAAGCGTCTTCACCGTGCCATCGACACCCTTGCCAATGGTGACCCAGCGAACATGCTGCCCTAGGGCGAATGCACGAACACGACCTTGCCCATTCCTGCCATGCATCGCTCGCCGCTTATCAAGGGAAACTATCGCCGCCTTCTTCCATGAACCGCCCAATTTGTCAAAGTAGGACGGGCAGGATTCCGACGGCATCCCATGGCCGTCATCTGAGACGATCACCTTACTCACGCCATCGAGCTCGTTTCGCTCGATTACTACCGTGACTGCTGTTGCGTCAGCGTCCAGTGCGTTCCAGATGAGCTCAACTACCGCACCAACCGGATCGTTCAGCTTCGCTACGCCTTCGACGTGGTCCTGCTCGACCTTCAGCGTGATGCTCCCCATAGCCCCTCCCCTGATGCAGGCATCAACCGGCGCAATCAGCGCGTCGACTACCGTCAGTATCGGCAAGGTGACGGCCATTGTGAACACCGCGATCACGTCGCCCGCGGGTCGCTGGGCCCGGTTGCCACGGCCATCCCGCACGCAACCGCCCCACGGGCCGTGGGCATGTAGGAGGACATGACAAGGTCTACGTCTCTCGATACGCGCCGCAGGCGCGCCCGGTATCGGCGTCGGGGCAAGCGTGCTGGTGTGGTCCTTCTGGTGGTGACGGTCGTGGCCGCGCTGCTGGTCGGCCTTCCATGGCTGGTCGTGAAGGGCCCATACGTGCTGGACGCCCAGTACATCAACGAGAAGACCGTGGGCGACGGGGCCGGATCGGCCGGACTGGTGACGGGACTGCGGACCGCGCTGGTGGCGTGCGTGGCCGCGATCGGCGCCGGCGTTGCCCTGCTCTACACCGCCCGCACCTACCGGCTCAACCGCCGCGGCCAGATCACCGAACGCTTCACCAAGGCGCTGGAACGTCTCGGCTCCGAGCACCAGTACGTCCGTATCGGCGGCATCCTCGCACTGGAACAGATCACCCGAGACGCCCCCGAGCAGGCCGCTACCGACGCCGCCCGGGTCCTGAACCACTTCATCCGCGATAAGGCCCCCAAAGCCGCCAAGCCGGACGCCACGGAAGAAGAAGCCGCCGAGCTGCCGAAGGAACCCGCCGCCGACATCCAGGCCGCCCTGACCGCCCTGACCCGCACCGAGTCCCGCACCCACGTCGACCCCCGCGAGAGACTCGACCTCCAGGGCCTCCACCTCGCTGGCGCACGCCTCGCCGAAGCCGACCTCGCCGAAGCCGATCTTGAGGGGGCGACGCTCACCGACGCCGACCTTGAGGGGGCGACGCTCACCAGCGCCTTCCTGCTAGGGGCGATGCTCAATAGCGCCGGCCTGAAAGGGGCCGACCTCACTGACGCTCGCATGCAAAGGGCGACGCTCACTGACGCCAGCCTGATCGGGGCCGACCTCACCAGCGCCTACCTGAAAGGGGCGACGCTCACCGACGCCGACCTAATCGGGGCCGACCTCACCGGCGCCTACCTGAAAGGGGCGACGCTCACTGACACCGACCTGGACAGGGCGACGCTCACCAATGCCAACCTGAAAGGCGTCGACTTCACAGGCTCTGAAGGGCTTACCGCCGAACAGATCAACGCGGCCCTCACCGATGACGACACTATCCTTCCCGATTACCTCCGCGGTCAGCCAGCCTCGCCGTCAACCTCGGTGGGCGGGCGCTAGGCGCTCCGCCTCGGTGGCTGCTGCAGACGATCGGAGTCCTCGCGGTGGACTGGTGTGGCGACCGGTGTCGTGGCCCTGTTCCTCGCAGATGCTCTGCTGGGTCCGTGCGGCGCCGGCGGTCGCAGCGGGCGGCGATCCACCCTTCGGAGACTGTCGAAGGGCGCGAGATCGAACTGTCTCGCAAGGTCGATGGCCGGACATTCCGTCCGGGTCACGGCGTATGGAGACCGTCACGCTCGTATCGCCAACGGCGGGCTGTCTGAACGACTCCCCGCCCCGTGACCTGCTCTGTACCGTGAAGCAGGCCCCTACACCAGCAGGAGGCAGCACGCATGCGTGGTCTCGGAGATCACCTCAGCATCGGCGAACGGATCGCGTTCTACCGAAAGCGTCGCGGCTACACCCAAGAGGTGCTGGCTGGACTCGTCGGCCGCAGCACCGACTGGTTGGCGAAGATCGAGACGGGCCGCAGGAAGCCACCGAGGATCGACATGCTCGCGGAGCTCGCGCGGACGTTGCGGGTTCCACTCGGGGACCTCGTGGGCCAGTCCATGCTCATGGAGGACGAGAAGCAGCAGGACGACGTGCCAGCCGTGCGCGATGCGCTCATGAGCCCACGACGGCTCTCCCGGCTCCTCTTTGGACCGGAGGTAGACGCCCAGCTCCCAACCCCTGCCCCCGCCGCCGTCCGGGTCGAGAAGGCGTGGAATGACTACCAGGGCGGCCGACTTGGCAGTGTGATTGCGACACTTCCTGCGCTCCTCCAGACCGCGCAGGAGCTGGAGGACCGTGCAGCGCGCCGCGAGGGGGACCGACACGACTGCTGGGCAGTCTCTGCCCGGACTCACCACCTCGCAGCCACGACGCTCGCGAAGATCGGGGAGTCCGACATCTCTTGGCTCGCCGCAGAGCGCGCCATGCAAGCGGCGGACGCGTCCGATGACCCCTTGGTGCTCGCCTCCGCAGCGCGCTCCGGAACGCATGCGCTGCTCGCCAACGGCCGGTACGAGGCAGCGATGGAGCTGGGCGACGCCACGGCAATGTGGCTGTCCTCTCGCGTGGCGGAGAGCGATCCTGCCGCGCTGAGTCTGCTTGGCATGATCCACCTGAGGGCCGCTGTCGCCGCAGCGCGCCACCAGGACCGTCCGGCAGCCACACGTCTACTGAACCGCGCCGAAGAGCTCGCGGACGATCTCGGCTCGGATGAGAACTACTGGCAGACCGGCTTCGGCCCGACGAACGTGCTCCTGCACCGGCTGTCCATCGAGCTGGACCTCGACAACGTGTCGTACGTGGTGGAGCACGGTCGGATCAACGTGGACCACATGCCGCAGGAGCGCAGCGTCTCCCACCGGATCGACTTCGCCCGCGCTCTCTCGCTCGCCGGCCATGGCGACGAGGCCTTCGCGGAGCTGCGTACGGCCGAACGCTCGTCGCCGCAGCTCGTACGCAACAATCCGAGGGTGCGCGAGACGCTCAGGGACCTGACCAAGCAGTCCCCCGTGACAGCGGGCGCTCGCTCGTCTGAGGTTTTCGTGATGGCTCAACGGTGCAGGGCGGTGCAGTGAGCACGGGGAAGCGTGGTGTTCTCGGAGTCGTGGGTTCGGCAGCCGGCGGAGTGGAAGCGCTCCGTACCGGACTTGTGGAGCCTGCCATGGCTCGTGGATGGCAGGTGGCCGTCACGCTGACCCCGACCGCTGGCAACTGGCTTCGGATGATCGGCGAGGTGGAGCGGCTGGAGGAGCTGACCGGACTTCCGGTACGGGATGAGCCGCGACTCCCCGGAGATTCCCGGCCGCATCCGCCCGTCGACTGCTACGTGGTCGCACCCGCAAGCGCCAACATGGTTGCCAAGCTCGCGACCGGAATCGCGGACAATCAGGCGCTGACGCAAGTGGGCGAAGCTTTGGGCACGATTGACCTGCCCGTCGTCGTCTTCCCGCGCGTGAACGCAGCGCATACTCGCCACCCATCGTGGCAGCGTCATATCGAGGCGCTACGAGAGGCGGACGTGCATCTCGTCTATGGGCCGGAGGTGTGGCCCCTATACGAACCCCGTGAGGCACCGCCTGGGCGCGAACTCCCGTGGCCTGCGGTGCTGGCCGCTGTCGACCTCGCAATAAAATGACGGCTCGTCAACTCGTCTGACCTACAACGACGATGGACCCGGACACTTTGTCCGGGTCCATCGTCGTTAACACGCCCAAGCTGTCTGGCATGTCGGAGACGTTCGAACAGCACAGCAACGCAGTAGGGCTCACGCCCGCTCAGTGCGCATTGATCCGAGCGAGTCTCAACCAGGCGCGGGAGGCGGCGGACCGGCTCGGCCGCAGGGTCGAGGACCTCACGAAACAGACCGCGTACCCTCGGCGCCCACGATCCGCTCAAGCCGGTCGAGGCGTTCGTCGAGCCGGCGGATCGTCTCGTGCATCGCGCTGAGCTCCGAAGCCAGGGCAAGGAACGCGGAGCCTCCTCCCTGGCCGTCGGCGATGGGCTGTGCTGGGTCAACCACGAACGTTCCGCGGCCTTGCTGCGAGATGACGAGGCCTTCTTCGCTCAGCTCCCGGTACGCGTTCTGCACCTTGACCAGCGTCACGCCGTACTTCTTGGCCAGGTCTCGCGCGGCAGGCAGGCGGTCGCCGGGGCCGAGCTCGCCACTCACGAGCCTTTGACGCATGTCTGCGGCGATGTCCTTGGCCGTGGGGCGCGGTGCTGCAGGGCTCTTCTCCATGCGTTCGAGCGTAACCGTCCTAGGTCAATTCCATGCGGCGCGATCCGCTTGACGCTTCCAGATTGACTTAGGTAATGTCTCGGGTCGAGGCGATTGACTTAGGTCAATCTGTCGTCAGTAGCGCCCGGAGGGCCCGGTGAAACGGGTCTGAAGTGAGCGCTCGCTCCTTGAGAACTCAACAGCGTGATGAGGTAGCCGCCTCCTCCTACAAGGCGGCCAGCGCGGCTCAGGTCCGCGCGTCTCAACCCCTCCGCAGGGCTCATCTGCGGCCGGTTGCCTCCCCAGCCCGTCCGGCGCTCGCGCCGAACGGGCTGGGCGCGGGGAGCTGGAATCCCCTGGCTCTACATGACTGCGCCGCCCGGAGTTGGAGCTCCGGGCGGCGCCTTACAGGCACCTGTGTGGAGGTCCCTGTGTTCACCAGTCTGACAGAGGCGGAGCGGGCCGAGCTGGCCCGCAGGAACGCTGAGGCGAACAAGCGCAGTGCGGACAACGCCCGTGTGCAGGGCCGCCGGTGAGCGGCGAGCACGAGCGGGACGAGCGTCCGCCGCTTCCGGTGCGGCCCCCGCGGCCCCATCCGCACGCGGCGGCCGGCGGCCGCTGAACTGATCCGCAGTCCCTGATTCCCACCCACGGCGTGCGCCCCCGGAGCAGCAACTCCGGGGGGCGCTGTCGAGCCGTCCACCTGCTGAGGAGAACACGACTCATGAAGCACATCGCTGCACTTCAGGCGGTTGTTACTGCCGACGAGTTCGACCACGAGCCGACGGCCGCGGAGCTGGACGCGATCGAGCGCGAGATGCCGCTCATCGTGGCGGAGGTCGACCTGCTCGACGTCCAGATCGGTCTGCTCGACCGGGCGGCCACGGTGCTGGACGAGCGGCGGGTCCGCCGGGCCCGTAACCGGGTCCTCGCGGCCCGCCGAGACCTCACGAACCGCGCCGCGACGGCGCTGAGGGGTGGTGCCGCATGAGCGCGTCCACCCTCGCGGCGCTGAACGCTCCGCTGGTCGTCCTGCGGATGTTCAGTGCCGAGTTCGCGCATCTCCCGGCGCCGGGAGTGTCGGTGTCCACGGTCTACCCGGACCGGCTGGAGCTGTCCTTCCACGACGACTTCGCCGGGTTCGAGGCATGGCGGGACGCTTTGGGGATCGCGCCCGAGACTGTGAGCTACCACGAGCAGGGTGTTCACACGCGTGTCCTGAAGACGGAGACGGACTACGCCGGCGCCCGGCTGGTGCTGGTCGGCTACACCAGGATTCCGGCCTCCCCGGCGGTGTGTTCACGGGCGGAGGTCGGCCCGTGAACAGTGTTCAGATCCGTTCAGCCGAGCGCGCGCTGTCGGTTGGGACGTGGCTGATCGTGGCCGGGGCGATGCTCTACTCGATCCTCACCGTCACACCGCTCGCGGCCCGGCACACCCCCGACGAGTGGGACTGGACCGCGCCGATCCTGCCGCTGGTCGTGGACGCCGCGGTGGTCATCGTGGTCCGCCTCGATGCCGTCCTGGCCAGCCTGGGTGGGCACGGCGGCCGGTGGCCGGTCGTGCTGCGGTGGCTGACCGGCTGCATGACCCTCGCCCTGAACGTGGCCGACTCCGCTCTGAAGAAAGACCTGGTCGGCGTGGCTGTGCACGCGGTCGCGCCGCTGCTGCTGATCGTCACGGCAGAGACCGGGCTCGCCTACCGGCGCGCCATCACCGCCGCCGTGACGCGGCTGGAGACCGAGCAGCGCGCCGAGCGGGAAGCCCGCGAACGGGCCGCCGCCGAGCGGCGGGAGGCGGCCGAGAAGCGGGCCCGCGAGGAGCGCGAGCACGCCGCCGCGCTGGCGCGTGAACAGCGCGAGCACGAAGCAGCGCTCGCCCGTGAACACGCTGAACGCGAGGAGCGGGCACGCCGTGAGGAACGCGCGGAGCGCGAGGCGCGGGAGCGTGCGGAGCGGGAGGCTCGTGAACGCCGTGAACGCGAGCGTGAACAGCTTGAGCTTGAGCGTGAACGCCGTGAACGGGAGGCCGCTCAGCGCCGCGAGACCGAGCGTCGGGAGCGCGAGGAAGCCGCGCGCCGTGAACAGCTTGAGCGGCAGGAGCGGGCCGAGCGTGAACGCGCCGCACTGCTCGCCGGCGGCCCCGCCGAGGAGAAGCTGCCGGAGGGCCGCGCCCGGCAGATCGTCCACGCCGCTTACGCCACCGGCCTGCCGGTGCGCACGGCCGCGGAGCTGTGTGGCTGGTCCATCGGCTGGGTCTCCACCCGCTACCAGGAACTGCGCGACACCACCCAGACCGGCCCGCGTGCTCTGGAAGGAGCCGTCTCGTGAAGCTCTCCCCGAACACCGCCCCGGTCGAGCCGGGTGACCTGCTGATCCGCTTGCACAACCAGTTCGGTGCCGCCGTCGACGTCACCGGCAGCCAGCACGGCCAGGCATCGCGCTGGGACTGCCACGGCTGCGGCGAGCAGTCCGAGTTCCCCGTGCTGGACAGCCTGTTCATGACCCGCGCCAAGGCCAACAAGCACGCCGCCACCTGCCGGGCCGCCTATCACCGCCTCGCGTGATGGCCGCGCTGCTGGTCTACCGGTGGCGGCTCGCGCCGGACGGCTACGCCACCTACCGCCAGCTCCGTGCCCTCGGGCTGCGGTCCGGCGGGCAGGACGTCGCCGCGCAGCTCGAACGGCCCCGGCGCCGCCGGGGCCCGCTAGTCGCCTACCTGTACCGGATCGACCAGGCCAAGCCCGTGCGGCCCATGACCCCGGCCAAGCGGGCCGCTCTGGCCAAGGCGAACGCCGCACAGCGCATCTGCCCCAACTGCCGCCACGACGCCGGGTATCGCATCCCGCGCTCGCGTGGCATGTGCGGCACTTGCGTCCACCACGAGGAACAGCGCACCGCCTGACCACATGCGCAAGCCCCGAACGCGTTGCTTTGGCCGGCAGCGTCCGGGGCTTGCTGATCTCCCGTGAAGGAGTGCACTCAGCATGACGGACACCACCATCACTCCGGTAACGGCCCCCGAGGCCGCCCCGGAGCCCACACCACCCCCCGCGACGCCGGACCAGACGAACACCCCGGCTGCCGACGTAGAGCACACGCCGGGCGGGTGGCCGGTCGTCCCGCTCGCGGTGACCGGCACGAACACCACTGCCACGCTGCTCGGTGCTGCTGCGCTGGTCGGCGGCCCGGCCGCACTCGCCGTCGCCGCAACCGGCGCGGTCGTCCTCGGCACGGCCGCTGCCGCCCGCAACCGACGCGACCAACGGGGCCAGGCCAAGACCCGGAACGCTGCCCGGACCGGCACGAAGGCCAGGGCAACTGCGCCCGGCCGCAGCTCCCACACCAGCGCCGGGCGCGTGCCGCGGCGGTCCCGCCACGGGAACGCCGGCACCACGAAGGCCACTGGTCGCGGCCGGGGCACGTCGCGCCGCAGCGCCACCGGTTCCGCCGCCTCAACCGCCGTGCGGACGAAGGGATTGAACCGTACCGGCCGTAAGGGATCCGCCGGGTCGCCGTACGCCTCGTCGGGCAAGGGGCGCGGCACGGTGGGGCAGGTCAAGGCGCTGCGCGAGGCCGCGCGGCAGACGTCGCCGTCGCGGGCCGCCCGCCGCAACGAGACGACCGGTGCCCGCCGTTCGCTCGCGGATGCGAGGCGGCAGGCCAAGGCCGATCGGCGGTCCGCGGGCCTGGCCGGTAAGGGGCCGGTCGGCCGTGCCGTGGGCAAGGCGGCCGGCCGCGTCGGGAAGGCGCGCGGCGCGGCGATAGATCGGGCCCGCAAGGCGCGGGACGCGCGGGCTGCCGGGCAGGTCGCCGCCGAACGAGACCAGGCGCGTAAGGCACCGGCCCGCAAGAAGGCGCGTAAGGCGCTGTGGCGGTCCGCGGCCCGGTTCCAGGGACGACGGCTGCTCGCCGCGCTCCTGGGCGGTGCGCTCGGGCTGCTCGGGATGGTCACCACCCCGCTCGGCCGCAAGCTCGGCATCAGGTTTCTGCAGCAGCCCGGCCGCCGCCTCTACGCCCGCCTGATGCGCGTCGCGGGCGAGCAGCGGGCGAAGCGGGATGAGGAGATCCGCGCAGCCCAGAACGACGAGGAGGCCGCCGCCGAAGCGGAAGCGAACGGCGACAGCGACGGCCAGATCGGGGACCGGGCGGAGCGTCCGGCCGGTGTCGTCCCCGCCGCAACCAACAGCAGCACGACGAGTGAGGGAGAGATCGTGTCGGGTTTCCGGTTCGAGGACTACGCGGCGGAGATGGAATCCGCCGCTCAGCAGTACGACCCCGAGAGCGCCATGGAGATCCTCGCCATGGTCGAAGGGCTGCCCGCGGCACTGACCAGCGTGGCGAACGTGATGCGGATCCTCGCCGAGCGCGCGGACTCCGAGTTCCCGCTGGAAAAGGAAGTCGCGGACGGCTTCAACGACATCTTCGGCGCGGTCATGAGCGCCGTGGCTGTGGCGGAGGACATGGGCCCGCTGTTCCGCCAGGCCCACGAGCAGGACATCGCCCGCCACGAGGACCCGCGCAACGGACCCGAGGCCGAGAAGGGATGGAACGTCTGACATGAGCTCCAACACGCAGGCCAGCACCGGGCCGGTGTGGGACTGGGCAGCAGGTCACGGACCCGTGACCGGCGCCCTGTCCGCCACCACCGGATGCCTCGCCGTCGCCACCACCGGAGCCGCCACCGGCATGCCCCCCGGCTGGGCACTCGCCATCGGCGCGGCCGGCGCGATCGGCCACACCGTCACCAGCCTCCGCGACCGGCTGTCCGCACGCACCATCGGCATGCGCGCCGCGTCCTGGCTCGTCGGCGCGGGCTGGACCACGTGGGCCATGACCACCGGCCCGCTGTCGTGGGCCGCCCTCGGGTCGCTCGCCACCTTCGGTGTCGGCCTGGGGGCCGCCGCCCGCGCCACCCTCCTGCGCGAAGAGGCGATCGAGCTGGAAGCGATCGCCGCCCATGAGCGGCAGATCGCCCGAGAGCTCTCCGCGGAGCGCCGGGCGATCGCCGCGCAATGGGTGGACCGGATCCAGCGCGTCTGCGGGATCTCCGTGCGCGTGCTCGCGGTCGAGCAGTGGCCCGCCGGCACCGGTTTCACCATCGACGCCGAACTCCCGCCCGGCGGCACCACCTACGACAGGATCGCGCAGCACTCCGCGCAGCTCTCCGCCGACGCGCGGCTGCCGCACGGCTGCACCGCGACCGCGTCGCAGGGCATCGACCAGGGTCGCGTGCTGGTCGACGTGACCACGGTCAACGTGCTCGCCGCCGAGGTCACGTACCCCAGCGACTACGGGCCGCTGTCCCTCCACACCGGGATCCCGTGGGGGCTGCGGACGAACGCAGACGAGGTCCGCGCCTACCTGCGCGAGCAGTGCGCCTTGGTCGTCGGGCCGACCGGGTCGGGCAAGACGAACATGGTCCACACGATCCTGGCCGGGTTCGCCCGCGCCACCGACGTGCTGACCTGGGTGATCGACCTCAACGCCGGATCCGCCGGCCTGCCCTGGGTCCGCCCCGCGCTCGACAGCAGCGGCCAGACCACAGACGGCATCCGTCCGGGGGTCGACTGGCTCGCCTCCACACACGAGGAAGCCGCGCTGATGCTCGATGCGGCGGTCCGGATCGCGAAGCACCGCAAGATGGCCTACCAGGACCTCATGTCCAAGGCGAACACGGACCTGCTGCCCATCAGCGCGCAGATTCCCCAGATCGAGATCGTGATCGATGAGGGTGCGGAGATCCTGGCCGCCACCGACCGCCCGTCCAAGGCCCTGGCCGCGAAGATCCTGGAAGTCATCCGGATCGCCCGCGCCATGGGCATCCGCACCGTCCTGACCGCCCTCGGAGCCACCGGAGCCGTCCTGGGCAACCTGATGATCCGCCGCGAAGCGAAAGTCCGCGTCGCCCTCACCGG
The DNA here is from genome assembly GCF_046506645.1 of Streptomyces sp. 5K101. NCBI lineage: Bacteria > Bacillati > Actinomycetota > Actinomycetes > Kitasatosporales > Streptomycetaceae > Streptomyces > Streptomyces sp. 5K101. The sequence goes on along the minus strand of NZ_JBKFFO010000010.1, from coordinate 80,811 downwards.
CGGCGAGACCGAGGGCATGGACCTGGGCAAGCAGTTCCCCGGATCCCGCGGCCTGCGCGTCGACCAGGCCCCGTACAAGGGCGCCGGGTTCATGGGCACCCCCGAATCACCAGCCGCGCTCTTCAAGTCGTGGCGGATCCTGCCCAACCAAATCCGCGACATCGTCGCCGCCACCTCCAACCGGCACCCCCAGCTCGACGCCACATCCGCGAAAGCCGCCGGACCGGACTACGCGCGGCGCTGGGACAGTGCCCGCACCGCGTGGATGCGCGACGACCAGCCCACCACGGATACCCCGAGGGGGGAGACCGGCACCAGGGCCGGGCTGAACCTGTCTGCGCTGCGCGAGCAGCCGCCAGCCGGGCCGCTGGATGAGGACGCGCTCGCGCGGAAGTTCCGCGAGCAGATCGACGCCCAGTTCGCCACCGCCCCCGAACCCGGCGCCACCGAACCGGACGCGGGCACCGAGCAGCCGCCCACGGCAGCAGGGCTCAACCTGTCCGCCCTACGCGGCGAGGAGGACAACGCCGCGCGGAACGCCGCGCTCGCGCTGCTGCTCGCCGCCGGGCCGGACGGGACGGGGGCATCCGCGATCGCCCGCGCGCTCGCGGACGAGCACGGCACCACCCGGCAGACCGTCGTCGGATGGCTCAAGACATGGACCGAGGACGGCACCGCCGTCCGCGTCGGCACCGGCACCAAAGCCCGCTACGTCCACCACCGCCACGCCCCCCAGGCGTGAGCGCTTGTCGCTTGTCGTGCCGCCCGCGAGAAGGCCCCTGGACGCCTCTGTGAGGGCCGGAAACGGCTTGTGACCTGCAAGGCGACAAGCGACAAGACAAGACAAGCGACAAGGCAGACGACAAGCGACACGACAAGCCGGCACCGGGCAGCACCCCGCCCCAGGGGTGCTGCCCGCCGTCGTTGAAGGGACCCCGTTGTGCACTCCGAGACCGCGTACGAGATCACCACCCTGCCCGTCCAGCAGGCCACCGGCCACGGGCCGATGCTGCCGCACGAGATCCCGCCCGGCGTCCAACTCGTCACCCTGCCCGGCGGCATCCGCACCCTCGCCTACACCCAGCCCCCCGCGGCACCCGGTTCGCAGTCCGTGCCCGCAGCGGCGCCGATTCCGACGTGGGCCAAGACCACCGCACTCCTCGCACCGACGATCGGCGGCGGCATCGCCGCCGCCGGCATCGGCCTCTTCTACGCCGCACCGGGACTGATCGCCATGAGCCAAGCCCTGTGGGCCGCCGTCGCCCTCATCGCCGCCGGAGCCATCGCCCCCCTTCTGCTCCGCGCCATCCGCCGCACCGGCAAGGCACCGGCCACCACGTACATCACGCAGAACATCACCGCCACCGGCCTGCTCGGCAAGGCCACCGGCACCATCAACCATCGCTGAGGAGATCCCGGCATGGCCGTGACCGTCTCACTCGTCGTCCTCTTCGGACTCTGGCTGTTCGCCCTGCTCCGCTCCAGGACCCTCGGCTGCGGCTCCGCCTTCATAGCAGCCGGGTTCGGGTTCTTCCTCGCCTCCACCGGCGCCGCTGAACCCATCAACCAGCTCGCCAACGCCGTCATCAACGCCATCCCCGCGCTCTAGGGGTGGCAGGTGGCTGAAACGCCGAGAGCGGCCCCCCAATCCGCCAAGATCCGGGGCCGCTCTCGTCTGCCAGTCACTCACGAGAACTGGAGACACCCAGCATGACCCAACCGACCACGAACGACTACCTCCGAACGGCGCTGAGCCTGGCCCAAGCGGGCGTCCCCGTGCTGCCGCTGCGCAAGGGGAAGGTGCCGTTCGGGAACTGCCCGGACTGCACCGGTCTCGCGTGCGGTGGGCGTCCGAGCATGAAAACGGCCGGAGACTGCGGCTGCCCGCGCGTGTGCCACGGCTGGGCTGCAGCCACCACCAACACCGCCATCATCACCTCGCCCGCCTGGGCCCCGATGTGGCGCACGGCAGCCGCCGTCGCCTACCACCCCGCCGGGGCCGGGCTCACCGTCGTGGACCTGGACGACACCGACGCCGTCGCCTGGGCCCGCACCGCGCTGCCGCCGACCCGAACCGTGGCCACCACGCGCGGCGAGCACTGGATCTACCGGGGCACGATGCGGTCCGTGAACGCCGTCCGCCCGGGCATGGACATCAAGTCCACGATGGCCTACGCCCGGTGGCTCGGCCCCGGCACCGGCACCACGGCCGCCCTGCCCGATGTCGTCCGCGCCCTGGCCGCGAAGGAGTCCCGCCCGGCCCGGCCGGCACAGTCCGCCGTCCGTCTGGCCGCGCCCGCCGGGGGCGGGGAGTGCCGCCACCGGACGCCCGTCTACCTGGAGCGTGGCATCGCCATGGCGGAACAGCGCATCACCGAGGCACGCAGCCAGATCCACACCACCGTCTACCGCACGTTCCTCGCCGTGCTGTCCGTCCACGGCCGGTGCGGCTGCCTCACCGACACCCACGTCGCGCGGCTGTTCACCGCCGCGCAGGCCAAGGGCGAAACCCTGCGGCACTGCACCGACGCGTGGACCAACGCCCGCACCGCCCTGGGGATGTGAGCCATGTCCGACGACGAGAAGACCCCGGCCCGCGAGGTCATCACCGACTACGCACAGGCACACTTCCGGTACTTCCGCACCGCCGACGGCACCGTGTACGCACAGCGGAAGGGCCACCCCGTGGCCCGGCCGATCCGCTCCCAGGGCACGACGGGCAGCCACCGGCAGGAACTCATGGTCGGCCTGTTCAGGGACGGCATCGGCGTGTTCAACGGCACCGCCCTCAAGGAAGCGCTCGACCTGATCGAAGCGTTGGCGCTGACCGAGCATGTGCAGCCCGTGCACATCCGAGTAGCTCCCGGATACGACGGGGCCACATGGCTGGACTTGGGCCGCAGCGACGGGCAGTCCGTGCGCATCCACCCCACCGGATGGGACATCCGCTCCCCGGATCCGCAGGAAGTCTGCTGGCGTCGCACCCAGCTCACGGGGGAGCTGCCCTTGCCGGTCAAGGACACGAACGGCAAGGGCATCGATCTCCTGATGCGGCTGTGCAACTTCGCCAACGCTGAGACCGAGTGCCTGGCCATCGCGTGGCTCATCGGCTGCTTGGGTCCGGCCGTGCCGGTGCCCGCGCCGTTTCTCACCGGCCCGCAGGGAGCAGGCAAGTCCACCGGCGGGCGGATGCTCGTGCGGATTATCGAGGGCATGAGCGGCGACCTGCGCCGCGCCCCGAAGGACGAGGAGAACCTGACCACGTCCGTGGCCGCCGGATGGGTCACCGCCCTGGACAACCTCTCCCACATGACCCCGGACCTCTCCGACGCCATGTGCCGCATCGTCACCGGCGCCGAGGACGTCAAGCGCGCCCTGTTCACCGACGGGGACGTCTTCCGCATCGGCTACCGCCGCCCCCTTCTCCTGACCGGCATCGACGTCGGCGTCATCCGGCCCGACCTCGCCGAACGACTCCTGCCACTCCGCCTGGAACGCCCCCGGGTCCGGCGCACCGAGGCGGAACTGTGGTCCGACTTCGCCGAGGTACTGCCCGTCATCCTCGGCTCGCTCCTGGACCTCACCGTGCAGGTGCGGGCAGCGCAGGCGGACATCCCGACCGACCTGCGCATGGCCGACTTCGCGCACCTGTGCGCGCAGCTCGACGCGGCCACCGGCCTGGGTGCGCTCGCCGCCTACCGGGGCAGCTTGGACGACCTCAACGACGACGTCATCGAGGGCGACCTGCTGGCACAGACGGTGCTCAAGCACGCCGCCGGCGTCGCCCCGGGTACCGAGCAGCGGATGACGTCCGCCGAATGGCTGCACTGCCTCACGGGCCTCTACACGGGTGAGGACTTCCGTCCCCTGCCCAAAGGGTGGCCGACCACCGGCAAGGTGCTCTCAGACCGGCTCAAGCGTCTACAGCCCACCCTCGCCGCCCGGGGCGTCCTCATCGACTGGGGACGCACCAAGACCTCCCGCTACATCGAGATCGGGCGGCCGGCCACCGCCGCGCCGCCCCCGTCCGAGCAGGAAGCGGCCTTCTGACCGCACGGCACCACGACCACCGCACAAGCAAGAGGAGCACCCGGCCCTGCGTGCTCCTCTTGCTGTTCGGCGGCGACGCCGCCCTGCGAGGGTCGCGCCGCGAAGCGGCTCCTTCTTCACTCTCTGAGCCGCGCACCACAACAGACACCACCCCTCTTTGTCCGAAGTAGAGAGACGCTGCGTCACCTGCGTCACCCGCAACCCGAAAACGGCCGCTGCCCTGCCAGAACACAGGTGACGCAACAGCCAATGCCTGCGTCACCCCGCGTCACCTGCGTCACCCGATGACGGAGGCCCGCGTCACCGGTGACGCACCCCCACCGTGCTGCGTCACCGCAAAACCGCAAGTCAGAGCGGTGAATGACGCAGATGACGCAGGTGACGCAGAAATCCCAACCTCGGACACACGCGGCCCCCACCCGAGACCCGCCAGCCATAGGAGATGAGTCGTGACGACCGCCCGCGAACCGATGCTCAAGCTCCCCGAAGTTCTGCGAGAGATCCGCATGAGTCGCGCCGCGTTCTACCGCATGCGCGCTCGCGGCCAGGGCCCGAAGCTCAGCAAGTTGCCGAACGGGCACCTGCGCGTCAGACGCAGCGACTTGGACGCCTGGCTGGACAGCCAGGAAATTGCCTACTGAACATCTGGGGCCCGGCCATCGGCCGGGCCCCCTCTTGGAAGGACCCCATGGGACACGTCTTCAACGTTCGCATCTGGTCGGTACGACAGAGGAAGGACCGTGGCCAAACCTCTGCAGAGCTGCGCTGGAAGGTCGGGGACACGCCGCACTCTCAGACGTTTCGCACCAAGACCCTCGCGGATGGTCGGCGAGCGGAGCTGATGACCTTTGTCCGCAACGGTGAACCGTTCGACGAAGTGAGTGGCCTGCCGGTGGCGGAGCTGCGTCGGCGTAACGACGTGAGCTGGTACCAGCACGCACGGGACTACATCGAGATGAAGTGGCCCGCTGCGCCCGCCAAGACACGCACCACCCTCGCCGAGGCCATGGCCAGCGCGACCCCAGCGCTGGTCACCACGCGCAGGGGCATGCCAGGGCCCCGCGAGCTGCGCCGCGCTCTCTACAGCTACGCCTTCAACATGAACCGCTGGAGCGAGGAAGCCCCGGAAGAGGTTCGGCGCATCTTGGCATGGGTTGAAGCGCACACGGTCAACATGAGCGCGCTGGACGATCCCCTGCTCCTGCGGAAGGTGTTGACCGGATTCACGCTGCGGCTCGATGGACAGCCCGCCGCAGCGTCGGTTGTCCGTCGGAAGCGGGCCATCTTCCACAACTCCTTGGGCTTCGCGGTGGAAGCCCGTCGCCTCGCGGTGAACCCTCTCCCCCGGGTCCAGTGGGCCATCCCTGCGCCCGTTGAGCAGATCGATCCCGGCTGTGTGGTCAATCCCCGCCAGGCGCGGCTCCTCATCGATGCTGTGGCCGAGCAGGGAGACCGCGGCAAGCACCTCCGAGCCTTCTTCGGATGCCTCTATCACGCCGGCCTGCGGCCCAGTGAAGCCGTTTGGCTCCGGCAGAACAACTGCGACCTGCCCTTGACCGGCTGGGGGGCGCTCCACCTGGACGGCTCACGCCCTCGTGTCGGTAGCTCCTGGACGGACTCCGGCACGGCGCACGACGTGCGTGGATTGAAGTGGCGGCCCCGTAAGGACGTGCGCCACGTTCCAATCCCCCCGCCGCTCGTGTCCATGCTGCGTCAGCATCTGGAGATCCACGGCACGGCCCCTGACGGACGCCTGTTCCAGACCGCCCGCGGCGGCCTCGTGCAAGAGAGCGGGTACGGCGAGGTGTGGGCCCGCGCTCGCCGTCACGCCCTGACCAGCGAGCAGCAGGCGTCCCCCCTCGCCGCCCGCCCCTATGACCTACGCCACGCGTGCGTGTCTCTGTGGCTCAATTCCGGAGTGGACCCGGTAGAGGCGGCTCGCCGCGCCGGCCACACCGTCGCGGTGCTGTTGAAGGTGTACGCCAAGTGCCTGGACGGAGCCACGGCCATGGCGAACGCTCGTATCGAGGAGGCCATGAAGCACTGGGGGTGAAGGCCCCGGATCCGTGCCCCACGCCTGCCCCACGGACGCTGGTCACCAGGCGAAACCAGGTGAGACACAGTGGGAAATAGCGGGCATAACGCCAGCCCATAAGTCGCGAACGAGGAAAGGGCCCCTGCGCTGCGTTTCCGCAGTTCAGGGGCCCTTTTCTTCGCGTGGCGGCGCCAGGATTCGAACCTGGGTAGGCTAAGCCGACGGATTTACAGTCCGCTCCCATTGGCCACTCGGGCACACCGCCATGGGATGCCGCCAGGAGGCTCCGCTGTGGGGCGGTGCTCCGTGGCAACGACGTAAACGATACCTGATGCGCAGGGGTGCTACGCCACCGGATTGATCAGCGCTCGGGGCGGGTGCGGGTGGCTAGGCTTGGCGGAGCGGTCCGGGCGGTCCGGACACGCTCCACGCACCCCGATTCAAGGAGCCACAGGACATGGCCGACTCCAGTTTCGACATCGTCTCGAAGGTCGAGCGGCAGGAGGTCGACAACGCCCTCAACCAGGCCGCCAAGGAGATCTCGCAGCGCTACGACTTCAAGAACGTCGGCGCCTCGATCGCCTGGTCCGGCGAGAAGATCTTGATGCAGGCGAATTCCGAGGACCGCGTCAACGCGATCCTGGACGTCTTCCAGACGAAGCTGGTCAAGCGGGGGATTTCGCTGAAGGCGCTGGACGCGGGCGAGCCGCAGCTCTCCGGCAAGGAGTACAAGATCTTCGCCTCGATCCAAGAGGGCATCTCCCAGGAGAACGCCAAGAAGGTGGCAAAGATCATCCGTGACGAGGGCCCGAAGGGCGTCAAGGCACAGGTCCAGGGCGACGAGCTGCGCGTCAGCTCCAAGAGCCGGGACGACCTGCAGGCCGTGCAGGCTCTGCTCAAGGGGCAGGACTTCGACTTCGCGCTGCAGTTCGTGAACTACCGGTGAGGTAGACGCCCGCACTGGGCGAACGGGGGCGGAGCGGCTCTGGCCGCTCCGCCCCCGCCCGTCGGGGCGGGGTCCGGTGGCGGGCCGGTGGCGGTAGCGGTGCCGACCGATCGGGGGCGGGGGTTCGGTGGCGGTGGCGCCGTCGAGAGGGGTCATGTCCGATTTCCGCCAGCGTCGGTCGCGTCAGGGACGCAGACTCGTGGACGAGCGGGCGTTGCAGCCTCCCAGGGCATCCGGTGAGGCCACCCCGCACCGAAAGATCCCGCAAGGAGGGACGCGCGTCATGACCACCCTGTACGACGTCGTCGACAGCCCGTTGGGCGAACTGCTGCTGGTCGGCGAGGTCTCGGCCACCGCTAGGGGCGGCACCGCGCTCACGTCGCTCTCGCTGCCCGGGCAGAAGGGCGGTGCCGTCGTCCAGGACGGCTGGCGCCGCGACCCGGCGGCCTTCGAGGAGATCGGCCAGCAGCTGTCCGCGTACTTCGCGAGCCGGCTGACCCGCTTCGAGATCGAGTACACCGACAGCGGGACCGCCTTCCAGCGGCGGGTCTGGCGCGCGCTGGAGGACGTCCCGTACGGACGGACCACGACCTACAAGGAGATCGCCGAGCGGGTCGGCACCTCGGCGGTCGGCGTGCGCGCCGTCGGGACGGCGATCGGGCGCAATCCGCTGCTCGTCGTCCGGCCGTGCCATCGCGTGATCGGCACGGACGGCGCCCTGCGGGGGTACGCCGGCGGGCTCGCCTCCAAGGAGCGGCTCCTGGGGCTGGAGGGCGCACTCGCGTCGTGAACGACACGCTCTTCCCGAGGGAACGGGCCGTCATCGCCCCCGGCGCGGTCCACGTGCCGGACTGGCTGCCGTCCTCCCGGCAGCGGGAGGTCGTCGAGGCCTGCCGGGCCTGGGCCCGGAGTCCGGTGCCGCTGCGGCACACTGTGCTCCCGGGCGGAGGGGTGATGTCGGTGCAGACGGTGTGCGTGGGCTGGCACTGGCAGCCGTACCGCTACTCCCGTACCGCGGACGACGTGAACGGCGAACGGGTCGCCGCGTTCCCGCAGTGGCTGGTCGACCTGGGCCGCGAGGCGCTGGCCGAGGCGTACGGGGATGACGGGACGTACGGCGACGCCGCGGCGTACACCCCGGACACGGCGCTGATCAACTTCTACGACGGCGCAGCACGGATGGGCATGCATCAGGACAAGGAGGAGCGCTCCGGCGCTCCCGTGGTGTCGTTGAGCATCGGGGACACCTGCCTCTTCCGCTTCGGGAACACCGAGAACCGGGGGCGGCCCTACACGGATGTGGAGCTGCGCTCGGGAGACCTTTTCGTCTTCGGCGGTCCCTCCCGTTTCGCGTACCACGGTGTGCCGAAGGTCTACGCGGGCAGCGCCGATCCCGCGGTCGGGCCGGCCGCCGGGCGGCTGAACATCACCCTGCGGGAGACGGGCCTGTAGCCGGGTGCGCACTCACCGCCGACGGGCACCCGGCGCCCGGCACCCCGCCGCCACGAGGGCTCGTACGTGGTGGTTCAGCGAGAACGGGAGTGGCCGAACAGGATCCGGTAGATGATCAGCAGCACGAGCGATCCGCCGACGGCCGCGGCCCAGGTCGCGCCGTCGTAGAACTCGTTGGCTATCGGCCGGTCCAGATAGCGGGCGGAGAGCCACCCGCCGGTGAACGCGCCGGCGATGCCGATGAGCGTGGTACCGATCAGCCCGCCCGGGTCCCGGCCGGGCAGCAGGATCTTGGCTATCGCCCCCGCGAGCAGACCGAGGACGATCCAGCTGATGACGCTCATGCCATGAACCTGCCTTTCGAACGGTGTCGTGTCCGAGGACGAGGGGGAGACGGGGCGCGGTTGCGCGGATCAGTAGGGTGCGACGCATGACACGGGAGTTGAGGCGTTCGCTCGGGGTGTTCGACGCGGTGGTGATCGGCCTGGGATCGATGATCGGCGCGGGCGTCTTCGCGGCACTGGCTCCCGCCGCGCGCTCGGCCGGTACGGGACTGCTGATCGGTCTGGCGCTGGCCGCCGTGGTCGCCTACTGCAACGCCATGTCGTCGGCCCGGCTCGCCGCGCTGTACCCGGCCTCGGGCGGCACCTATGTGTACGGACGGGAGCGGCTGGGTGATTTCTGGGGCTACCTGGCGGGGTGGGCGTTCGTCGTCGGCAAGACCGCCTCGTGCGCCGCGATGGCGCTCACCGTCGGGGCGTACGCCTGGCCGGAGCAGGCGCATGCCGTCGCAGTCGCCGCGGTGGTGGCACTGACTGCCGTGAACTACGCGGGCGTTCAGAAGTCGGCGCTGCTCACCAGGGCGATCGTGGCGGTGGTGCTCGCTGTGCTCGTCGCGGTGGTCGTCTCCTGTCTGGGGTCGGGCGCGGCGGACACGGGTCGGCTCGCACTCGGGGGCGACCTCTCGGTCGACGGAGTGGTGGAGGCCGCCGGCCTGTTGTTCTTCGCGTTCGCCGGGTACGCGCGGATCGCGACGCTGGGCGAGGAGGTGCGTGATCCGGCCCGTACGATCCCCCGGGCCGTGCCGGTGGCCCTCGGCATCGCGCTCGTCGTCTACGTGTGTGTGGCCGTCGCCGTCCTTTCCGTGCTGGGTGCGGGTGAGTTGGGCAGGGCGACGGCTCCGCTGGCCGATGCCGTGGAGGCGGCGGGGGCCGGCGGGCTCGGGCCCGTCGTGCGGGTCGGCGCCGTCGTGGCGGCGCTGGGGTCGTTGCTCGCGCTGATTCTCGGCGTCTCGCGCACGACACTGGCGATGGCCCGGGACGGCCATCTGCCCGGAGCACTGGCCGCCGTCCATCCGCGGTTCCAGGTGCCGCACCGCGCGGAGCTGGTCGTGGGGACCGTCGTCGCGGTGGTGGCGGCGACGGTGGACCTGCGCGGGGCGATCGGCTTCTCGTCGTTCGGAGTGCTGATGTACTACGCCATTGCCAACGTCTCGGCATGGACGCTGAGTTCCCGGCCGGCGCAATTCACCGCGGCCTGCGGTCTGGTGGGGTGCGTGGTCCTCGCGTTGTCACTGCCCGCGGTGTCGGCCGTCGCGGGACTGGGCGTACTGGCGGTGGGCGCCGTGCTCTACGCGCTGCGCCGGCCCGGGCGGAACGGGTCCGGCGACCGCTGAGCGGCTGTGGACGGCCTCCTGCGGGACGACGGCCGAGGGCCCGTCGCCGGCTGCCGCGGACGGTTTCAGCGGGCTCGCGAAGGGGCGGTCCGTGGGGACGATCTCGCGGCCGAGCGGCACGAGCGCCACAGGGATCAGCTTGAAGTTCGCCACGCCGAACGGGATACCGATGATCGTCAGGCACAGCGCGATGCCCGTGACGACATGGCTGAGCGCGAGCCACCATCCGGCCAGGATCAGCCACAGGACGTTGCCGATGAGCGACGGCGCCCCGGAGTCGCGGCGGTCGACGGTCGTGTGGCCGAAGGGCCACAGCGCGTAGACGCCGATACGGAACGACGCGATGCCGAACGGGATGCCGATGATCGTGACGCACAGGACGACGCCCGCGACGAGGTACCCCAGGAAGAGCCAGAAGCCGCTGAGGATCAGCCATATGACGTTCAGAATGGTCTTCACGGGCGATGACCTGCCATCTGCTCGAGCCGGGCAATTCGTTCCGCCATGGGCGGGTGGGTGGCGAACATCTTGGCGAGGCCCCTGCCCGGTCCGAAGGGGTTCGCGATCATCATGTGGCTCGCCGTCTCCAGGCGGGGCTCCGGCGGCAGCGGCAGCTGCTTGGTCCCCGCGTCGAGCTTGCGCAGGGCGCTCGCCAGCGCCAGGGGGTCGCCGGTGAGCTGGGCGCCCGACGCGTCCGCTTCGTACTCCCGCGAGCGGCTGACCGCGAGCTGGATCACCGAGGCCGCCAGCGGCCCCAGGATCATGATCAGCAGCATGCCGACGAGACCGGGACCGTCGTCGTCGTCCGAGCGGCCGACGGGGATGAGCCAGGCGAAGTTGACCAGGAACATCACGACCGAGGCCAGGGCTCCGGCGACCGACGAGATGAGGATGTCGCGGTTGTAGACGTGGCTGAGCTCGTGGCCGATGACGCCGCGCAGCTCCCGTTCGTTCAGGATCCGCATGATCCCCTCGGTGCAGCACACGGCCGCGTTGCGCGGGTTGCGGCCGGTGGCGAAGGCGTTGGGCGCCTGGGTCGGGGAGATGTAGAGGCGCGGCATGGGCTGGCGGGTGGCGGTGGAGAGCTCGCGGACGATCCGGTACAGCGCGGGCGCCTCGAACTCGCTGACCGGACGGGCACGCATGGCGCGCAGTGCCAGCTTGTCGCTGTTCCAGTAGGCGTAGGCGTTCGTACCGAGGGCGACGACGAGCGCGACGAACAGCCCCGTCCGGCCGAAGAAGCTGCCGATGACGAGGATGAGTGCGGACAGTCCCCCGAGGAGTACGGCGGTCTTCAGCCCGTTGTGCCGGCGGTGCACGGTACGCCCTCCAAACGGTGCGGCAGGGGAACCCTTCGCGTGGTGCTCCACTCTCCAGTGGACCCTTCTGTACTGGTCAACGCCAGGCGAAGGACGCTGGTTCCCCTGTGCTCCGGGCCACGGGCGTGGGCCGTTCGGGTGAACGTCAGAACAGGGTGTCCGCGGCGAAGCGCAGCACCAGCTGGGGGTAGCCGGAGAGCACGACACCGCCGACCGCGGTCAGCGCGATGGCCACGGTGACGGGCGCGGGCGTGCGCCGGCGCACCGGCTCGGCCTCCGCGCCGCTCACGGCTCCCGCGGGGGCGCGGAACAGCAGTGCCGTCCAGTGGAGGTAGTAGTACAGCGCGATCACAACATTGACGCCCATGACGACGGCGAGCCACCCCAGGCCCGCGTCGACGGCCGACGAGAACACGGTGACCTTGGCGAACAGGCCGATGATGCCCGGCGGCAGTCCGGCCAGGCACAGCAGGAAGAAGCCCATCGCCAGGGCGGCCGCGGGGCGGGCCGTGTACAGGCCCCGGTAGTCCGCGATCCGGTTCTGCGGGTGGTTCCGGGCGACGAGCGCGGCGACCGCGAAGGCCCCGAGGTTCACGACGGCGTACATCAGGGCGTAGGCGACGGTGGCGCCGATCTGGTCGTCACTGGAGTACGCGGCGGCCGCGATCGGCACCAGGAGGTAACCGGCCTGTCCGACGGAGGACCAGGCCAGCAGCCGTACCGCGCTCCACGCGCGCGTGGCCGACTGACGCAGGGCCGCCACATTGCCGGCGGTCATGGTCAGGGCGGCGAGGACGGCGAGCGCGGGGCCCCAGATGTCCGCGTAGGCGGGGAAGGCGACGACCGTCACCAGGATGAGGCCGGTGAATCCGACGGCCTTGCCGACGACGGAGAGGTAACCGGCGACCGGGAGGGGCGCGCCCACATAGGTGTCGGGGACCCAGAAGTGGAAGGGAACGGCGGCGGTCTTGAACGCGAAGCCGACGAGTGTCAGGGCGACGCCCGCCTTGGCGAGCGTGTCCAGCTGGCCGGGGACGTTCTCGAGGCCGGCGGCGACCTGGGTGAGGTGCAGCGTGCCGGTCGCGGCGTAGACGAAGCTGACGCCGAGCAGCGTGACGGCCGTCGCGGTCACGGAGGACAGGAAGAACTTCAGGGCGGCTTCGCTGGAGAGCCGGTCGCCGCGCCTGAGGCCCACGAGGGCGAAGGCGGGCAGCGACGCGACTTCGAGGGCGATGACGAGGGTGGCGAGGTCGCGGGAGGCGGGCAGCAGCGCGGCGCCGGCCGCCGAGGAGAGCAGCAGGAACCAGAACTCCCCGGCGGGGAGGTCCTCGCGGGTGTCCGTGAGCGAGAGCACCGCCATCAGCAGTGCGCCGCCGAGGACGAGGAACTGGATGGCCAGGGTGAAGTGGTCGGCGGTGTAGCTGCACGCGTCCGTGCCGTTCGTCAGGCAGAACGTCGAGCGGTCGCCCCTTCGCAGCGGAAGCAGGGTCACCATCGCGGCGACCAGGCCGGCGATGGCGACGGCGCCGAGCAGCGGCTTGCGACGCTCCTCGACGAAGAGGTCCAGGACGAGGACGATCAGTCCGACGACGGCGGTGATGGTCGGCGGCGCGATCGTGAGCCAGTCGACCGACTGGACCAGGCTGGGGACGCTGTCGGCTGCCAGGGTCACGACTTGCCTCCTGCGAGGAGCTGCTGCACTGCCGGGTCGGTGAGGCCGAGGAGGACCGCGGGCCACAGTCCGGCGATGACGGTGAGGGCCACGAGCGGAGTCCAGGCGGCGAACTCGTAACCGCGGACATCGGTGAGCGGGGCGAACGTCCGGCCGTCCGTCGGGCCCGCGATGCTCTGGGAGGGAGCTCCCATGCACACCCGGCGCACGACGACCAGCAGGTACGCCGCGGTCAGCAGCGTGCCGAAGGCGGCGATCGCCATGAAGACGAGGAACGCGGGGCGGCTGAGTCCGTCGGCCGGGTCGAAGGCGCCGAACAGGGCGAGCATCTCCCCCCAGAACCCGGCCAGGCCCGGAAGGCCGAGGGACGCGACGGCCGCGAAGGCGAGCAGACCGCCGAGGCGGGGAGCGCGTCCGTACAGCGCGGCACCGGTGGCTCCGGCGAGGGTGTCGAGATCGGCGGTGCCGTAGCGGTCCTTCACCGCGCCGACCAGGAAGAACAGGAGGCCGGTGATGAGGCCGTGGGCGATGTTGGCGAAGAGCGCGCCGTTGATGCCGGTGGGCGTCATGCTCGCGATGCCGAGGAGGACGAAGCCCATGTGGCCCACGGACGAGTAGGCGATGAGCCGCTTCAGGTCACCGCCCGTGCCCTTGCGCGCCAGGGCGAGACAGGCGAGCGATCCGTAGATGATGCCGGCGACGGCGAAGGCCGCGAGGTACGGGGCGAACGTCTGCATGCCGTCGGGCGTGATCGGCAGGACGATACGGACGAATCCGTACGTCCCCATCTTGAGCAGGACGCCGGCGAGCAGGACCGAGCCGATGGTCGGTGCGGCGGTGTGCGCGTCCGGCAGCCAGCTGTGCAGAGGCCACATCGGGGTCTTGACCGCGAGCCCGATCCCGATCGCCAAAGCGGCGATGACCTGCACGGATGTGGTGAGGTCGCGGCCGTTGTCAGTGGCGAGTGCCACCATGTCGAATGTGCCGGCCTTCAGCCCGACGAGCAGGAGGCCGAGCAGCATGACGACCGAGCCGAGCAATGTGTAGAGGATGAACTTCCAGGCGGCGGGCTGCCGTCCTTCACCGCCCCAGCGGGCGATGAGGAAGTACATCGGGATGAGCACCATCTCGAAGGCCAGGAAGAACAGCACCAGGTCGAGGACCGCGAAGGTCGCGAGAGTGCCGGATTCGAGGACGAGCAGCAGAGCGACGAATGCCTTCGGTGAGGGGCCGGCCGGCATCTTGAAGTAGCCGTGGAGCGCGCAGAGGAAGGTCAGCAACGCCGTCAGTACGAGAAGGGGGAGCGAAATGCCGTCGACACCGAGGTGGATCCGCACGTCGAGTGCCGGGATCCAGCTGATGTCCGTCGTGGCCTGCATCCGCGACGGCTGGTCGTGGTCGAAGCCGAGTGCCAGCACCACGGTGGCGGCCAGGACCGCGCCGGTGACGGTCACTCCGTGTCGCAGGACCGCCTGGTCCGGTCCGGAGCCGCGCAGGCCGGGCGGGGCCGGCAGGAGCGCCGCGGCGGCGCCAAGGAGCGGGCCGACGACGAGGAACGCGAGAAGGAACTGCATCACGGACTCGCTGATATCGATCACGGCTCACGACCCCGCGTTGACGTTGGACAGGACGACGGCGGCGACGGCCAGGACGACGGAGCCCGCGAGCAGCACACCGAGGTAGGTCTGCACGTTGCCGGTCTGCGCGCGGCGCACGGCGCTGCCGAGCAGGCGTGCTCCGGTGCCCGATCCGCTGACGTAGGTGTCGACGACCTCGCGGTCGAGGAAGCGGACGAGCTGTGCGGCGGCGCGCACTGGGCGGACGAACAGCGCGGAGTAGACGGCGTCGACGTGGAATCCCGCGGCGGCGTGGCGATGGAGCGGGCCGAGCAGCAGGCGGGCGGGGTCGGACGGGTCGGGGGCCGCCGCGATCGATCCGTAGGCCGGGGTGTGCGCCGCGATCGCCTCGGCCTCGGAGACAGCCGGTTCGGCGTCGGGGTGCGCGGCCACGGCGCCGATGGGGGGATGTGCGGCGACCGCCGTGGCGTGCCGCCACGCACCGTAGGTGAGCAGTCCGCCGACCAGGGCGACGCCGGTGCCGAGGACGGCGGTGGTGACAGTGAGGGTGAGGGCGTGGCCGTCGAACCAGGCGGGCAGCTGGTCGAAGGTCAGGCCGAAGGCGAGTGACGGCAGCGCGAGGATCCAGAGCACCGTGGTCATGGCGACCGGCTCCCGGCCGTGGTCGGGGGCCTCGGCACCGCGGCCGTGGAAGGCGAGCAGCCACAGCCGCATCGCGTACGCGGCGGTGAGAAGGGCCGTCAGCAGCCCGGCGACCAGCACGGTCCAGCCGGCGCCGCTGGGGGCCACGGCGGAATCGCCGAGCGCGGTGTGCTCGGCGGCGACCAGGACGGCTTCCTTGGAGAAGAAGCCGGCGAAGGGAGGGATCGCGGCGAGCGCGAGCAGCGCGACGGTCATCGTCCAGTAGGCGTCGGGCACGCGCTTGGGCAGGCCGCTCATCCGGGACATGGCGGCGAGCGAGTTCGTGCCGGCGGCATGGATGATCACGCCGGCGGCGAGGAAGAGCAGTGCCTTGAACGCACCGTGGGACAGGAGGTGGAAGACGGCGGCACCGCGGTCGCCGACGGCCAGCGCACCCGACATGTAGCCGAGCTGGCCGATGGTCGAGTAGGCGAGGACGCGCTTGATGTCGTCCTGGGCGAGCGCGGCGAGCGCCGAGCCGACCATCGTGATCGCCGCCATGGCGGCGAGGACGGTCATGGCCGCGGCGGACGCGGCGAAGACGGGAAGGAGCCGGGCCACGAAGTAGACACCGGCCGCGACCATCGTCGCGGCGTGGATGAGCGCGGAGACGGGCGTGGGGCCCGCCATCGCGTCGGGAAGCCAGGTGTGCAGCGGGAACTGCGCCGACTTGCCCGCCACGCCCGCGAGGAGCAGGAGTGCCACCAGGGTGGGGTGGTCGACGGCGTCGGCGGCGACGGCGCCGAGGACGCCGCTGATGCGGAAGGTGCCCGCGTCGGCGGCGAGCGCGAACAGACCGATCAGGAAGGGGACATCACCGAGCTTGGTGACCAGGAACGCCTTGAGGGAGGCGGCACGCGCCTCGGGCGTCTCCCAGTAGTGGCCGACGAGGAAGTACGAGCAGATGCCCATGATCTCCCAGCCCACGAGCAGCACCATGAGGTCGCCGGAGTAGACGACGAGCAGCATGGCGGACGTGAACAGCGAGATGAGCGCCGCGTACGAGGGGTAGCGCGGGTCGTCGCGGAGGTAGGCCGTCGAGTAGATCTGCACACAGGACGCGACGATCCCGACCAGGACGGCGACGAGCGCCGCGAAGCCGTCGATGTACAGGGCCAGGTCGATCGGGACCGAGCCGGTGGGCGTGAGCTCGGTCGCCGCGGTGAGGGCCCGGCCGCCGTCCTGGCGCACGGCGACGAAGACGGCGAGAGCGGTGGCGGCGAGCGTGGGCAGGACGGCCAGCGGGCGGACGAACCCGGGGGCGGTGCGGCCGAGGAGGAGTCCGGCGGCGGCACCGAGGAACGGAAGGAGGGGGACGAGAACGGCGAGGGTCGTCGTGGTCACGCGGTGGCCTCGGCCTTCTCCTCGCGGTCTGCGGGTGTGTCGCTGTCGTCGGGTGTGCCGCTGTCGTCCGGCCCCGTCGGCTCGGCGGTGTCACGGAGGCGGTCGACGTCGGAGCTGCCGCGGTTGCGGTAGACCATCAGCACGATCGCCAGGCCGATCCCGATCTCGGCGGCGGCGACGGCGATGACGAACAGGGTGAGTGCCTGGCCGGCGTGGAGCGTGTCGCGCAGCCACACGTCGAAGGCGACCAGGTTGAGGTTGACCGCGTTGAGCATCAGCTCGACGGACATCAGGACGAGGATCGCGTTGCGGCGTGCGAGGACCCCGTACAGCCCCACGCAGAACAGGAGGACGGCGAGCACTGCGGGATAGGCGAGATGCATCAGCTCTTCCCCTCTCGGGCCGTGCGGTCGGCCGCGCCGTCGCGGCCTGTGCGGCCGGCCCGGTCCGACGGCACGGGGCCGGGCGGGGCAGGCGGTTCCGGGTCCCGGCGGGACAGCACGATCGCGCCGACGAGAGCGGCGAGCAGGAGGACGGAGAGTGCTTCGAACGGCAGCACCCAGTGCCGGAAGAGGATCTCGCCGGACACCTTGGTGGATCCCTGGACGGGTCCGTCGAGGTCGATCCAGGTGGTGCGGAACGCGTCCACGACGACCCACACCAGGGCCGCCGCGGCGGCGGCCGCAACCGGGAGGGCAACCCAGCGGTTGCCGGAATCGGCGTCCGGAGAGCGGCCGATGGGGGCCTTGGTGAGCATCAGTCCGAAGAGAAGGAGGACGACCACGGAGCCGACGTAGATCAGGACCTGCACCCACGCGATGAACTCGGCGGTGAGCAGGAGGTATTCGACGGCGAGACCGCCGAGCGTCACGACCAGCCAGAGGGCGGCATGCACCAGCTGCCTGGTCGTGACGGTGACGAGGGCCGCGCCGAGCGTGGCGAGACCGACGAGCAGGAAGGCGATCTCGACACCGGTCGGCGAAAGGAAGCCCTGGGGCGCGGCGGCGGCGAGCGTCATGCGGGGCCTCCCTGTCCGGGCTCGGTGCCGGGGTCAGGCTCGACGCCGGGGCGGGCGCCCGGTCCAGGGCCAGGGCCGGTGCCCGGCTCGGGGCCGGTGCCGGGGCCCGGCTCGGGGCCGGCTTGGGGCTGGGGCTGGGCCGCTGCGGCCTCCTCGGCGGCCGCCAGCTTCTCGGCGGCCTTGCGGGCGGCCGCGATCTCCTTCGGCTCCTCGGCGCCCGGGTCGAGCGCCGGCGGCGCGGGCACCGTCCACATCCACTCGCGGAGCTTGTCGCGCTCGTGCGTGAGGTCGTGGATGTCGGTCTCGGCGTACTCGAACTCGGGCGACCAGAACAGCGCGTCGAAAGGACACACCTCGATGCAGATACCGCAGTACATGCAGAGCGAGAAGTCGATGGCGAACCGGTCGAGGACGTTCCGGCTGCGCTCGCGGCCTCCAGGGGCGGCCGCGGGGACGGTCTCCTTGTGCGAGTCGATGTAGATGCACCAGTCGGGGCACTCACGGGCGCAGAGCATGCAGACCGTGCAGTTCTCCTCGAACAGGCCGATCACGCCGCGGCTGCGCGGCGGGAGGTCGGGCAGGACGTCCGGGTACTGCGCGGTGACGTGCTTCTTCGTCATCGTCCGCAGGGTGACGGCAAGGCCCTTGGCGAGGCCGCTGCCGGGGATCGGGGGCATTACTGGATCACCACCTTGACGATGCCGGTGAGGGCGATCTGAGCGAGGGCGAGCGGGATGAGAGCTGTCCAGGCGAGCTTCTGCAGCTGGTCCTCGCGCAGCCGCGGGTAGCTGACGCGCAGCCAGATGACGAGGAAGGCCAGCAGCGCGGTTTTCAGGAGGGTCCACACCCAGCCGAGCCCGTCGGCATCGAACGGACCGTGCCAGCCGCCGAGGAAGAGGACGGTGGTCAGACCGCACAGGACGACGATGCCCGCGTATTCGGCGAGCAGGAACAGGGCGAAACGGAGGCCGGTGTACTCGGTGTACGCACCGAAGATGATCTCGGAGTCGGCGACCGGCATGTCGAAGGGAGGACGCTGCAGTTCGGCGAGTCCGGCGACGAAGAAGACGACGGCGCCCACGATCTGCCAGGGCAGCCACCACCACTCGAAGGCGTTCAGGATGCCGGGCAGCGAGACGGTTCCGGCCGCCATGGCGACGGACGCGGCGGTGAGCAGCATCGGCAGTTCGTACGCGAGCAGCTGAGCGGCGGTGCGCAGACCTCCGAGAAGGGAGAACTTGTTGGCCGACGCCCAGCCCGCCATGAGCGATCCGAGCACGCCGACGCCCATGACCGCGAGTACGAAGAAGATGCCCGCGTCGACGATCTGGCCGACCGCGCTCTCACTCGGCCCGATGGGGATGGCGATCAGGACCAGGAGGTAGGGCAGCAGGGCCACGGCGGGCGCGAGTTGGAAGATGCGGCGGTCGGCGTCCGCCGGGACCACGTCCTCCTTCTGCGCGAACTTCACGCCGTCGGCGACGAGCTGGGCCCAGCCGTGGAAGCCGCCGGCGTACATGGGGCCGAGGCGTCCCTGCATGTGGGCCATGACCTTGTGCTCGGTCTGCCCGATGATCAGCGGGAGCACCATGAACACGGCGAAGACGACGATGAGCCGGAAGGCGACGTCGGAAGCGTCGTTCACGCGGGGTCGCCTCCGGCAGGTCGGTTCGGCTCGTCGGCCTCGGGTTCGGTCACGGACTCAGGTGCGGGCGCGGGCTCGGACTCATGTACGGGCTCGGGACCGGCCTCGGGTGCGGGCTCGGGACCGGCCTCCGGCTCCGCTGCGGGCGCGGGCCCGGACTCAGGTGCGGGCGCGGGCCTGGCCTCCGGCTCCACTGAGGGCTGGGGCTCGGCGCGTGGCGCGGCGTCGGGCATCGCGGCGGGTGCTTCTGCGGGCGCCTGCACCTCCTCGGGCACCGAGCCGGGCGCCTGCTTGGGCGGTTGCTCGTCGTCGAAGGCCGGGCGGGCGTGGTGCCAGGGGGCGTCGGAGCTGCGGGTGCGCGGAGCGGCCGGGGCCTCCGCCGGTTCCTGGGCGCCGCCGTCCGGCCGGCGCAGGCCGGCCGGGCCCTCGGCAGCGCTGCGGGAGCGCTGGGCCGGACGAGCCTCGCCCGTCTCAGGCGCCACCGCCTGCGACGCCGAACCCTCACCCGCGCTGCGCATGCGCCGGGCGGGACGGGCCTCGCCCGCCTCAGGCGCCGCCGCCTGCGACGCCGAACCCTCACTCGCGCTGCGCATACGCCGAGCCGGACGAGCCTCGGCCGCATTCCCCGCCGGCGCCGCCGCAGCAGCAGCCTGCGACGCCGAACCCTCGCTCGCGGTGCGGGTGCGGCGCGGGGGGCGGTCGGGCGTCGCACCCGGAGCCGCGGCCGCACGCGGGGTGCGGGCCGGGCGGGCCGGGGCGGGCGGGAGCTGGCCCTTCAGCGGGCCCCACTCGTTCGGGTCGGGTACGCCGGGCGGAAGCATCTGGCGTCGCTTGGGTCCGCCGTGCTCCGACTCCCCCGGCTCCTTGGCACCCGGCCATGCCTTGGCCACCCGGGCGGCCAGGACGAAGTCCTTGCGCAGCGGGTGTCCTTCGAAGCCCTCGGGAAGGAGCAGGGGATCGAGATGCGGATGCCCGGTGAAGTCGACGCCGAACATCTCGTGCGTCTCGCGCTCGTGCCAGCTCGCGCCCGCGTAGATGTCGACGGCGGTCGGCAGCGAGGGGGCGCTGTGCGGGACGGTGGTGCGGACGAGCAGCCGGCGCACCGCGCGGCCCTCCAGCGAGACGACGTGCGCGCACACGCGGAAGCCGATGCCCGGTTCGTCGACCGCGCTCAGCCAGTCGAAGTAGGTGCAGCCCAGCTTGTCGCGGGCGGTCTCCAGCGCAGTCGTCCAGGCACCGGCGGGGACGTCGACGGTGAGCAGGTCGTAGCTGCGCTCGGCGGTGGCCTCTGCGCCGAAGATCTCGGTGACGGCGTCCGGGAGGCTGTCGTACGAGTTCACCGCGCGCCCTCCGATCCGGCGGCGGGGACAGCGCCCGGGGTCTCCGGCGGGCTGACGAGACCGCTCCGCAGCGCCGCCGTGGACGGGCGGGTGCCGCCGCCCCGTTCGTAGCGCTCGCCGAGCGACTCGCGGGCGATCTTCTCCTGCAGCTTGAGGATGCCCTGGAGGAGCGCTTCCGGACGCGGCGGGCAGCCGGGCACGTAGACGTCGACGGGGATGATCTGGTCGACGCCCTTGGTGACGGAGTACGAGTCCCAGTAGGGGCCACCGCAGTTGGAGCAGGCACCGAAGGAGATGACGTACTTGGGCTCGGGCATCTGCTCGTACAGACGCTTCACGGCCGGGGCCATCTTGTCCGTCACCGTGCCGGAGACGATCATCAGGTCGGCCTGGCGCGGTCCCGGCGCGAAGGGGATCACGCCGAGGCGGATGAAGTCGTGCCGCGCCATGGAGGCCGCGATGAACTCGATGGCGCAGCAGGCGAGCCCGAAGTTGAAGACCCAGAGGCTGTAGCGGCGGCCCCAGTTGAGGACGACCTTCATCGGCTCGGGGGCGAGGCGCGCCAGTGCGCCGAGCCTCCGGGGCTCGGGAAGGTCCACGGGAGTCACGCCCATGTCAGGACGCCCTTCTTGTACGCGTAGAGCAGTCCCACGGCCAGGAAGCCGAGGAAGATGAACATTTCGACGAGCGTCGTCGCGCCGTAGCCCCCGGCGGCGAAGACGGTCGCCCACGGGAAGAGGAAGATCGAGTCGACGGCGAAGATCACGTACAGGAAGGCGTAGACGTAGTAGCGGACCTGGGTGTGCGCCCAGCCCTCGCCGACGGGGTCGACACCGCACTCGTAGGTGAGCAGCTTCTCCGGGGTCGGCACCGCCGGCCGCAGCAGCCGCCCGGCGCCGAAGGCCACGGCGACGAACAGCACGCCGATCACCGCGAGCAGTCCGACGACCGAGTAGCTCTGGAAGTAGTCCGCCGCGGTGACGACCACGGTCGTTTCCGGCACGTCCGCCCCTCGCTCCCTGACCTCGTTGACCTCGTGACCTCGTCGGCGCCCTGTTCGACGTTGTTCGACGTCGTCGGTCCCTACGCACCGGAGTCTAGGCCCTGCTAAAGGGAGCGTAAGCAGTCGCGTCGGGTATCAGGTGGGGTTGTCCCCACCTGATACCACCCAGGAACCCCATGGCGTCCGCACTCCCCGGCCCGGCAGGCTGGCCCCCATGACCGCGAGCAACGCCACCTCGGACAACGGAGGACCGCCGCCCGTGCGCCTCGCCTTCGACCGGCGCACCTGGAAAAAGGTCGCGCACCTGCTGGCCGACTTCCCCCTCTCGCTGCTCGCCTTCGTCTACGTCGTGGTCACCGTGGTCGTCGGCGTGGGCCTGTCGGTCACCGTGGTCGGCCTTCCCCTGCTGGCCCTCGCGCTCGCGGGCGCCCGCGGGATCGGGCGGGGGGAGCGGGCGAGGGCACGCGCGCTGCTCGGTGTGGAGGTCGACGAGCCCAGCCCGCTCGGCCGTCCCCGGGACGGCGGCCCGGTCCTGTGGGTCTGGTCGCGGCTGAAGGACCCGGTGGCGTGGCGGACGGTGCTGTACTCGTTCGTCCGGCTGCCGTGGGGTGTGGTGACGTTCACCGTCACGCTGGTGGGGCTGATCGTGCTGTGGCCGGTGCTGCCGTTCCTGGCGCACGCCATGGCGGGTGCGGACCGTGCGATGGTGCGCGGCCTGCTGTCGCCGTCGGACGAACTGGAGCGGCGCATCGCGAAGCTGGAGTCCGACCGGGGCGTGGTCGTCGACACGGCCGCGGCCGATCTGCGCCGTATCGAGCGCGATCTCCACGACGGCGCGCAGGCCCGGCTCGTCGCGCTCGCGATGGGACTCGGCCTCGCCAAGGAGAAACTGGCCGAGGATCCGCAGGCAGCGGCCCGGATGGTCGACGAGGCGCACGGCGAGGTGAAGCTGGCGCTCCAGGAGCTGCGGGACCTCGCCCGTGGCATCCACCCGGCCGTGCTCACCGACCGCGGCCTGGACGCCGCGCTGTCCGCGGTCGCCTCGCGCTGCGCGGTACCGGTGACGGTGGAGGTCGACCTGGACCGCCGGCCGGCCGCGGCGATCGAGGGCATCGCGTACTTCACGGTCTCGGAGCTCCTGCAGAACGTCGCCAAGCACGCGCGGGCCAGCCGCGCCTCGGTCGACGTCTGGCGTTCGCAGGACCGGCTGATGCTCCTGGTCAGGGACGACGGCAGGGGTGGCGCGGACCCGGCGGCGGGCAGCGGTCTGGCCGGGCTCGCGGAACGGCTGGGGGCGGTCGACGGCATCCTGGCCGTCGACTCGCCGGCGGGCGGCCCGACCACCGTCACGGCGGAACTGCCCTGGCGCGGCTGATCCCGCCGGTCCTGGCTCACCGGTCCCGCCCCAGACGCGCAGGAGCCCGCCCTGCCCACCGTCCGCCCCCGACGCACAGGAGTCGCCTGGCCCCACCTCCGTCGGCGACGCCGCCGAAGCCCCACCCGTCGCCGGGACATCCCCCCTGCCCTCTCAACCCCGTCGCCCGTCTCTGCGTCCCCCCGGGCAGCGGCCGGAACGACCCCGCGGGCTCCGTCCTGCGGCGCAGGGCCGCCGTGCGGCCCGCGGCATCCCGCCAATACCAGCAGCTGGACCCGATCTCGAGACGAAGCTGGAATGCTGGGCGGCGCAGGCGACGCGGAAGGTTCATCGCACAGGGGGGCGCGAGGCTGTGGAGGACAGGGTGCGGGTGGTCATCGCCGAGGATTCGGTACTGCTCAGGGAGGGACTGACCCGGCTGCTGACCGACCGCGGACACGACGTCGTGGCGGGCGTGGGCGACGCGCAGGCGCTGATCAAGACCGTGGCCGAGCTGGCGGACCAGGACGCCCTGCCGGACGTCGTGGTCGCCGACGTACGGATGCCGCCCACCCATACGGACGAGGGCGTCCGGGCCGCGGTGCAGCTGCGCCGCGAGCACCCCGCGGTCGGCGTGCTCGTGCTGTCCCAGTACGTGGAGGAGCAGTACGCGACCGAGCTGCTCGCGGGCAGCACCCGCGGGGTGGGCTATCTGCTCAAGGACCGGGTAGCCGAAGTACGAGAGTTCGTGGACGCGGTCGTGCGAGTGGCCCGTGGCGGCACCGCGCTGGACCCGGAGGTCGTGGCGCAGCTGCTCGGCCGGAGCCGCAAGCAGGACGTCCTCGCCGGGCTCACTCCCCGGGAACGGGAGGTTCTCGGCCTGATGGCCGAGGGCCGGACGAACTCGGCGATCGCCAAGCAGCTCGTCGTGGGCGACGGTGCGGTGGAGAAGCACGTGGGCAACATCTTCCTCAAGCTCGGCCTCTCCCCCAGCGAGGGGGACCACCGGCGTGTGCTGGCCGTGCTGACGTACCTGAATTCCTGATCTTCCGCCCGCCGCGTCCCGGCGGCGGGCCGACACCCGGGGCCCAGGGGTGCGGAATGACGAGGGGGCGAGGTACGGAAGGGGATGCTGGGACGGGTGAAGCGTGACAAAGCAGGCGACACGACGTCTCATGGGGACGTCCGACATATGAGCGGTCCAGGGAAGGCCACCCTCACCGTCGTAGGGTTGCCAGTGGGACGGTCGGTGGACCGGCCGCCCCGAGGAACCGCCTCGAGGGAGGTCCAGTTCAGTGACCAGCCAGGTCAGTAGCCCGGCCGAGCAGGCCGACGCCAACAGCGGCCACGAGGCCGTCGTGGGCGAGCAGCGCGGTCCCGCGGGCGACAAGGAAATCCGCCGACTGGACCGGGTGATCATCCGCTTCGCGGGTGACTCCGGTGACGGCATGCAGCTGACGGGTGACAGGTTCACCTCGGAGACGGCGTCGTTCGGCAACGACCTCTCCACGCTGCCGAACTTCCCCGCGGAGATCCGGGCCCCCGCGGGGACCCTGCCGGGTGTCTCCAGTTTCCAGCTGCACTTCGCCGACCACGACATCCTCACGCCCGGCGACGCGCCGAACGTGCTGGTCGCGATGAACCCGGCGGCACTCAAGGCCAACATCGACGACGTGCCGCGCGGCGGCGAGATCATCGTCAACACGGACGAATTCGCCAAGCGCGCCATGGCCAAGGTCGGCTACGACACCTCCCCGCTGGAGGACGGCTCGCTGGACGCGTACCACGTCCATCCCGTGCCGCTGACGACGCTGACGATCGAGGCGCTCAAGGACTTCGGGCTCTCCCGCAAGGAGGCCGAGCGCAGCAAGAACATGTTCGCGCTGGGGCTGCTCAGCTGGATGTACCACCGGCCGACCGAGGGCACGGAGTCCTTCCTCCGGACGAAGTTCGCGAAGAAGCCGGCCATCGCCGAGGCGAACATCGCCGCCTTCCGCGCCGGCTGGAACTTCGGCGAGACGACCGAGGACTTCGCGGTCTCCTACGAGGTCGCCCCGGCCACCAGCGCTTTCCCCACGGGCACGTACCGCAACATCTCCGGCAACCTCGCCCTGTCCTACGGCCTGGTCGTCGCGAGCAAGCAGGCGGATCTCCCGCTGTACCTGGGCTCGTACCCGATCACGCCGGCCTCGGACATCCTGCACGAGCTGTCCAAGCACAAGAACTTCGGCGTGCGCACCTTCCAGGCCGAGGACGAGATCGCCGGGATCGGCGCGGCGCTGGGCGCGGCGTTCGGCGGCTCCCTGGCGGTGACCACGACCTCCGGTCCCGGTGTGGCGCTGAAGTCGGAGACCATCGGGCTCGCCGTGTCGCTGGAGCTGCCGCTGCTGGTGGTGGACATCCAGCGCGGCGGCCCCTCGACCGGTCTGCCGACCAAGACCGAGCAGGCGGACCTGCTGCAGGCCATGTACGGGCGCAACGGCGAGGCTCCGGTGCCGGTCGTCGCCCCCCGCACCCCGGCCGACTGCTTCGATGCGGCCATCGAGGCCGCCCGGATCGCGCTGACGTACCGGACGCCGGTCTTCCTGCTGTCCGACGGGTACCTCGCCAACGGCTCCGAGCCCTGGCGGATCCCCGATCTCGACGAGCTGCCCGACCTGCGCGTCCAGTTCGCCACCGGGCCGAACCACACGCTGGACGACGGCACCGAGATGTTCTGGCCCTACAAGCGCGACCCGCAGACGCTCGCCCGCCCCTGGGCGCTGCCCGGCACGCCCGGCCTGGAACACCGCATCGGCGGCATCGAGAAGCAGGACGGCAGCGGCAACATCTCGTACGACCCGGCCAACCACGACTTCATGGTCCGCACCCGGCAGGCCAAGATCGACGGCATCGAGGTGCCGGACGTCGACGTCGACGACCCGGACGGCGCGCGGACCCTGGTGCTCGGCTGGGGATCGACGTACGGCCCGATCACGGCCGCCGTACGCCGCCTGCGGGCCGCGGGGCTGCCCATCGCGCAGGCCCATCTGCGCCACCTGAACCCCTTCCCGGGGAATCTCGGGGACGTCCTCGGGCGTTACCAGAAGGTAGTGGTACCGGAGATGAACCTCGGCCAGCTCGCCACCCTGATCCGGGCGAAGTACCTGGTCGACGCGCAGAGCCACACCCAGGTGAACGGGATGCCGTTCAAGGCGGAGAAGCTCGCAGAAGCTCTCAAGGAGGCCATCAATGACTGAGGCGCTCTCGCTGGTGCCCAAGGCCGAGGCCAAGCAGTCCATGAAGGACTTCAAGTCCGATCAGGAAGTGCGCTGGTGCCCCGGTTGCGGTGACTACGCGATCCTTGCCGCCGTGCAGGGCTTCATGCCCGAGCTCGGCCTGGCGAAGGAGAACATCGTCTTCGTCTCCGGCATCGGCTGCTCCTCGCGCTTCCCGTACTACATGAACACCTACGGGATGCACTCCATCCACGGCCGCGCCCCCGCCATCGCGACCGGCCTCGCCTCCTCCCGCCGCGACCTGTCGGTCTGGGTCGTCACCGGGGACGGCGACGCGCTGTCCATCGGCGGCAACCACCTGATCCACGCCCTGCGCCGCAACGTGAACCTCAAGATCCTGCTGTTCAACAACCGGATCTACGGTCTCACCAAGGGCCAGTACAGCCCGACCTCCGAGCTCGGCAAGATCACCAAGTCGACGCCCATGGGGTCGCTGGACGCCCCGTTCAACCCCGTCTCGCTGGCACTGGGGGCCGAGGCGTCGTTCGTCGCGCGCTCCGTCGACTCCGACCGCAAGCACCTCACCGAGGTGCTGCGGGCGGCCGCCGACCACCAGGGCACCGCGCTGGTGGAGATCTACCAGAACTGCAACATCTTCAACGACGGCGCCTTCGAGATCCTCAAGGACAAGCAGCAGGCGGAGGACGCCGTGATCCGGCTGGAGCACGGCAAGCCGATCCGGTTCGGCCCCGAGCTCGCCAAGGGCGTGGTCCGCGACGAGCGGACCGGTGACCTCGCGGTGGTACAGGTGACGGCGGAGAACGAGTCCAGGGTCCTCGTCCACGACGCCCACAACCCGAGTCCCACCACGGCCTTCGCGCTGTCCCGGCTCGCCGACAACGACACGCTGCACCACACGCCCATCGGCGTCCTGCGCAGCGTGGAGCGGCCGGTCTACGACACGCTCATGGCCGACCAGCTCGAGACGGCCGTGGAGCAGAACGGCAAGGGTGATCTCGCCGCGCTGCTCGCGGGCAACGACACCTGGACGGTCGTCGGCTGACGCTCGCCTCACGGACGCAAGGGCCGGGAGCCTCGCTCCCGGCCCTTGCGCGTGCGTACCGGTGGGGGTGACGGGACCCGGTCAGACGGTGTCCGCCGCGCGGGCTTTTCCGTCGTCGTACGCGGCGCGGGCCGCCTGCACGTCGGCCACGCGCCGCTCCGTCCAGCGGGCGAGGTCCCACACCTGCCGGGCGGCCTCGGCGCCCAGCTCGGTGAGCGAGTAGTCGACGCGCGGCGGGATGACGGGCTTGGCGTCGCGGTGCACGAAACCGTCCCGCTCCAGCGTCTGGAGGGTCTGGGCCAGCATCTTCTCGCTGACGCCGCCGACGTGCCGGCGCAGCTCGCTGAAGCGGTACGAGCGTTCCAGCAGAGCGGCGAGCACCAGCACGCCCCAGCGGCTGGTCACGTGCTCCAGGATCAGCCGGGACGGGCACATCTCGCGGTTCACGTCGGGGGCGGCGGCCCCGTTCCTGCTTACGGCCATGCCAGTACCTTACGTGAAAGTGGGTACTTTCGTATCGTTAGTGCTCTCCGTAGGGTGGCTCGCGAAGCGAATAACGCACATGAAGCATGCGAAACGGAGAAATGCCCCCATGAGCATCGTTGTCACCGGAGCCACCGGAGCCCTCGGCCGCGTCGTCGTCGACGAGCTGCTCGCCGCCGTCCCGGCCGACCGGATCGCCGCGGTGGTCCGCGACAAGGAGAAGGCGGCGGACCTGGCGGCGTGCGGCGTCGAGCTGCGGATCGCCGACTACAGCGAGCCGGCCACCCTCGCCGGCGCCTTCCGCGCGGGCGACCGCGTGCTGCTGATCTCCGGCAGCGAGGTCGGCCGCCGCGTGGCGCAGCACACCGCCGTGATCGAGGCGGCGAAGGCCGCGGGCGTCGCGCAGCTCGCGTACACCGGCGTACTGGGCGGGCCGGACGCTGACTTCGACCTGGCGGCCGAGCACAAGGCGACCGAGCAGCTGATCCTCGACTCCGGGCTGCCGTACACCTTCCTGCGCAACGGCTGGTACACCGAGAACTACACGGGCAACCTCGGCCCGGTCCTGGAGCACGGCACCGTCGTGGGGAGCGCGGGCGACGGCCGGATCGCCTCGGCCACCCGCGCCGACTACGCGGCCGCCGCGGCCGCCGTGCTGACGGGCGAGGGCCACCTGGGCGCGGCCTACGAGCTGAGCGGCGACACCGCGTGGTCCCTCGCCGAGTACGCCGCCGAGCTGTCGCGGCAGACCGGGCGGACCATCACGTACACCGAGGTCCCGGCCGAGACGCACCTCGGCATCCTCACCGGGGCGGGCGTTCCGGAGCCGTTCGCCCGCATCCTCGTCGACGTCGACGGGGCCATCGGACGCGGGCTGCTGGCGCGTACCACCGGCGATCTGGCGCGGCTGGCCGGGCGGCCCACCACGCCGCTCGCCGAGACGGTGGCGGCGGCGCTGGCCACCGCCTGAGCCCACTCCCCCTCGCGCCACTCCCCTCGCGAGCCGCCGCTCCGGGCCGGGCGACGATGATCCGTCATGACCGTATGGCGATACGGACATGACATCGCGCCCTCGCGCGCGTACCTTCGTCAGGGAACGCGCGCGCAGGGCAGGAGGGTCAGTGAAGTCGGAGAACGAACAGCGGGCAGGGCTGCTGTACGGGATCGGCGCCTACGGGATGTGGGGCCTGGTCCCCCTTTTCTGGCCGCTGCTCAAGCCGTCCGGGGCGACGGAGATCCTCGCCCACCGGATGGTGTGGTCGCTGGCGATCGTGGCGGTCGCGCTGCTCGCGCTGAAGCAGTGGGGCTGGGTCCGTGAACTCGTGCGGCAGCCGCGCAAGCTGGGCCTGATATCCGTCGCCGCCACGGTCATCACCGTCAACTGGGGCGTCTACATCTGGGCCGTGAACTCCGGCCATGTCGTCGAGGCGTCGCTGGGCTACTTCATCAATCCTCTGGTCACCATCGCCATGGGCGTCCTGCTGCTGAAGGAGCGCCTGAGGCCCGCACAGTGGGCCGCCGTGGGCATCGGCTTCGGCGCGGTGCTGGTCCTGGCGATCGGCTACGGCAGGCCGCCGTGGATCTCGCTGACGCTCGCGTTCTCGTTCGCCACGTACGGGCTGGTGAAGAAGAAGGTCAACATCGGCGGCCTGGAGTCGCTGGCGGCCGAGACGGCGATCCAGTTCCTGCCGGCGCTCGGCTTCCTGCTCTGGCTGGGCGCGAACGGCTCGTCGACCTTCGGCTTCCACGGCGTCGGCCATGCGGCCCTGCTCGCCGCGACGGGTGTGGTGACGGCCGCGCCGCTGGTCTGCTTCGGCGCCGCGGCCATCCGGGTGCCGCTGTCGACGCTGGGGCTGCTGCAGTACCTGGCGCCGGTGTTCCAGTTCCTGCTGGGGGTCCTGTACTTCCACGAGGCGATGCCCGCCGAGCGGTGGGCCGGGTTCGCCCTGGTGTGGCTGGCGCTGACGTGCCTGACGTGGGACGCGCTGCGGACGGCCCGCCGGGGCAAGGCACAGGCGCTGCGGCTCGCGGCGGACGCCGCCCTGAGGCCGGCGCCGCCCGCCCCGGCCCCGCTGCCGGAGCCCCCGGCCGCGGCCCGCCCGGACCGCACCGCCTGACCCACGCCGGCCCGGCGGGCGCCGTGCGGGTCCGTCTTCCGGGCCGGGTCCGGCAGGTGGGCCTGCCGGGCGCGGCCCCGGCCCGGCAGGCGCTCAGCCAGACACGCCCCCGGAACGGGCACCGGCGGCCCCCCGATGTGAACGCCACCGGTGGGTCGTATGCCTCACCGGAGCGCACCGCACGGGCCTGGGCCCGGTCGGGGGCCGTGACGTGCCCCGGATCGGAGGCGAGCTCCGGGAGCCGGGCCACGCCGGGCGGGGGGGGGAGCCTGGTGGGCCGCTGGAGGGCGGGGCGTCGCTCGCGCCGCCGTCGGGCCGGGCGTCGGGCGCCGGACGGTCAGTCCCTGGCCCGGTCGACTCCCAGCGCCTTCTCGACCTCCGCCGCCACCGCCTTCCAGTGCGCCCTGCGGCGCTCGCGCTCCTCCGCGTCCGCCAGGCGCTCCTGGTGGAACCGGAGCACCGACCCGATGCCGGAGCGTGCGGCGGAGACGGCGACCTGCACCGTGCTCGGGCCGTACGTCACCCGGATGCGGTCGCCGGGACGGTAGGAACGGACCTCACCCCTGACGCCGTCGGCCGTCTCGTACGTCTCCCCCTTCGCGGCGGGCAGCCGCACGCCCTTGCCCAGCCACAGCTCCACGCCCTCGGGGCTCGCGACGAAGTCCCACACGGCCGCGGGCGGCAGCGGCAGGGTCCTGGACACGCCGATCTCCCAGCCCGCGTCCTTGGTGAGTCCAGTGGTCATGATCCGTCTCCCTCGGCCTGGCGGGCGCGGTGTGCCCGCACCTTGCTGCGGTTGCCGCAGTGCTCCATCGCGCACCAGCGGCGCCGGCCGGGCCGTGAGGTGTCGACGAAGAGCAGGTAGCAGTTGTGCGAGGCGCACTCGCGGATGCGGTGCGCGTACGGGCCCGTGAAGAGCTCCACGGCGTCGCGCGCGACGGTCGACAGCAGCGGGGCCGCCCCGGCCCGCCCGGGCAGCCACTGCCGCGATCCGTCCGCCGCGATGCCGAAGGCGAGGGGCGGCTCGGCGGCGGCCGCGTTCACCGTCGCCACGTCCGCCGGGTCCACGTCGCGCCCGTGCACGCGGGCGCCGGCCATCCGCCACAGGGCGTCCCTCAGTCGGCGGACCGCCGCGAGCGAGGCGTCGTCGACGTCCAGCCGCAGGCCCCCGGGCAGACGGCTGGCCGCCACCCAGCGCAGCAGGCCGGCCGGCTCGTCCAGCACCTCGTAACGAGCGAACTCGCCGGGACCGCCCGTGGTCAGCAACTCCAGACAGAGCGCCCCCGCGTCGAAGCGGTACGGACGGCCCTCGCGCGTCCGCAGCTCCAGTCCCGGCGTTTCCGTTGCCCTCCCACCCATGTAACCACTATAACCGGTTGCCATGACACTGCACTGGAAGCTCGTTGTCGACGCCGCCGACCCGCACGCCCAGGCGGACTTCTGGGCCGAGGCCCTCGGCTATCTCGTCGAGGACAACAGCCGGATCGTCGAGCAGGTGCTCAGCCACGGTGGCGTACCGGCCTGGGCCACCGTGGAATCGCACGGCCGGCGCGCATGGCGCGATCTGGCCGCCGTCCGCCATCCGGACGACCCCTACGACGAGAACACCGGTGGGGGACTCGGGCGGCGCATCCTCTTCCAGCGCGTCCCGGAGGCGAAGACCGGCAAGAACCGTCTCCACATCGACGTGCACGCCGCGCCCGGCGCGAGGGACGCGGAGGCGGAGCGGCTGCTGCGGCTGGGGGCGACGGTCGTGCGGCACGTGAAGGAGGCGGGCGGGGAGTGGGTGGTGATGGCGGACCCGGAGGGGAACGAATTCTGCGTGCAATGACGGGGGTTCGGCCGTCCGGGATACGAACACCCGTGTCGGGATTCTGCTCTTGACGGGATGTCAAAATCTCGCTGAACATTCAGCACGCACAGCGCACGTCAAGCTCCAGCGCCCCGGGCCCCGCCGGCCCGGGGCGTCACGCACGTTCCGTTCCATCCCCGTACGGAATCCGGAGCCCCCACATGAACCTCTCCGTTCCCAGACGCACGCTCGCGGCCACCGCCCTCGCCCTCGCCGGGCTGCTCGCCGCCGGCGCGCCGGCGGCCACCGCCGCACCCGGTGCACAAAGCGCCCCGGCGGCCGCGCTCGCCGCACCCGACATACCGCTCGCAGGCGTCAAGGCGCACCTCACCGAGTTCCAGTCCATCGCGACGGCCAACGGCGGCAACCGGGCGCACGGCAGGCCCGGCTACAAGGCGTCCGTCGACTACGCGAAGGCGAAGCTGGACGCCGCCGGATTCACCACCGCGGTCCAGCAGTTCACGTACAACGGCACGACCGGCTACAACCTGATCGCCGACTGGCCGGGCGGCGACGTCAACCAGACCGTCATGGCCGGCGCCCACCTCGACTCGGTCTCCTCCGGAGCGGGGATCAACGACAACGGCTCGGGTTCCGCCGCCGTGCTGGAGACCGCACTCGCCGTCTCCCGCGCGCAGCTGAAGCCCGCCAAGCACCTGCGCTTCGGCTGGTGGGGCGCGGAGGAGCTGGGCCTGGTCGGCTCGCGGCACTACGTGAACAACCTGCCGACGACGGAGCGGTCGAAGATCTCCGGGTACCTGAACTTCGACATGATCGGCTCACCGAACCCCGGCTACTTCGTCTACGACGACGACCCGGCGATCGAGCAGACCTTCAAGGACTACTTCGCCGCTCTCGGCGTCCCGACGGAGATCGAGACCGAGGGCGACGGCCGCTCGGACCACGCGTCGTTCAAGAACGTGGGCATACCCGTCGGCGGGCTGTTCACCGGCGCGAGCCGTACCAAGACCAGCGCGCAGGCGCAGAAGTGGGGCGGCACGGCCGGTCAGGCGTTCGACCGCTGCTACCACTCCTCGTGCGACACGACGTCGAACATCAACGACACCGCGCTGGACCGCAACAGCGACGCCGTCGCCCACGCGATCTGGGCCCTGTCGGCCGGCACCACCGTCCCGCCCGGTGACTTCTTCGAGAACACCGCCGACGTCGCCGTCCCGGACGCCGGAGCGGCCGTCACCTCGACCGTGACCGTCTCCGGGCGCACCGGCAACGCCCCGGCCGCTCTCAAGGTGGGAGTGGACATCAAGCACACCTGGCGGGGCGACCTGGTGATCGACCTCGTCGCGCCGGACGGGACCGCGTACCGGCTGAAGAACTCCAGCGGCAGCGACTCGGCGGACAACGTGATCACGACGTACACGGTGGACGCCTCGGCCGAGGCGGCCAACGGCGCCTGGCAGCTGCGGGTGCAGGACGTGGCCCGGTACGACACCGGCTACATCGACAGCTGGCGGCTCACCTTCTGACGGCTCGGGCCCGCGGCGGGAGGCCGGGAAGCCACCGCCGCGGGCCCGGGGCCGTGCACCTCTTCCCTTACGGCGGGCCCCGCCGTACGGCGAGGCGGCCGACCGCGGGCGCAGCGGCTGCCGTTACTTGTCCGCGTTGGCCGCCGCGACCAGTGCGTCCTTCGTCACGGCGCCGACGTAGACCGTGCCGTCGTCCGTCATCAGGGCGTTGACCAGGCGCGTCGAGAAGACCGTGCCCTTACCGAACTTTCCGGTGACCTTGTCGCCGAAGGCGTCCAGGAACTGCTGGGCCTCCGCAGGGGCGTCGCCCTTCTCCGGGGCCTTGCCCTCCGCACCGCCGGGCGCCTCGATCCGGGCGATGGACGTCCAGCCCTCGCCGATGACGTCCGGTCCGGCGAAGTCCGCCAGGCCGCCCTCGAACTCCTCGCGGGCGTTCTTCTCCCCCTCCAGACTGTCGGCCTCCGTCACCTTCGCCCCCTTGGGCGGGGTGAAGGCGAACGTCGAGGCCGCGGGCCGGGAGAAGTCGACCTTGGTGAAGCCCGCGTCGACGACGGCCTTGCCGCCGCTGCTCGGCGTGAGCGTGAACTTGAGCGGGGTGCCTGTCTCGGCGTCCACCGCGATGGTGACCGCTCCGACCGTCGAGCCCTTCTGCTCGGGCTTGACGACCAGCTTGTACGCGTCCCGGCCGGCCACCTTGGCCGTGCCGCCGACGGTGATCGACGTGGTGCCCTCGGATGCCTTCAGCACCTCGTCCGCGAGCTCCTTCGGCGTGGCCGGCAGGTCCTCGCCCCGCTTCTCGGCCGAACTGCCGGGCCCTTGCTCGCCCTTGCCGTCCTCCTGGGCGTGGAAGACCTCGTTCGAGGCGCTGTCGTAGCCCCACATCTCGTCGCCGTTGTGGATCAGGCTGTACTCGTCCGAATCCCGCAGGATCGAGATCTTCTGACGGTCGGGCCCGTCGGCCGCGATCCGCAGGGTGTGCGTGCCGGAGGCGAGTTCGGTGAGCCGGGCCTGCGGGTCGGCGGAGGAGCCCGCGCCGCCCTCGCCGCCGTCCGGCCCCGCGAGGGAGCCGGCCAGAGTGTCGAGTGCGGGCAGCCCCAGGTCGGTGGTGATCTTGACGGTGCCGGAGAGCTGCTCGGTGTCGGACGCGGCGATCTTCTCGATCAGCTCCTGTGCCGTGATCTTCGGCAGATCGGGGTCACCGGAGGCGGCGAGCGCCGGGACGAGCCCGATGGTCCCCGCCGCCACCCCGGCCACCGCGAGGGGGACGAGATAGCGGGAGGCCTTGCGGCGCCCCGGCGCGGGCCCGTCGGCCGCCTCGGTGGGGTGTGCGCTGTCGTTCGGTGCCATGGTGTGCCCTACCTCCGTGGTTGGTCAGGGGTGGTGTTCACCATCTGACCAAAACGGCTGCCGGGAGGCGTCAGCCCGCGGGCGCAAACCCGCGTACCCCTCTGGGATGACACCGCAGGCCCTCAAGTCCCCCGCCCCGTAGGGGTCGAACAGGTCCCCCTGGCTCAGCCCGCACGGTGCACCGTCCTCCGGGGCCCAGCCCACGCCGTGCACCGTCCCCCTGGCTCAGCCCGCGCGGTGGACCGTCCTCCGGGGCCCAGCCCACGCCGTGCACCGTCCCCCTGGCTCAGCCCGCGCGGTGGACCACCGCGTCGCACAGCTCCTGCAGCGCCGCCTTCGCGAAGCAGTCGGGCAGCGGGGCGAGCATCGCCCGCGCCTCCTCCGCGTAGCGGACGGAGTCCAGCCGGGCCTGCTCCAGTGCCGGGTGCTCGCGCAGCCGGCGCAGCGCCTCGGCGTGCCGCTCGTCGTCGCCGAGGTCGCCGTCGAGCAGGGCGACGAGGTCCAGGTCCTCGGGGCGACCGTGCGCCTCGGCGGCGGCGCGCAGGTGCAGCACCGGCAGCGTCGGGATGCCCTCGCGCAGGTCGGTGCCCGGCGACTTGCCGGACTCGTGCGAGTCGGAGGCGATGTCGAGGACGTCGTCGGCGAGCTGGAAGGCGACGCCGAGCCGCTCCCCGTACTGCGTGAGGACGTCGATGATCCGCTCCTCGGCGCCGGACATCATCGCGCCGAAGCGGCAGGACACGGCGACCAGCGAACCGGTCTTGCCGGCCAGTACGTCGAGGTAGTGCTCCACTGGGTCGCGGCCGTCGCGCGGGCCCGCGGTCTCCAGGATCTGCCCGGTGACCAGCCGCTCGAACGCCTCCGCCTGGATGCGGACGGCATCCGGGCCGAGGTCGGCCAGGATGTGCGAGGCGCGGGCGAAAAGGAAGTCGCCGGTGAGGACGGCGACGGAGTTGCCCCAGCGGGTGTTCGCGCTGGGCACGCCGCGCCGCACGTCGGCCTCGTCCATCACGTCGTCGTGGTACAGCGTGGCGAGGTGCGTGAGCTCGACGACGACGGCCGAGGGCACGACGCCCGGCGCGTGCGGATCGCCGAACTGGGCGGCCAGCATCACGAGCAGCGGGCGGAAACGCTTCCCGCCGGCGTGGACGAGGTGCTGCGCGGCCTCCGTGATGAACGGGACCTCGCTCTTGGTGGCGTCGAGCAGGCCCGCCTCGACAGCCGACAATCCGGTCTGGACATCGGCCTCAAGAGCCTGGTCCCGCACGCTCAGCCCGAACGGCCCGACGACGGTCACGAGGGGGTCTCCTGTCTGCTGACGATCACACGGATTGTCGATGTGTCGCTGGATTCACTCAAGTCAGCGTATCCGGTCGCCTTTCGATCACCGTGAGCGCCTTCCCGCCGCCCCCGGTATGTTCGTGATCAGCCGTAATGATCTGGAACAGGGGATTTTGCCCCTACCCGTGAGGGTCCCCGCCGCCCCCCTCGGCGGGGTCGTGCCGCCGAGGTTCAGCCATGCGTATCCGCACCGAGTTTCCGTACGAGACGGCTCGCGAGGACCTGCGCGTCCGCCTGCCCGACGGCATCGCCCTGTACGCGCGCCTGTGGCGGCCGGTGACGGACGATCCCGTGCCCGCTCTCCTCGAGTACGCGCCGGACCGGCTCACCGACGCGACGGCGGTCCGCGACGGGGAGCGCCACCCCTGGTATGCGGGCCACGGCTACGCCTGCGTCCGCGTCGACGTGCGCGGCCACGGCAACAGCGAGGGCGTGCCCGGCGCGGAGGGCGGCGCGGCCGAGCTCGCGGACGGCGTCGCGGTGATCGAGTGGCTGGCGCGGCAGCCATGGAGCACCGGCCGGGTCGGCATGATCGGCATCGGCGCGGCAGGCCGGAGCGCGCTGCAGATCGCGGCGCTCGCACCGCCCGCGCTGCGGGCCGTGGTCGCGGTGGGCGCGAGCGACGACCCGTACGACACCGACGGGCCCTACCTCGGCGGATCGGTCACCGGCGAGTCGTTGCACTCCCGGGCGGCCGCCCAGCTCGCGCGCGCCGCCCGGCCGCCGGACCCGCTGCACGTGGGCGACGGGTGGCGCGCGCTGTGGCTGCGGCGGCTGGAGGCGATCGAGCCGGGCGCGCCCGGCTGGCTGGCGCACCCGCTGCGGGACGAGTTCTGGCGGAGCGCCGGGATCAGCGACGACACGGACGCGGTACGGGCGGCGGTCCTCGCGGTGAGCGGTCTGCACGACCCGGCCCGCGACACCGTCCTGCGGCTCGTGGAACGGCTGCCGCCGGACCGGGTGCGCGGGCTGGTCGGACCGTGGCCGCGTCAGTACCCGGACCGGGACCCCGAACGGGGGATCGGCTTCCTCCAGGAGACGTTGCGCTGGTGGGACCAGTGGCTGAAGGACCGGGACACGGGCGTGCTGTCCGAGCCGCTGCTGCGCTGCCGACCCGGGCCGTCCGGGCCCGGCCCGGGCTCCTGGACCGGTGTGGACGCCTGGCCGTCGCCGCATGTCACCGTCGTCCCCTTCGCGCTCGGCGACCCGGGCACCCCGGCAGCCCCTCGCGTCCCGGTTCTCGTGGACTCCCCGCAGCACACCGGGACGGACGCCGGCCGCACCTGCCCCGTGGGCCACGACGCCGACCTGCCGCCGGACCAGCGGGAGGAGGACGCCCGCTCGGTCTGCTTCGAGTTCCCCGTGGCCGCCGCGCCGCTCGTCGTCCTGGGACGGCCCCGGGTCACCCTGCGGCTGCGCCTGGACGCCCCGCACGGGCAGGCGATGGCCCGGCTCTGCGACGTCGCACCGGACGGCGCCGCCACGCTCGTCACGCGCGGCGCCCTCGACCTCGCCGCGCGGGCAGGCCGGGAACGGGCGCTCGCCTGGACGCCGGGCACGACGCAGGACGTGTCGTTCGACCTGTCCCTGGCCGCGCACACCTTCGCGCCGGGCCACCGCGTCCGGCTGGCGGTCTCCTCCGCGTACTGGCCGTGGCTGTGGCCGTGGCCGGACGCGGCGGGCTTCGCACTGGACCCGGCGGGCTCGCGGCTCGACCTGCCGGTCCTCGAACAGGCCGGGCCCGACGGCGCGTTCGCGGAGCCCGAACACGCCGAGCCGCCCGCCGTCGCGGTCCCGCAGACCCTCGACGGGGACCGCCCGCGTCTGGTGCTGACGCGCGACGTGGCGGACGGCCTGTGGACCCTGGACGCGACGCCCCACCGAGGCGGCACGCATGTCCACCCGGACGGCCTGGAGCACACGGAGGAGGCCCGCGAGACGTACGCGATCCGGCAGGACGATCCGCTCTCCGCCGAGGCCCGCACCGCCTGGTCGATCCGCTTCCACCGGCCGGAACTGGGCTGGGACGCCCGCGTCGAGACGCGTTCCGCCCTCACCTGCGACGCGGCCGGCTTCCTCGCCGCGGACGAGGTGGTGTGCCGCGACGGCGACGAGATCGTGTTCCACCGCACCTGGGAGAAGCGCCTGCCCCGCACGGCGCGCTGACGGGCGGACGGCCCGCGCCGGAGTGCTCCCGGTGTGATCCATTGGGCCCTGCCGCGGCGGCCGGGCGGGCACGTAACGTGTCACCCACACCCGTGGAAAGCGAGGCAGGCACCGATGTCCGAGCAGAGCCCGCTCGATCTGGCCGAGGGCGACCCCTTCGGCCCGCACAACCTTCCGTACGGCGTCTTCACCACGGCCGACGAGCCGGAGCGCCGCAGGCTCGGCGT
Source organism: Streptomyces sp. 5K101 (assembly GCF_046506645.1). NCBI lineage: Bacteria > Bacillati > Actinomycetota > Actinomycetes > Kitasatosporales > Streptomycetaceae > Streptomyces > Streptomyces sp. 5K101. The sequence goes on along the minus strand of NZ_JBKFFO010000010.1, from coordinate 42,399 downwards.
CCGGATCGGCGGCCATGTGCTCGACGTCGGAGCCGCCGCCCTCGCGCTCGGCTCGCCGTACGCGGGGGTGCTGGCGCAGCCGAGCCTCAACCCGCTGCTCGCCGCCGGGCGCACGGCCTGGCGCGACGTGCGGCGCGCCCTGACCGCCTGGGTCACGGTGCCCGCGCATCGGCCCGACATAGAGCCGCTGCTGCGCCCCCTCGACGCGGTGACGATGCACCTGCCCTACGAGGTCGCGGACTACGTCGACTTCTACGCGAGCGAGCACCACGCCACCAACGTCGGAAGGATCTTCCGGCCCGACGGGGACGCCCTCACCCCCAACTGGAAGCATCTGCCGATCGGTTACCACGGCCGGTCGGGCACGGTCGTCGTGTCCGGTACGGACGTCGTCCGGCCGTCCGGGCAGCGCAAGGCGCCGACCGACCCGGCCCCCGTCTTCGGACCGTCCGTGAAGCTCGACATCGAGGCCGAGGTCGGCTTCCTCGTCGGCACCCCGTCCGAGCAGGGCAGGCCTGTCCCGCTCGCGGACTTCCGCGAGCACGTCTTCGGGCTCTTCCTGCTCAACGACTGGTCGGCGCGCGACCTCCAGGCCTGGGAGTACGTGCCGCTCGGCCCGTTCCTCGGCAAGTCGTTCGCCACCTCGGTGGCGGCCTGGGTCACCCCGCTGGAGGCCCTGGAGGCCGCCCGGACCGCCCCGCCCGCGCGGGACTTCCCGCTGCTGCCGTACCTCGACGACGCGGCCGAGGAGGAGCCCGGCGGCTTCGACCTGCGCATCTCGGTCGCGCTCAACGGCCAGGTGGTGTCGGAGCCGCCGTTCGCCACGATGTACTGGACGGCCGCGCAGCAGCTCGCGCACATGACGGTCAACGGTGCGTCGCTGCGCACGGGCGACCTGTTCGGCTCGGGCACGGTCAGCGGCCCCGAGGTGCACCAGCGCGGCTCCCTCCTCGAACTCACCTGGAACGGCCGCGACGCCCTCGAACTGTCCGACGGCAAGCGCACGTTCCTGGAGGACGGCGACGAGGTGACGCTCACCGCCTGGGCACCCGGCCCCGACGGCGTCCGCGTCGGCCTCGGCGAGGTCACGGGCCGCATCGTGCCCTCCGCCTGACCGGTCCGTACGGCTCCCGCCGCCGCTGCCCGGCGGCGGGACCCGGGACGGGGCCGAGGCCCTCCGGTCAGCGCTCCACGAGCCTGACCACGATCATGAACGAGCCGACTGCCAGCAGGAGCAGCGCGAACACCGCCTTCCACGGGCGGCGTCGGCGCGCCAGGTCCCGGCCGGCGCCGGCGATCGCGAAGACCGCACCGATCAGGCCCAGTACGCCCACGACCGCAGCGGTCCAGTAGACCCAGCCGTGCTCCCCGAACACGCGCAGCAGGAACAGGGCGGGACCCAGGAGCACAAGTGGCCACAGGTGGTCACTGCCGGATCCCTCCGCCGCTCGGTGCTGCCGGATCTCCTGATCGGTCATGTCTCCCCCGTGGTCGGCGGTCGTTCGTCCATGCCCCCGGTAGGACGGCGCGCGGCGCCGACGGGTTGCCCGGCGGCACGCGGACACAACAGAGGGCCCGGCCTCTCCTCACGGAGCGACCGGGTCCTCGGGCGTGCCGCGCTAACGGACGAACACGCTCGCCTGGCCGGCCAGGTCCAGGAAGTACTGCGGTGCGACACCCAGTACCAGCGTGACCGCCACGCCGACGCCGATCGTCGTGATCGTCAGCGGGGACGGCACGGCGACCGTCGGGCCCTCCGGCTTCGGCTCGCTGAAGAACATCAGCACGATGACCCGGATGTAGAAGAACGCCGCGATCGCCGACGAGATCACACCCACCACGACCAGCGCCACCGCGCCGCCCTCCGCCGCCGCCTTGAAGACCGCGAACTTGCCGGCGAACCCGGACGTCAGCGGGATGCCGGCGAAGGCGAGGAGGAACACCGCGAAGACCGCCGCCACGAGCGGCGAACGGCGCCCGAGACCCGCCCACTGGGACAGGTGCGTCGCCTCGCCGCCCGGGTCGCGGACCAGCGTGACCACCGCGAACGCGCCGATGGTCACGAAGGAGTACGCGAGCAGGTAGAAGAGGACGGACGAGATGCCGTCGGGCGTCGTGGCGATCACACCGGCGAGGATGAAGCCCGCGTGCGCGATCGACGAGTAGGCCAGAAGCCGCTTGATGTCGGTCTGGGTGATCGCGACGATCGCGCCGCCGAGCATCGTGACGATGGCGACCGCCCACATGACCGGACGCCAGTCCCAGGTCAGGCCCGGCAGCACCACGTACAGCAGCCGCAGGAGCGCGCCGAAGGCGGCGACCTTGGTGGCCGCGGCCATGAAGCCCGTGACCGGCGTCGGCGCGCCCTGGTAGACGTCGGGCGTCCACATGTGGAACGGCACCGCGCCGACCTTGAACAGCAGGCCCATGAGGATCATCGCGCCGCCGATCAGCAGCAGCGCGTCGTTGCCCATCGTGTCGGCGAGCGCCGGGTCGATGGTGCGGACGCTGCCGTCGACGACCTCGGCGATCCGCGCGTACGACACCGAGCCCGCGTAGCCGTAGAGGAGTGCGATGCCGAAGAGCAGAAACGCGGAGGAGAACGCGCCCAGCAGGAAGTACTTCACGGCCGCTTCCTGCGACATGAGCCGCTTGCGGCGGGCCAGCGCGCACAGGAGGTACAGCGGGAGCGAGAAGACCTCCAGCGCGATGAACAGCGTCAGCAGGTCGTTGGCGGCCGGGAACACCAGCATGCCGGTGATTGCGAACAGGACGATCGGGAACACCTCGGTGGTGGTGAACCCGGCCTTCACCGCGGCCTTCTCGTGGTCGCTGCCCGGGACCGCGGCGGCCTCGGCGGCGAACGAGTCGACGCGGTTGCCGTGCGCCGCCGGGTCGAGCCGACGCTCGGCGAACGTGAACACGGCGACCAGCGACGCCAGCAGGATCGTGCCCTGCAGGAACAGCGCCGGCCCGTCGACCGCGATCGCGCCCATGGCGGCGATCTGCGCCTTGGTGGTGCCGTACCCGCCGGCGGCGAGAGCGACGACCGCGGCGAAGGAGGCCGCGAGGGCGACGACGGTCAGGAACATCTGGGTGTGGTAGCGGGCCCTGCGCGGGACGAGGGCCTCCACGAGCACACCCAGCACGGCCGCGCCGACGACGATCAGCACGGGTGCCAGCTGGGCGTACTCGATGTGGGGCGCGGGGATCTTGCCGAGCGGCTCGACCTCCGCGGCCGTCGTCCACAGGCTGTGGACAGCTGTAGCGCTCACTTGGCCGCCTCCACATCGGGCCGGGGGTCCTGCTTCTGTACGTCGGACATCGTGTGCTGCACGGCCGGGTTGACGATGTCCGTCAGCGGCTTCGGGAACACGCCGAGGAAGAGCAGCAGCGCGATCAGCGGTGCGACCACCGCCAGTTCACGTGCCTTGAGGTCGGGCATCGCGCTGACCTCCGTCTTCACCGGGCCGGTCATCGTGCGCTGGTAGAGCACGAGGGTGTAGAGCGCGGCGAGGACGATGCCGGAGGTCGCGATGATCCCGGCCACCGGATACGCGGAGAACGTGCCGACCAGGACCAGGAACTCGCTGACGAACGGCGCGAGTCCGGGCAGCGACAGGGTGGCGAGGCCGCCGATCAGGAAGGTGCCCGCGAGCACCGGGGCGACCTTCTGCACCCCGCCGTAGTCGGCGATGAGCCGCGAGCCGCGCCGCGAGATCAGGAAGCCGGCCACCAGCATCAGCGCGGCGGTCGAGAGGCCGTGGTTGACCATGTACAGCGTCGCGCCCGACTGGCCCTGGCTGGTCATCGCGAAGATGCCCAGGATGATGAAGCCGAAGTGCGAGATCGACGCGTACGCGATCAGGCGCTTGATGTCCCGCTGGCCCACCGCGAGCAGCGCGCCGTAGACGATGCTGACCAGCGCCAGCGTGATGACGACCGGCGTCGCCCACGACGACGCCTCCGGGAAGAGCTGGAGGCAGAAGCGCAGCATCGCGAAGGTGCCGACCTTGTCGACGACCGCCGTGATCAGCACGGCGACCGGGGCGGTCGCCTCGCCCATCGCGTTCGGCAGCCAGGTGTGCAGCGGCCACAGCGGGGCCTTCACCGCGAAGGCGAAGAAGAAGCCGAGGAACAGCAGCCGCTCGGTGGTGGTCGCCATCTCCAGCCGGCCGCTCGCCCTGGCCTCGGCGATCTCGGAGAGCGAGAAGCTGCCCGCGACGACGTACAGACCGATGACGGCGGCCAGCATGATCAGTCCGCCGACCAGGTTGTACAGCAGGAACTTCACGGCCGCGTACGTCCGCTGGGCCGCCGCGTGCTCGTCCGTGCCCGCATGGGCGCGGTCGCCGAAGCCGCCGATGAGGAAGTACATCGGGATGAGCATGGCTTCGAACAGGATGTAGAAGAGGAAGACGTCGGTGGCCTCGAAGGAGAGGATCACCATCGCCTCGACCATCAGGATCAGCGCGAAGAAGCCCTGGGTGGGCCGCCAGCGCTTGCTCCCGGTCTCCTGAGGATCGGCATCGTGCCAACCCGCCACGATGACGAACGGGATCAGCAGCGCGGTCAGCGCCACCATCACCACGCCGATGCCGTCGACCCCCAGCTCGTACCGCACGCCGAAGTCCTTGATCCAGGCGTGGGATTCGGTGAGCTGGTACCGGTCGCCGTCGGGCTCGAACCGTACGAGCACGATCGCGGCCAGCACCAGCGTGGCGAGCGAGAAGAGCAGCGCCAGCCACTTGGCGACCGTCCGGCGCGCGGCGGGCACGGCCGCGGTGGCGATGGCACCGACCGCCGGGAGCACCGCCGTTGCCGTCAGCAGAGGAAAGCCTGCGTTCACTACTTCGGACATACCGATCAGACCGCCCTCATCAGCAGGGTCGCGGCGATGAGGATCGCCGTACCGCCGAACATCGAGACCGCGTAGCTGCGGGCGTAGCCGTTCTGCAGCTTGCGCAGCCGGCCGGAGAGCCCGCCGAACGTGGCCGCCGTGCCGTTGACCACTCCGTCGACCAGGGTGTGGTCGACGTAGACCAGCGAGCGCGTGAGGTGCTCGCCGCCGCGGACCAGGACCACATGGTTGATGTCGTCCTGGAGCAGGTCGCGGCGGGCGGCGCGGGTGAGCAGCGAGCCGCGCGGCGCCGTGACCGGCACCGGCCGCCGCCCGTACATCAGGTACGCGAGGCCCGCGCCGAGCAGCAGGACGACGATCGTCGAGGCCGTGATCGCCGGGACGGCGATGACGGGGTGCGGGTGCTCGAACTGCGTGACCGGCTCCAGCCAGTGGACGAAGGACTCGTTGAGGCTGAAGAGGCCGCCCGCGAAGACCGATCCGAAGGCGAGCAGGATCATCGGGATCGTCATCGACCTGGGCGACTCGTGCGGGTGCGGCATCTCCCCGGGGTGCACCTCGATGCCGGGCTCGACGCTGGGCGCCGTGTCCGGGTCGGGGGCGGGCTGCCAGCGCTTCTCGCCGAAGAAGGTCATGATCATCACGCGGGTCATGTAGAAGGCGGTGATGCCCGCGCCCAGCAGCGCCACGCCGCCGAAGATCCAGCCGCGGATGCCGTCGTCGTACGCGAAGGCAGCCTCGATGATCTTGTCCTTGGACCAGAAGCCGGACAGGCCCGGGAAACCGATGATCGCCAGGTAGCCGAGGCCGAAGGTGACGAAGGTGACCGGCATGTACTTGCGCAGGCCGCCGTACTTGCGCATGTCGACCTCGTCGTTCATGCCGTGCATGACCGAGCCCGCGCCGAGGAACAGCCCGGCCTTGAAGAATCCGTGCGTCACCAGGTGCATGATCGCGAACGCGTATCCGACGGGACCGAGACCGGCCGCCAGGATCATGTAGCCGATCTGCGACATGGTCGAGCCGGCCAGCGCCTTCTTGATGTCGTCCTTGGCGCAACCGACGATCGCACCGAAGAGGAGCGTGACCGCGCCGACGATGACGACGGCCAGCTGGGCGTCCGGCGCGGCGTTGAAGATCGCGCCGGAGCGGACGATCAGGTAGACGCCGGCGGTGACCATGGTGGCCGCGTGGATCAGGGCCGAGACCGGGGTCGGGCCCTCCATCGCGTCCCCGAGCCAGGACTGCAGCGGCACCTGGGCCGACTTGCCGCACGCGGCGAGCAGCAGCATCAGGCCGATGGCCGTCAGCATGCCCTCGGACGTCTCACCCGTCGACTCCAGCACCGGCCCGAAGGCGAAGGTGCCGAAGGTGGTGAACATCAGCATGATCGCGATCGACAGGCCCATGTCGCCGACGCGGTTGACCAGGAACGCCTTCTTGGCGGCGGTCGCCGCGGTGGGCTTGTGCTGCCAGAAGCCGATGAGCAGGTACGAGGCGAGGCCGACGCCCTCCCAGCCGACGTACAGCAGCAGGTAGTTGTCGGCGAGCACCAGCAGCAGCATGGCCGCGAGGAACAGGTTCAGATAGCCGAAGAAGCGGCGGCGCCGCTCGTCGTGCTCCATGTACCCGACGGAGTAGAGGTGGATCAGCGTGCCGACGCCCGTGATCAGCAGGACGAACGTCATCGACAGCTGGTCGAGCTGGAAGGCGATGTCCGCCTGGAAGCCCTCGACGGGAATCCAGCTGAACAGCCTGCTGTGCAGGGCGCGTTCCTCCGCGCCCTTGCCGAGCATGTCGGCGAACAGCACGGCGCCGATGACGAAGGACGCGGCGGCGAGCAGGGTGCCCAGCCAGTGGCCGGTGCGGTCGAGCCGGCGGCCGCCGCACAGCAGCACCGCCGCTCCGAGCAGGGGCGCCGCGACGAGCAGCGCAATCAGGTTCTCCACGATTCGTCGGTCCCCTTACAGCTTCATCAGGCTGGCGTCGTCGACCGAGGCCGAGTGGCGGGAACGGAACAGCGACACGATGATCGCGAGTCCGACCACGACCTCCGCGGCGGCGACGACCATCGTGAAGAACGCGATGATCTGGCCGTCGAGATTGCCGTGCATCCGGGAGAAGGCGACGAGTGCGAGGTTGCAGGCGTTGAGCATCAGCTCGATGCACATGAAGACCACGATCGCGTTCCGCCGGATCAGGACACCCGCCGCGCCGATGGTGAACAACAGGGAGGCGAGATAGAGATAGTTGACCGGATTCACCGCGTGGCCTCCTGTCCGTCACGGTCGTGCTCGTCCCGGCCGCGTCCGAGGCGCTCCTCGGACCGCTGCTCGATCGCCTTGAGATCGTTGAGCGCGTCGGCCGACACGTCGCGGATCTGGCCGCGCTCACGCAGCGTCTTGCTGACGGTGAGCTGGGAAGCGGTGCCGTCGGGCAGCAGACCGGGGATGTCCACCGCGTTGTGCCGGGCGTAGACGCCGGGAGCGGGCAGGGGCGGCAGCTGCCGGCCCTCCCGTACGCGCTGCTCGGACAGCTCCCGCTGGGTCCTGGCCCGCTCGGTGCGCTCGCGGTGCGTGAGCACCATCGCGCCGACCGCGGCCGTGATCAGCAGGGCACCGGTGATCTCGAAGGCGAAGACGTACTTGGTGAAGAGCAGGGCCGCGATGCCCTCGACATTGCCGCCGTGCGTGGAGTTGGCGACGCCCAGTCCGTTGAAGTTCTTCAGCGAGGCGTGGCCGATGCCGGCGATCAGCAGGATGCCGAAGCCGAGCCCGCAGGCGGCGGCCAGCCAGCGCTGGCCCTTCAGCGTCTCCTTCAGCGAGTCGGCGGCGGTGACGCCGACCAGCATGACGACGAAGAGGAACAGCATCATGATCGCGCCGGTGTAGACGATGATCTGCACGACGCCGAGGAAGTACGCCCCGTTGGCGAGGTAGAACACCGCCAGGACGATCATGGTCCCGGCGAGGCTGAGCGCGCTGTGCACGGCCCGCTTCATCAGGATCGTGCCGAGCGCCCCGAGCACGGCGACCGTGCCCAGCACCCAGAACTGGACGGCCTCGCCGGTCGACGCGGCGGCGGCGAGCGTGCTCATGCGCCGATCACCTTCTTCGACGCCGGCTCGTCCTCGCCGAAGGTGGACTCGGCCTCCTGCACCCGCTCGCCCTTGGAGTGGGCGACCTGCCGGACCGTGCCGGGAGCGGCCTCGGTGACCAGCCCCCGGTAGTAGTCCTGTTCGTCCATGCCGGGGTGGATGGCGTGCGGCGAATCGACCATGCCCTCCTCCAGACCGGCGAGCAGCTGCTCCTTGGTGTAGATGAGGTTCTCCCGGCTGCTGTCCGCCAGTTCGAACTCGTTCGTCATGGTCAGCGCGCGCGTCGGGCAGGCCTCGATGCACAGGCCGCAGAAAATGCACCGGGCGTAGTTGATCTGGTAGACGCGGCCGTACCGCTCGCCCGGGGAGTAGCGCTCCTCGTCGGTGTTGTCCGCTCCCTCCACATAGATGGCGTCGGCCGGACAGGCCCAGGCGCACAGCTCGCATCCGACGCACTTCTCCAGCCCGTCCGGATGGCGGTTGAGCTGGTGCCGGCCGTGGAAGCGCGGCGCCGTGACCTTCTGCTGCTCCGGATACTGCTCGGTCAGCCGCTTCTTGAACATGGCCTTGAAGGTCACGCCGAAGCCGGCGACCGGATTCTGGAACGAGCTCTCGGATCCCTCAGACACCGTCAGCCTCCTTTCCGTCCTGAGGACCATCACTGTCGGTTTGGGGGCCACCGCTGACGATCAGTTCCCCGTCGCGGCGCGGGCGCCTGCGCGGCACCGGCGGCAACTCCTGGCCGGGCAGCGGCGGTACGGGGAATCCGCCCGCCATCGGGTCGAAGGGGCCGGGTTCGGGCTTCGCGGCCTCGGCCTCCTTCTCCTTCTTGCCGCGGAAGACATCGGCGACGAAGGACAGGAGCAGCACGGCGATGACGGCACCGGCGACGTAGAGCACGATCTGCTGGAAGTCGTAGTTCTCGTTCCGCAGCGCCCGCACGGTCGCGACCAGCATCAGCCAGACGACGGAGACCGGGATCAGGACCTTCCAGCCGAGCTTCATCAGCTGGTCGTAGCGGACACGCGGCAGCGTGCCGCGCAGCCAGATGAAGAAGAACAGCAGCAGCTGGACCTTGACGACGAACCAGAGCATCGGCCACCAGCCGTGGTTCGCGCCCTCCCAGAAGGCGGAGATCGGGTACGGCGCCCGCCAGCCGCCCAGGAACAGGGTGACCGACACGGCCGAGACGGTGACCATGTTGACGTACTCGGCCAGCATGAACATCGCGAACTTGATGGAGCTGTACTCGGTGTTGAAGCCGCCGACGAGGTCGCCCTCGGATTCCGGCATGTCGAACGGCGCCCGGTTGGTCTCGCCGACCATCGTGACGACGTAGATGATGAAGGAGACCGGCAGGAGCAGGATGTACCAGCGGTCCGCCTGCGCCTCCACGATCGCCGACGTCGACATCGACCCGGAGTAGAGGAAGACGGAGGCGAACGCCGCGCCCATCGCGATCTCGTACGAGATCATCTGCGCGCACGAGCGCAGACCGCCGAGCAGCGGGTACGTCGAGCCGGACGACCAGCCCGCGAGCACGATGCCGTAGATGCCGACCGAGGCGACGGCGAGGATGTAGAGCATCGCGATCGGCAGGTCGGTCAGCTGCATCGTGGTGCGGTGGCCGAAGATCGAGATCTCGTTGCCGGCCGGGCCGAACGGGATCACGGCGATGGCCATGAAGGCCGGGATCGCGGCGACGATCGGGGCAAGGATGTAGACCACCTTGTCCGCGCGCTTGACGATCACGTCTTCCTTGAGCATCAGCTTGACGCCGTCGGCGAGCGACTGGAGCAGACCCCACGGACCGTGCCGGTTGGGGCCGATGCGCAGCTGCATCCAGGCGACGACCTTGCGCTCCCACACGATGGAGAAGAGCACCGTCACCATCAGGAAGGCGAAGCAGAACACGGCCTTGATGAGGACGAGCCACCAGGGGTCGCGCCCGAACATCGACAGGTCCTCCAGCGCCAGGACGCTGCGCTGTGCTTCGGCGACATGAGCCAGCGTGGTCATGCGTGCACCTCCGTCGTCGCCTCGTCGGCCCCCGTCACGGCGGCGATACGGACCAGTTCGCCCGGACGGGCGCCGGTGTCCGCACTCACGCCGCCGCCCACCGAGTTCATCGGCAGCCACACCACGCGGTCGGGCATCTCGCTCACCCGCAGCGGCAGCCGTACCGATCCGGCCGGGCCGGAGACCTGGAGCTCGTCACCGTCCTTGACGCCGGTCTCGGCCGCGGTCGCCGCCGACAGCCTGGCCACGGCGGCGTGCCGGGTCGCGGCCAGCGCCTCGTCGCCCTGCTGGAGCACGCCCTGGTCGAGCAGGAGCCGGTGACCGGCGAGGACCGCCTCGCCCGCGCCCGGCCGCGGCAGCGGCCGCGCGGACTCGGCGGGTTCGCCGGCACGGGGGCCGTCCCAGCGGCCGAGCCGGTCGATCTCGGCGCGGACGGACCTCAGGTCCGGCAGGCCGAAGGGGATGTCGAGCGCATCGGCGAGCATGTGCAGCACGCGGGCGTCGGTCGGCGGGACGGGGCGGGTCATCTGGTCGGGCTTGAGCGCGGCCTCGAACATCCGCACCCTGCCCTCCCAGTTGAGGAAGGTGCCGGGCTTCTCGGCGACGGCCGCGACCGGGAAGACGACGTCCGCCCGCTCGGTGACCTCGCCGGGCCGCAGCTCCAGCGACACCAGGAAGCCGACCGCGTCGAGCGCCTCACGCGCGCGTGCCACGTCGGGCAGGTCGGCGACCTCGACACCCGCGACGACGAGCGCGCCCAGTTCGCCGGTGGCCGCGGCCTCGACGATCTGGCCGGTGTCCCGGCCGTAACGGTGCGGGAGTTCGCGTACGCGCCAGACCTCGGCGGTCTCCTCACGGGCCCGCGGATCGGTGGCCGGACGGCCGCCCGGCAGCAGCGACGGGAGCGCGCCCGCCTCGACCGCGCCGCGGTCACCGGCCCGACGCGGGATCCACACCAGGCGGGCACCGGTCGCGGCCGCCGCGCGCAGGGCGGCGGTGAGACCGCCGGGCACGGCCGCGAGCCGCTCGCCCACCACGATCACCGCGCCTTCGGCGCGCAGCGCCTCGCCCGCCCGCGCGCCGTCCCCTTCGAGGCCGGTGCCGGAGGCGAGGGCCTCCAGCCACTCGGTCTCGGTGCCGGGCGCGGCCGGCAGCAGCGTGCCGCCCGCCTTGGCCAGGCCGCGGGTGGCGTGCGTGGCCAGGGAAAACGTGCGCTGGCCGTGCTTGCGGTGGGCCTTGCGCAGGCGCAGGAAGACGCCGGGCGCCTCCTCCTCCGACTCGAACCCGGCGAGCAGGACCGCCGGCGCCTTCTCCAGCGAGGTGTAGGTGACTCCCGTGCCGGACAGGTCCCGGCCCCGTCCGGCGACCGCCGCCGCCAGGAAGTCGGCCTCCTCGGCGGAGTGGACCCGCGCGCGGAAGTCGATGTCGTTGGTGCCCAGGGCGACCCGCGCGAACTTGGCGTAGGCGTAGGCGTCCTCGACGGTCAGCCGGCCGCCGGTGAGCACCCCGGCCCGGCCGCACGCGGCACGCAGTCCCTCCGCCGCCGCCTCCAGCGCCTCCGGCCAGCTGGCGGGCTCCAGCTCACCGGTGTCCTTGCTGCGCACCAGCGGGGTGGTGAGGCGGTCGCGCTGCTGGGCGTAGCGGAAGCCGAACCGCCCCTTGTCGCACAGCCACTCCTCGTTGACCTCCGGGTCCTCGGCGGCCAGGCGGCGCATGACCTTGCCGCGCCGGTGGTCGGTGCGGGTGGCGCAGCCGCCCGCGCAGTGCTCGCACACGCTCGGCGAGGAGACCAGGTCGAAGGGGCGGGAGCGGAAGCGGTACGCGGCCGAGGTGAGCGCGCCGACCGGGCAGATCTGGATGGTGTTGCCGGAGAAGTACGACTCGAACGGGTCGCCCTCGCCGATGCCGACCTGTTCGAGCGCGCCCCGCTCCAGCAGCTCGATCATCGGGTCGCCCGCGACCTGGTTGGAGAAGCGGGTGCAGCGCGCGCACAGCACGCAGCGCTCGCGGTCGAGGAGCACCTGCGGGGAGAGCGGGATGGGCTTCTCGTAGGTGCGCTTCCTGCCGTCGAAGCGGGACTCCGCCTGCCCGTGCGAGACCGCCTGGTTCTGCAGCGGGCATTCGCCGCCCTTGTCGCAGACCGGGCAGTCCAGCGGGTGGTTGATCAGCAGCAGCTCCATCACGCCCTTCTGCGCCTTCTCGGCGACGGGCGAGGTGAGCTGCGTCCTGACGACCATGCCGTCGGTGCAGGTGATGGTGCAGGAGGCCATCGGCTTGCGCTGGCCCTCGACCTCGACGATGCACTGGCGGCAGGCGCCGACGGGGTCGAGGAGGGGGTGGTCGCAGAAGCGGGGGATCTCGATGCCGAGCAGTTCGGCGGCGCGGATCACCAGCGTCCCCTTGGGGACGGAGAGCTCGACGCCGTCGATGGTCACCGAGACGAGGTCCTCCGGCGGCCGGGCCGCCGCTCCGCCGGCGGAGGCGGAGGACGTGGTGACGGTCATGCGTCCACCTCCGGGTGAGACGAGTCGAAGCCGCGGCCGGTGCCGGGCGCGTGCGCCGGACTCATGCGGACACCTCCGTGATGTGTCGGTCGGCCCAGGCCGTGGACTTGGCCGGGTCGAAGGGGCAGCCCCGGCCCGTGATGTGCTGCTCGTACTCGTCGCGGAAGTACTTGAGCGAGGAGAAGATCGGCGAGGCGGCGCCGTCGCCGAGCGCGCAGAACGACTTGCCGTTGATGTTGTCGGCGATGTCGTTCAGCTTGTCGAGGTCGCTCATGACGCCCTTGCCCGCCTCGATGTCGCGGAGCAACTGGACGAGCCAGTAGGTGCCTTCGCGGCACGGCGTGCACTTGCCGCACGACTCGTGGGCGTAGAACTCGGTCCACCGCGTCACGGCCCGCACCACGCAGGTGGTCTCGTCGAAGCACTGGAGCGCCTTGGTGCCCAGCATCGACCCGGCCGCGCCCACGCCCTCGTAGTCCAGCGGAACGTCGAGGTGCTCGTCGGTGAACATCGGGGTCGAGGAGCCGCCCGGCGTCCAGAACTTGAGCCGGTGGCCCGGCCGCATGCCGCCGCTCATGTCGAGCAGCTGGCGCAGCGTGATGCCGAGCGGGGCCTCGTACTGGCCGGGGCTCGCGACATGGCCGCTGAGCGAGTACAGCGTGAAGCCCGGGGACTTCTCGCTGCCCATCGACGTGAACCACTCCTTGCCCCTGTTGAGGATCGCGGGAACGGACGCGATGGACTCGACGTTGTTCACCACGGTGGGGCACGCGTACAGACCGGCGACCGCGGGGAAGGGGGGCCTGAGCCGGGGCTGGCCGCGGCGGCCCTCCAGGGAGTCCAGCAGCGCGGTCTCCTCACCGCAGATGTACGCGCCGGCGCCCGCGTGCACGGTGACCTCGAGGTCGTGCCCGCTGCCCAGGATGTCCTTGCCGAGGAAGCCCGCTTCGTACGCCTCGCGGACGGCCTCGTGCAGCCTGCGCAGCACGGGGACGACTTCGCCGCGCAGGTAGATGAAGGCGTGGTTGGACCGGATCGCGTAGCAGGTGATCACGATGCCCTCGATCAGGGAGTGCGGGTTGGCGAAGAGGAGCGGGATGTCCTTGCAGGTGCCCGGCTCCGACTCGTCGGCGTTGACCACGAGGTAGTGGGGCTTGCCGTCGCCCTGCGGGATGAACTGCCACTTCATTCCGGTGGGGAAGCCCGCGCCGCCGCGGCCGCGCAGGCCCGAGTCCTTGACGTAGGCGATGAGGTCGTCGGGGGTCATCGCGAGCGCCTTGCGCAGGCCCTCGTAGCCCTCGTGCCTGCGGTAGGTCTCCAGGGTCCAGGACTCCGGCTCGTCCCAGAAGGCGGAGAGCACCGGGACCAGCAGCTTCTCCGGGCTCGCCTCGCCGCCGGTCTCGGGCCGGGAGCTGCCCCCGTATTCGGTGGACACGGTCATCACTCCCCCTCCTTGCTGACAGGTCCGGCCGGGTGCTCCGGGTCGGACGCCGATGTCTGCTGCGGCGCGTCGTGAGAACTCAGGTGCTCGGCGCCGGGCTGCGGCCGCTCCTTGGGCGCCTCGCCGCGCGGGTGGACCACACGTGCCGGGGCGGCCTCGCCCCTCGCCAGGCGGAGCCCGATCAGCGACGCGGGTCCGGCGCCGCCGCTCGCCTCGACGGCGCCGGGACGCTCGTCGGGGAAGCCGGCCAGGATGCGGGCGGTCTCCTTGTACGTGCACAGGGGCGCGCCGCGCGTGGGCGTGACCTGCCGGCCCGCCCGCAGGTCGTCGACGAGCTGCTTGGCGGACTGGGGCGTCTGGTTGTCGAAGAACTCCCAGTTGACCATCACGACGGGTGCGAAGTCGCAGGCGGCGTTGCACTCGATGTGCTCGAGCGTGACCTTGCCGTCCTCGGTCGTCTCGTTGTTGCCGACGCCGAGGTGCTCCTTGAGCTCCTCGAAGATCGCGTCGCCGCCCATCACCGCGCACAGGGTGTTGGTGCAGACGCCCACCTGGTAGTCGCCCGACGGCTTGCGCCGGTACATGGTGTAGAAGGTGGCGACCGCGGTGACCTCCGCGGTGGTGAGACCGAGCATGTCGGCGCAGAACTTCATGCCCGTACGGGTCACATGGCCCTCTTCCGACTGCACGAGGTGCAGCAGCGGCAGCAGGGCGGACCTGCTGTCCGGGTAGCGGGCGATGATCTCCTTCCCGTCCGCCTCCAGCCTGGCGCGCACATCGGCCGGGTAGTCGGGCGCGGGCAGTTGCGGCATACCCAGCGATACGTCCGTCATCGGTCGACGCCTCCCATCACGGGGTCGATGGACGCGACGGCGACGATGACGTCGGCGAACATGCCGCCCTCGCACATCGCAGCCATGGCCTGCAGGTTGGTGAACGACGGGTCGCGGAAGTGGACCCGGAAGGGACGGGTGCCTCCGTCGGAGACGACGTGCACGCCCAGTTCGCCCTTGGGCGACTCGACGGCCGCGTACGCCTGTCCGGCCGGGACGCGGAAGCCCTCGGTCACCAGCTTGAAGTGGTGGATCAGGGCCTCCATGGAGGTGCCCATGATCTTCTCGATGTGCTGGAGGGAGTTGCCGAGTCCGTCGGGGCCCAGGGCGAGCTGCGAGGGCCAGGCGATCTTCTTGTCGGCGACCATGACCGCCCCGGGCTCCAGGCGGTCCAGGCACTGCTCGACGATCCGCAGCGACTGGCGCATCTCCTCGAGGCGGATGAGGAAGCGGCCGTAGGCGTCACAGGTGTCTGCGGTCGGGACGTCGAAGTCGTACGTCTCGTAGCCGCAGTACGGGTCGGTCTTGCGCAGGTCGTGGGGCAGGCCCGCGGAGCGCAGGATCGGTCCGGTGGCGCCGAGCGCCATGCAGCCCGTGAGGTCCAGGTACCCGATGTCCTGCATACGGGCCTTGAAGATCGGGTTGCCGGTGGCGAGCTTGTCGTACTCCGGCAGGTTCTTCTTCATCTTCTTCACGAACGTGGCGATCTGGTCCACCGCACCGGGCGGCAGGTCCTGGGCGAGCCCGCCGGGCCTGATGTACGCGTGGTTCATGCGCAGGCCGGTGATCAGCTCGAAGATGTCGAGGATCAGTTCACGGTCGCGGAAGCCGTAGATCATGATCGTCGTGGCGCCGAGCTCCATGCCGCCGGTGGCGATGGCCACGAGGTGGGAGGAGAGCCGGTTGAGCTCCATCAGCAGCACGCGGATGACCGTCGCCCGGTCGGGGATCTGGTCCTCGATGCCGAGCAGCCGCTCCACGCCCAGGCAGTACGCCGTCTCGTTGAAGAACGGCGTCAGGTAATCCATGCGCGTGACGAACGTGGTGCCCTGCGTCCACGTCCGGTACTCGAGGTTCTTCTCGATACCGGTGTGCAGGTAGCCGATGCCGCAGCGGGCCTCGGTGACGGTCTCGCCGTCGATCTCCAGGATCAGGCGGAGCACGCCGTGCGTGGAGGGGTGCTGGGGCCCCATGTTGACGACGATGCGCTGGTCGTCGGCCTTGGCGGCGGACTGGACGACCTCGTCCCAGTCGCCGCCGGTGACCGTGTAGACGGTCCCCTCGGTGGTCTCGCGGGGTGCTGCTGGCTGCGTGCTCACGAGTACGACCTCCGCTGGTCCGGAGCCGGGATCTGGGCGCCCTTGTACTCGACGGGGATGCCGCCGAGCGGATAGTCCTTGCGCTGCGGGAAGCCCTGCCAGTCGTCCGGCATCATGATCCGGGTGAGGGCGGGGTGGCCGTCGAAGACGAGCCCGAAGAAGTCGTACGTCTCGCGCTCGTGCCAGTCGTTGGTCGGATAGACCGACACCAGCGACGGGATGTGCGGGTCACTGTCCGGCGCCGAGACCTCCAGCCGGATCAGCCGGCCGTGGGTGAGCGACCGCAGGTGGTAGACGGCGTGCAGTTCGCGGCCCTTGTCGTGGAGGTAGTGCACGCCGCTCACGCCGGTGCACAGCTCGAAGCGCAGCGCGGGGTCGTCGCGCAGGGTCCGCGCCACCTGGAGCAGGTGCTCGCGCGCGATGTGGAAGGTGAGCTCGCCGCGGTCGACGACCGTCTTCTCGATGGCGTTCTCCGGGAGGAGGCCCTGCTCCTCCAGGGCGCCTTCGAGCTCGTCGGCGACCTCGTCGAAGTACCCACCGTAGGGACGGGCGGCCGGTCCCGGGAGCCGTACGGAGCGTACGAGCCCTCCGTAACCGGACGTATCCCCTCCGTCGTTGGCGCCGAACATGCCGCGCTGGACGCGGATCTCCTCGCCGTGCTCACCGCGCTGCCCGGGAAGGTTCTGCCCGGAGAGCTCCTTCTCCGGATTCGGCTGGTCGGTCACCGCAGCAGCCCCTTCATCTCGATCGTCGGGAGCGCCTTCAGGGCTGCTTCCTCCGCCTCGCGGGCCGCTTCCTCCGCGTTCACGCCGAGCTTGGAGGTCTGGATCTTCTGGTGGAGCTTGAGGATCGCGTCCATCAGCATCTCGGGGCGCGGCGGGCAGCCGGGCAAATAGATGTCGACGGGGACAATGTGATCAACACCCTGCACAATCGCGTAATTGTTGAACATTCCGCCCGACGATGCGCAAACACCCATGGAGATCACCCACTTGGGGCTGGGCATCTGGTCGTAGACCTGGCGCAGGACGGGCGCCATCTTCTGGCTCACCCGCCCGGCCACGATCATCAGGTCGGCCTGGCGCGGCGAGCCGCGGAAGACCTCCATGCCGAACCGGGCCAGGTCGTACCGCCCGGCGCCCGTCGTCATCATCTCGATGGCGCAGCACGCCAGGCCGAAGGTCGCCGGGAAGACGGACGCCTTGCGCACCCAGCCCGCGGCCTGTTCGACGGTGGTCAGCAGGAAGCCGCTCGGCAGCTTCTCTTCGAGTCCCATAGGAGTGCCCCTTCGCCCCTCAGTCCCATTCCAGGCCGCCGCGCCGCCACACGTACGCGTAGGCGACGAAGACGGTGAGCACGAAGAGCAGCATCTCCACGAGCCCGAAGATCCCCAGCGCGTCGAAGGTGACGGCCCAGGGATAGAGGAAGACGATCTCGATATCGAAAATGATGAAGAGCATCGCCGTCAGGTAGTACTTGATCGGAAAGCGGCCGCCACCGGCCGGCGTCGGCGTGGGCTCGATGCCGCACTCGTACGCTTCAAGCTTCGCCCGGTTGTACCGCTTTGGGCCGATAAGCGTGGCCATGACCACGGAGAAGATCGCAAACCCTGCCCCGAGGGCGCCGAGCACAAGGATGGGCGCGTAGGCATTCACCCTCCCCGCTCCTTCCAGTCGTCCTTGACCGTTGGACCGCACCGGGCCATCGCCTCGCCGCCTCGAGAAGATCGTGCACATGTGAGGCAGTTCACAAGCCCGACTGCTCCGCATCCTATGCCTCTCGGTCTGTGATCTGCGACACGGGGTCCGGCATCGCGTTTGTGATCTCCACCACCCGACGAACGATCATGAACGAGGATGAGCGGTGATCTTCATACGTGAAGCTCCCGAGCGATCACCAGATGTGACATCCGGTGCGGTTTCCGCTGGTCAAAGGCGTGGTTCTCTATCAAGTGATGGCGCATGCAGGCAAATTGGCGATGGACCGCAATGGGTGATAGAGGACATCGCTCACTCGACCGTGGGACGGGGCGGACGGCGATGGACGCGTGCACGCGTTCACGAGCCCCCACGGGCCCAGACGTTGACCGTTCTGTGACCTGCGCCACTCGCTCAAGAGTTCAACAAAAGCGGGCTTGGCCATCCGGGCGAGACGGTGATAGGTCGACGGCAATTCGGACCTTTTACGGAAAGCCCATGATCACAGCCGTGATCACGGATGACCGGTTTGCCCGTTAGGGCGTCAATAAAGGTTCATAGGCAGCGGATTCAGAGGTTCCGTTCGTAACTGTGGCGCAACCCACGTTTCTTGAAGGGAACCGTCGGGCCCTGATAGCGGTTGTTCTCATGTCCCACACCGCTCACATACCCAGCCACCGGAAGCCCCGCCGCGGAGCGTCGAAAGTCGCGATCCGAAGCGGAGTTGCCGGTGGCTTCCTCAGCACCATCGCGGTGGCCGGAGCCACCGCGCCGGCGAATGCCGAGCCGGTGACCCAGACCATCGAGATGCCCGTCCTCACCGCCGCCGACCTCTCCGCTGCGGTCGCGCAGTCGGCCGCGGCCACGCAGCAGGTCGCGCTCGACCTCGAACTGCAGGCGCAGGAGGACGCCGCCGCCGAGGAGGCGGCGAAGCAGGCCAAGAAGGCGAAGGCCGAGGCGGAGCGCGAGGCCGAGGCCAAGGCCAAGGCGGAGGCGAAGGCCCGCGCCGAGGCGGAGACGAAGAAGCGTGCCTCCCGCACCGCCGGGCGCACCACGCTGTCCGCCCCCGCGAGCGGCTCCGCCGCCACGGTCGTCGCCTTCCTCAAGGCGCAGCTCGGCGACGCGTACATCATGGGCGCCACCGGTCCCAACGCCTGGGACTGCTCCAGCCTGGTCCAGGCCGCGTACCGCCAGGTCGGCATCGAGCTGCCGCGCGTCTCGCAGGACCAGTCGGTCGCCGGCACCCAGGTCGGCACCTCCAATCTCCAGGTCGGCGACATCCTCTACTGGGGTGGCGCGGGCTCGGCGTACCACACGGGTGTGTACATCGGGAACGGCCAGTACCTCGACGCCGCGAACCCGAGCAAGGGCGTCGTGATCCAGGACCTGTCCGGCTACCCGGCGAGCGGCGCGGTCCGCGTGCTCTGAGGGCCCGACGTCCTCGACGGGCCGCCGCTCCGCAGGGGAGCGGCGGCCTGTGCGTCCCGCCTGCGCCCCGGCCGGGGCCTGCGGCCCGGCGGCTCGGCCCCCGGTTGCCCCGGTCGGCTCGGCCCCGGTCGCCCCGGCTGGGGCCTGCGGCCCGGCGGGTCGGCCCCGGCCGCCGGTCGGCGCCCACGCCCCGCGGTTCGACCCACGGTCGACCATGCCCCCCGCAGTTCGGCCCCGCGCCGGCGGCCGGGGCGAACGTCTATGTGCAGGGTTGGCCGGTATGTGCAGGGTTGGCCGGGCCACGTCGCCGGCAGGTCGCCGGTCCACGCCCACGCGCCGCGGTTCGGCACCCGGTCGACCGTGCGCCCCGGCAGTTCGGCCACGGCCGCCGTCGGGTGAGCGGCTACGCGGGCCGGGCCACGTCGCCGGAGGGCGGGGTTCCACGCCCACGCCCCGCGGTTTTGGCCCCCGTTCGGCCCCTGTCCCGGTCGAGCCTGTGCCCGTCCCGCCGCTCCGTCGGACGTTCCGTCACGCGCCGCGTGTATGCGCGCGGCGGCCGCCGTGGCGCAGGCCGCCGTGCGGGACAACCGGACCGCCGGGACCGCGTCCCGGGACGGCTACCGCGGTCCGTCGGGGTCCTCGTTCGTCACGCCGCCGTGTGGGTCACGCGGAGCTTCGACTGACCGTGGGGCAGCCGTTCCCAGTCGTCCATGAAGCGGGCGGTCAGGCCATGGCGCGCGGCCAGCCCGACCAGCGTCTCCGTGCGGTAGTAGAAGTCCTCGCCCAGTACCTGGTGCTCGCGCGTCTCCGTACGGTCGTAGGTGAAGTCGAAGAAGCCGCCGGGCGCGAGGATCCGTCCGACGTGCGCGAGGCACTCGTCGATGATCTCCAGCGGCGAGTGCGAGAAGACACTGTGCGCATGCACGACCGTGAACGCGGCGTCGGGCAGGAAGTCCAGCGTCAGGTCGTCGACGGGCGTCAGGTACGGCATCTTGCGCTGGAGCCCGTAGCGGACCAGGGTCTTCTTCGCCTCGATGAGGATGTCGGGCGAGATGTCGATCCCGTAATAGTGGCCGGGCTCCAGATGGTCGATGAACAGCCGGCCCGCCCGCAGGTTGCCGCAGCCGATCTCCAGCAGCCGGTCCTGCGGCCGCAGCCCGTGCTCGCGCAGGTAGTCGAACTGCATCTGCCCGATGGCGAGCCAGCGGTCGAACGACGGCCCGCCGCCGACCGCCGCCTCCGGGCTCCTCGCGGTGTCCGACGCCATCACCGCCCGGTAGTACGCGACGTGGCCGCCGCGGTGGCGCAGCCGCAGCCACGCGTCCCGGCCCGCCCGGCGCAGATGGGGTACCACCCGGCGGGGATGGCTCAGGGCGTACCGCACCTTGTGGCCGAGACGTGAGCGGTTCACCGACAGGCGGGATGCGGGTCCTTGCTGCATGACGGCCTCCGTGCCATCCATGGGCTGCACCTTTCCGGATGCTAACGACGGACGCGCCACCCAGGTGTGGGCTCACTCGTTCGGAACGCGGCTTGGTCCGACTGCCGCGTCCGTCCGGGCACCGGGCCGCGCCCGGCGGCAGCGTGGCTGCCATGCGCGAATCAGGCATGATCAGCCAGGCGCGGAACGGTGCGGCGGGCACGGTGCTGCGCGGCCCGGGCTCCGCAGCCCCCGCCGGGAACCCCCTCCCCTGGCTCGCGGCCGTCTCCGCCGCCTTCGCACTCCTGCACCTCGCACTGATCGCCCCGGGGCTCGGGCTCGGCTGGGACGAGTCGGTGTACATCAGCCAGGTGAGCCCGCAGGCACCGGCGGCGTTCTTCAGCGCGCCGCGCGCGCGGGGCATCACCTTCCTCGTCGCCCCCGTCACGGCGCTGACCACCTCCGTCGTGGCGCTGCGCGTCTTCATGGCCCTGCTGGCGGGCGGCGGCCTGTTCCTCGCGCTGTGGGTATGGCGACGGCTGCTGCCGGCTCCCGTCCTCGGCCTCGCGGGCGGGCTGTTCGCAGGGCTGTGGATCACGATGTTCTACGCCTCGCAGGCGATGCCCAACCTGTGGGTCGCCTACGGTGCGCTCGCCGCGGTCGGCTGCTTCCTGCGGGCGGCCCGGAGCCCGGGCGACCGGTGGGCGCCCGTCGGCATGGCCGCGGGCGTGGCGTTCGCCGCGCTGATGCGGCCCACGGACGCGGTGTGGCTCGCCCTGCCGCTCGCGGTCGCGGCCGTGGTGATCCGGGCCTGGCGGTGGCCGCTGCTGCTGGTCCTGCTCGCCGCGGGCGTCGCCGTCGGCTGCGCCCCGTGGATCGTCGAGGCGTACGTCTCGTACGGGGGCCTGGCCGCCCGGCTGGAGCGGGCCAGCGAGATCCAGGGGCGGCTCGGCTGGTACTTCTCCGTCGACGACCACGTGCGCGCGATGGACGGACGCCTGCTGTGCCGCCCCTGCGACGTGCCCTGGCGGCGCCCGGCGGCCGCCCTGTGGTTCTTCGTCCTGCCGCTGCTCGTCGCGGCCGGTGTGCGGACGGCATCCCGCGGCCGCCGCCACCGTACGACGGTGGTGGTGGCGACGGTCGTCGGAGCCGCGCTGGCCGCGCCGTATCTGTTCACCGTCGGCTACGCGGCGCCGCGCTTCCTGCTGCCCGCCTACGCGCTGCTCGCCCTGCCCGTCGCGTACGGCCTCGTTTACGCGTGCCGGCCCCGTCCGCGCGGGCGCCGGATCGCCGTCGGCATCGTCGTGGCGGCCGTGGCCGCGCACCTGACGGTCCAGTACCTGGTGGTCGACCGCGCGGCCGACCGGGTGCGCCGCAGCACCGCCGACCTCGAGCGCGTCACCGCCGAACTGCACGCCCTGGGGGTGCGTCCGCCCTGCGTGGTCAGCGGCGCGGAGGCGATCCGCATCGCGTTCCGCGCCGGCTGCGCCTCCCGCCAGCCGCGGGGCCACGACGAGAGCATCACGCCGCAGCAGCTGACGGCCGCGACGCGGAACCGGCCGGTCGCCGTCGTGGTCGCGGAGGGGGGCCGCCCCCCGGCGTACGCCCGCGCGTGGCCCGCCCATCCGCTGCCCGACCTGGGCAGCCGGACGGGCCTGCGGGTCTATGTCTCGGGCCCACGCCCGCCGGCGACGAACGGCTGACGGCCCGCCGCCGCTGACGCCCCCGGGGTCTCAGGCACGGGGCCAACGCTGCCCACGGGCACCGCCGCTGCCCGACCGGGCAACCGGACGAGCTTGCCCGTCCACGTCCCCCGGGACTCGGCCGGCACCCACGGGCGGGGGGGGAGGCGGGGGCGCCACCGGCTGCCGCAGACGGCCGGCAAAGCCGACGGCCGCCGACCCGGTCACGTACCCGGGGCTCCGCGCCAGGCCAGGGCCGCCGTGGAGCCGGGTGGGGCCGCTACGTCGGACAGGTGCCAGCCCGGGGGTGGTTCCGCCGGTTCGACGCCCGTGCCGAGGTACCAGGACGCCGGGTCGTCCGCCAGGCCGATGCCCAGTCCCTTCAGGTACGCCTCCTTGCGCACCCACGCCCGGGAGAAGGCCGGCGGCCGGGCCTCCGCGGGCAGCAGCGCCAGTTCCGCCAGCTCCCGCGGATGGAGCGCGTCGGACGCCTCGCGCACCGCCGCCGGGGACGGCACCGTCTCGGTGTCCACGCCCACCGGGGTCGCCGCGAAGGCCAGCAGGCCGAGGCTGCCGCTGTGCGAGAGCGAGTAGTGCAGCGGGTGGCCGGCCACCGAGGGCCGCCCGTGCGGCCCCCCGCAGGACGGGCACGGGACGCGCGTCAGCGGCACCTCCCGCGGCGGCCGCTCCAGATAGGCGCCGAGCAGCAACCGCAGGGCCACGTGCGTGGCGAGGTAGCACTCGCGGTCCGCCGGGACCCGCAGCGCCGCAGCCCGGGCGCGTTCCTCGGCGTCGAGCACGTCCGGCGCGCTGCCGAGGACGAACGCCCGGTGGTGCTGTGCGCGCACCAGCCACACGTGCGGGGGCGCGCCCGCCCGTGGCAGGGCCGGCCGGCGGGCGCCGTCCGCTGGGCGCGGTCCGGCCGGCGCGAACCCGGCCGGATCGAACTCGGCGGGATCGAGCAGAACGCCGGTCGCCGTCGGCATGGCTCAGGCCGCGACCGGGACCGAGGGGCGGACGACTTCCTCCATGCGGCTGCCCCAGCGCATCCGCAGCCGCACCCGCGGGCCGCCGACACCGGCCGGCTCGATCTTCAGGGTGCGCTCGGCGGTCCAGCCGGCGGCACGGAACTCGCCCTCCCCGAGGTGGACCAGCCGGGCGCGCGGCTCGCCGTCCACGTCCAGCACCAGCCGGTCGCCGTCGACGCGGATGCGGCCGGACCGGTCGTCGGAGGCCGTGACGGAGTCCGCGGTGTACTTCTCGTCCGCGGCGGCCAGCTCCTCCGACTCCCCGTACAGGAAGGCGTCCGGCAGCGCGAAGGTGCAGGCGAACGCGGGCAGTTCGGAGGCGTCCAGGGGCAGTTCGGGGCGGTTGAGGAGCACTTCGGACCAGCGGATCGCGTCGCGGAACTCGGCCGGGAAGAGCTCCAGCAGCTCCTGGCTGACGTAGGCGTCGATGACCATGTGGACGCGACGCTCGTCGCCGTCGTTGCGCACCGAGTGCAGCCGGGAGAAGTCCCCGAACCAGAACGTGCCGGGCTGCCAGGTGTGCCGCTCGCCCCCCAGGGTGAGGACGGCCCTGTCGTTGGTGACCAGCGGTATGTGCAGCCGGACCCAGCCGGCGGGCAGCCCGTAGGGGACGTCGCGGTGCTCGTCGACCTCGGCCCCGACGCCGAGCGACATCAGGCGCACGGCCCGCAGCTCGGTGGGGATGGCGGCCAGGATCGAGGCGATGTACGGGGCCTTGTCCAGCCACGGGGTCGACGCGTAGTCGACGAGGCCGAAACCGCCCGGGTCGGTGCGCTCGGCGCTGCCCTCGGGGCTGCGCAGCGGGAGCACCCGCCAGTCCAGTGCGCTGGCCTCACCGGGTTCGAGGCTCTCCCCGTAGGTGCGCTGGGCGGCCCACTGGGTCCGCTCCAGCTCCTGCAGTTCGGCCAGCAGCCGGTCGACGTCGTAGTCGCCCTTGAGCTGTACCGCAGCGAATGTGCCACTCGACATGGGAACGCCTCTTTTCGTGGGTCGGTATCGGGGTCCGGGGGTTCGGAACGTCAGCAGTCATGCACACGCTATGGGGCGAGTTGGGCGCTATGCGGAGGTACGGGGGGCAGTTTCAGGGGCAGTCGGGGCCCCGGGGGCCGCGGGTGGTGGGGCCGGCTCCTCCTCGGCCTCTGCCCCGGCGTCCTCGCTCCCGCGGGCGTCCAGTTCCCGCCAGTGCGGCCGCATCGCGGGCACCACCGTGCTGACCAGGTACAGCCCGGCGCACGCGTACAGCACCGGCGCGAGACCGGCGGCGGTCACGGCCGCGCCGGCCAGCACCGGGCCGAGCGGGACACCGGCGGAGCCGACGGAGTCGGTCAGGGCGGAGACCCGGCCCAGCAGCGGGCGCGGGATCCGCTCCAGCATCACGGCGTTCAGGATCGGGTTGACGAAGCCGATGGCGAGGCCGTCGCAGGCGCCCACCGCGAGCACCACCCACAGCGGCAGGTCGAAGGCCATCACGAGGAACCTCGGCGGACCCGCGATCAGGAAGGCGATCACATACGTGGGCCGGCGCCGCAGCCGGTGCGCGAACGCCGTCGCCAGCGCCGAACCACCCACCGCGGCGATGCCGAACACCGATCCCAGCGCGCCGATCGCGGCCGGACCGCCGCCCGCCTCCTTGGCCCAGACGGGGATCAGCAGCGAACCGTACGCCGCGTCCACGAGGTTGGTGACGCTGAGCATGACGGCGATGGAGCGCAGCAGCCGGTCCTGCCGCAGGAACCGGATGCCCGCCTTCAGCCGCTCGGCGTAGCTCTCGGGCTCCTCCTCGTCCGCCGTCCGCCCGGCTCGCCCTGGTCTCGTGCCGCGGCGCGGCCCGGTGACCGCGACGGCGACCGCGGACACAAGGAAGCACAGCGCGTTGGCCGTCATGGCCCACAGCGGACTGAGGAAGGCGACCAGGGCGCCCGCCGCGGCTGGGCCCGCGGTGCCGGCGAGCCGCTCCAGGGTGCCGACCAGTCCGCTGGCCCGCTCCAGCGGGACCCCCGCCTCCTCGGCGACCTCGGGGGTCATGGTGCGCTTGGCGACGTCGCCGGGGCCCCGGGCCAGGCCGATGGCCGCGGACAGGGCGAGCAGCATCCCGTACGGCAGGACGTCCAGCCAGTAGCAGAGCGGGACGAGGCCGACCACCACGGCGCTGACCACGTCGGCGAGGACGGAGAAGGGCCGGGAGCCCATCCTGTCGATCAGCGGACCCGCGAGGGTCTTGCCGACGACCAGGGGAACGGCTTCGCAGAAGACCACCAGTCCGGTCTGCGTGGCGCTGCCGGTGGTCACCAGGACCAGCCAGGGCAGGCCGATCATCGTCAGCCGGGTGCCGAACAGCGAGATCGTGTACGAGGTGAGCAGTCCGTACAGCGAGGTGCGCCGGCCGCGGACCGTCACGTCCCTCTCGGGGGGCATCTGGTGGGGCATCGACGCGAACCTTTCCGTCATTCCGGGTGGGGCGGGCAGGGCGGTACGGGCTCCGGCCGGGCGAGCGCGGCGGGGCGGGGGAACGCCTGGAGCCGCAGGACGACCGGGACGGTCTCCGGCTCCGGTTCCTCCGGCCCCGGGCGCTCCCGGCCGTACGTGCCGATGACCTCGACCGGGGGCTGCCGCGCGGCCCGCCACCAGCGCTCACGTCCGCCGCCGGTGTGCCGGTCCGGCTCGACGAAGCCGTACGCGGCCGGCCGGCGCACGTGGTAGCCGGCGGAGGCCCAGCTGACCCCGGTGCGCCGGGCGAGCCGGGTCGCGGTCGCGGGTCCCTCGGTCCGCAGCAGGCCGAGCAGGTGGAACCGCAGGGGATGGGCGAGGCCGCGCAGGCTGCGGGCGTCGGGTGCGGCCCCATCCGCCGGACGGGGATGCGGCGGCCGGGGAGGAACGCGGCCGGGGCCGGCGGACTCGTCGCTCACATCGGCACCGTAGGGTCCGGGGGCTTCGTCGCCGGGACTTCTCGGACAGGTTCGCCGGAAAGCGGACGGTGAAAGGCCGGATGCGGGCGGGTCACGTCAGGAATCCCGCAGCGCGGCCGCCTCACGGGCCAGGTCGCGCAGCACCGGGTGCCGGTAGACCAGCCTGGTCGGGATCACCACACCCAGCCGCCGCTTCAGGTTCGCCACCACGCGCAGCGCCATCAGGGAGTGCCCGCCCAGCGCGAAGAAGTCGTCCGTGGCCAGCACCCGCTCCCGGCCCAGGACCTCCTGCCACGCCTCGGCCACGGTCACCTCGAACTCGCCCTCCGGCAGCGCCCCGCCGTCCGGCGCGTCCTGCGCGGCCGTCCCGGCAGGCCGCGCGGACAGCGCCGCCCGGTCCACCTTCCCGCCCACCGCCAGCGGCAGCTCCGCGAGTGAGGTCAGAGAGGGGATCATGTAGGCGGGCAGCCGGGTCGCGAGCCAGTCGCGCAGTTCCGCGAGGTCCGGCGAGGCGCCCGGGGACGGTACGACGTAGCCGGCCAGCGCGGCGCCCGTGCCGTCCTGGCGTACCACCACGACCGCCGCCGCCACCTCCGGACGGCTCGTCAGCACCGCCTCGATCTCGCCGAGTTCCACGCGGAAGCCGTTCACCTTGACCTGGTGGTCGACCCGGCCGAGGTAGTCCAGCGTCCCGTCGGCCCGCCACCGCACCCGGTCGCCCGTGCGGTACATGCGACCGCCCGCGGGCCCGAACGGCGAGGCGAGGAAACGCTCCGCCGTCAGCCCCGGGCGGCCCCGGTACCCCTGCGCCAGGCCCGGGCCGGTCAGGTACAGCTCGCCCTCACCGGCGGGCGCCAGGTCGTCGTCGAGCACGTGGGCGCCCACCCCCGGCAGCGGCGGCCCGATGTGGGCGCTCTCCCCGGTGACCCAGCCGGCCGTGGAGTCGACGGTGCACTCCGTGGGTCCGTACAGGTTCACCGCGCCGACGAGTCCGCGCCCGGCGAGCTCCGCCAGGTCCGTCCACATCGCGGCCGGTACCGGCTCGCCGCCGATGAACAGCCGCAGCGGACGGCCAGGCAGCCCCTCGGCCGCGGCCACGACCTGGTCGCGCAGCGCGGTCCAGTGCGAGGGCGTGGTGTCGAGGTCGGTCGCGCCCTGCTCCCGCAGGTACGCGGCCAGCGCCTCGGGTTCGGCCCGCAGTTCCTCGGTGAGCAGCAGGAGCCCGTCGCCACGGCAGACCCTGGCCCACTGCTGCACCGAGGCGTCGAACGACACGCTCGCGTTCCAGGCGACGCGTCCGGCGGTGTCCGGGTAGACGCCGCTCTCCTCCAGCGAGCGCACCAGGTGGGCCACGCCGCCGCGGGTCACGGTGACGCCCTTGGGGCGGCCGGTGGAGCCCGAGGTGTAGATGACGTACGCGGGCGCGCCGGGCGGCACCACCGCCTCGGCCACCGGGAACACCGCGCCCGCACCGGGCGCCAGCACCCGTACCCCCGGCCCCCAGGCGTGGCCGCCGTCGGCCGCGACGACCACACAGATGCCGGCGTCCTCGACCATGTGGGCGAGGCGCTCCTTCGGGTGCGCCGGGTCCAGCGGGACGTAGGCCGCACCCGCCCGCCAGACCGCGAGCAGCGCGACGACCAGTTCGGGGCCGCGCTCCAGGCTGACCCCGACGGCATCGCCGGGACGCACGCCCGCGCCGGCGAGGGCGGCGGACACGGAGCGGGCCCGGGCGTCGAGGCCGGCGAACGTCAGGCGCTCGCCGGCGGGCGTGGTGACCGCGGTGCGGCCCGGGTGGGCCGTGACCGCCTCCCGGAAGCGCAGCAGCAGGTCGGGGGCGGCTGCCCGGTCCGGGGCCGCGCAGGCGGCGGGGGCGGCCTCGGTCAGGCCGGTGGAACTCGCGTGCATCACAGGCTCCTTGATCAGGACGGGGGGGTTGCGGGTGACCCCGGCCGCCGGCCGGGGTTCGGACCGCCAGGGCAGGCTGCCTGGGCTCGGACCACCAGGGCCGGCGGGGCTCGGATCGCCAGGACCGGCCGCCGGGGCTCGGATCGCCAGGACCGGCCGCCGGGGCTCAGACCGCCAGGGCCGCCTCGCCCGCCGGGACGGCCGGGCTGCAGTCGGCGACGGCCACCGGCTCACCCATCGCGACGACGATCCTGCGGTCGCCGCGGAAGGGGTCGCGGCCGTGCGCGCTCAGGACGTTGTCGACCAGCAGCAGGTCACCCGGCTGCCAGGTCTCCCGCACGGTGGCCTTCTCGTAGGCGGCGTCCAGCACGGCCACCTCCTCGGCGGTGAGCGGGGTCCCGTCGCCGAGCGCGGTGTTGAACGGCAGCCCGTCCTCGCCGAACTCGCCGACCAGCACGTCCCGGATGTCCGGGTCCAGGGACCACTCGCTCCAGAACGCCACGTGGTTGAACCACACCTGTTCGCCGGTGAGCGGGTGGCAGATCAGCGCCGGGCGCACCTGGCGCGTGCGCAGGGTGTCGTCCTCGCCCCACTCCCATCCGATCCGGTTCTCGGTGCAGTAGCGCTCCACGTCCGCGCGGGAGTCGGTGGCGAAGGCGGTGCGCCAGTCCAGGGAGATGTGCTCGCCGTAGTTGCGGGTCAGGGCCCAGCCGTGGGTGCGGAAGCGTTCCACCAGCTCCGGCGGCAGTTCCGCGAGGACCTCGCGGACGTCCGCGACCGGGGTGGCACCGCCCTCCTCGGGGGCGGTCAGGCAGCAGAACAACAGCAGCCCGGGGAAGGTGAGGGTGTAGCTGTTCTCGTTGTGCATGCGGATGGCCTGGGCCGGCGGCAGATCGGTGGACGAGAACACGTCGTCGCCGAAGTCGCTGCGCGGAGTGGCCTTCTCCTGGTATTTCGCGCGGGCGGCGAACAACGCGTCACGGACGGCGGCGAAATCGCCGGCCGTGCCGATCGGCAGCCCGCGCAGATGCACCGCCCCGTGCCGGGTGAGGACTTCGCGCAGTTCGGCGTGGTGCGCGCGCACCCAGGCGCTCGCCTCCTCGACGCCGGACACGCCCTCGATCACGGTCGTCACCGGCTTGCCCGGCGACCGGGTCCACTGGAGCGTCATGACTGTTCCTTTCGCGGCGCGAAGTGCTCGGGAAGCGCCTCCCACAGCGGCTGGGTGTAGAAGTGACCGCCGGGCAGCGCGTCCACCCGCAGGCCGCCCCGCGCGACGCGCGCCCACTGGGCGGCGACCTCCGGCTCGATGACCTCGTCGTCCTGCCCGTACAGCACCTGTACGGGCATGGAGACGGCGGCGCCGGGCCTCGGGCGGTAGGAGTCGCGGACGACGATGTCGGCGCGCATCAGCTCGATCGCCATCTCGGCGAGGTCGGGGTCCTCCGCGACGTACGCGGGCAGCAGTCCGATCTCCCGCATCCACTCCAGCAGCCGTCCGTCGGCGTCCTCGATCCGCGGGAAGCGGTCGCGTTCGGTCACGCCGCGGTCGGGGGCGTTGCAGGCGGAGACGATCAGCTGCTCGGGGGCGTGCGCGCCGCGCTCCTCCAGCCGGGCGGCGACGTCGAAGGCCATCCAGCCGCCCATGCTGTGTCCGAAGAGTGTGTACGGGCGCTGCTCCGCGGCGCGGAGCACCGACGCGGCGGCGTCCTCGGCGAGTTCCTCCCAGGTGGCGGCGAAGTCCTCGGTGAAGCGGCCCTCTCGGCCCGGGTAGCAGACCAGGGCGAGCTCGGTGGTCTCGTCCAGCAGGGCCGGCCAGGTCCGGTACGGGCCCGTCCCGCCGCCGCAGAATCCGAGGCAGACCAGAGTGTGGGTGGCGGCGGGCCGGCTCTCCGGCCGGACCACCGACGCGTCCTGCAGCAGCTGGCCGCTCATGGCTACCGGGCCACCTCGTCCATCTCGCGGCGCAGCCCGGCCGGGCGCATGTCGGTCCAGGTCCGCTCGATGTACTCCAGGCAGGCGGAGCGGCTGTCCACGCCGTGGACCGTGCGCCAGCCGGCGGGAACGGCGATGTGGGCGGGCCACAGGGAGTGCTGCTCCTCGTCGTTGGCGAGGACCAGGTACTGGCCCTCCTCGTTCTCGAAGGGGTTCGCCATCGGTGGTCCCTTTCTCGTGAACAGCTGTAGTCGGTCGGTCGGTCTGTCGGAGCGCTGAGTGCTCTCGGTGCGCCCGGTGCGCTCGTGCGCCGGGTGCTTTCGGTGCGCTGGGTGATCTCGGAGCGCTCGGTGCTCTCGAGCGTAGGAGCGGGGAGCGGGCCCGCCCGGCAGTTGTCTCGGCAGGTGGCGGGCAGTTCCGGGCTGCCGCCGGGTGTGCCGGTCCGGTCCGGCCCCGGCCCGGACCGGCGGCGCTTCTCTAGAGGGCGACGGGCTCCGGGAAGGGCGCCGGGGACCACTGCGGGGCGTCGGGATGCCACAGGTCCTCCGGGCCCAGGTCCCCCGGCCGGTACTTGCCCAGCGCGCTGATCAGCAGCCGCAGTTCGAGCGCCATCGCGTGCACCAGCCGCTCCAGGCCCGCCTCCGGATCCTCGTCCACGGCGAGCAGCGCGGCCCGGCCGAGCCCGACCGCGGTGGCCCCGGCCGCCAGTGCCTTGACCGCACGGGCCCCTTCCCACATCCGGCCGCTGGCCAGCAGGCACTGCCCCGGCGCCGGTCGCACCCGGCGCAGGCATTCCGCGAGCGGCAGCCCGACCGCGGTGAGGAAGGACACCGGGGCCCATCCGGAGCCGCCCTCGGCGCCGTCCACGGTCACCGCGTCCGCCCCGGCCGCCCAGGCGACCGCGGCGGCCTCCCGGACGTCGCGGGAGGGCGGCAGCTTCACCCAGATCCGCGCCCGGGGGAAGTTGTTGCGCATCAGCCTGACCTGCTGGGCGAGGATGTCCTGCGTGAAGGTGCCGGGGCAGCTGGAGCGCAGCACCCGGCGGGCGCTCCCCGCGGCCGCTCCCCCGTCATCCAGGACGTTCTCGACGGCGTAGTGCTCCTCCAGCCGGCGCGCCGACTCCTCGTCGACCAGGGTCATCCCGCCCAGACCCGGCTTGGCGCCCTGACCGACCTTCAGCTCGAAGGCGAGCCGCCCCGATTCGAGCAGCGGCTGCACGGACGTGTCGCTGTAGATCAGGTTCCAGATCTCCGCGTCGGCGTCCTCGGTGGACTGCTGTACGGCGATTCCGCCGCCGGCGTCCTCCAGCGCGTCCTGGTAGGCGCCGATCCGGCCCAGCAGGGTCCGGCCCTCGCGCTCCCCGAGCCGTCCGGTGCCGTTGACCGGTCCGACGTTCTCGCCGATCACCATCGGGATGCCGAGCCGTGCGGCCTGCCGGCCCGCCGCGAGCCCCAGGTCCCGGCTGGCCACCTGGGTGGAGCCGAAGGCCGAGACGTACACCGGGAGGGTGGCGGAGAAGCCGCCGACGGCGGTGGCGAGGCCCACGTCACGGTAGAGCGGCTCCCGGGCCAGTTCGATCAGCTTCTCCAGCCGCTGCGGCATGAAGGCCGGCGGCACCAGCCGGGTCCGGTCCAGCGCGTCCGCGCCCGCGTCGGGCGCCGTCTCCCCGGCCCCGAACAGCTCGTGCCCGTAGGCCGAGGCGGGCGGGAACACCTGGGCCGCGCCCTCCCGGGCCCGGGCCCGTACCTGCTGTTCCGGATATCCGCCGGCGTGCAGTGAACTCATCCGTCCTCACTCCCTCGTGTCGTCTCTCACGCCCCGGCACCGGCGAACTGCCCGAGGTCCAGCCGGGTCTCCACGTGGTGCAGGGCCTCCAGCAGGCCGCTGCTGGTCAGCGCGGCGGCCGGGCGCGGCGTCACCACGTGTCCGAGCGGCATGGCCCCGATCGAGCTCCAGGCCAGCCGACCGCGTTCGTCGATGAAGGAGGCCGCCCGCCCGGCGTTGTCCGGGTGCAGGCAGTACGGGACGTCCAGCCAGCCCCGTGCGAACGCCTCGACCAGCGCCGCCCCCGGGTCGTCCGACAGGCACAGCACCGCCTCGACGAGGGCCCGCGCCTGCACGTACACCTCGCTGTCGCGCGTGTCCCGGCCGACCGGACGCGGCCGGGTCAGCCGGGCCGTGCGCGCCGAACTCTCCAGCGCGGCCACGTTCTGGGCGACCGTGGGGATCCGGTGGGCCTCGGCGGCCGTCTTCACGATGAGCCGTTCGGCCCCGGTGCGCACGGCCAGCCGCACCGCCCGGTCCTGCAGGGCGCGGGCGCCCGACGGGGTGCGCGGGTAGACGCCCATGTACGTGTAGACCACGACGTGCCAGTCGATGCCGGGCAGCAGCTCCGCGGCGAGACCCCGCAGCGCGCGCACCGCCTCCTCGTCCTGCGCCTCGTCGGTCTGCTGGGCGTAGCTGAGCGAGACGCTGGTCAGCCCGTGCCGGACGAAGAACAGGCACTCCAGCAGGGACAGCGCCACCAGCAGCGCGGGCGGGCACAGCTGGCCCATCATGCAGCCGCCGAAGGACTCCAGGTGCGGTCGCTGTCCCGGCCGGCCCGCCGCGGCGAGCCGCCGGCACGCCTCCTCCCAGTTGCGCACCGACTCCACGAGCGGTGTGCGGCTGTAGGGCAGGCAGTACGAGACCGGGCCGCCTTCCGTGGCGTGCAGCCCGGACCGCGCCAGGGCGGTGACGATGGCCTGCGGGGCGGGTGAGCCGTGGCGCACCTGGACGGGGAAGTCCGGTGCGGCGACGCCTTCCAGCATCCGGCGGGTGGTCACGGCGCCGTGCGTGACGAGGGGGTAGCCGTTGAGGTCGACTCCCTCGTCCACGGCGCGGCGGGCGGCGGCCTCGTCGCCGGTGCGGGTGTAGCTGTCGAGGGTCAGCGTGCCCACGGTGGTGGCGTCGGCGTCGCGGGTGGCGAGCAGTCCGTGCCGCATCCGCGCGGGGGAGCTGAAACCCATCCGGGGCTGGACCACCAGCTCGGGGGCGGTGTGCACGAAGGAGCCGAAGTCCTCGGCCCGGTGTCCGGTCGCGGCCATCAGACCCGCACCCCGGCCGTCAGACTGTCGAGGTAGCCGCGGAAGGGCAGGATGCCCTCGCTCTCCTCGAACACCGCGTCGAACCCGGCGGCGCGCAGCCGGGGCGTCCAGGCCGCGGCCGGCTCGCCGGCCGTGCCGAGCTTCCCGCCGATCACCACGGGCGTGCGGGCGAGTTCCTCGGTGGCCCGCAGGCGCCTGATCAGGCGCACTCCGTCGTTGGCGCCGTGGCCGTTGACGCTGCTGATCACGACGAGGTCGGGGCGGTGCCGGCGGCAGGCGCCGATCACCAGGTCGTCGGGCACGCAGGCGCCCAGGTTGGTCACCTGGTGACCCCACTCGCGGAGCAGCAGCTCCAGATAGATCAGGTTCCAGGTGTGCGCGTCGGAGGAGGTCGTGGTCACTACGGTGTGCATGGGTCTGAGGAATCTCCCGCTCCGTGGCTCCGTACCGGTCACCGGACGGCGGGTACAGCGGTCGCGGTGCCGTGGGCGGAGGTGGTGGCGCCCGCTGTCTCGCCGCCGTCGATCACCAGCTCGTGGCCGGTCACGAACCGCGCGTCCGCCGAGGCGAGATAGAAGAAGGCCGCCGCGATCTCATCGGGGGCCGCGTGCCGGCCGGCCGGGATCTGCGCGTTGGTGGCGTCGAGCATCTCCTGCGTGTACTCGGCAAGTTGCATGGGGGTCAGCACGGCTCCGGGACTGACACAGGCGACCCGTACGGCGGGGCTGAGCTCCAGGGCGAAGGTCTGCGTCAGCGCGACGATCCCGGCCTTGGTGGCGTTGTAGTCGGCGTAGAAGGGGTAGCCGCGGCGGCCGTTGACAGAGGCGGTGGCCAGGAGGACACCGCTGCCCTGGGCCGTCATGATCCGTGCGGCCGCCTGCCACAGGCCCAGTACGCCCAGCAAGTTGACGTCGGTGATCCGCCGGGCATCGGCCTCCTCGATGTCCAGGACGCCGTGGCGGACGCTGATTCCGGCGTTGGCCACGACGACGTCCAGCCGGCCGGTCTCCTCGTGGACCTGGCGCAGCGCGGCGCGGACCGCCGCCCAGTCGGCGGTGTCCACCTTCAGCCAGGCGACGGAGGGTTCACCCGGCTCCGGGTCCCGGGGAGCGGTGACGTCCAGGTTCACCACCCGGTCCCCGGCGCGGGCGAAACGCCGTGCGGTGGCCTGGCCGATACCGCTGGACGCTCCTGAGATGACGACGGTGCGCAAGGCGGACTCCTTCACTGACGGACTGAGGACTGAGGAATGGGGACGGCTGAGAGCCGGAGGCAGGGAACTGGCAGGGCGGGGCGCGGAGAACCGGAGGCCGTGGGGTCAGAAGACGACCCGGCCGCTGCCCGGCAGTCCGCCGGTGGCGCCCGCCTGGGCGGCCTTGCGCAGGTCACGACTGACGATCATCCGCTTGAGCCAGCGGTCGGTGCCGTCGTAACGGACCTCGAAGGGCTTGCGGCCGTGCACCGCCAGGTAGTTGTCGACGACCAGCAGGCTGCCCTGCTCGACCACCACGGAGTGCTGCACCCGTTCCAGCTCGGCCATCAGCGCGTGCAGCGCCCGCTCGGCCCTCGGCCGGTTCTCGACGACGCGCATGAAGGGCAGGTCGATGCGCAGGTACGGCCGCTCGCGGTCCCCGAAGAGCACGGGCACGGCGACGGGGTTGCGCTGCATCTCCTCGACCCGGGCGAGCGCCGGGTGGTCCGGGTAGCGCAGCTGCAGCTGCCGTACGTGCTCGTCGTCCGGCATGATCTCGAAGTCGGGACGGGTCAGCGCGTCGATGTCCTCGTCGCTGAGTTTCACGTCCCGGACGGACGCCAGGATCGTCGGCACCCGGTCGTGGTTGCGGATGCCGAACAGCATCAGGTAGTCGCAGCGGCCGGGGTGGAAGCCGTCCTCGGTGTGGAACTCGAGCAGGGTCTCGCTGCCGTGGCCGCTCTGGCGCTGCTCGTCGCCGCGGATCGGCAGGATGTTCTGGATCATGCGGCCGAGCTGGAGCGTGGAGAAGGTAAACGGATCGCCCAGCGCGGTCGCGCACATGGCCAGGAAGACCTCCTGCTCCAGGGTGGTCCCCGGGCCCGCGACCTGCTCCCAGTGCTCCGGAGTGGGGCCGACCGCGGTGTCGTCCACGGGGAAGCCGTGGACGAGGAGGCCGGCGGAGGACTCGGTGCGGCGGAAGGCCTCCAGGAACTGCCGCAGCCGGGGCGGCAGGGCGGCGTCGGCGAAGCGGGTGCGCTCGTCGTCGTATCCGCGCGGTGCCGTGGGGTCGGTGAGGGACGCGGCCAGCCGGGCCGCGCCCTCTCTTATGTGTTCCACCTCGGCGGCGGACAACTCGTACTGGGCGATGGTCTCTTCGATCATGGCTTCGGCTCTTCCTGAACAAACCGGCGTCGGGCGCGGTTGCGGGAACGGGTCACGTGAAACGCGGGAACGCAGCACGGGGACGGGTCACGGGAAACGCGGGAACGGGTCAGGGGACGGGTCACGTGAAACGCGGGTCGCGGGCGATGACATCGGCGACGGCGGCCAGCGGTGCGGGCCGGGTCATGTCCAGGTGCTCGCACGCGATGTCGTGGGTGCTGAGGTGTCCGGTCAGATAGGGACTCCAGTCGGCCGGGACGGGTGCTCCCGGCTCACGGCCCGCGGTGGCCGTGAAGTGCAGCAGGTCTCCGGTGAACCGGCCGGGCCCGACGGCCTCGACCAGGGCGACGGTGTGGGCGGCGGTGTCGGCGAGGGAGGCGACGAACGCGGGTTCCAGGCCGGCGCCCGCGCCCTCGTCCCCCTCCCGCCGGAGGAATCCGGCGATCTCCTCGGGGGCGAAGGCGGGACCGCCGCCTTCGCCGCCCCCGCCCATCGGGTAGGAGTCGAGCAGCGCCAGCAGGCCGACCCGCTCGCCCTGTTCCTGGAGCCGGCAGGCCATCGCGTGGGCGATGTTGCCGCCCAGCGACCAGCCCAGCAGGTGGTACGGGCCGGATGGCTGGACCGCCCGGATCCGGGCCAGGTATGCGTCGGTGAGTGCGGCGAGGTCCGGGTGCCGGTGCTGGGGGTCGCGGTCCGCGTCGAGCCCGTACACCGGCCGGTCCTCCAACGCCCCGGCCAGACCCGCGTAGCACCAGCTCAGCCCGGTCACCGGGTGCACGCAGAACAGCGGTGCGCGGGTGCCTCGCGTGCTCAGCGGCACGAGCGGACCGGGGCCCGCGGCGGCGTCACCGTCGTCGGTCCGGGCCGCGAGTCCGGCCACCGTCGGGGTACGGAAGAACGCCTGGAGGTTCAACGACCTGAAGTCGCCCCGGAGTTCGGCCCGGATGCGGCTCAGCGCGCGGGTGGCCAGGAAGGAGTGGCCGCCCAGGTCGAAGAAGCTGTCGTCCACGCCCACCCGTGCCACGTCCAGGACGTCGGCGAAGATCCCGCACAGGGCGAGCTCGACCGCCGTCCGGGGGGCCCGGCCCGCACCGCCGTATTCCGGCACCGGAAGGGCCCGCCGGTCCAGTTTTCCGTTGGAGGTCACCGGGAGGACCGGGAGGGGTACGAAGGCCGCCGGGACCATGTACTCGGGCAGTGCCGCGGCCATGAGGCGGCGCAGCTCCGCCGGGTCCGGCTGCTCGCCGGCGGCCGGGACCACATAGGCGACCAGCCGCTTGTCCCCGGGCCGGTCCTCGCGGACCACGACCGCGCCGTGGCCGACGCCGGGGCACCTGGCGAGCACCGCCTCGATCTCGGCCGGCTCGATCCGGAAGCCCCGGATCTTGACCTGTTCGTCGACCCGGCCGCAGAACTCCAGGCTGCCGTCGGCCCGCCAGCGGGCCAGGTCCCCGGACCGGTACATGCGCTGTCCGGTGCCGTACGGCGAGGCCACGAACCGCTCCGCCGTCAGCGCGGGCCGCCCCGCGTAGCCGCGGGCGAGTCCGGCGCCGGCGATGTACAGCTCGCCGGTCACCCCGGCCGGGACCGGCCGCAGCGACTCGTCCAGGACGTACACCCGTGCGTTGCCGACCGGGCGTCCGATCACCGGGGTGTCCGTCGCCTCCAGCGGGGTGGTCAGGGTCTCGACCGTGCACTCGGTTGGGCCGTAGAAGTTGTGGGCCGTGGTGGCCGGTTCGGCGAGCAGCCGGCGCCACAGCGGCTCCGGGATCGCCTCTCCGCCGAAGGTGAGCGTGCGCGGGGTGAGCGCGGGCGTGGACAGCAGCCCGTGGTCGAGCATCTCCAGCCCGTAGGTCGGGGTGGTGTCGAGGAAGTCCACGCCGTGCCGGCCCGTGTAGCGGACCATTGCCGCCGGGTCCCGGCGGGTCTCGTCGTCCAGCAGGTGCAGCTCGTGCCCGGCGAACAGGGCCAGCAGCCCCATCCACGAGGCGTCGAAGGACAGCGGCGCGGTGACGGCGACGGTCGCGGCCTCCCGGCCGGTGGCCGCGAGGTGGTCGGCGAAGAGCGTCTCCCGATGGCTGTGGAACAGGTTGGTCAGCGCCCGGTGCTCCACCGCTACGCCCTTGGGCCGGCCGGTGGAGCCGGAGGTGTAGAGCAGATAGGCGGGGTGCGCAGGCCGCAGCGGTGTGCGGCGGTCCCGGTCGGCGGGATCGGTGGCCGCGTCGCCGGTCGCCGCGGCGGGCAGCCGGTCGAGCAGGACGGCCGTGCGGCCCTCGTACAGCGCCGGATCGACGCCCGCGGCCGTCAGCACCAGCCGGGGAGCCGCGTCGGCCAGGATGTACGCGATCCGGTCCGCCGGGTGGCCGGTGTCGACGGGCACGTACACGGCACCCGCCTTCAGCACGGCGAGCAGGGCGACCACCGATGCCACGGACCGCTCCAGGAGGACGGCCACCCGCTCCTCGGGGCCGGCGCCCTGCCGGATCAGCTCCCGGGCCAGGGCGTCGGCCCGGTCGTTGAGCTCACGGAAGCAGAGCCGCTCCTCGTTCAGGACCAGCGCGGTGGCCTGCGGCCGGGTGCGCGCCTGCGCCTCGAAGAACGTGTGGACGGGCTGCTCGGCCGCGGCCCCGCGGCCCTGGACGGTGTGGCCGCTCCAGTCGCCGAGGATGCGTGCCTGCTCCCCGTCGCCGAGCAGTTCGGCCTGCCCGACGGGAGCGTCGGGTTCGGCGGCGACGCAGGTGAGCAGCCGCACCAGGCGCTCGGCCATCCGCTCGACGGTGTCCGCGTCGAAGAGATCGGTGGCGTACTCGATGTTCCAGCGGAGTCCGGCGGGTTCGCCGTCCCCGGTGGCCTTCTCCTCGACGCCGAAGAGCAGGTCGAACTCGGCGACGTGCAGGTCCAGGGGGTGCTCGGCGGTCTCCAGGCCGGGCAGGTCCAGGGGGCCGCCCGTGCCGTTCTTGAGCAGCAGCATGGTCTGGAAGAGGGGGTGGCGGGCGGTGGACCGGACCGGGTTCAGGGCCTCCACGACCCGCTCGAACGGCAGGTCCTGGTGCGCGTACGCGTCCAGATCGGTGGTCCGCACCCGCTCCAGCAGCTCCCGGAACGTCGGATCACCCGACACATCCGTCCGCAGCACCAGCGTGTTCACGAAGAACCCGACCAGATCGTCCAACGCCTCATCCGTACGCCCGGCCACGGCCGTACCCAACGGAACGTCCGTCCCCGCACCCAGCCGCGAGTACAGCGCCGCCAACGCCGCCTGCAACACCATGAACAGCGTCGTCCCGGTCTCCCGCGCAAGCTGCGACAACCGCGCGTGCAGCTCCGCCGGAATCCACGCCTCGACAGCCCTCGCACGGCCACTGGGCACCGCCGCCCTCGGCCGGTCCACCGGAAGCGCCAACTCCTCCGGCAGCCCCGCCAACCGCTCCCTCCAGTACGCCAACTGCCGCGCCGCCAGGCTCTCCTCGTCCTCCTCACCGCCCAGCAGCTCCCGCTGCCACAACGCGTAGTCCGCGTACTGCACCGGCAGGGCGGGCCACTGCGGCCGCTCGCCCGCCGTGCGTGCCGCATAGGCGGTGGCCAGGTCGCGGGCGAGCGGGGCGACGGACCAGCCGTCGCCGGCGATGTGGTGCAGGACGAGGGCGAGGACGTGGTCGTCCCTGCCGATGCTCAGCAGCGTGGCGCGGACCGGCAGTTCCGTGGCGAGGTCGAAGGAGTAGCGGGCCGCCCTGACCAGGTGCCCGGTCATCTCCACCGGCGGGCAGGCCGTCACTTGGAGCGGGATGTGGGCGTCCTGGACGACGTGCTGCCGTGGCACTCCGCCCTCGGCCGGGAACACCGTCCGCAACGCCTCGTGCCGCAAGGCCACATCATCCAGCGCCGCACCCAGCGCGGCCCGATCCAGCGGCCCCCGCAGCCGCAACGCCAACGGAATGTTGTACGTCGAACCGCCCTCCTCCCACTCCCGCAGGAACCACAACCGCTGCTGCGCATACGACAACGGCAGCGGATCCGGCCGACTCGCGGCCGCGACCAGGGCGGGCCGCCGTTCGCCGCTGTCGCGCAGGGCCGTGGCGAGGCCCGCCACGGTGGGATGAGCGAAGAGGGTGCGGATGCCGATCTCGGTGCCCAGCACCGAACGGATCCGGCTGATCAGCCGCGTCGCCATGAGCGAATAGCCGCCCAGAGCGAAGAAGTTGTCGTCGATGGTGACCCGGGACCGCCCCAGCGCCTCGGCGAACACCGCGCACAGCACCTCTTCGGCCGGTGTGCGCGGGCTGCGGCCGCGGGGGGCGTCGTCGGCGTCGCCGGGTGCCCGGTCTGGCGTGCCGGTGACGGGGGCGTGAGAGGGGAGGCCCAGGTCGAGGCGGCCGTCGGCCTGCCAGCGGGCGAGGCGTCCGGTGCGGTACATGACCGTGCCGGAGCCGCCGTAGGGATTGGCGACGTAGCGGTCGCCCGAGCGGGGCGGGGCCGCCGGTGCGGACGTGGCCAGGTACACCTCGCCGAGCACTCCGGCCGGTACCGGCCGCAGGACGTCGTCCAGCAGGTACGCGGTCCGGGTGGGGACGGTGCCGGCCTCTGCCAGGTCCTGCCACAGCTCGGCGGGAACGGAGGCGCTCCACTCGGTGAGGATGCGGTCGAGCTCCTCGGGGCCGAGCAGTTCGGCCTGTCCGACGGGGACGTCCGGCTGGGCGGTCACGGCCTCCAGCAGGCGCAGGAAGCCGCGGCTCATGGCCTCGACGGTGCCGTGGTCGAAGAGGTCTGTGGCGTACTCGAACTCGGCGCCGATGCCGGCCTGGCGACCCTGCTCGTCGAAGCTCTCGGCGAGTCCCAGGGTCAGGTCGAACTTGGCCGCGCGGTGTTCGAGCGGGTGGATCTCGGTGCGGGTGCCCGCGAGTTCGCAGACGCCGTCCTCGGTGTTCTGCAGGACGATCATGGTCTGGAAGAGGGGGTGGCGGGCGGTGGACCGGACCGGGTTCAGGGCCTCCACGACCCGCTCGAAGGGCAGGTCCTGGTGCGCGTACGCGTCCAGATCGGTGGTCCGCACCCGCTCCAGCAGCTCCCGGAACGTCGGATCACCCGACACATCCGTCCGCAGCACCAGCGTGTTCACGAAGAACCCGACCAGATCGTCCAACGCCTCATCCGTACGCCCGGCCACGGCCGTACCCAACGGAACGTCCGTCCCCGCACCCAGCCGCGAGTACAGCGCCGCCAACGCCGCCTGCAACACCATGAACAGCGTCGTCCCGGTCTCCCGCGCAAGCTGCGACAACCGCGCGTGCAGCTCCGCCGGAATCCACGCCTCGACAGCCCTCGCACGGCCACTGGGCACCGCCGCCCTCGGCCGGTCCACCGGAAGCGCCAACTCCTCCGGCAGCCCCGCCAACCGCTCCCTCCAGTACGCCAACTGCCGCGCCGCCAGGCTCTCCTCGTCCTCCTCACCGCCCAGCAGCTCCCGCTGCCACAACGCGTAGTCCGCGTACTGCACCGGCAGCGGGGACCAGGCCGGGGCGTGCCAGGCCGTCCGGGCCGCGTACGCCGTGGACAGGTCCCGGGCCAGCGGGGCCATGGACCAGCCGTCGCCGGCGATGTGGTGGAGGACCAGGACCAGCACGTGGTCCTGCTCGTCGAGCACCAACAGCTCGGCTCGGAAGGGAAGTTCTGCGGCCAGGTCGAAGGGGTACGCGGCGGCTTCCGCGATCCGGGCGTCCAGTTCGCCGGCCCGCGTCTCGGTGGTGGTCAGCGGGATCTGTGCGTCCTGGACGACGTGCTGCCGCGGCACTCCGCCCTCGGCCGGGAACACCGTCCGCAACGCCTCGTGCCGCAAGGCCACATCATCCAGCGCCGCACCCAGCGCGGCCCGATCCAGCGGCCCCCGCAGCCGCAACGCCAACGGAATGTTGTACGTCGAACCGCCCTCCTCCCACTCCCGCAGGAACCACAACCGCTGCTGCGCATACGACAACGGCAGCGGATCCGGCCGACTCGCGGCCGCGACCAGGGCGGGCCTGCCTCCGGTGCGCGGGGTGAGACCGGCGGCGAGGCCGGCGGCCGTCGGCGAGGCGAACAGGTCGCGCAGGCCGAGCTCCACGCCGAGCACCGAGCGGATCCGGCTGATCAGCCGGGTCGCGGAGAGCGAGTGGCCGCCGATGTCGAAGAAGTTCTCCTCGGCGCCGACCCGCGAGATGCCGAGCACCTCGGCGAACAGTCCGCACAGCACCTCCTCCTCGGGGGTGCGCGGCCCGCGGCCCGCGGCGGAGCCGCCGACCAGCGGCTCGGGCAGGGCCCGCCGGTCCAGCTTGCCGTTGGCGGTCAGCGGCAGCGCGTCCAGGACGACCACGGCCGAGGGGACCATGTACTCGGGCAGGACGCGGCCCAGGAAGCGGCGGAATTCCTCGGGGTCGAGGGAACCGCCCTCGACCGGGACGGCGTAGGCGACCAGGCGCTTGTCGCCCGGCCGGTCCTCGCGGGCCATGACGGTCGCCTGCACCACGCCGGGGAAGCGGGCGACGGCGGCCTCGACCTCACGCGGCTCGATGCGGAAGCCGCGGATCTTGACCTGGTCGTCCAGACGGCCGATGAACTCCAGCATGCCGTCGGCCCGCCGCCGGGCCAGGTCACCGGTCCGGTACATCCGCTCGCCGGGTGCGAAGGGACTGGCCACGAACCGCTCGGCGGTCAGGCCGGGGCGTCCCGCGTAGCCGCGGGCGAGACCGGCCCCCGCGACGTACAGCTCGCCGGGGACGCCGGTCGGGACCGGCCGCAGCAGCTCGTCGAGCACGTAGGCCCGCTTGCCGGCCAGCGGGGAGCCGATCGGAATCGACGGCGTGTCCGCGCTCACCTCGCCGATGGTGTACGAGGTGGTGAAACCCA